>JBBQBH010000016.1:0-54594 GCA_038317345.1 Solirubrobacterales bacterium
GTCTCCGGATCCGAGAAGCTCGCGTCGAGCACCTCCATGCCCGGGCGCTCGGCAGCTTCCTCGATCGCGCTCAGCAGCTGATCGCGAGGACGCATCGCGCGAGCATCGATGAGGACCCCGCGCCGCACGCTTGGCTTGTCCGCCGCATAGAACGCGTATGAACCGAAAGCATGAGCGATCTCCAGGCTCGCGAACGACTCGATCCCGAGCTCATCGACCGCGTAGTCGATCGCACGGGCCTTCCCGGGAGGAGGTACGGCCATCGGCTCTCCGCCGGGCGTGCTCGGCTGCTCGTCGGAGCGAAGCTTGCGCCGCGTCCCCTCGAGCTCCTGCCGCGTGGCCTTGAGCTCGGCCGTGGTGCTCTCGAGCTCTCCCTCGAGGCGGGCAAGCTGGCGCCTGATCGCCTGGTTGCGGAGCTGGTTGGAGACCGAGATGCCCCTGGCGCAGGCCGCCTCCGCCTCGGCGCGGAGTGCCCGCTGCTCGGGGTCGGCGCCGGTGTCGGGAAGCAGGCCGTTCCACTTCTCCACCAGCCTGATGTATGACTGCGTCCAGGCCTCGGGGTCGTTGATCAGCTCCAGCGAGTGATAGTGGATGACGCGAAAGTCGACCGTCACCACTTTCTTGCCGGCGGCTCGCGCCTGCATGCAGATGTCGAAGTCGTAGCCATGGAGATTGCCCAGCGATTCATCGAAGCGCAGCTCGCGCACCGCCCACGGCGAGAGCACCATCACTACGCCGTCGATCGAGTCCACCTCACCGGGATGGGCGTAGGAAGGGACCTTTTCGGGGTCCCAGCCGGCTGCCTCGGTATCCCCGCCCCCGTACTCGGGGTAGCGGTGGGTCACGCTCGCCCAGGTCACTGCGCCCTGCCACCAGGCGATGCTTCTCACACCGACGGCCCCGACGCAGCCGATGATCGCGACGTCGGGATCACGCAGGACGTCCCTCACCTTTCTCGCAAAGTCCAGATCGTCGAGCTCAGCATCCTGGTGGACGAGGACAAGCGCCTCCAGGTCCTCGTGCTCGGTGGCCATGTCGAGGAGCAGGTTGTAGTTGCGGAACAGCGAACCGGCCGTCTGGTGGGCGAGGACGACCGAATCGGGCTCGGAGGCGCGCTCAATGCCCGGTGCGGCGCAACGGTCGTACGTCTCGGGATCGGTGACCGCGGTGCCGAAGACGATCACCGTGGGTCCTCGCTGGCGACTCTAATCAAGTTCTCTACTCACTAAGTTCTCTACTCACTTCCAGGGGAAAATAGCGAGCGGGTGGAATCTCGTAGTGTTCGCCGCGTGAGCGTTCAGCGGCGGGACCTCGACCCAGCCGACGCAAGCGGGCTCGAGGTCACGCTCGATCGCCCGCTGCCTGCAACCCTGCCGGTGGGCTCCGCAACCGCGGTCTTCTGCGTCGGAACCTGTTTCCATCGCGATCGCCGCATCGCGGAGATCGCGATCGTCGTGAACGGGAAGCGTCACCGGCCGACCGCGCAGAAGATGCCGCGACTTGACCGGTTTCGGGAGCTTCACCCCACCCTGGGACCACGGGAGGCGCGGTCGGTCGACGGCGATCCCGACTCACCGAGCGATCCGGAGCTTGGCTCCTACCGAAGCGGCTTTTGGGCGACCGTCCCGATCGAGCCCCGTGAGCGGCCGGGCGAATTGGAGATAGGTGTGGAGGCGCGGCTCGCGGACGGGACGATCGCGAGCGCCCTCGTCGCAACGATCGAGGTCGTCGAGCGGCCGGAGCCCCTGCCCTGCGAGAGTCTGCCGGCAGCGGCGGGGCCCTTGATCGCGATCTGCATGGCGACCTACAACCCGAACATGGAGCTCTTCCGCACCCAGGTCGAGTCGATCCGCGAGCAGACCTATCGCAACTGGGTCTGCGTGATCAGCGACGACTGCTCAGAGCCCGAGCGCTTCGATGAGATCGCCGAATTCATCGAAGGGGACGACCGGTTCCTGCTCTCGCGCGCCGATTCGCACCTGAGCTTCTTCCGAAACTTCGAGCGGGCGCTGGAGCTGGCTCCCGCGGAGGCCGAGTTCATGGCCCTGTGCGATCAGGACGATTGCTGGTATCCGGACAAGCTCGAGGCGCTGGGGGAAGGCATCGGCTCGGCCGAGCTTGCGTACAGCGATCTCAGGCGGATCGATCTGAGCGGTCGCGTGCGCGCCGAGACGATGTGGCAGGGGCGGCGCAACAACCACACCAACCTCGCCTCGCTGGTGATCTCCAACACCATCGTCGGTGCGTCGTGCCTGATCCGCCGTCGCACGGTCGAGCAGGCCCTGCCGTTTCCGAGCGGGCCGGGATGGGACTTCCACGATCATTGGCTGGTTCTCGTGGCGCTGTCGGTGGGCGAGGTCGCCTACGTGGATCGCCCGCTCTATGACCAGGTGCAGCATCCGGGTGCGGTCCTCGGCCGAGTGGGTGCGGGTGAGGATCCCGCGCCACCCGCGAAGCGGGCCAGTCTCCGGGCCCGCATCGAGCAACGGCGAGGTTTCCTGGGCCGCTGGCGCTCCGCCTACTTCAGCATGTACCTGCAGCGCGATTTCCATGCCCGGCTGCTGCGCGAACGCTGCCGGGCGCAGCTCACCCGGCGCAAGCGTCGAGCGCTGCGGCGCATCTTCGCCGCGGCGGGCTCTCCGCTGGCTCTCGCCTGGCTCGCCGCCCGGCCAGCGCGCTCCCTCTTCCGGCGCAACGAGACGCTCGGGATAGAGTCGGTTCTGGTCCGGGGGATCCTTTGGCGATACCTGATCAGGCTGCGAACGGTGGGGCGCCAGCGCCCAGGACGATCAGAGGAGGACGCCAGCGTGCCGTCGCCGATGCCGCAGAAGCTCGTCCCCAGGCAGCGACGCTGGCTGGCACGCCGGTGATGGGACCAGGTCCTCCATCCGAGTCCCGGAGCGTCGAGTCACGCGTAATCTGGATGTTCGGATCGCCGCGGAGCGGCAGCACCTGGCTACGGCGGATGGCGGAGCAGCACCCCCTGATCGTGGGTATGAACGAGCCCTTGATCGGCAATCATCTGAGCCCCTTCCTGTCCTACGAGCCCGGGTATCACGCCGAGGATCTCGACCTCGGCACCTTCACGTTTCGGAGGGTGCTGGAGGGCGACTCCGACAAGTTCTTCGCCGCGCAGTACGCGGACGTCTGGCTGCCGGGCCTGCGGCGGCTGATAAACGATCGCTTCCTGGCGCACCTGGAGCGGGAGGTCGGCGCGACGGCTGCCAGGGAGGCCCTGCTCCTGGTCAAGGAGCCGAATGGATCGCAGTCAGCGGACGTCATCATGCGGGCGCAGCCAACCGCGCAGCTCTTGTTCCTGCTGCGCGACGGCCGCGACGTGGTCGACTCCGAGCTCTCCTCGTTCCTCGTCGGTGGATGGCAGGAGCAGAGCTTCGACCACATGCGCGGGGTCGAGGACGCGGAGCGACTCGAGTTCGTGATCCGCTCCGCGTATCACTGGCTTTGGCGGACGGAGGTGGTCGAGACGGCGTTCGCCGAGCACCGGGGCCCGAAGCACATGGTGCGCTATGAGGACCTGCTGCGCGAGCCGGAGCGGCATATGCGCGAGCTGTTCGAATGGCTAGGGGTATCCGGAGACGCGGTCGACGTGGCGAATGTGGTCGACGAGTTTGCCTTCGAGCGGCTTCCCTACCGTGGTGCGGAGGCGCAGAATCGCTTTGGCAAAGCGGGCGTATGGCGGGACAACCTCCGTCGCGACGAGCAGGACGCGGTGCAGGACATCCTCCTCCCCAAGCTCCGGGAACTCGGCTACGACTGAGCCAACGGACCTGCCCGCAACCAGTCTCCGACAGCCTTCACCTGGTTGGGGATCTCGTCCGGCATCTCCTGCCGGTGCCCCAGGTAATGGTCGAAGTCGAGGTCCCGATAGTCCTCCACGATCTGCGGCAGCTCCTCCTCGAACTGCCGGGCGTTGCTGCCCAGCCCCGACACCAGGCACAGCCCGGTCGGGGCAGTGGGGACCGTGACCATCTTCAACTCCGGTCGCCGCCAACGGAGTGCAAGCACCGCCTTCCACACGTCGCCGCAATAGAAATCGGTCGTCCGTTCGCGGCTCGCCGTCACCTCGTCGAACGGAATGCAGTCGTGCAGCAGGATCACGGTGCGATCGTCGGAATGCTTCTCCAGGTTCACGAAGTCCTGCAATACCTGCTCGAACAGGTGCAGGCCGTCGATGAACGCCAGCACCAGCGGGCCGCCCAGCAGCTCGGTCAGGTCGTAGCGTGCGAAGAACTCATCGCTGGTGAGCTCGTATATCTGCGCGTTCGCGGCGGGTGGTTTCTTGATGATCGCCGGAATGAAGTCCGGGGTCGGATCCACTCCGATGATGCAGGGCGTCTCTCGCCGGGCTTGATCGAGCGAAACCCCTCTGTGCACGCCGATCTCGACGTAATTCGCCGGCTTCATGAAGTTGTGGACCCACTTGAGCGCCCGGTAGTAGCCGGGGCCGGGAAGACGGCTCAGAGACTCCTCGAGCTGCGCGTCGCGCAGGGCGGTATCGAATGTCTCCACCGCCCGGACTTTACCCATGACAGCGCGGCGGCCGGCTAGGGACGATCGGATGTAGCGTCGCTGCCGCTCAACCGCTCATCCCTTGCCAAGAGGCTCCGTCCGCTCGCGTCCAGGGAATCGAAGATGTCGAAGCCGCGCGAATCGATTTTCG
Source organism: Solirubrobacterales bacterium (assembly GCA_038317345.1). Classification (GTDB taxonomy): domain Bacteria; phylum Actinomycetota; class Thermoleophilia; order Solirubrobacterales; family 70-9; genus Mayfieldus. The sequence goes on from JBBQBH010000016.1 coordinate 4,682, forward strand.
CGTTCCCGCGCCTCACCTTCACCAACTCGTTCGCGATCGTGATCTCGGAGATCAGATCGGAGCCGGACGCGAGGACGAGCACGAGTTCGAGGATCAACCGCGTGAGCGGAACCTGATCGGCCCACATCTCGGCGATCTTTTCCTCGCGCGTCCAGTCCCAGTCCTCGATTGCGTACAGACCGCCGGGGCGGAGACGCGGGAACAGCGCGTTGAAGGATGCGCGCGTAGCCTCATACATGTGCGAGCAATCATCGACCACGAGGTCGAGTGCCTCATCGCCGAACGCCTCATGGGCGATCTTCGCCAGGCGGCTACGGTCCGCCTGGTCAACGTCAGTGTGTACCCGTATGACGTCATCCAGCTCCCGGCGCGACACGTAGTCGCGAAGCGCGGACATGTTTGGCGGCCGGTGGTCGATTGCGGCGATCACGCGCGGCTGCGCGAGCTCCCAAAGCAGCGCGGTGCTGCCGCCCTCGAGGATGCCCAGCTCGAAGATGTGCAGCGGGCGCAGCTCCTCGAGCACCTCGACATAGCGCTCGATCAACGTTCGCGGTTTGAGCAGCAGGAAGTCGGCTCCCGCCATCGGAATGCTCGGCTGCTCGCTGTCGAGGAGGCCGATCGGCGGGATCTGAAACGTTATTCCACCGACAACGCAGCGCTCATCGCTTTGCCAGGTGAGCGTGCCGGCCATTCGGGGCAAACCTACCAGCGCATTCGCTTGCAACGGCGCAGATCTAATAAAACTAGCCAGCACTTGGCCGTCAGGCGGCCGAGCAGGTAGGCAAGGACGCAGTGGACAGCAAAGAGTTACTTGGGGACCGTGCCGCACGGGTCGCCCGCCGCTACCTCGACCTCCTCCGCGACGCGCTGCTCGACGAGCACTACCTGGAGAACGAGCTACGGATCGAGCACCTCTTGGAGTGCATCGAGACGGGGAAGGACGTCGATTACGGCAAGCTCGCCAATCCGGTCCGCTACATGGCCACCGCGCTACGCCGGCGACGGCAGGTACGCGATGCCGGCGAGCGCCCGAGCGAACAGGCGGTTCCCGCGGTCAGCGCGGCGGGACTCGCGTACGCGGGGCTGGGCCGTCATCGCCTCGATCACCTCGAGGCCTGCCTCGAGGAGATCATGGAAGATGAGGTCGAGGGCGACCTCGTAGAGTCGGGGACCGGCCGGGGTGGCGCTGCGATCTTCATGCGCGGCTTTCTGGAGGCCCACGAGGTGCCGGGCAGCCGGATATGGGTCGCCGACCGCTTCGACAGCAACGGATCCGCCCCGTCAGACGACGGCCTCAGGTTCGCGCCCGACCTCAACACCGTGAGAGAGGGCTTCGCCCGCTTCGACCTGCTCGACGACCGCGTCGTATTCCTCCAGGGACCGCCGTCGCGCACGCTGGCTGAGGCTTCGATCGGCGACGTCGCGCTGCTACGTATCGAATCCCAGGACGCGGCGGAGCTGCGGGCCGTCGTCGACCTGCTGTACGACCGCATCACGCCCGGTGGCTTCGTCGTCGTCGACGGCTACGGAACAGCCGAGTGCGAGGCCGTGGTCGACGCGTTCCGCTCCGAGCAAGGGGTGGTCGAACCGCTGGAACGCATCGACTGGAGCGTCGCAGCCTGGCGCAAGACGGCGAAGGGGAGAGGGAGGAAAGCGCGGCCGTGGAGGCGCCGCGCCATGCGCGGCGGAACTCGCGAGCGTGAGCCCACGGCGACCAGGGAGTTGGGCGTGGTCGTCGTGTTCCACAACATGCGTCGCGAGGCTCGCAGGACGCTGCACTCGCTGTCGCGCAGCTACCAGCAGGGGATCGATGACCTCGATTACGAGGTGATCGTGGTCGAAAACGGCTCCAGGCCCGAGGAGCGGCTGGGAGAGGAGTTCGTTCGCAGCTTCGGCCCCGAGCTCCGATACATCGACCTCGGGGACGACGCGGCGCCGTCACCCGCCGGTGCGATCAATCGCGGTATCGCCGCCTCCACCGCTCAGAACCTGGCGTTGATGATCGACGGAGCACACCTGCTCACACCCGGCGTGCTGCGCTACGGCATGCTGGGGCTGTCGACCTACGCCCCCGCGATCGTCATCGCCAAGCACTGGTACGTGGGGCCAGGTCAGCAGCCGGTCACGGTGGCCGGCGGTTATGACGAGGAGCTCGAAGACCAGCTCTTCGCCGAGATCGACTGGCCCACCGACGGTTACCGGCTGTTCGAGATCAGCCACTTCATTGGCAACCGGGACTGGTTCGACGGTGACTGGGAGAGCAACTGCATCTTCGTGCCGCGGACGCTGGTCGAGCAGGTCGGCGGCATGGACGAGGGCTTCTCATCACCGGGTGGCGGCTTCGTAAACCTCGACTTCTACGAGCGGATGGTCGGCTCGCCCGGGTTCAACCTGGTGACGATGCTGGGGGAAGCCTCGTTCCACCAGGTCCATGGCGGAACCACCACCAACGTCGCCGAGCCCGACGAGCTGGTCAAGTCCTACGAGGACCAATACGCGGAGCTGCGGGGGCGCCGGTTTTACGTGCCGCTGCAGCAGGCGCACTACGTCGGCAGCCTGTCGCCGGCCGCCCGCCGCTTCAGGCCACGGCGCATGAACAGCTTCCAGCGTTTCAAGGACGCGTACATGAAGGCGACCGCCGAACGGCCGTTTCGGCCCGCGCCGATCCCCCAGGACCAGAAGGCAGAGTTCATCGACGCGTTCTGGCGCAGTGGAGAGTGGCATCGGACGACGTGGCTCGGCAAGCCGACGCACAGAGCGCCAACCGATCTGGTCGCGTACCAAGAGCTGATCTGCCGCCTGAGGCCCGAGTGGATCGTGGAGACGCGGACAGGCGCCGGCGGCCGGGCGCTGTTCCTGGCCTCGATCTGCGACCTGATCGACAACGGGCAGGTGCTGTCGATCGACGGTTACCCGCTCGGTCGTCCTCCGCACCATCCGCGGATCACCTACCTGCGCGGGGATCCGGCCGCCGAGGGCGTGGCCGCCCAGGTCAAGGAGATCGTTGGGGAGCCGCCGCGGAGCCTGGTGATCGTGGGGGGCGCAGCGGCTCCCCAGGTGCTCGACGCCTTTCGCAACTACGCTCCGCTCGTACCTTTGGGGTCCTACGTGGTGGTGGAAGACACGATCCTCGAGGGAAACCCGGTGTGGCCGGAATTCGGCCCCGGCCCGGCGGTCGCGGTCCAGCAGATCGTCGACGCAGGCGACTTCGTGGCAGACCCCTTCTTCGAGCGCTTCGCGCTCACCTTCAATGTGGGTGGCTTCCTGAAGCGCGTACGCTGACGCGATGGTGGACATCTATGCCCCAGATAAGGTTCCGAATTCCGTGAATGGTCGCTGCACCGGATGGCAGATGACCGGAGCCTCCTGATGCGGCTGCTGGTCTTCGGGGGGACAGGGATGCTCGGGCACGTGCTCTGGGAGACGTGCCGGAAGCGCCACGACGCCTACTTCACGGTGAGATCCAACGGTCTCAGGGGCGCCGCGGCCGAAGTTCTCGAGCCGGAGCGAGCCGTGCCGGAGGTGCGGGCGGAGGATCCCGCGAGCATCGAGCGCGGGCTGGACGAGACCGGTGCGGAAGTCGCGGTCAACTGCATCGGCGTCGTCAAGCAAGCGCCCGCCGCCGACAACCGGGTCGAAACGATCCGGACCAATTCGCTCTTCCCGCACCAGCTCGCAGCCGCCTGCCGTGAGCGCGGAGTTCGCTTGATCCACATATCAACCGACTGCGTGTTCTCCGGTCGCAAAGGCAGATACACGGAGGAGGACTACCCCGACCCGCCGGACGTCTACGGCCGCTCGAAGTTGCTGGGGGAGGTGGATGACCAGGGCACGCTTACGCTTCGAACGTCGATGGTCGGAAGGGAGCTGGAAACCACCAACGGCTTGGTCGAGTGGTTCCTCTCACAGGCGGATGGGACGGTGCGAGGCTTCACCGGCGCCGTGTTCAGCGGGCCGACCACGCCGGTCCTATCACGGCTGATCGCCGACATCGCGGAGAATCACGAGTCGCTCGACGGCATCTGGCATGTCGGCGCAGAACCGATCGCGAAGTACGACCTGCTCCATCTGGTACGCGACGCTTTCGACCTCGACGTCAAGATAGAGCCCGACGACACCGTAACGATCGACCGGAGCCTCGACTCGACCCGCTTGAGGAAAGCGACGGGCTGGAATCCACCGAGCTGGCCTGAAATGATCGCCGAGCTCAGCGAGAGCGCTGATTGGTACGCGCATGTCAGAAAGCACCTTGCTCACCGGTAAGCGCGTCGTCGTAACGGGAGGGACCGGGTCGCTCGGCCAGGTGCTGGCCCGCCGGCTGCTGGAGGGAGAGCTGGGCGTCCCCGAAGAGGTCGTCATCTTCTCGCGCAGCGAGGCGCTTCAACACGCGATGCGCCTCTCGTTCCAGAACCGCCGCGTCGCCACCGACGAGATCGTCTACGACGAGGAGCGCCACCAGCGCCTCCACTTCCGGATCGGCGACATTCGGGACTACGCGGCGGTCTGCGCGCTCCTCGGGGAAGCCGACGTGGTGTTTCACGCAGCGGCGATGAAACAGGTTCCGACCTGCGAGTACTACCCGAACGAAGCCTTCATGACCAACGTGATCGGGGCTCAGAACATAGTGCGCGCGATCAGCGAACTGCGTCTGCCGATCGACACTGTCGTCGGCATCTCGACCGACAAGGCCTGCAAACCCGTCAACGTGATGGGCATGACGAAGGCGCTTCAGGAGCGGATCCTGCTGGAGGCGAATCTCCGCGCTGCCGACACCCGCTTCGTGGTCGCCAGGTACGGGAACGTCCTCGCCTCCCGTGGGTCGGTGATCCCCGTCTTCCTGGAGCAGATAGAGCACGGCGGCCCGGTCACCGTGACGACGCAAGAGATGACGCGGTTCCTGCTCAGCCTGGATGAGGCAGTGGACGCGGTGTTCGCCGCCCTGCGTTTCGGGCGCGCCGGCGAGACCTACGTTCCCCGCGTGCCGACCGCGCGGGTGGTGGACGTGGCCCGCGCCCTGATCGGCGACCGCTCGATCGAGGTCGAGTACATCGGCATCCGCCCGGGCGAGAAGATCCACGAGGTGCTCGTGTCCGAGGAGGAGGCGTCGAGGACCTACCAACGCGGCGATTACCTGGCGATCTCGCCGATACTCCCCGAGCTCCGCCCGGCGGAGATCGAGGACGAGCCGTTCGACCGGCGCGAGTACAGCTCCGGGGACGATCCCGTGGACGCGCCAAGCGTGGCCGATCTGCTCCGGCGACATCGCATGATTCCGGACGCGCAGGTTCAGCCAGCCCGATGAGAGTCCTCGCCGTCCTCGGAACGAGGCCGGAGATCATACGGCTCAGCTGCGTGATCGAGCGCCTCGACCGGCTCTGCGACCTGATCCTCGTCCATACTGGCCAGAACTTCGACCCGGCGCTCAGCGACGTCTTCTTCGAGGAGCTAGCGGTGCGCGAGCCCGACCGCCATCTGGGCGTCACTGGCGACCGCTTCGCCGCACGGGTCGGCCGCATCCTCGAGGCTGTCCAGGGGGCCCTAGAAGAGGCGGCGCCAGACCGGGTACTCGTCCTCGGCGACACCGACAGCGCGATGTCGGCCTACGTTGCCAAGCGAATGGGCATTCCGGTGTTTCACATGGAGGCCGGCAACCGCTGCTTCGACGACCGCGTCCCCGAGGAGGTCAACCGGCGTCTGATCGACCAGGCCAGTGACGTGCTCATGCCCTACACCAACCGCAGCCGCGACAACCTGCTGCGGGAGGGCTTTCATCCCTCCCACGTGCTGGTGGTCGGCAACCCGATCAAGGAGGTGCTCGACCGCCATCAGGACTCGATCGCCAACTCCTCGGCGCTCGCCGACCTTGGGCTCGAGCCGCAGGCTTACCTGCTGCTGACCCTGCACCGCCAGGAGACGACCGACGTCGAGGAGCGGTTGCGGTCCATTGTCGACGAGGTCAGCGAGGCGGCGCGGGAGCTGCAGCTGCCGGTCGTCTTCAGCGTCCATCCGCGCGCCCGCGAGCGGCTCGAGCAGCAAGGCCTGGGCAGCGATGGCCCGCTGCGGCTCTGCGAGCCGTTCGGCTACTTCGACTTCGTCGCCCTGATGCGCGAAGCGCGGTGCGTGCTGACCGACAGCGGCACCGTGCAGGAGGAGTGCTGCATCATGGGCGTGCCGGCGGTGACCGTGCGAGACACCACCGAGCGGCCGGAGACGATCGAGTGCGGCAGCAACACGCTGACCGGCATCGGTGCGGGTGGCGTGGCCCGCGCGCTTGACTGGGCGTGCAACCGCACCGGCGCATGGCAGCCGCCGCCCGAGTACCTGGTCGACGACGTCAGCGCGACGGTGGCCGGCATCGTGGTCGGCCAGCTGCCGGCGGCGAGGACGCTTTGAGCCGCCCCACCGACCCCGGCAAGGCCTGGCGCCAGGCGCGTGGCATCCCGATCGTCGCCGCCTTCGACGGCTACCGGGCGCTGGCGGTGATCGGGGTGGTCCTCTTCCACGTCTTCGAGGTCTGCGGCGTGCTCCTCCTCGCCGGCGACTCCGTCGGGGGCATGCTGATCTGGGGTGTGCTGCCGGCAAGCCTCACGGTCTTCTTCATCGTCAGCGGCTTCGTGATGTTCCTGCCCACCGCCGTGCGGGGCGGCGAGTTCGGCCGCGTCAGCTCGTTCGCGATCGGGCGCATGGCCCGCATCCTGCCCGCCTACTGGCTCTCCTTAGTCATCGCACTGCTGCTGCTCACCGCGTTCGAGTCCGGGTCGCTGCCGGGGCTGGGCACGGTCGCCGCCCACCTGGGGATGGTGCAGACCCCGGCGCTGCTGGTCGACGGCCCGGTCATCGTCAACGGCGCCTTCGCCGGCCATTTCTCGCTCGGCTTCGGGGTCGTCGCGCCGGTCTGGACGCTGTCGGTCGAGACGGTCTTCTATCTGATCCTCCCTCTCGTCGCCGTCGCGTACTTTCGCCGCCCTCTCGTCGGCCTGGCCACGGCGGCTGCGCTGCTGATTGGCTGGCACGTCGTGGGCCTCCACATCGGCGCCATCGCTTCCGCGGTGGGGATAGACGTGAGCGCTGCCACCGAGGCACGCTTTCACGACTACTACGCGAGCCAGTTCCCGAGCTGGGGGCTGGCTCTGGCCTCGGGAATGACCGGCGCCTGGATGTACGTGCACCTGCGCGACCGGTTCCCACAGCCAGTGCTTGAACGGGGAGCCCAATGGACGACGGTCGCGGCCGTCCCCGCCGTGGCGCTGCTCGTCTTTCTGGCGGGTCACGACGCGGTCAACGACCCGAACCCGCTCAACGGTCTCTTCGCCCGCCAGTCGCTGGGAGTTTCGCTGGCTTACCCGCTTGTGCTCGCGACTGCCATGGTCGCCTTCTCGCTGGCACCGCGTCGCCTGCAGCGGCCACTTGCCAACGAGCCGATGCGCGGCCTGGCCGACATCAGCTACAGCGTCTACCTGATTCATTTCGCGGTGATCTGGTTCGCGCTGCACGAGCTATCGCTCGCGCAGACCGGGTCGCTGGGGGCAACGCTGGGCTGGTCAGCCCTGGTCTTCCCGGTCTCGATCGTCTACGCATACATATCTGCGCGGTTCTTCGAGCGGCCGATCAGGCGCTGGGCGAACCGCTACCGCCGCCGCGGGCAACCTGCGGCCCCGGCGCCCGCCGTCGCCCCCGCCCCTCCCCGCGTCGCCGGAGGCGCCGAAGCGCCGCCGGTCTCGCTGCTCATCCCCACCCACAACCGTCCGGCCTGGCTGCGGGGGGCGGTCGACAGCGTGCTCGCCCAGGACTACCCGAACCTCGAGCTGCTGGTGGTCGACGATGGCTCCACCGACGACACGCCGTCGCTGCTCGCCGACTACGCCGGCCGCCACCCCGAGGATCGCTTCCGCTTCCTGCGCCAGGAAAACGCCGGCCAGGCGGTCGCCCTGAACAACGGCAACGCCGAGGCGCGCGGCGAGATCGTCGGCTACCTCTCCGACGACGATTTGCTGGCGCCCGGAGCGGTCACGCGACTGGCCGGCGAGCTCATTGCCGACCCCGACACCGTCGCAGCCTACCCCGGTTACCGCGTTATCGACGACGAGGGCAAGATCGTCGACACGGTGAAGCCGATCGAATACTCGCCCCTCGAAGCGCTTCGACTTCACGACACGATCATTGGGCCCGGGGGCCTCGTGCAACGCTCAGCCCTGGAAGCATCGGGTGGCTGGGACCCAAACCTGCGATGGATGGGGGATCTGATCCTGTGGATGGGAGTGGGGCTGACGGGACGCGTGGTCCGGGTTTCCGAGCCGCTGGCGTATTGGAGGCGCCACGCGGGAGCGGCGACCGCGCAGGTGAACCCGGACCATGCCAAGGAGCACCTGCGGATCGTCACGCGCGGACTCGCCCTGCCCCGGCTTGGGCCGCAGACGCTCGCAGTCCGAGCGGAGGCGCTCCGCAACGCCTGCCTCATTGGCATGTTCTGGGCCGGCGGTGCGAGCACCGCCCTCGGCCAGCGTTTCACGTCGATCGACCTACACCGGCCTCGGATCTCGACGGTTGCCGCCGGTCTCGAGCCCGGCGGCGAAGTCGACGAGCGCGCCGAGGAGTTCGCAGGGCTGTGGCGGCAGATCGCTCGGAACTTGATCGAGATTGCGCAGCTCCGCACGGCCCTCAGCTCCGAGCGCAGCGTGACCGGGGCGCCTGAGACAACCCACGCCGCTGCACGGCCACCCGGTTCGGGACTGGAGAAGGCTTTGAGCCGGCTCCGCACCATCGGCGCCCTGCCCGGGGAGGACGGATCGATGACCGATGACGTTGCGGACCGGGACCTTCGCACCACGATGGTGGAGGCTGCGGCGGACTGCGGCGCCGATACCGACCCCGAGACGACCCGGTTCCTCCTCATTGATCGGCAAGCTTGGCCCATGTCGGAAGACGAACACCGGGAGCTGATTGGTCTCGGATTCCGAGCTTCCCTCCAAAGCCTTCGTTCCCTGGTCGAGCGGCAGCAGCAGGAGCTCGAGCGGTTGCGGAGCCGTAGCTCGTCGCTCCCGAGCGCCAAGCCCGGTGCCTAGCCTAGAATTGCGCCCGGTGCGACGGCTTGGTTGCCTGCTGCTGGGAATCGGTGCGCTTGCGGTGCTTGCCGGGTGCTCGGGGAAGACCACTGTGGCTTCCGATATCACAAAGCTCCCAGACGGCTCCTATTCGGCGAAGCTGAACGGCGTCGGTTCCTGCGACAAGGGGTCCAGCAGCACGCCGTGCACCGCGTATATGCAGTGGCGCGCCGTCGGCACCATCACATGGACCAACGGGCCGTCGGTAAAAGTCGAAAGGAAGGTCAGCAATCACCCGTTTTCGCAGACCGCCAAACCCTTGGCGCCGAAGAAGACGTACGAGTACAAGTTCTGTGGGAAGGAGTCCTCCGCTAAGAACGTGGTTTGCGTAGGCCCCGACGGGAAGCCTGGGAGCGCCCAGCAATTCGTCACCGGCGGAGGAAAGCCGACGAACGAGGGAGCGGCGCCAGCAGTCACCCCGGCGTCAAACGGCGGCGCCGATAAAGGCGGGAGCTCGGCTGTCGCGCCGATTGCGATCGGAGCCGGCGTGATCCTTCTCATCGGTGGCGTCTCGTGGTGGGCGAGGAGACGGGCTCGGAGGGATTCCTGAAGCGCGTACGCTGATGCGATGGCTGCCAGGATCGATGCCGACCCCTATGAGAACGACCCCGCGCGCTGGGGCCACTCTTTGGCGAATCTTGCCGAGATCCTGCTCGGTTGCCTCGACGCACGCGGGACGAAGTCGCTCGCCGAGATCGGGGCGTACGCCGGCGATCTGACCCGCGTACTGCTCGGCTGGGCGGCGGGTGCCGGGGCGAGCGTGGTCGCTATCGATCCGACCCCGCATGAGCGCCTGGTCGAGTTGAGCGAGCAGCACCCGGAGCTCGAGCTGATCCAGCAGCCGAGCACCGAGGCGCTACGACACATCCCGCTCCCCGATGCGGTGATCATCGACGGCGACCACAACTACTACACCGTGAGCGAGGAGCTGCGGCTGATCGACGAGCGGGCAGCGGGCGCCGAGCTCCCCCTGCTGATGCTGCATGACGTCGGCTGGCCGCACGGACGCCGCGACGCCTACTGGAATCCCGAGGGCATCCCCGAGGAGCACCGTCAACCGACTCTCGAGCGCCCGTTCATCTTTCCCGGCGAGCCCGGCGTCGTCGACACGGGCATGCCCATGTACGCCGCGGCTGAACGTGAGGGCGGCCCCCGCAACGGTGTGCTGACCGCGCTCGAGGACTATCTCGATCGTCGTCGGGACCTTCGCGTCGCCACGGTTCCCGCCTTCTTCGGCCTGGCGGTGGTCTGGCACCGCGATGCCCCGTGGGCGCAAGCCGTTGCCGCGTTTCTGGGCCCTTGGGACGGAAACCCCGTCCTGGAGCGATTGGAGGCGAACCGCGTCTATCACCTCGCGCTCGGGCACCGGCGCTCCCAGAGGCTGAAGTGGTCCACCGCGGAACTCGACGCCCAGCGGGAGGAGAACGCGAAGCTCCGGCGACAGGTGGAGGAGCGGGAGGGCGCGCCGGAGATGACGCCGACGCAGCGCTCCGGGCCCGAGGCGGGATAGCCGGCAAGGCTTGGCGCAGCGGCGCACCATTGCGCTCGCCCTCCTCGGCCTCGCGCTGATCGCCTCGGCGACCCTGCTCGCCTACTGGGGCCGTGGGCAGATCGTCGGGGCCGACGAGCTTCACTACGCGAGCCGTTTGAGCACGCAGTCGCTGGGACACGCGATGTTCCATCCACCGTCCGGTGGCTACCTGATCACCGTTCCGATGCTGGTCTACAAGGCCCTGCTGGAGACGGCCGGCCTCGGGTCGTACGCGCCCCATCGGGCGGTGGCGATCGCGCTCGCCCTGACCTGCGCGATCCTCTTCTTTGCGCTTGCCCGTCGGCGCGTCGGTGACCTCTGGGCCCTGCCCCCCACAGTGTTGATGCTCTCTTCGGCTTCGGGTCGGAAAGCCTCCTCGCCGCGGATCGGATCCCGGGTTCGATGGCTTTGGCGGCAGGCCTGGGGGCGTTCCTCGCCCTGGCCCGGCCGACGCTGCGGCGTGACGTCATTGCCGCACTGTTGCTGACGCTCGCGCTGGCATCCCATCCGGTGGGGATTTCGTTCGCCGCAGGCGCTGCCGTGCTCGCTCTGTTGCGCCCATCCCCCGGGCGGTGGCTGAGCACCTGGGTGTTCCTCCTCCCGAGCCTCCTCTTCGCGGACTGGTGGCTCTTCGTGCGACCTTCCGCGCACAACCCCACGCAGACACGCCTGAGCGAGCTTGCCCACTTCGTGGGCCAGTCCTGGACGGCGGTCACCGCGGCGATATCCGGCCTTGCCGGCGTCCTCGATGGACCGGCCTATCATCACGCGCTGGGCTGGCTGGCGGCGGCGCTTCTGCTTGCGCTGCTTGGCGTAGGAGCAGCGGCGAGTTGGAGGCGACTGACGCCCCAGTTCTGGGCCGCTGCGGCGGCCATGCTCACGCTCTGGGTAACGACCGGTTTGACCCGCGGCAACGCGTATCTAATCGCCTTCCGGCCGGCGGATCAGCCTCGCTACGTTTACCCGGCGGCCTTTTTTATGCTACTGATGCTGGTCGAGCTGGCAGGGGCCCTGAGACTTCCCTCTCGGCCCGGTCGCGCCGCGGCCTTGGCCGCCGCGGGAGTGCTCGCCCTCGGTCTGGCGGCGAATATCGACCAACTGAGTGACATCGGGGCCCAGAACCGGCGCTTCACGCAACCGGTGAGAGCTGCCTACGGAGCGACTGAGATCGCCTCGAAATCGGTCAGCCCTGACTTCTACCCCCTGGGGTTCTTCTATCCCCGGGCGGACACGTACCTCGCCGCCGTACGGGCGTTCGGCTCGATGGGCTATTCGGCGGCGGATCTCCGCAGCAAGCCCGCGAACGTCAGGTCGGCGGCGGACCGGATACTGGTGGAGGCCGAGCGGGTGAAGCCGCGGGCGGAGTCGGCGTTGCGCCCCGGCGGTGGTCAGGGGCCGCAGGTCGCGAATGCCGTGCAGGGCACGGCACGGGAGGCCGGCGGATGCGTGAGCTTGCGTCCCGCGCGGGGTGCCCGCTCATTTGCTGCGGAGACCGCCATCCCGCCCCCACCGTCCATTCAGGGATCGGTGGCCCCGCCGGCACTCGCGGAACTCACGCTCCCGCCTGGAGGGATTCAAATCGCGGCGAAGCGGCTCGGCGCGGTCTCTGTCCGGATTGGCCGGTTCGCGAGCGTGCCCAGGGTGGCGCTGATCATGCCGCGAGCTGGGCGCTTCGCCTTCCTGTCGATCCCCCAAGATCGCGCGGCGCTGCCTTGGAAGCTGATCGTGTACGCGCCCGAGCCGGTGTCAGTGTGCGGGCTCGGGCCCTGATCAGTCCGTAACGGGTCGGGCGGGCATGCCCACCACGGTTGTGTTCGGCAGCACGTCGTTGAGGACGACGGCATTCGTCCCGACGCGCGCGTTCGCGCCAACCTCGACTTCCCCCATGACCTTGGCGCCCGAGCCGATCTGGGCAAAGGGGCCGATCGTCGGGCCGCGCACTCCACCGCTGATCGGCCCCACGGTAACCCACGGGAGGAGGATCGCGCCCGGGTGTATCTCGGCCAAGCCCTGGACCACAACCTCCCCATTGGGAATGAACACGCCGGGATGCACCACCGCGGAATCGGCGATCGAGATCTGCCCTGAGACTATTGCCAGCCGGTGGGCGAGCCAGGGAAGGACCGGCACCCCGAGGGCTTGCAGCCGGGCCTTCAGCCGGTAGGCGGCGAGCGCAATGAAGGCATCGGTCTGAAGCATCAGCCGCAATGCCTGCAAGACGCCGTCGAGGCGGGAACGGAATTGCTGGCGTTCCCCGCGGTACGCCGCGGCGACGCGCGCGTCTTCCAGCAGCGCTTCCAAGAAAGCGGGCTGGCGCGAGTGGACTTCATCCAGGCTCGCTTTCAGCTGTTCCGCGGCGGTCTGCTCAGGCTTGGAGTCGTTCACTGGGCCGGGATTCTTATCTAGCCGGGGTTCCGGGCGAACGCCCAGACCTGCGCTCCTCATATCGGCGCTGAGCGGCCAAGCATAACGCCCGTTCGGTCCGCTTCGAAGCACGCTGCGGGCGAGCGAGCGTGGGTGTAGGGTCGCTCTCCCTTGAGCGGAGTCACGCGAAGGATTGCCGTCGTCAGGGCCATTTGCGCGCTCCTGGCGGTGCCCGCGCTAGCACTACTGGCCGGCTGCTCGGGACACACGACCGGGGCATCCGACATCAAGCTGCAACCCGGCGGCACGTACTCGGCGAAGCTCAACGCGGTTGGCTCCTGCGACCACGGCTCCCCCACCACGCCCTGCACAGCGTACACGCGCTGGCGCAAGGTCGGAACCAGCGCTTGGACGAATGGGCCGACCGTCACCGTCCCCACGAAGTTGAGCAACGTCCAGCGGTCGCAGACGGCAACCGGCCTCGCCCCCAACACCCAGTACGAGTATCAGGTGTGCGGCAAGGAGTTCGCCGTCAAGAGCGTGGTCTGCATTGGCCCCGATCCCACTGACACCAAGTCCACCCAGAAGTTCACGACCGGCGGCGGCTCAACCGCCGCAGGAGGCAAGGCGACCAAGAAGCGCCATGCCCACGCTTCACCTGGGTCGCGAACCGCCGCGCCTAAGCTGACGAATGGTGGGTCGTCCAGCAGCGGTGGGGGCGGGGGAGGTACGTCGCCCCTGGTTCCGATTGCGATCGCGGTAGGAGCGGGTGTCCTGATCCTTGGCGGCACCTGGTGGGCGTCGAGGCGCTTGCTCTGGTCCCGGAAGGACGACCCGAGTGTCGCGGCGCCCTGGGAGGCCAGCAACGTCCAGCGGCCGCAAACCGCGACCGGCCATGTGACCAGCACCGAGACGCCCGCAACCGAGAAGCTCGCCACCGAGCCCACAAATGCGCCGCCGCAAGAGTCGAGCGGCGGCGAACGTGGAACGGGGACGGCGCCGCAGAGCGAGTACGTGCCGGTGGCTGCCTCGTCGCCGCAGTCCACAACGACTGGATTACCGGAGCGAATGACCAGCCTGACTGGCGATTTTCAAATCGATCTGCCGGTGCCGGACACCCTCGTCGCATGCGCTGAGGCGATCGATGGTCTGGGGTGGGATATCGAAACGGTCGAAATCAACCGCATCGTCTCGTACGCCAAAACGGGAACCCCACACCCCCCGAAGATCGAGGTAGTGCTGAACGAATCGGAAGAGGGCACAGACGTCCGCATTATCGGGACCGATTCGGAGGCCGGCCCTCTTCCACAGGATGCGCTGATCGCTGAGCTCAGCCGCGTTCGAGGTGCGATCCAGAGTTCACTCGAAAAGGCACCCTAGTGGGATGTGCGGTGTGGTCAGGCCGCCGATCTCGTGATAAATCTGCTTGACGGTGCTCTGCACGTAGATGCTTTCGCCGTCGGCGAAGACGATCACGGCTTTGTTTTCGTTGTCGGCCATGGATGCGGGCGCAGACGGAGCCGCGGCTTGGGTCGCCGTGGTTTCGTCTGGCGAACTGGATGCCTTTTCACCCGAAGCCGAAGCTGCAGTCTGGGTCGCCGTGGTTTCGTCTTGGGAGCTAATCAAGGTCGTCGACGAGCACGGAGTTGATCTCTGGATCAACGCCAACCAGGTGCCGATCGCGATCGTCGTCGGTGCGGGCGCCCTCGTCCTGGGCGGCGCCTGGTGCGTGGCGAGGCGCCTATTCCGCTAGGCGCGCCACCGTTCACCCGATTCCGGCCTCCTCGCAGAAGCGCGGCAACACCCGCTCTGCATCGAAGTACGTCTGGGCGATCTGGCGGGCGGCCGCGCGATGCTCGGAATAGCGGCTCGCGATCTCGGCCGCGCCTGCGGCGGCTTCCTCCAGCGTCCGGAACGCCAGCAGACCTTCCCCGACTGGCAGGATGCGGCTGAAGCCGGTGTCCTGGACGAGGACCGGCTTGCCTGATGCGAGGTAGCGCACGCTGCGGTCGCTGAACCAGCCGCAGGCGGTGTCGACGTACATCCCCTGCGCTGCCGAGAACTCGGCGCTGGATCCCTGCACGTAGGCGCGCATGGCGTCGGGGTCGCCGGCCACCGCCTGGGGATCGACGACCGTCCAGCCGTGCTCCCGCAGGGCGTCGACGTCGCCCTCGTCGGCAGGGTGATAGTCAAGAGCGATCTCGAAGCGGTGCGGAGAGCGCTGGGGGAGTTCGACGAACTTGCGGAACTCGTGCACCTTGAGACCGTAGGTCCTGCCCCCGTGCTCGACCGGGCCGAAAGGGCCCCTCCAGGTCGCGATCGTGGTGAAGCGGTCGCCGTCCGCCGGATCGACGAGCGGCCAATCCTCGAGCACCACCGGCTGACGGACAGGCCGCCAATCGATGCCGTCGGTCGGAATCGGGCAGTCGCCGCTGCCGATCCGCTCGCCGATCGTGAAGTAGGCGTCGTGGCCCGCGACGTTTGCGCCCGGCAATCCCTCGTGGTGCCAGAACTGGGTGAAGCCGGGGTCGATGTCCACCATCACCCGGCGGCGGAAGGCGCTGAAGAGACGCGCGAATGCGAGGTGTCCGCTGATGTTGACCAGGTCCGCTTCGGGAGCGACCGCCAGCAGGTCCTCGAGCGCCGGGCCGACGATCGCCTCGCCCCGCCGAAGCAGCGCCGCCCGGCCGTCGAGACCGAACCGCTCGGTCACGGCACGGAACCAGGGCGCCGCCGGGGAGTCATCGGGAAGCGATTCGGCAAGCTGCTCGACGAACCAGACGTCGAATCCGAGCCGCTGGAGGCCGCGGACCCAGCTCAGCTTCACCCAGGCCTCGCCGGCCTGGCCCGGCTTGTTGCCGAGGGCTCCGGCGACGACGACGGTGCTCATCGCACCCCGAGGTTGTCGAGCAGGCGCGGAAGCACCCGCTCGGCAGCGAAGTGCTCCACGGCGATCTCCCGCGCCGCCCGGCTGTGGCGCTCGTAGTCGCCGGTGATCTCCTCCACCCCCGCCACAGCATCCTCAAGCGTGGAGAAGGTCAAAAGCCCTTCTCCGCTGGGCACGAGGCCGTCCAGTCCGGTGTCCTGGGCGAGCACCGGCCTGCCGCTGGCCAGGTAGCAGGCGCTGCGGTCGCTGAACCAGCCGTTACGGGTGTCGACGTAGAGGTTCTTGGCGACCATCAGCTCCGCCGCGGAGCGCTGCACGTAGTCGCGGTACAGCCAGGGGTCGCCCGCAGCCGAACGGGGGTCGACCAGTGTCCAGCCGTTCGCGTCGAGCTGCCTGAGGTCGTCGACCTCGGCCCCGTCGATGTCGAGGGCGACTTCGAATTCGGCCGACGTCCGGCGCGGCAGCTCGAAGAAGCGACGAAACTCGTGCACCCGCAGCCCGTAGGTACGCCCCTCGTACTCCAGCGGCCCGAAGGCCCCGCGCCAGCTCGCCACGGTAGTAAAGGCGCTGCGGGGGTCAGCCTGAGGTGGCCATTCGGAGAGCTCCACGGGCGGCTTTGTCGTCACCCAATCGATTCCGCAGGTCGGCACCGGGCAGTCGTCCGCGCCTATCCGCTCGCCGATAGTCACGTAGCGATCGTGGCCCTGGAACGTCTGGTGCAGGCCCAGCTGCTGCCAGATCTGGCCGAAGCCCGGATCGATGTCGAGAAAGACGCGCAGCGGGGCCGCGGCGAGGATCTCCTCATCGTCGAGGAAGCCCATCACGTTTAGAAGCAGCGCTGAGCGCCGGGCGGCGTCGAGCACCTCGGCGCGATTGCGGCCGACGACCTCGCTCCCGCCGTCGTAGAGCAGCGACCATCGGTCCCCGAGCCCGAACCGCTCCATCACGTCATCCAGATAGATGAGGTTCACCGAGGAGCGAAGCTCGGCCGGCTCACCGTCGGCGTCGACGCACATTTCCGGCTCGAGGCGGTCGACGAACAGCACATCCCAACCCAGGCGCTGGAAGCCGAGCAGATACTGGAGGAAGACCCAGGTATGGCCGCCGATGTACGGTCGCTGGGCCAGCGAACCGGCGACGATTATCGTCTCGCGCATGGCCCCGTCCGCGAAGTGGGCGTCATGAGCGCTCCGACGGTCATCGTCAGCGGGATGATCGCAGCGACGCCGTGGCAGGGGGGCGCGGCGTGGGCCGTGCTCCAGTACCTGCTGGGGCTGCGCCGCCTCGGCTGCAACGTCTACTTCCTGGAGCCGCTCGATCGTCCCGAAGCGCTGTCATCCGATGCACCCCGCTACTGCGCGCAGGTGATGGAGCGATTCGGCTTTGCGGATCGGTGGGCGCTGATCCCTCCGCAAGGCGCCGATCCGATCGGAATGGGGCGGGAGCGGATCCGTTCCGCCGCCGGCGAGGCGGAGCTACTGTTGAATGTGGCCGGGATGCTCTCCGATGCCGACGTCCTGGACCGCGTCCCGGTGCGCGCCTACCTCGACCTCGATCCCGTCTTCACGCAGCTCTGGCAGGCGACCGAGGGAGTGGACATGCGCTTCGACGACCACACCCACTTCGTGACGATCGCCGACGCGGTCGGTGTCCCCGACGGCGCGATCCCTAGCTGCGGTCGCGATTGGCTGCCGACGCTGCCGCCGGTCGTGCT
The DNA here is from genome assembly GCA_038317345.1 of Solirubrobacterales bacterium. Classification (GTDB taxonomy): domain Bacteria; phylum Actinomycetota; class Thermoleophilia; order Solirubrobacterales; family 70-9; genus Mayfieldus. The sequence goes on from JBBQBH010000016.1 coordinate 22,279, forward strand.
GGAGGAATGGCCGGTAGCCGATCGCCTCGAGCACCGGGCCAGCACCACCGTCGGCCACTGGCGAAGCTACGGCTCGATCCACCACGACGGCGTCCAGTACGGCCAGAAGGCCCACTCGCTGCGGTCGCTGATCGACCTGCCACGTCGAACGTCGGCGGGCTTCGAGCTGGCGCTCGCGATCCACCCCGACGAGACGAGGGACCTCGTCGCGCTGAAGGAGAACGGCTGGACCATCCTCGACCCGGCGGCCGTCGCTGCGACTCCGGACGACTACCGCCGCTTCGTGCAGGGCTCGTGGGCGGAGTTCGGGCTCGCCAAGTCCGGCTACGTCGTTGCGGACTCGGGCTGGTTTAGCGATCGCAGCGCCTGCTATCTGGCCTCCGGGCGGCCGGTGATCGCCCAGGACACCGGATTCGGCCGCCGGCTTCCGAGCGGCGCCGGACTCCTCGCCTTCTCCACCGCGGAGGAGGCGGCGGCGGCCTTCGAAGAGCTGCAACGCGACTACGAGAGCCACCGCGCCGCCGCCCGCGAGGTGGCCACTGAGCACCTCGACTCCGACCGCGTCCTCGGCGCCCTCCTCGAACGTCTATGCCGGTGACCGAAGCCGTCTCCGATCAGGAGCTGATCGATGCGCTGGGCGAGCAGCAGGGACGCGAGGTGCTCGAGCTCGCGCGGCGGCCCTACCGGTACGCGACGAGCGCACCCCTGGAGGAGGTGCGCGCCTCGCTGGAAGATGGCGCGGAGCTGGAGCTGATCCTCAAGGACCTCCGGAGGGACCGGCTGATCGGCGACGCCCGCAGGACGAAGCCTACGTTCCTCCACCAGCCGGATCGGGAGGTGGAGACCTACCGCCGCATCCTCTCACCCGCGGGCATCGGCCCCCGCTGCGTCGCGGCCGTCGGCGAGCCGGATCCGCCCCGCCACTGGCTGCTGCTGGAAAAGGTGCCGGGCGTGGAGCTTTGGCAGGTGGGCGAGCTCTCGGTATGGGAGGAGGTGGCGAGGTGGTTGGGTGGCTTCCATGCCCGCTTCGGGGGACGCGTCGATGAGCTGCGAGAAGCCAATCCCCACCTTCTCGAGCACACCGACTCCTGGTATCGGTCCTGGTGCGGGCGGGCGAGGGCGGCGCTGTCGGGGTCAACCGATCCGCGCGCGCCGGCGTTGCGGGCCGCGCTGGATCGCCATGACGAGGCGACCGCGCCGCTTGCGGCGCTGCCGCGCACCTTCCTGCACGGCGAGCTATACCCATCGAATGTGCTCGTGGTGCGAGACGAGGACCCCCTGCGCGTCTGCCCCGTCGACTGGGAGATGGCGGCGATCGGTCCCAGCCTGATCGACCTCGCGGCGCTGGTCGGCGGCTGGGACCCACCCGAGCAGGGCCGCCTGGTCGCGGCCTACCAATCTGGCGCGCCGCAGGAGGACGCAGGCGGGGAGCGCTCCGAGACGCTCGGCGCCGATCTGGCCCGCTGCAGGTTGCACCTTGCCTTCCAGTGGCTCGGGTGGTCGCCCGACTGGCGACCGCCGCCGGAGCACGCCCACGACTGGATCGGCGAGGCGTCGACGCTCGTCGAGGAGCTGGGGCTTGCGTGAACGAGAGGGTGCTGATCGTCAACGCCGACGACTTCGGGCGGTCCCCCGGCGTCAACCGCGGCGTGTTCCGCGCTCATGAGCATGGCGTGGTCACGAGCGCGACCTTGATGGTCAGATGGCCGGCCGCCGCGGAGGCCGCCGCATACGCTCGCCGCAGCTCGCTCAGCGTCGGTCTTCACCTCGACCTTGGCGAATGGGAGTACCGCGATGGCGAGTGGCACGCGCGCTACCAGGTACTGGCGACCGAGACCGCGGATTCGGTCGCCGACGAGATCAGCCGCCAGCTCGAGCAGCTGGAGCGGCTGATCGGAAGGCCCCCCACCCACCTCGACTCACACCAGCACGTTCACCGCGAGGAGCCGGCGCGGACCGCCCTGCTGCGGGCTGGTGAGCGGCTCGGGGTTCCGGTGCGCGGCATCACCCCGGGTATCGTCTACAGCGGCGTGTTCTACGGCCAGGATGCGGAGGGCACGCCGGTTCCCGATGCCATCACGGTCAGAGCCCTTGTGAAGGCGATCGAGACGCTGCCACCGGGCATCACCGAGCTCGGCTGTCACCCGGCGACGGAGGTCGACCACGATGCGACCTACGGCGCAGAACGGCTCCAAGAACTCGGGACGCTGTGCGATCCACGAGTTCGAGCGGCAATCGACCGCCGCGGTGTCGACCTGCGCTCGTTCGCCCACCTGGGACCGCACGCGCAGCGCACGAACGGCTGATGAGCAAGATCGCCTCGATACGCTGCCGTTGGCGACTACCCCGCCTGGAGGACGGGCCTGCCGCCCTGAGAGCCACCGCTTAGGGCTGGTAATTCAAGACGAATGGCCCGCAAGCGCCGTCGTCAGTCGTCAGCGGGTTCCCATCGATCCCCTTGGGAGTGATCGTGAGCTTCGAGCTGGTTACCGACACCTCGCCGTAGCTGAACTGATCGATGCCCGAGCACTGCATTCCGAGCCCAGCCGGCGGCTGCGGCTCGAAGAACGCGTTGTCGACGGCGCCGGCGGCCGCCGGGTTGCCGGTTGTGTCGTTGATCTCGCGGGCGAAGCTCGCCGTGGCCGCCGGCCCGACGGTGGCCTCGAGGATGCCGCTGTTTATCGGACCGCCCGGCTCCAGCGTCTGGAAGCGTGCGTCGTTTACCAGCGTGGCGTGTACGTCGGTGGATAGGAAGACCACGTTCTTCACGCCCTGGAGCCCGCTCAGCACGCGCTGGCGGTCCGCCGCATAGCCCTCCCAGCGGTCGTACGGATTCGCGTAGAACTGCTGGATCGGCACCTCGTTCATCACCACCTTGAAGCGCGCATGGGAATGCCTCACGTCGTGCAGGAAGCGCTTCAGCTGCGCGTCCCCGAGCATCGTCCGGTTCGGGTCGTTGATCGCGGCGAGGCATGCCGGGGAGACGGGCGCCGCCAGCGACGGGACGAGGAGCGCGAACAGGTTCCGGGTGCTCTGAGGCGCAGTCGGCGCGAGGTCCGGCGCATGCGTGATCGGGTTGTCGCAGACACCGTTCGCCGAGGCCTTAGCGGAGCGGAACGACCGCTCGTCGAGGAAGAAGAACTCTAGGTTGTCGCCCCACTGCCGGGTGCGATACAGCCCGTCCTTGCTGCTGAAGTCGACCGGGGCGAAGTCGGTGAACGCCTTGACGCCATTCTGGTAGAGCTGCTGGCCGTTGATCGTGCCGCTCGAGAAGACGTTCTCGAAACGCGAGAAGTCGTTGATGAACTCGTGGTCGTCCCATTGGGAGTAGAAGCCCGCCGCGCCGCGCAGGTCGGCCAACTTCGCCTGGCTCAGGTTCTGCTTGTACTTGGCCCACTTCTGCTGGACCGTGAGCGCAACCGGGTTCAGCTGCCCGGGCACCTCGCTGTCGGAATAGATCGTGTCTCCGAGGGCGACGTTGAAGTTGTTGCCCTCGTCCTGCATGCGCTTGAAGACATCGAAGTTGTTCCAGAACGGCTGCGTCTGCCCAACCGCTGGTTGCGCGTCATAGTCCCCTGTCCAGGCAAAGCGGATGTTTGCGTTGTCGTTTTGCTTCGGCGCGGTGATGAAGGTGCCCACCTTGCTTACAGCACCTCCCTGCGTGAAGCGGTACCAGTAGGGGGTGCCCGACTGGAGCCCCTCGACCCGTCGCTGGACGGTCAGGTCGTTGTCAGTGTTCGCTTCGACTCTAAAGCTGCGGACGATCCGGTTGAATCCTGGGTCCGTCGCCACCTCGAGCCTCGTCTGCCCGGGTTGATCGGCCCGTGCCCAAAGCACCGCCGAGTTCGGCGTCACCTCACCGGCCGCGACCCCGAGGCTGAAGCTGTCGGCGCTGGCGGCGGGAGCGGCCAGCAGCGCAAGCGCGGCGGTGGCCAGGAAAACTCGAATGGGAAGACGCATGGACTGGCTCCTTCTGCGAGTCACGATTCCTTCGCTGATGTCACGCTACAACCCCCTGCGACCGAGGGCAAGGTGAAAAATCGAGTTTCAGATCCGCCGAGTCGGCATAATTTCCCGATTCGCCGCGTCGTCGCCCTGTTCACGCTCTTGCTGCTTGGCTTTGCTGGCTGCGGGGGCGATGACTCATCCCGGCCCGAGCCCAGCCCGGCGGTCCAGCCGCCAGGCCCGCCGGTAGTCATCGAGCACCCGACGCATGGGGTCTCCCGTGTCTTCGTCGTGGTGCTCGAGAACCATGAGTACTCCCAGGTGATCGGCAACGATCAGGCGCCGTATCTGCAGCGGCTGGCCGCGCAAGGTGCGCTGCTGACGAATTTCTACGCGGGAACGCATCCATCGCTGCCCAACTACCTGGCAATCCTCGGCGGCTCGACTTTCGGGATCACCTACGACTGCACGGGCTGCTCGGCGCGCGATCCGAACCTAGCCCTGCAGCTGAGCAAGGCCGGAGTTTCCTGGCGCGCCTACATGGAGGCGATGCCGAAACCCTGCTTCCGCGGCGGCTGGGCCTACCCCTATGCCAAGAAGCACGACCCGTTCATGTACTTCCCGTCGATCCGCGAGACCAGACGGTGTCGGTGGGTGGTCCCGGCCTCGGAGTTGCAGGCATCGCTGCAGACGGGGCGCCTGCCCCGCTTCGGCTGGCTGACCCCGGATCTGTGCCACGACGCCCACGACTGCAGCCTCGGCGCTGCCGACCGCTATCTGGCCACGATCGTCCCGCAGATCCTGCGCGACCTGGGCCCACACGGCTTCCTCGTCCTGACCTTCGACGAGGGCATCAGCTCCCAGCGCGGCGGCGGGCGGGTCGCCACGATCCTGCTCGGGCCGGATGTCCGCCATGGCGCCATCGATGCTTCCTACAACCACTACTCACTGCTACGCACACTCGAGGACACTTTTGGCCTCACGCACATCCGCGCTGCCCGCCAGGCCCCACCGCTGCGGGCGGCTTTCTTCCGCTATGCGGTCCTGCGCGGCGCGCGTTAGTGGCTCTGACATGCGGGTGGGGCCACCAGCGAGCCTCGTCGGTGCACGCACGATGCGACGTCGGACCCATGATGCGGGAGCGGAGCTTGGGCCAGAGCACTTCTCCGTCACCGTTGTGTCGGTGCCGGGACCGCAGTCGATGGTCGGATCGAAGTTTCCGTTGTTGGTCCGAAGAGCGTCATTGCCCTCCCTGCCGTAGAAAGACGTCGTCGTCGCTGCGCCCAGCAGGTTGTTGGGCCGGCGTCGCCATAAAGGCCATCCGCCCGGGGACTGCCCTCCGGGTCCTCGAGCTGGAGCGTGTCGAGCGGCTGGGTGTCCGTACCGGGTCGCCCGGCGCCCTTTCCCATGAGCTAATGACCACCGCATCTCAAAGCTGCCCCGGACACAGAGCGGACACATCAGGGCGAGTTTCGCCGATCACGGCGGGTCCTCGCTCCCTGCCTCGAACAGGCTGATTTGCAGCGGATTCGTGTCCTCTTGTGACCCTGCGTGCTCGCCCCTACCATCCTCGAAGCTCATGAAGGAGATCCTCGGCAAGCAGCTGGGGCTATGACCGGGCCCTAGCGGCGCTGGCGGCGCAACTTCTGCCTACCCTCCGTGTCTAAGCGGGCGGACGTGTCGACCCTTGAATGGTGGGCCACCGGGAGCGGCACAGGAACTAGGCGGAGGCAGATTGATGCGCGGACGGTTGCTCTTGGCGATGGCGATGGTGATCGCGACCCTGCTCGGCGTACCGATCGCCGCGGCGCAGGGCCGCTCGCATATCGGGCTCTCGATGTCGACCCACATCGCGGACCTCGGCCAGCGGGTCAAGTTCAAGGGGCATGTTCGCCCCAATCACGCCGGCGACCTGGTCTGGCTGCAGCAGCGGGTAGGGCGGCACCACTGGCGGCGCATCGGCCACTCCCGGCTCGGTCACCGCTCGAAGTTCGGCTTCGTGAGCCGATTTCGCAAAGCCGCCGCATTGCGGCTTCGGATTGCGCTTCCTCGCCCGCGGGGGGTCCACTACCTGGGGTTGTCGCGCAGCAAGAAGCTCACGGTCCTTCCGGTCCCGGTGGGCATCCGCAAGATTCGCCACGTGGTGGTGATCATGCAGGAAAACCGCAGCTTCGATTCCTACTTCAGCACCTATCCCGGCGCCGATGGCATACCGCCTGGCGCCTGCGTGTCCGATCCCCACACCGGCACCTGCGTCGCCCCCTACCACGACCCGAACGACCTCAACAAGGGCGGTCCTCACGGAGCGCCGGCCGCGATCGCCGACCTCGCCGGGGGTCAGATGAACGGGTTCATCGGACAGGCGGAGAAGGCGCAGAAGTGCATGCCGGACGGCACCAACTGCCAGACAGACGTCATGGGCTACCACGACGCGAGCGAGATCCCCAACTACTGGGGCTACGCACACGACTTCGTGCTCCAGGACCACATGTTCGAGCCCAATGCCTCATGGAGCCTTCCCCAGCACCTGTTCATGGTCTCCAACTGGTCGGCGCTGTGCTCGACGCCCGATCCCTTCAGCTGTGTCAACGCGCTGCAGAGCCCCGCCAATCCCGACAAGAGCCCAACCCCGCCTGACTATGCCTGGACCGACCTGACCTACATGCTGCATCGCGCCGGGGTGAGCTGGGGCTACTACGTCACCACCGGGCAGCAGCCGGACTGCCCCGACGGCGGCGAGACCTGCACCCAGACCCAGCAGAATCCAAAGACGCCGGGGATCTGGAATCCCCTGCCCAATTTCGAGACGGTCCAACAGGACGGCCAGCTGGGAAACATCCAGGATCTCTCGAGCTTCTATGCCGCGGTGCATGCGAACCAGCTTCCGAACGTCTCGTGGGTGATCCCGAACGGCAAGCTGAGCGAGCACCCCCCGGGCCTGGTGAGCGACGGGCAGAGGTACGTGACGAATCTCGTCAACGCGATCTCCAACAGCCCCGAGTGGAAGAGCACCGCGATCTTCCTGTCCTGGGATGACTGGGGAGGCTTCTATGACCACATGGTGCCGCCGGTCATCGACCAGAACGGCTACGGATTCCGCGTCCCCGGAATCGTGATCAGCCCATATGCGAAGAGCGGATACATCGATCATCAGGTGCTGAGTCACGACGCCTACAACAAGTTCATCGAGGACGACTTCCTGCTCAGCCAGCGTCTCAACCCGGCAAATGACGGCCGACCCGATCCGCGCCCCACCGTGCGCGAGAACGCCAGCCAGCTGGGCACGCTGACATCGGACTTCGACTTCCGCCAGAACCCGCGCCCGCCGTTGGTGCTTTCGCCCTAGGCCGGGCAATCAGCTTCGAAAGACGCCAACCTCCGAGGCTGAGTTCTGTCCAGCCGCTCTCTGGCTGGATCGTCGGTCCGCTCAGGGAGCGAGTCGGAAGGGCGGGTACTTGTCGGTGACCAGGAGGATTGCGTAGCCGAGAACCCGGTTGTCCCAGCGCAGGAGACCCTCGACGAAGTCGAACACGCCGCGCGGATAGCGGCCAGTGAAGAGGATCGCGAACCAGGCGAAGATGACGGCGAAGAGCGCCCCGATGTGAAGGAAGAACAAGACGATGTAGTGGGGGATCGCGAGCAACCATTTGACCAGTGGCATGCCGCGGTCGAGATCAACCTTTGCGTCGGGATAGGGAAAGTCGAGATGGACCGCCTGCTGATCGTCGGTGGAGGGATAGCGGTCGTCCATCAGTGCCAGATAGGCGTTGAGTCGGTTGTGGAAACGCAGCAGCTGCAGGTTCCAATCGAACCACCAGCGCGGATACTTCTCACGGAAGAGGATCATCAGCAGGGGCGGAAGGAATAGAAGGCCGCCGGCGGTGCCGCCGATCGAGGCCCAAGTGCCCGAGCTACCGAAGCGGGCATAGCCGCCGCTCAACGTCGCGGCGAGGATCAGGATCGGGATCACAGCGAAGATCCGGAATCCGGTGCTGACCCGGTTCAGGTTGCGGTCCGGGTAGTCGACCGAGAAAGTGACCGGGTAGTCCGATACGGCACCGGGCGACGGAACAGCTGGTTCCGGCCGCTCTGAGCCTTCCGGGAGCTCTGTGCCCTCCATGCCCCCGCCTTCGTCGGCCAGTCATCTGTTCCTCCCCGGAATCCTGTGCGACCGCCCGATCGCGCCTGCATATAGCGTTCCCGCCGACTTGGAAGACCTCGGAAGGAGAACGCACACAGATGGGACTACTTGACGGCAAGAGCGCGATCGTCACCGGCTCGGCTCGCGGCATCGGCCGCGCGACCGCAGAGCTGTTCGCGAGCGAGGGGGCGAAGGTGCTGATCAACGACCTCGACGCCGACGTCGCCGAGCAAACCGCGGGCGAGATCGACACCGAGACCGCCGTTCACGCCGGCGACCTCACCGAAGATGGCGCCGCGGACAAGCTGGTCGAGGCGGCGGTCGACGCCTTCGGCTCGGTCGACATCGTGGTCAACAACGCCGGCTATACCTGGGACGGTGTCATCCATCGGATGGAGGACAAGCAGTTCCAGGCGATGCTCGACATCCACACGATCGTCCCTTTCCGGGTCACCCGCGCCCTCGCCCCCCTCTGGCGCGAGGCCGCGAAGGCCGAGGCCGCCGAGGGCAAGGAGGTGTTCCGAAAGCTGATCAACGTCACCTCGATCTCGGGCACGATGGGCAACGCCGGCCAGGCCAACTACTCGGCCGCCAAGGCCGGGGTCGTCGGGCTCACCAAGACGGTCGCCAAGGAATGGGGACAGTTCAAGATCAACGTCAACGCGATCGCCTTCGGGTTCGTCGAGACGCGCCTCACCGCCTCCAAGGAGGAGGGCCAGACGATGACCGCCCCGGGCGGCGAGGAGGTCGGCCTGGGCATCCCCGAGCAGATGCGCTCGATGGCCTCCGCGATCATCCCGCTCGGTCGTCCCGCGCAGCCCGAGGAGGCGGCGCGGCCGGTGCTGTTCCTGGCCTCGGGACTGTCCGACTACGTCCACGGCCAGGTGATCAACGTGACCGGCGGGCAATTCGGCGGGATGTACACCTAGAGAGGGGAATCCCGATGGCAGTAAAGCTCCATCGCTGTCCCACGATGTGGCTCAAGATCGACGGGCACCCCTGCTGGAGGGTGCAGAAGGCGCTCGACGAGGCTGGAGTCGAGTACGAAGTCGTGAAGCAGTCGCACAGGCGGAGCAAGCGCACCGAAGTCGAGGAGAAGACGGGCCAGAAAGCACTGCCCGCATTCGAGCTCGAGGACGGGCGCTGGATCCGCGAGGACTCAAAGGACCTCGCCGCGCGCATCAAGGAGGGCCGGCTTCGCGCCTGAGCCACGCAGCGCGCGTCGCCCTCTGCTGCATAGCGATTGCGACCGCAGCAACGCTTGGCGGCTGCGGGGGCTCGTCGTCGAACCCGAAGCATCAGGGCCAGGCGCCTAACAAGGGGCCGGTCCTGGTGGCCGCGCTCGGCGATTCGATCACGGCCGGCAATCCCGGCTATGACCCCAGCCCCCGGGCCCGTGCGGCGCTGGGGTTCGGACACGACCCTCGCAGCCAGTACGAGTACTGGGCCCACCGCGACGAACCGCGCCTGCGGTTTCGCAACTGCGGCGTCTACGGCCAGCCGACCTCGCAGATAGCGACCCGCCTGCCCAGCTGTGCGCGCGGCGCCGACGTGCTGATCGTGCAGGGCGGGATCAACGACATCGCCCAGTCGCTCCAGGGCCCGGCCGCCTTGCGGCGCCTCGCGGTCACCAATGCGGCCACCAGCATCGGCCAGATGGTGCAGCAGGGAAAGCAACTCGGCCTGCGGGTGGCGCTGGCCAACGTGCTCCCGTGGAACCGCGGCTACCCGGTCGCCGCGCCGCTGATCGACCGGCTCAACCGCCTGATCCACACGACGGCGGAGCTGGAGCAGGTGCCGGTGCTGCCCTTCAATCAGACGCTCGCGACCGCTAGGAATCCGAACTTGATGAAGCGCCGCCTGACCGCCGACGGCGACCACCCTTCGATCGCCGGCTACCGGCGCCTCGGCGCGGTGGTGGCGAAGCGCCTCGGCTAGTCCTCGAGTGCGACGCGGGCCGCTTGCTCGTCGTAGAACTCGCGGTAACGGCAGACCTTGCCGTCGCGCAGGGTGAAGATCAGGTAGAGGCGAGACCCGACGGCGGCGCCGCTATGGCCCCGGGCCTCTTCTCGGGCCACGACGAAGACCTCGTCCCCGTGGTCCTCGAAGCTCTCCGCCTCTCCGTTGTATTCGTCCCATTGATCGAGCCACCCATTCCACGCCTCCAGGACTCCCTCGTGACCGTGATAGGTCCGCGCGTCCACCCGCTCGGGAGTTTCGACGAACTCGATGTCCGTCGTGCAGAGCTCGGCAACCAACGCCGGCAGCATCTCGCGAATCGCGTCGGAGTCGGCGCCGTCGAAGCCGGTGAACATGCCCTTGATCAGCTCCAGATTCTCACTCGACATCAATCACTCCTTCGGTTTCCGTTCCTCGGCCAACGGCTCGCCGGCCTCGTCGCTGGCGCCACCCGGCGGCCATGCACCGAACCAGTTATCGCGGGCGCCGTCGATCGTGAGCACGCACCCGGAGAGGAAGTCGCCGGCCGGCGAGGCAAGGTAGGCGACGAGCCACGCCATCTCCTCCGGCGTGCCAAGCCGCCCCAGCGGCACCGTGCGGTGTACGTTCTCGACCACCTGCTGGGGGTACTTCGTCCGCAGCGTCTCGGTGTCGAACTGTCCCGCCGCGACCGCGCAGAGCTTGACGTTGAAGCGCGCCCACTCGATCGACAGCGTCCTCATCATGTTCTCGACCGCGGCCCGGGCGGCGCCGGAGTGGACCATCCCCGGCATCCCCTGGTGGGGCGAGAGGGTGACGCTGATCACCTTGCCCTCGCGCTGCGGGATGAAGGCCTTGGTGGCGGCGGCGTGGGTCATCAGCCAGGTGCCCTGGACGTTGAGCTCGATCACGGTGCGAAACCCCTTCGGCGTGATCGCCTCGGCGGGGCTCATGAACTGGCCGCCGGCGTTGTTGATCAGCACGTCTAGCCGTCCGTGACGCTCGACGACTCCGTCCACCAGCCGCTCGACCGCTTCCTCGTCGCGGATGTCGGCGGCCTCGTGCTCGAAGGAGCCGTCTAGTCCCGCCGCGGCAGCCCCTGTCCCCTCCAGCGGCTCGGCTCGCCGCCCGCAGCCGATCACGGTCGCCCCGAGCGCCGCCAGCTCCAGCGCCGTCGCCCGCCCAAGCCCGCTGCCGGCGCCGGAGACGAGGCAGACGCGGCCGGCCAACAGACCGGGCGCGAAAACGCGCGAAGGATCGCTCTCAGGCATCGGCGGGCCAGCTTATCCGCCGCCACGCCGGCGCTAGTCTGAGCCGGTTCATATGAAGATCCACGCGGAGCCGAAACCGCTTCACGAGCCGCTCGCAGGCGGCACGCAGGGCGCCACGGTGGTGGTCGAGCCGCTGATCGCCGGTCGGGTCAGCTGGCCCAAGGACTTCATGGAATCGCCGGGCGGGAGGTTCATGAATCTGCGCCTGCTGCGCGCCTTGCTCTCCAGCGCAAACCGCTGGACGGTGCCCTGCCCTGCGTTCTTGATCCGCCATCCGAGCGCCGGGACGATCCTCGTCGACACCGGCCTTCACCCGTCTATCGCCAGCGATCCGAAGCAGAACTTCGGCCGCCTTGCGGTTCGCTTCGCGCCGCCCAAGCTGGACCAGGGCGAGGACGTGCCCACCCAGCTGCGCAAGCGCAACATCGACCAAGTTGACGTTGTCGTGATGACCCATCTGCACGTCGACCACGCCTCAGCGATCTCCGAGTTCCCCAACTCGACCTTCGTCCTCAGCGAGGCCGAGTGGGTGGAGGCGACGACGGCGAGCAGGCCGTCGTTGCAGGGCTACAGGCCAGCCCACTACGACTTCGTCTTCGACTACCGGACCGTGGACTTCGCTCGCGGCAACGTCTCGTCATATGCGAGCTTCGCGCGCACCTTCGATCTCTTCGGCGACGGCTCGATCCGCCTCGCCTACACACCCGGCCACAGCGCTGGTCACTTGTCGGTGGTCGCCCATCTTGGGCAGCGCGACTTCGTGATCGGTGGCGACGCCGTCTACACCTATCGCCAGCTGGAGGGCGGAGCACCACCCCCACCCCGCCCCTTCGACCGGCACAACTGGCGCCGCTCGCTACAGGAGCTGAAACTATTTCACAGCACGTTCCCGCACGCGATCATCACGCCGGGCCACGACCCGTCTTTCTACGAGCAGCTCGAAGAGCGGTACAGCTAGACGCCCAAACCGCCGAAGATCGCGAACGGATTCGGCGGTTGCTCGGCGCGAATCGCCTTCCAGGTCCCTTCGGCGGTGACTTTGCTGCCAGGAGGGGCCTCGGCGCGTAGCCGCTCGGCCAGGGCCTTGGCGCTGTCCTCATCAAGGGCGCCAACGAGCAGGTACTTCCAACGGTGAACCGGTGACAGCCCTTCCTCACGCAGCCTCTCGACGAACTGCATGGCGTCGTAGTGCGACGCGCACTCGACCCTGACCTCGAATTCCGGATAGCCGCGTGACTCTGCCTCCTGACGCTCCTTCTCGATCAACTTTGCTCTCTCGGCCGCGCGCTCGGCGTCGCCATCGGGCAGCGGTTTATCGGGGTCTTCCCACTCTTCCTCGGAGGGATGCCAGCGCTTCAGATCACAGTCGAGTTGCCAGCCGTGCTCCGCGGCGAGGGAACGAATGAGCCTCTCGGTGCGCTCGGCTTGCTCTCTGGTGCCCGCATAACAGAAGACCTCCGCACCATCTCGGGAGACGACGATGCGGTCATGGAATGAGGCCTCGAGGTCGTGCTCTAGCTCCCTCGCTTCGAGCCGCTCAGTCAGCTTGTGCGCTGAGCTCTCTTCATGCAAATCAACAAGCAGGCGCCAGTCGTCGCTCATCGTGCGCTGCAGACTAGTCCGCGACCTACGGCTCGGCCCGCGAGGCTTTGCCCGGCTCGGGAGCCGGCAGGCCCTTGCGAAGCGACTTGATCACGCTGCGGCGGCCCTGCTCCTCCAGCGTCACGTACATCGTCCGCACCCGGTCGAAGATCTCGTTGGCGACCTGCTGCTGGCGCTCGCGGGTCGGATTTGCCTCCGCCGGGAAGCTGAGCGGCTCGCCGAATTGAACGGTCACCTTCGGGAAACGCAGATGCTTCCAACCCCGCACGCCGGCCGAGCCGTGGATCGCCATCGGGACCACCGGCACCCCCGACTCCAACGCCAGCCGGCCGATCCCCGGCCGCGGCTCTCCGAGGCCGCCGCTGCGGGAGCGCCCGCCCTCCACGTAAATCAGCATGCACTCGTCCTGCCCGAGGATCGCGTGGGCAGTCTTGAATGCCTCCCCGTCACGGTGGCCGCGGCGAATCGGAAAGGCACCGCCGTGGGAAAGGATGAAGGTAAAAAACGGCGGCTTGAACAGCTGCGACTTGGCCATGAAGCGGACCTTGCGCCGCAGGAACACGGCGGCGAAGAAGTGGTCCCACTGGCTGAAGTGGTTGGGGGCGAGGATCACAGGCCCGGTCTGCGGCACGTGCTCCGAGCCGATTGCGCGGCTGCGGTAGATCAACAGCGTCGGCGGGGTGAGGATGATGCGGCAGACGTCATAGACCCAGTCCGGTCCGCGGCGGCGGGCGCGCTCGTGAAAGCCCTTGAAGTAGCTGGGGGGACGAGGGTCCTTGTAGACCTGTGGCTTGATCTCTGCCATGCGGCGCAGCGAATTCTCCGGCAATCCGGGTCGCTGCAGGCTCCTACCCTCCGCCTATACGAGGGTTACGCTGGCGCGGATGTTCAGGGTCACCGAGGCGAACCGCGTGTGGTGGACCCTGGCCGGCTCCTGCGTCGGGTTCGCTTCCATTTCTGAGTCGCGCCCTCAGGCTTCGGCCGAGGCCCAGCCCTTGGCGCGCTCGACCGCGCGGCGCCAATCGCCGAGCAGACCCTCGCGCTGTGCCTTTTCCATCCGCGGCTCGTAGCGCGCCGCCTGACGCCACATCTCCCCCACCTGCTGCTGGCTCCAGAGCCCGGTCTCGATTCCGGCCAGGTAGGCGGCGCCGAGCGCCGTCGTCTCGGCGATCTCCGGCACGATCACCGGCTCCCCCAGCAGATCGGCCTGGAACTGCATCAGCCAGGTGTTGGCCACGGCCCCCCCCGTCGGCCTTCAGCGCCTCGAGCCGCTTGCCCGAGGCGGCCTCCTGGGCGCGCACAGCGTCAACCGTCTGGTAGGCGATCGCCTCCAGCGCCGCGCGCGCCAGGTGCGCCCTGCCGGTGCCGCGGGTGAGGCCGACGATCGTCCCGCGCGCGTAGGGATCCCAATGCGGGGAACCGAGCCCGGTCAGCGCCGGGACGAAGTAGACGCCGTCGTTTGATTCCAGCGACGCCGCCAGCGCCTCGCTCTCTGCCGCCTCGTCGATGATCCCGAGCCCGTCGCGCAGCCACTGGACCGCGGCGCCGGTGACGAACACCGCCGCCTCGAGCGCGTAGACGGTGTCGCTCCCGATCCCCCAGGCGACAGTGGTCAGCAGTCCCTCACCGGGCTCGGGCGCCTCGCTCCCGGTGTTGAGCAGCACGAAGCTCCCGGTTCCGTAGGTGTTCTTTGCCATCCCCGGCTGGAGGCAGGCCTGGCCGAAGAGGGCGGCCTGTTGGTCGCCGGCGATCCCCGCCACCGGCACCTCGCCGCCGAACTCCGAGGTGGTGCCGTAGACCTCCGACGAGGCCACCGGCTCGGGCAGCCGCGCCGGGTCTACGCCGAGCAGTCCGCAGAGCTCGTCGTCCCAGACGAGGCGGCGGATGTCGAACAGCATCGTCCGCGATGCGTTGGAGTAGTCGGTCGCGTGGCGGCCGGTGAGCTTGAAGAGAAGCCAGGAGTCGATCGTCCCGAAGACCGCCCGCTCGGCGCCCTCGACGTTGCGCAACATCCACTCGATCTTGGTGCCCGAGAAATAAGGGTCGATGATGAGCCCGGTGCGCTCGCGCACCAACGCCTCGTGGCCGGCCGCCTTCAACTCGTCACAGCGCTCGGCCGTGCGGCGGTCCTGCCAAACCAGCGCCCGGTGGATCGGCTCGCCGCTGTCGGGGTCCCAAGCGACCACCGTCTCGCGCTGGTTGGTGATCCCGATTCCTTTCAGGTCGGCGCCTTGGATGCCAGCGTCGGCGATCGCCTCGGTGGCGACGCGACGGGTCACGTCCCAGATCTCGGCGGCGTCGTGCTCGACCCAACCGGGGCGCGGGAAGTGCTGCTCGAACTCGCTGTAGCCGCGACCGGCAATCCGCCCCTCCTCGTCGAAGACGAGACAGGTCGTGCCGGTAGTGCCCTGGTCGATCGCGAGGATCAAAGTGGCGCCAGCCTATCCGCGGGGTCGCCGCCTGCTGAGGTAGGCGCGCACGAAGTCGCGCAACTGGGCGGCGCGATGGGCAAAGCCGCGAGGCGAGCGCCCGGTGGGGCGGTGCTCGAGGTCGAGCGCGTACTCGCGCAGGCTGTAGCCGGCCCGCACCGCGTCGACCGTGATCCCGATCTCCATCCCGAAGCCGGCGGCGAAGGGCAGCGCCTCGCGCAGCAGCTGCGGGCGCATCGCCCGCTGGCCCGAGATCGGCGCCACCGGCTCGGCGCCGCAGAGTCGCCGGATCGCCCAGCGAGCAAAGCCCAGCGCGATGCCGAAGCCGCCTCCGACCCGCTGCGCGAAGCTCGCCACCGCGAGGTCACACTCCCCCGCCTCCACCGCCTCCACCAGTCGCACCAGTGCGGCGGCGGAGTCGCCGAGGTCGGCGTCGCAGAGCAGCACGACCTCGGGCTCGGGGCCATCGCTGAGCATCGCCTCTGCGGCCGCGGTCACGTTTGCACCCTTGCCATGCGGGCGGCGGCGGCTGACGACGCTGGCGCCGGCCGCCATTGCCGTCTCGGCGGTTCCGTCGCCGGAGGCGTCGTCGGCGAGCCACAGCTCGACCCCCGGCATCGCCCCGGCGAGCGCCCGCAATGTCGCCGTAACCGAATCGGCCTCGTTGCGGGCGGCGACGATCGCAACCCGCGGGCGGCGCCCGCTCTCCGGCTCTGCTCCCACGCGGCGGGTATTGTGGCGCGCCGTGAGCAACATCGAGGCCCACATCACCGGAAGCGTGTGGAAGATCGAGGTCGCGGTCGGCGACCAGGTCGCCGAGGGCGACACCGTGTTGATCCTCGAGTCGATGAAGATGGAGATCCCGGTCGAGTCCGAGGACGACGGCACCGTCAAGGAGATCCGCTGCGAGGAGGGCCAGTCGGTCAGCGAGGGCGACGTCCTGGTCGTCCTGGAGTAGGCCCAGCACACCAATGGCCGAGGAACTTGCCGCGGGAAAGCTTCTGCTCGACGAGCCCGCCGAGGCGGTGGCGCGGCTTCGGATCAACAACCCGGCGAAGCGCAACGCCCTCGACCACGACATCCTCGACGCGCTTGCCGAGGTCCTGCCGCGGCTGGATCGCGGCATCGAAGTCCGCTGCGTGGTGATCACCGGCTCGGAAGGGAACTTCTCGGCCGGCTATGACATCGGCTCGATCTCCGAGCAAAGCCTCGAGCGAGACGCGAGGGCCCTCGTCGCCCATCCCTTCAACGCTGCGATCGAGGCGCTCGCCGATCACCCCTGGCCGACCGTCGCCGCGATCAGCGGCGATTGCCTCGGCGGCGGGCTGGAGATGGCAATCACCTGCGATCTGCGCATCTGCGCCGGGGAAGCGAGATTGGGGATGCCGCCGGCCAAGCTGGGGCTGATCTATGGACACACGGGGCTGCGCCGCTTCCTCGACGCGATTGGCCTCGCGCGGACCAAGGAGATGTTCCTCACAGCGAGCAATATCGGCGCGCGGCGGGCGCGGGAGATCGGGCTGGTGCAGGACGTGGTCGGCGAGGACGAGCTGGAGCGAGCATCGGTCGAGCTGGCCGAGAGGATCGCCGCCAACGCCCCGCTTGCGCTGAAGGGCAACAAGCGGGCGATCGAGACGTTGAACGCCCATCCGGTGCTGAGGCCGCAGGAGGAGTACGAGCTGATCGAGCTGCGCGAGGCCTCGCTTTCGTCCGAGGACTTCCGCGAGGCAATCACCGCCTTCGTGGAGAAACGAAAGCCCGTGTGGCGCGGTCGCTGAAGGCAGCGCGGGCCGAGCTCGCCGCCTCAGACCCGGTGATGGCGGAGCTGATCGAGCGCCTCGGCGAGCGCAGCCCCACCCGCCGGCGGCGCGGGCAGCCGAAACCCGACGCCTACGGTGCGCTGCTGCGCACCATCGTCGGCCAACAGCTCTCCTCGAGGGCCGCGCGGACGATCTACGAGCGCGTCCTCGACCTCTTCGGAGGCAAGACGCCGACCCCGAAGCAGATCCTCGCCGCCTCGGAGTCCGACCTGCGCGGCGCCGGGCTCTCGGGGCGCAAGGTCGAGTACATCCGCGACCTCGCCGCCCATGTGCAGAGCGGAGAGCTGGAGCTGGACCGCCTGGAGAAGCTCTCCGACGAGGAGGTGATCGAGGAGATCGTCGCGGTGCGCGGCTTGGGGCGCTGGAGCGCCGAGATGTTTCTGCTCTTCCACCTCGAACGCCCCGACGTCATCGCCGGCGGCGACCTCGGAATCCGCAAGGCGATCCAGCTCGCCTACGGGATGGATGAGATGCCGACTCCCGACCAGGTCGAGGAGATCGGAGAGCGCTGGAGTCCGAACCGCAGCCTCGCTTCGATCTATCTCTGGGAGTCGCTCGCCGACGACGTCCCCGTGGGAGGCGTCTAGAACCGAAGGCCAGCGCGGAGGTCCAGCACTCGCTGGGCCGAGCGCTGGAATTCGTTCCTGGGAAGCGTCCGGGCGTGCAGGGCCGCCCGCAGCGCGGTGCCGGCCTGGGCTGCGGCCCGGTAGCTGCGAAACAGCAGCAGGTCGGTGCCGGCGGCGGCCGCGGCTTTCGCCACTTTGCCCGAGCCGCCAAAAGCGCGGGCCGCGGACGACTGCAGATCGTCAGTCACCGAGACGCCGTCGAAGCCGAGGCGGCGGCGAAGCTCGCCGGTGGCGATCTTGTGCGCGAAGGCCGCGGGGCGTTCGGAGAAAGCGGGATATATGGCCGAGCTCATCATCACGAGCTCGCCGCCGGCGGCGGCGAAGCTGCGGAAGGGCGCCTCGTCGACGCCGCGCAGCGTTGCCGTCGGCAGGTCGATGCGCTCGACGCCCACGTCGGTGTTGACGTTGGCGGCGCCGAGGCCCGGAAAGTGTTTGCCAGTGGCGGCAACGCCGGCCGCCTGCAGGCCGCGGGCGAAGGCGACCGCGGTGCCGGAGACCTGTGCGGCGCTGGCGCCGAAGCTGCGGCCCTCCCCAGCGATCGCCCCGCCGGCGCGCCCGACGTCGAGCACCGGCGCCAGATCCACGTTGATCCCGGCGCCGGTCAGGCTGCGCGCCGTCAATCGTCCCTGCCGGCTGCTGAACGATGCCCCGCGTCGGCCCATCTCCGAAGCCGAGGCCAGTGGCGGGCCGGGCAGGCGCTTCACCAGTCCACCCTCCTGGTCGACCATCACCAGCAGCGGATCGCGCAGCCCCTTCGGGGGGTGGATCGACTGCAGGGCGCGAACCAGGCGCCGGGCCTCGGCTCGGTCGCTGAAGTTGTTTGAGAACAGCACCACTCCGGAGAGCTCTCCGCGCTTGATCATTTGCCGCAGCTCGGGGGGCGGCTCGCGGGCCGCGAAGCCGGCGACCAATCGCACACCTGCCAGCTGGCTGATGTTCAGAGCGCTGGCGTCGGGGCCGGTCGTGCCCGACTCGCTGCCGTTATCGAGCGTCGCATGCACCCCGATCGCCGCCGCCAGGGCGCCGAGCACAACCGCGGCCGCGGCCCGCCGCCTGCGAATCGTCCGTCTGCTCACCGGCCGCCGAGTCTATGCAGCGGTCAGCGGCAGGCGCGCACGTGCTGGTCGATCGTGATCTGGCGGCCGTCGAGCAGGTCGACGAGCAACCTGACCGTCGCGTGCCTCTTGCGCTTCAACTTCCCGTAGGGCAGCTTGCGCAGGAACGGGCGCCTGCGGTCGGTCGCGAAATGCTTGCCATTGACGATGAACTCGGCCTGCACGACGCTGGCTCGGTCGGCTCCCTTGACCCGCGCCTTCACCGGACGTCGCGCGCAGCCGTGCGGGCCACTGCGCTTGCTCAGCTTCACCCTCAGGTGGGGCGAAAGTCGGCAGGCGTCGCCCGAGCAGTTGCGCAGATTGGCCAGCCGCGCGGCGAGCGCCGAGCGCACCGCGGCGTAGGAGGGATAAGAAGCGACGTTCTGTAGCTCGAAGGGATCGGTCTGGAGGTCGTACATCTCCTTGAAGCCGTTGTTCGGACCGCCCGTGTATTCGACATAGATGTAGCGCGCGGTCCGCACGCCCTCGTAGCCGCCGCCTTCGATCGAGAGCTCGCGTCCGCGCTCGCGGCCTGGGTTCTCCGCGAGGCCCTGGAGCGACCTCCCGTCCATGATCAGGCCGGGCTGGGCACCCGCCGCCTCGAGGATCGTCGGCGCGTAGTCGGCGTTGATCGACAGGTCGCGGACAGTCTTGCCGCCGCGGAACCCCGGGCCGCGGATCAGCAGCGGAACCCGGATTGACTCCTCGTAGGGCACCACCTTCCCCGACTTGACCCGGTGCTCTCCGTGCATGAAGCCGTTGTCGGAGGTGAAGATGACCAGCGTGTTGTCCAGCTCGCCGGACGCGCTCAGTGTCGATATCAGCTTTTGTACTCCCTGGTCTTCGGCAAGCAGAGAGGCTCGACGGCAGCGGTAAAAACGCGTGATGTCGGCGATGTCTGCCGCGGTGAGAGTGCGATTGCTGATCGTCGGCGGCTTGTCGGACACATCGGCCTCGTTGAAGGAGGGCGGCTGTGGAAGCGGCTCGGAGTCGAAGGCATGGAGGTCGCGCGGCGCCGGCTTAGCCGTACCAGCGCAGTGGCTGGTGTTGGGCGCGGCGGGGTTCGGCCCGCCGCTATGCGGCGCCAGATAGGTGAGCCAGAGGAAGAACGGCTGGCTGGAGGGCGCGCGGCGGTTGATGAAGTCGACCGCCTTGGCGGTGTAGACGTCGGTCGAGTAGAGGCTCGGGTCGGGTGGGTTGTCGGGGTTGTCGTTAAGAGACCCGTAGGTGTTCAGCACCCCGCCCTCGTTGAGCTGGTAGCCGTAGTAGTTGTAGGTCACGGTGGAGCCGCGGAACTCGCTCCACCCCGGCGGGATCAGCGGTCCGCCGGGATCGTTGACGTGCGCTTCGTAGCCGTTCAGGTACTTGCCGATCAGCCCCGTGTAGTAGCCGGCCCGCTGCAGCCAGAGCGGCAACGTGTTGCTGGAGTCCAGCTTGTCGAAGCCACCGCTGGGCGGCTGGTTGCCGCGCACGCCGGTGTTGTGGGAGTACTGGCCGGTGAGGAAGGTAGCTCGCGAGGGGCAGCAGAGCGAGTAGTTGTCGAAGTTGTTCTCGAAGGTGGTGCCGTCGGCGCCGATCAGCTGACGCGTCTGGGGCATGACTGACATCTCGGCCTGCGTCTGATCGTCGGTCGTGATCACGAGCACGTTCGGCCGCGGCGGTGGCTGCTGCTGCGCGCGGGCAACGGCGGACGCGGCATGGTGGCCGCCCAGCCCAAGAGCGAGGAGAAGTGCGCCGCCCGCCGCGACGGCGGTCGCGATCGCCAGCTTTGCTCTCCGGTGTCCTCCCAAATTCAACGCCAATTCCCCACTCCTTACCCCGCCAACACAGGCTAAAGGCGGGGTTGCGCTGACGCGCCGGTCAGTTGGCGTGGGCGGCAGCCGGCGTGTGGCAGGCATCGCCGCGCCGTCCGGAGGCGCTCGTAGCCTTTGCGCCGACTCTCCCCATCCTTCATGCCAGCTCTGATCACCTTCGATGAGGCGCTGCGGCTCGGTGAGCAAACGGACCGCGACGAGATCATGGCGCTCGTAGAGCGGGCCTGGGAGGTGCGGCGCGAGAACTTCGGCGACTCGACCGACATGTGCTCGCTGGTCAACGCGAAGTCCGGCGGCTGCGCCGAGGACTGCGGCTTCTGCGCCCAGTCGCGCTACGCGGAGGCCGACACGCCGATGCACGCGATGATGGAGCCGGAGCAGATGCTCGAGCACGCGCGGGCAGCCGAGGCGGCGGGCGCGCATCGCTTCTGCATGGTCACCCAGGGCCAGGGACTCTCGAAGCGCGACTTCGAGAAGGTGCTAGCCGGGGCGAAGCTGGTCTCCGAGCAGACCAACCTGAAGCGCTGCGCCTCGATCGGGCACATGTCGGTCGATCGCGCCAAGAAGCTGCACGAAGCCGGGATTCAGCGTGTCCACCACAACGTCGAGTCGTCGCGCTCGCATTACCCGGAGGTCTCGACGACGGTCCGCTACGAGGGCCGCCTGCGCACGATTCAGGCGGTCAAGGAGGCGGGGTTGGAGACCTGCGTGGGCGGCATCCTCAACCTCGGCGAGACCCCCCACCAACGGGTCGAGATGGCGTTCGAGCTGTCCGAGATCAACCCAACCTCGGTGCCGATAAACCTGCTCAACCCGCGGTCCGGGACGAAGTTCGGCGATCGCCCGCTGATGGACCCCTGGGAAGTCGTCAAGTGGGTGGCAATCTTCCGGCTGATCATCCCTGGCGCCCTGTTCCGGCTCTGCGGCGGGCGGGTCGAGAACCTCGGCGAGCTTCAGCCGCTTGCCGTCAAGGCAGGCCTCAACGGGGTGATGATGGGCAACTTCCTCACCACCCTTGGCGCCGAGCCGGAGGACGACCGCGGCATGTTCGAGGAGCTGGGCCTGAACACGAGCCGCCAGCCCGACAACGGCGCCAATCCCCGACCCGACAACCGCTCGGGTTGGCTCGACGGCGAGACCCCGAACACGCCGATCGACGAGCTGATCGACAGCCAGGCCGACGCCAACTTCTGGGACCCCTCGACCCAGCTGCGGGTGATCAAGACCAAGCGCAAGCCGCCCCCCTACCCGAGCGAGACGGCCGAGCAGCCCGCCGGGTGGGGCGACTAGTGAGCGATCTGGCCGACCGGCTGGACGAGCTGCGCGAGCGCGGCCTGCACCGGCGGTTGAGGATGATCAGCGGCCCGCAGGGGCCCAGTGTGCTGCTCGACGGGCGCCCGGTGCTGCTGCTCTGCTCGAACAACTACCTCGGGCTCGCCGACCACCCCCGGGTCCGCGAGGCGGCGGCCGAGGCGGCGATGCGCTGGGGCGCTGGCGCCGGCGCGTCGCGCCTGATCTCCGGCAACATGAAGCTGCACCGCCGCCTCGAGGAGCGTCTCGCCGCCTTCAAGGACCACGAGGCCGCGCTGCTGTTCGGCTCCGGTTACCTCGCCAATACCGGGGCGATCGCCGCCCTGGCGCGCAACGGCGAGGTCATCTTCTCCGACCAGCTCAACCACGCGAGCATCATCGACGGCTGCCGCCTCTCGCGCGCCGAGACCTTCGCCTACCGCCACGCCGACCTCGACCACCTCGAGTGGGGGCTGCGAAAGGCCGAGGGGCGCGGATCGTTGATCGTCAGCGACGGGGTCTTCTCGATGGACGGCGACGTGGCCCCGATCGAGGGATTGGTGCGCCTCGCCCACCGCTACGACTGCCGGCTGATGGTCGACGAGGCGCATGCCACCGGGGCGATCGGGCCAGGCGGCCGCGGGTCGGTCGCCGCGGCGGGGCTCTCCGACCAGGTCGACGTGGTTGTCGGCACGCTCGGAAAGGCACTCGGCAGCTACGGGGCCTACATCTGCGGCAGTCGCGTGCTGGTCGACTACCTGATCAACGTCGCGCGGCCGTTCATCTTCTCCACCGCGCCACCGCCGCCGAGCGTGGCCGCTGCCGAGGCGGCGCTGGAGGTGCTCATATCCAATCCCCATCGCGTCGAGCGGCTGGGCGCGAACGCAAAGATGATGCGCGAGGCGCTGCTCGCCGAGGGCCTTCCGCTTGCGCCGTCGGAGACCCAGATCGTCCCGGTGATGGTCGGGGACCCGGAGGTGACGGTGCAGCTCTCCGAGCTGGCCCTGGAGCGGGGGGTGTTCGCGCAGGGGATCCGGCCTCCGACCGTGCCCGAGGGAACGTCACGCCTGCGCCTCGCGACGATGGCGACACACCGCGGCTCCGAGTTGGTCCGAGCGGCAAAGGTGCTGGGCGACGCGGCTCGCGAGATCGGTCTGTTGACGGGGCCGGCACCGGAAGCGCTGGAGAAGTGGGACGAGGACCAGTGGGTAGAGCCGGAGCGCCGCGAGACCGTGCCCAGGCTCGAAGAAGCAGCCTAGGGCGCCGACCGCCTTGCGCGGCTTTTTCGTAACCGGCACCGGCACCGAGGTCGGAAAGACGGTGGTCGCGGCGGTGATCGCACGATCGCTCGCAACCGAAGGCCAGAACGTCGCGGTCTTCAAACCAGCGGTGACCGGCCTGTCGGAGCCGGGGGAAGCAGACCACGAGCTGCTGCGCCGCGCCTCCGGCAGCGCTCAGTCAGATGAGCAGATCGCGCCCTACCGCTACGACCCTCCAGCCTCCCCACACCTGGCCGCGGAGCTGGCCGGGGACCGGATCGAGCCACCGCGCCTGCTTAGGGCGGCACGGCGAGCGGAGGCGGATGCCGACGTCCTGGTCTGCGAGGGGGTTGGGGGGTTGGTGGTCCCCCTCGCGCCCGGCTACTTGGTCCGCGACTTCGCGCGTGAGCTCGGGCTGCCTGTGATCGTTGCCGCCCCGCCGGACCTGGGGACGATCAACCACACTCTGCTGACGCTGGAAGCGGCGCGGGCCGCTGGCCTCGACGTTGCCTTGGTCGTGTTGACTCCCTGGCCCCAGGACCCCGATCCGATCCAGACCTCCAACCGTCGGACGCTGGAGTCATTGGGGTGCGTGCCGGTGGCCGCGCTGCCAATGCTTGACCTGAAGGATCCCGATTCGTGGCCGCAGCTCGTCGTTCCGGTCGGGGAAACAGCTGCGGGGTCCCACGAACGAGGACAGTCCGGAACTCAGCCATCAGCCTGAACCGTCGCGATCTCGGCCAACGGGGTGCCGGCGGACTCCGCGAGCTCTTCTTCCACCGGGGGGGCGTGCTCCTTGCGTGACTCGATCAGGGTGAAGGCGATGACGACACCGGTGGCGGCGACTGCGGTCGAGAGCCACATCGCGTGGCTGAGTGCGTGGATGAACGCGTCCCGACTGGGGGTGAGAACCGGCCGGCCTCGGACTGGAAAATCGCTCCGATCGCGGCGACTCCGAAGGTCCCGCCGACCATCCTGAACATCGAGAGAACTCCGGACGCGATTCCAGCCTTCGCCGTCGAGACGGAGTTCATCGCCGCGGTCGACATCGGCGACATCGTCAGCGCCACGCCGATGCCCATGAGAATGAATGCGGGCAGCAGATCGGTGTAGGTGGTCCCGTCGCCGATCTGCGTGAACATGAACAGCGAAGTAGTGGTCAGCGACAGCCCGGCGACGATCGGCCAGCGCGGCCCGATCCGATCCGAGAGGCGACCCGCGATCGGCGCCACGGTCATGACCATCAGCGTCGTAGGTAGGAAGCGCACCCCGGCCTCCAGCGGCGAGTAGCCGAGGATGTTCTGCATGTAAAGGGCGAGGAAGAAGAACATCCCCAGCATCGCGAAGGTGACGATGAAGGCAACCGAGACTGCGCCGATGAAAGTGCGGTTGGCGAAGAGGCCGAACTCGACCATCGGGGCACGCACGTTCTTCTCGACGGCCACGAAGGCGGCGAACAGGATCACCGAGCCGGCGACCAGCGAGACGATCCCGGGCGAGCCCCAGCCCCAGCTGTTGCCCTCGACCAATGCCAGCACCAGCGCGGTGAGGCCTGTGGTCAGCAAGGCGACACCCGCGTAGTCGACCTCGTGCCCGACGGTCTCGTCGCGGGACTCGCGGACCGCGAACAGGGCCGCCAGCACGGCACCGATTCCAACCGGGAGGTTGATGAAGAAGATCGCCTGCCAACCGACGTTCTCGGTGAGGAAGCCGCCGAGCAGCGGGCCGATCGCGAGCGCCAGCGCCGAGACCCCGGCCCAAGTGCCGATCGCCTTGCCGCGCTCCTCGGCGGGGAAGGCGTCGGTGATGATCGACAGCGTGCCCGGCATCATGAAGGCGGCGCCGATGCCCTGGACGACGCGGCTTATGACCAGCGAGAGGGTGTCGGGGGCGAAGCCCGCGGTGGCGGAGGCCAGGGTGAAGAGAACGACGCCGCCGATGAACATGCGGCGCCGGCCGAAGATGTCGCCGAGCCGCCCGCCGGTGGCCAGCAGGACGGCGAACGAGAGTGTGTAGCCGTTGATCGTCCACTCCAGCGACGAGATAGACGCGTGGAGGTCGCGCTGGATCGACGGCAGCGCCACGTTCACGACCGTGTTGTCGAGCATGATCATGAACAGGGCGAAGCACATCGCGCCAAGCGTCCACCACTTGCGGTTCGCGTCGGTTATCAGCCGGGCCTGGTGACGGGTCATCGTGCCTCGCCCTTCTTGATCAGGTCCTCGAAGGTCGTCGCGATCTCCGCGCGGTCGTCGCGAAGCGCGTCGATCGCGGCGTCGAGCTTGCGACGCTGGGCGGGACTGAGCGTGGACGCGAATGCCTCGAGGCCAGCGAGCCGCATCGAGATCAGCTCGGCGACCAGCTTCTCGCCCTTGGCGGCGATCGCGATCCGGCGGACGCGCCGGTCGTGCTCATCCTCGACCCGCGTGATGAGGCGCTTGCGGACCATGCCGTCGACGGCGCGGCTGATCGACGGCAGCGAGAGGCCGAGGCGCTCGGCGATCTCGTTGATCTGGCGCGGCTCGGCGCTCTCACCGGGGCCGGCAAGCGCCAGAAGGGTCTTGCACTGGGCCATCGTCAGCCCGCTTTCCTCGATCGCGCGCAACTGCTGGCCCTGGTCGAAGAGGAAGACGTGGCTGAAGAGCGCCGCTATGCGGGCTGCGGTGGCGCGGATCTCAGGCGTGGTCTCGACCACCATCGCCTCTTGCTTGGTTGCGGTTGCTGGTTCCACGTAGACAATAGTTGCAAATTTGCAACCTTTCCGCAAGAGGAATAGTTGTCTGTGTGATCGACATCACACGACGCCCGGTGGACGGATGCCGGAGGTGCCCACGTTTGCCGCCGCTTGGGCATCTAGCTTTGGGCGACGGCGATGTCGGCCACCCCCCAGCTCGACCACGACCACCTCTGGCACCCCTTCACCCAGCAGCGTGAATGGTGCGAGGAGGAGCCGTTGGTCATCGAGCGGGCCGACGGCTGCAACCTGATCGACTGCGACGGACGCCGCTACATCGACGGCGTCTCCTCCCTCTGGTGCAACGTCCACGGCCATCGTCACCCCCTGATCGATCGGGCGCTCCGCGACCAGCTGGCCAAGGTCGCCCACTCGACGATGCTCGGGCTCACACACCCTGGCGCGGCCGAGCTGGCAACGCGCCTGGCCGATCTCGCCCCCGGCGAGTTGACCCGAGTCTTCTACTCCGACTCCGGCTCGACCGCGGTCGAGGTGGCGCTGAAGATGGCCTTCCAGTACTGGCGCCAGCGCGGCGGCCAGCACGTTCGTCGCACCTCGTTCGTGCGCCTGCGCGACGCCTACCACGGCGACACGATCGGCTCTGTCTCGGTCGGCGGCATCGACCTCTTCCATGAGGCCTACCGGCCGCTGTTGTTCGACTCCCACGCCGCCGAACCAGGCGATGCGGCCGACATGGCGCGGATCCTCGCTGCCCACGAAGAGGAGATCGCCGCAGTGATCGTCGAGCCGCTGGTCCAGGGCGCTGCGGGAATGCTCGTCCACCCGCCCGGCTATCTGCGGGCAGTGCGCGAGCTGTGCGACCGCCACGGGGTGCTGATGATCTGCGACGAGGTGGCGACCGGGTTCGGGCGCACCGGGACGATGTTCGCCTGCGAGCAGGAGCGCGTGGAGCCCGACTTCCTCTGTCTCGCCAAGGGCCTCACCGGCGGCTATCTGCCGCTCGCGGCAACGCTGACCACGGAGCGGATCTACGAGGGTTTCCTCGGCGCCCACGAGGACTTCCGCACCTTCTTTCACGGCCACACCTACACCGGCAATCCGCTGGCCTGTGCCGCGGCGCTCGCCAACCTGCGCGCCTTCGAGGACGAGAAGACGCTGCTGAGACTGCAGCCGAAGATCCGGATCCTGCACGACCTGCTCGAGGAGGTCGTCGCGATGGACGAGGTTGCCGAGGTCCGTGGGCGCGGCCTGATGGTCGGGATCGACCTCGGCGGGCACGACCCGGCACAGCGGGTCGGCCAGCGGGTCGCCCGGGAAGCCCGCCGACGCGGCGCGATCATCCGGCCGCTCGGCAACGTGATCGTGCTGATGCCTCCCCTGGCGATCTCGAAGGGCGAGCTGCGCCGGTTGGTTGAGATCACCGCCTCCTCGATCGAAGCGGCGGTGGCGAGTGCCCCCGGAGACGAAGAAGCCGAGGCGGTGACGGCCGAGATTGCCGCCGTCGCGGCCCCGCTGCGCGAAGCCGCCTAGCCCTCAGGCGCGTCCCATCGGTATCGAGGCGCGAATTGGCGTCGATACTCGCTGTGATGAAACGCCCGTTCGCACGTAGTGAGGACGTGGACCAAACACTTGTCGCACCGGCCCGCGAAACGCCCGCCGAGGCGGATCTCGCGTTCGAGCGGCTTTACCGCTCGAGTCGCGACGACGTCTACGCATACGTCGCCGGTGTTCTCCGCGACCGCTCGGCGGCCGAAGAGGTCACGGCCGCGGCATTCGAGCGTGCGTTCCGCAAGCGGGGGCGCTTCGACGCCCGCCGTGGCAGCGCCCGCGCCTGGCTGTTCGGCATCGCCCGCAACGCGGCGCTCGATGAGCTGCGCCGGCGCCGTCGACAGGCCGAGCTCGACTCTGAGCCCGCCGACGTCGCCGCTCCGGCAACGGACGCTCTCGCAGAGGGTGGCGCCCGCCGCGCCACCCTGATCGCCGCCCTCGCCGGGCTGGAGCCGCGCGAGCGCGAGCTGGTCGCGATGAAGTTCTTCGCCGGACTGTCGAACGCCGAGATCGCCGCTGTGTTGGGTGTCAGCGAGTCGAACGCCGGTACGAAGCTGCACCGAGTGATCACCAAGCTGAGAGAGGCATGCCGATGAGCCGCGAGGAGATGACGATCGAAGAATTGACTACAGAGCTTCATGCGCTGCGCGAGCTTCCGTCCGAAGAGTTCGCGGCTGCGCTCGATAGCCGTGCCGCCGCCGGCTTTCCCGGCCGGCGGCGTGGTTCGGCGCCGATTACTTCGCTGCCAGGCGGGGACGCAGCTGGCCGGGTGGCGGCACGTTTCCGAGGCCTGAGCCCGCGTCGCAAACTGCTGCCGGCGCTCGTCGGCGCGACGACGGTGATCGTCGCCGCCACCGCGATCGTCCTGGCGACGAACGGTGACAAGGGAGCGAATGGCGGCGGTGGTCAGCAGTCGACGATCGGCGTCTCATCCGACGCCGCCAAGGCTGCTCCCTCCCAAGCCGGGGGTGCCGGGACGGCAGGCGGCTCGCCACGTGAGGTCGCGCCGCAGGCAGCCACCGGGACGCAGTCGATCGGTCCCCTCGCGCCCGAGCCTCCCGTGCCCGGCCCGGACACCGCCCCGGGGATCCGCAACCGCCAGATCGAGCGCTCGGCCAACCTCACGCTCGGCACCGACCCAGACCAGGTGCAGGCAGTCGCCGGAAAGGTGATCGACGTTCTCGGTCGCTACCGGGGGATCGTCCTCTCCTCCTCGGTCCGCGAGGGCGGAGAAGGTGAGGCAGGTGCGACCTTCGAGGTGCTGATACCCAGCGGCCGACTGGGCGCAGCGCTGACCGATCTTTCGGCGATAGCCGACGTTCGCTCGCGCAGCGAGGACACGCTCGATATCACCGCTCCGTTCGTCTCCTCCCGCGAACGCCTCCGCGACGCGCGCGCCGAGGCCGAGGGCCTGCTGCGCCAGCTCGCCGCGGCCAGCACCGACGGCGAGCGGGCCAGCGTGAAGGCGCAGCTGCGCATCGTGCGTGGCCGCATCGCCGCCTTCCGCTCGCAGGTCAACAGGCTCGAGCGCCGCGCCAACTTCGCACACGTCTCGCTGGAGGTCGTCACCGGCAACACGGCGACGATCCCCGGCGCCGGGGGCGGGGATTGGACGATCGGCGACGCCCTGCACGACGCCGGCCGGGTGCTTGCGGTGGCCGCGGGAGTCGCACTCGTCGCCCTGGCGATGGCGCTGCCCCTCGCGCTGTTGGGCGGCGGGGCCTGGGCGTCGCGGCGGATCTACCTCCGCCGAGCCAGAGAGCAGACGCTGAGCGCCTAGCTCTCCGTCAGCCCGGCGAGCTACTCCTCTTCGTAGGGCTCGAAGTCGGCCTTGCGGGCGCCGCAGACGGGGCAGAACCAGTCTGCGGGGATGTCGTCGAACGCGGTCCCGGGCGGCACGCCGCCGTCCGGATCGCCCTCGTCGGGGTCGTAGATGAACCCGCAGGAAGTGCAGACCCAAAGCTGTTTTGTCGCCGCTTCCACTTCGGCGGCACCTTAGCGCCTATCCAGCCGGGGATAGGCTGGGAACGTGTCGATCGCCACCCCGCGTCCCGCCGCCTCGGTGATCCCGCTGCGGCGCGGCGGCAAGCACGCGGAGCGTGGCCTCGAGGTGCTGCTGCTGAAGCGCAGCGAGCAGGCCAGCTTCATGCCGGGCGTCTGGGTCTTCCCGGGTGGAGCGGTGGACACGGAGGACGGCGAAGGCGAGGCCGGGTTCCGGGCCTGCGCGCTGCGCGAGCTGACCGAGGAAGCGAGCATCGAGCTGGAGGGCCCCGATGAGCTGGTGCCGTTCTCGCACTGGATCACCCCCGAGATCGTTCCGGTCCGCTTCGACACCTGGTTCTACCTGGCGCTCGCTCCCGCCCACTCGGCACCGGAGCCAGACGGGTTCGAGACCACCGAGGCGGCGTGGTGGGAGCCGCGACTCGCTCTCGAGGCGCACCGTGATGGGGAATTGGAGCTCGTCTTTCCGACCATCAAGCAACTCGAGTCGCTGGGCGACTACTCGACCTCCGATGAGGCGCTGGAGGCTGCACGTGGCCGGCCGGTCGAGCCGATCCTGCCGAAGGTGATCGGCGAGGGTGAGCAGCGGCGCGTCGTGCTGCCCGGCGAGCCCGGATACCAGGGCTGAGGGAGCGCGGAGGCGCGGTGGGGGGTAGGTTTCAGACGGTGACCAGCACGCTGCCAGAGGAAGTCCAGGAGGTCTTCGACCGCTTCATCACCACCGAGTACACGACGATCGACTCGCGCGGTCAGCCGATCGCCTGGCCGGTGACTCCCTACTACAAGTCAGGCGACACGACGATCGACATAACGACAGGGGTCGGTTATCCAAAGAAGGCGCAGGACGCGCGACGAAACCCACAGGTCAGCCTGCTCTTCTCCGACCCCAACGGCTCGGGGATCGAGAGCGGTATCCGGGTGCTCGTACACGGCACGGCCGAGGTCGACGACCGTGACCTGAAGGCGAACCGCGAGCGCTACTTCGAGGAGTCGGGCGAGAAGCTGCCCGCGAGCAAGGAGATGCTGCCGCCGAAGGCGATCCGGGGGATGTTCAGCTGGTACTTCGAGCGCATCTACGTCAAAATTCGACCGGAGCGGGTCTTCGTCTGGCCCGATGGCGATTTCGCGAAGCAGCCCACCCTCCACGATGCACACCTCGAGGAGGTGCGGTCCGGCCACATCGAGGAGGCGACCGAGCTGCCCGCACCCGCGGCGGGGGGTGAGGTGGCCTGGGACGGGCGGATCGAGGAGCTGGGGCGCCGCTATGACGACGCCGTCCTGGCCTGGGTGGCGCCGGACGGGTTCCCGCTCGCAGCACGGCTGCCGTCGAGCTGCGATCCATCGGGTAGGGCGGTGCGCATCGGGGTCGAGCCCGCCGGCCTGCCGCTGATCGAGGGCCGGGCCTGCCTGACCGCGCACTCCCACGCCCCGGACTTCTCCTGGCAGGAGAACTTCCAGGTCCGCGGCGACCTGGTCCGCGACGCCGACGGCTGGGCGCTGGTCCCGCACAAGCTGGTCGGCGGCTTCGAGCTGCCCGACGAGAGCATGCTCGCGCGCTACCGCCGCAACCTCGGCAAGTCGATGCGCTTCTACCGCATCCGCAAGCGTTTCCTGCGCAACCGCTAGGGCGCGGGTCCTGTCACGGGGGGGCGGCTGAAGGCCGCGGGTCCTGTCACGGCGGACCCGTTCCGGCCCGTGCTCCCCGGTCCGCGCGCGCCGGAATCGGGCCCGCCGCACCACCCGCGGTCAATCGCTGTCAGGAAAGGGTTCAATCCCGGCGTGCCAGGGGCCGGCGGGATAGGTCTGGATGCCGTGCTCGTCCATCTCGGTGCGTACGCGGCGAAACAGCTGGCCGGCGTTGTGAAGCGCCGCCTTCAGCTCCTCGGCGCTTCGATCCCTCAGTCTCCATAGGAACCACAGCTGGCGGTCGTTGACACCGAAGTCGATCTCGTTGGAGATCGTCGTCACCCACTCCAGAAAGCCGGGGCTGAACAGCTCGCGCAGGGCCACCGGGTCGTATTGGCTGGGGACCGTGGCGAGGAAGCGCCGGTTGAAGTCGATCGACTCGAACTGGACCTTGCGGGCGGTGTGCTTGGCGACGAAGTCTTCCGGCCTGGCCTCGATCGACTCGACGTTGAAGGCCGGCATCACCTCGGCGAGGTCGGGCATGTGCGCCTTGGCGAGTATCGCGCTCGGCAGCACTGCCTTGTTGAACAGGCCACCCACCTCCTGTTCGCCGGCGTCGCAGGACGAGCCCCAGAACTCGTCGTCGAGCTGCCCGGTGAGGCGGTTGGTCCCGCCGACGCAGAGCGCCATCGGCGCGTCCTTGGGGTTGATCCCGCCGATCGGCTCGTAGCGAACGTCGTGCTTCTCGCCATATAAGCGAACCGTGTCCGCCCAGTCCTGCGCATCTTGCTTGGAGCTCACCGCGAAATCCTATTGCGGAGTCAGAAGCGGCCCAGATGCTCAGACCTAGGGCGTCGATCAAAGACCCCGGCGCCGAGCGCCACAAGGGCGGCAATCCGCCCCACTGCAGATGAACTCCCGACCAATTCCCTGAATACCCCGTTGACCAGCCGAGCCCCGTCGCCCGGCTATTCGAAACTACCACCCGCCCCACGCATGCGCAAAGGACAACCGACGCATGAACGCTGGACGTTCGTGCCTACCGTCTGGACGCTGCGGTTGAGTTCGCGCTAAGTCAGCCGGGCGGCGGCTGTAGGATCAGCCCTCTGGCACGAGGCGCCAAGAACGCCTCCCGCAGACTTCAGACAGCTGAAACAGGAGCAGACATGGGAATCGTGATCATCGTCATAGTCGCGCTGATCGTCCTCGCGGGGCTG
>JBBQBH010000017.1:0-51556 GCA_038317345.1 Solirubrobacterales bacterium
CGACACGATCCGAGACAACCCTTATGAGTTCATCTCGGATCGCGCCCGCGACGCGAGCGTCAAGTACGGAGTGAAGAGCATCTCGCTGCTGGCGGTCAAGCCCTGACCATTTAGGAGAGCCCAAATGCCTAGCGACACCGCCACCCAGTCCGCTCACACCGCAACCGCCCGACAGGCGCTGGAGGAGGTCTGCTCCGGCAAGAACCTGGGTGGGATCCCCGACGTCTATCACCCGGACTTCGTCGACCACGTAAACGCCCTCGAGTACCGGGGACACGAGGGGGCGCGCCGCTCGGTGGCCCTCTACCTCGCACTCTTCCCTGATCTCCGCTTCGTCGTCGACGAGCAGGTAAGCGAGGGCAATCGCGTTGCCTCGCGCTGGACCCTCCACGGCACTCATCGGAGGCGACGCGTGACGCTCCAGGGGATCGTGATCAGCCGCTTCGAAGACGGCCGGATCATCGAGGATTGGGCCGCAAGCGACACGATGGAGATCCCCCGGCAGCTCGGCGTCTGGCGGTCCCTGCTGCTGCTCGTGCAACACGGCAAGCTGTTGCGAAACCGCAGCTAGCTCGCGTACCGCACTGCGGACCGAAAGGTCGCTGGTTCAAATCCAGTCGCCCCGACTGGTTCAACTCGGCCGTCGGGCACGGGGAGTGCATGACACGCTTGCGCACCGCGCCGCACGGGCCCGCATCGCGCGCGGCGAGTCAGACACAAGCCAGACATATGGCCGGGCTTCGCGAGACACACGAGCCGAGGTCATTCGACGAGCCCTTCAGCCGTGACTGCGCTGGTCAACGGGCGTTCAGGTCTTTTCTCTGCCTTGAACAACGCGCCCAGCTAGGGCTCCTCCTTTTCGCGCAGCGGGAGGGGAGCCGCAAAGACGTTGGGCTACCGCTTCTCGTTCAAAGCGGATGTGCGATCGACTTCTATGTCGGAGATCGCATCGCCGGCCGGGGGGGCACGCCTCGGGTGCGCGCTCCAAGCCGCCGGTAAGCACGCGCCAAGGCCCGTGCCAAGGGGCCGTGTCGAGGCTGCCTGGCGGTCTCCCTCATAAGCGCGCGCGATCGTACTCCGACAGCTCGCAGCAGATCGCCGTTGCCATGGCTATAGGTCCGACGCTATGTAGGAATTACCGACGATACTTCAGCGGGTGGCGGCGGGTGTCCGACTGGCTCGCTCCTCGCCACCACCCTTTTTCATGCCGTTCCTCGACCGTCTTTGCGCGCAGATCAATGGTGGGATTCAAGGTTTCGGCTCCACGATCCAGAGGTGCTGGCGCCAGTTCCTGTCGATGTCATCCAGCGCAGCCACAACTATGCGTCCCGCTTGCTCGAAGCTGACGCCTTCGCCCACATCGATGGAGATGAATGGGTCATCGGGCTTCCGAAACCCCGGAGCGACGAGCGAGAAGCGCTTCCCGAGCGCGGTGACGATTTCGTCGGCTTGCTCCGATTCGCCCGGGCGCCTCTGGGATAGCGTGACGAGGCGACGTTTCCGCGGCACACTAATAGAGACGCCCTTGTGTGAACGGGGCAGACCCGATCACGGACGAGCGCGGATCGCGTACACGGTCACTGTATGAGGCCCCCCGTGAGCTGGATGCGGCGTCCTGCCGACGGTGGCCGGCGAGGGATGCCCTGCTTGCGGGTTCCCGCTTATCCCCAATAGCGGCATACTACGCGCTGTCGGAGCCCTCGTCAGCTGTCTCAGTGGCGAGATTTCCGGATCACGGCGCGTACCGTTCCGATAGCGCCTGCCACCGGTTCATCGCTCCGAATCCCAAGACCTTTCCCATCGCCCTCGACCAAAACCCGGCGACGTTGTGGAAGATCAGCCGACCTAAGAGGAGGCGCCGCGGGACCCGCGAGCGATCAGGGTTTTCCCGGCGCTCTCGCTCTGTTGCCTCAGATTCCGGGAAGGAGGCCGGCCGCTGCAGCCGCCAGGATCAGCGCGATAGCCACCAGCGCCCCAACCACAGCGCTAACCGCCAATGGCAGTGGGCTGAGCCCTAGCGTGCCTTCGATTAGAGCGCGTAGAATTTTCAGCGTTGGTCGAGGCGGGGTGGGTTGTTCACTCCTGATCACGCCAAATGTGCCGCGCCGGGGGGCGATCCTACAGGTTGTAGGAGAGCAGCTTCCCCCCGCCGCCCAACGAATCACCGCTGGCTCTTGCGTGCTCCACCCTGCTCGGTTCCCACTACTTGACCTGCGCGAGCTGCCCGCACACCTGTCGCCAGCAGCTGGGGCGTGACGACCCCGACCACATGGCCGACGACGCGAGAACGACGATCGATGAAGTAGGTCTCCGGTATTCCGGTCGCTCCGTAGCTACGAGCGACGTCTGGGCCTTGGTCGCGGATTGTCGGATAGCTGATCCTGAATTCCTTTAGGAACTGCTGAGCATCCCCGGTTAGGTCCTGAATGTTCAGTCCGAGGTAGAGGACTCCACGGCTGGCATCGCGACGCCACCCGCGCTCGAGAATGGGTGCCTCCTCGCGGCACGGCGCACACCACGAGGCCCAGAAGTTGAGCACCACCGGGGTGCCGCGCAATTCCTCGATGCTGAGCTTGCTATCGGCAAACGCGGCATGCAGCACGCGGCTCAGGGTATGAGGGGCCAGACCGTGGCTCAGCCTGGGAAGCGCGAAGCCTGGCGCCGCGTGCCCTTGGTCGGGTAATAACACCGGAAGATCAAACCCGGGTGCCGGCGTTGCCCGCCCATTTGCGAGATTGTTGTCGATCGCCTTGTTGTTGCCCTTTATCAGCAGGCCGTAGGTCAGCAGGCCCAACAGCGCCACCGTGCCCAGCGCCGCCAGCAGGGGACCGCGGCGAACTCGCGAGAACCACCGCGTCAAGGCGAAGCCGCGCCGGCTGACGCAGGCTGGTGCTCGCCGGGGTCGGGCGAGCGGCGTGCCTGACGTGCAAAGCACCAAGCGCCCAAACCGGCGAGCGCCAACAGAGCCAGGCTGGTGAGCTGCGCCTGGCGCAGGCCCAGGGCCACGACGTTGGTGTCGCGGATGACGAAGAAGATCAGGAAGCGACCGGCCGCGTAAACGGCGACGGTCAGGCACAACAAGAGCCCAGGCGGACGAATGCGGTCGCGGAGCGGCCAAAAGACCGCCAACATCAGCAGCGCCAGCAGAATTTCGTAAAAGGCTCCCGACTGATAGGCAAGATGAGAACTCGGCACCGCCGCGCCGGGGTTGGTGTAGTGGAAGCCCCATGGGGCGTTGGTCGGGGGCCCGTAGTGCTCGCCGTTGATCAGGTCGCCGATCCGGCCCACGGCCATGCCGAGCGGAAAGCCAGCGGCCAACGAGTCCACATAACTCAGCGGCCGCTCCTTACGCCACAGATACAGCGCCACCGCTGGAAGACCGACGATGATTGCTCCATAGAAGGCGTAGCCGTTTTGGCCCAACCATTCGCCGGGTCGAATCAGCGCCGAGGCGTCGCTTTGCACGAGGTAGTAAAAGCGCGCGCCGATCATCCCGGCGACGGCAAGGATCAAGATCGCGAGTTGCAAGCGGTCGGGCTCCAGTTGACGCTCTTTGCCATAGCGCAGGGCCAGCCAGCCGCCGGCGAGGATCCCGATAGCAATCATCAACCCGTGCCAGGCCAAGGTCATCGGGCCCACGTGAAAGCTGGGCGGCAGGCTTATCGTGATCGTCGCGTCGAGCACCGCGTCTTAGGACGCGTGGGCGCCGCTCGCCGGCATCGGGCAGCCCTGAGCCAGAAATCGCAGGCGGACGAGCAGACCAACAGCAGCTAGGAGAACGGCGAGTAGGCCGAGCAGCGGCTGCAGCGGCGCGAAGTAGCTCAGAGCTCCGGAGACGCCAAGGACGGCCACGATCAGCTTGTTGCAGATTGGGCAGCCGATTGCCAGATATCCCAGAAAGCCACTGCCCAGGCCGCTGTGCGGGGCAGCTCGCGCGCCACCCATCGCATAAGTAGCCAACAGCATCCCGCTGAGCAAGCTGACAACCACCCACCAGACGTACTGCTCAGTTGTGATCGCGGTCATGCGTGTGTACCACGGGTTGGCCAAGACATCGGTCGGGATTCCGATCAATGCTGCAACGGCCGCAGTTCCCAGAACAGAAACGGCGATGAAACGCCGGTCGTGAGCCGCGAGCTTGAACCCGGCCAGTGCAGGTCCGAGGAGGCTGAGCGATCGTCGAGCGATTTGCATGTTGAGAAGCCGGATTGTCTCCTACACCGCGTAAGACTATATCGGGGCCGTTTTTCTGACCCATCGGCTTGCAGGCGGGACCTCGTCCAAGGATCCTCATTTCCAAAGGGGCATTCTGCGGCGCGCTTGCCGCCTGGATGCGCCGTGCTTCGAGCGTGAGTGAGCTTGCGATGTTCGGCGAGGCGCGTCGCCCGTCGCCCGCTGACGCCGAGCGACGGTAAGTCCTGTCCCAGCGGCGCCTCTGCTCGGCGTCTGTTCTAGCCCACTGGTCCTCGCAGGATTCCAATCACCTGCCCGGTGCGGGCAGCCTGAACTCCGGTCGCCAGGGTCCTGGGCGTGACCTTTCCCACGATATGGCCCACGACGCGACCACGGCGATCAATGAAGTACGTTTCCGGTATTCCTATAGCGCCGTAGGCTACGGGGGCTGTGTTTTGCTGATCGCGAATCGTCGGATAGTTGATTCCGAACTCGCGTAGAAAGTTGCGAGCGCCATCGGTCAAATCCTGAACGTTTAACCCTAGATAGAGCACGCCACGACGCGAGTCGCGGCCCCAGCCACGCTTGAGCATTGGCGCTTCTTCGCGGCAGGGGTCGCACCACGACGCCCAGAAATTCAGGACGACTGGAAGGCCCCGCAGTTCCGAGAGGTCGATCTGGCCGTCGGCGACGGCGGATCTCAGGCGCCGCGCCAGCGAGGACGATGGAGTGGCACTCGTCCGAAGTTCGGGCCGCCGCAAGCGGGGTGCGATGGCAGGCTGGTCAGCGATTAGGACCGGCAGCTTGAAACCTGGGGCCGCGGTCGGCTTTCCTTTGACCAGGTTGTTGTCTATCGAGCTTCGCGCTTTTGAGAGCAGACCAAAGCCAAGCAGGACCAGCACAACCAGCGCAATAATTGCACCGAGTGCAGGTCCCGGACGAAGGAGAGAGCGCCACCTGCTCATGGTCGCGGCGGGGTCGGGCTCGTAGTCTCAGTGGTTCTGACTCCGCCGCCGGCCCCGGGCGACGCTCGCCGAGTCAGCCAGACTGCGCCAGCAGTGCCCATCCCGAGGAGCGCCGGACTCGTGTGTTGGGCTTGGCGCGGCCCCAAAGCGGCAACCTGCGTGCCGCGGAAGACACAGCAGATCAGGAATCGACCCTCGGCATAGAGCGCGACCGTGAGACTCAGCATCAGCCCCGGCGTACGTAGTCGGAGCGGCCAGAGGATCGCCATCATCGCAAGCGCCAGCAGGATCTGATCGTGATCGTCGCGGCGAGCCTGAGCCCGGCGAGGGCCGGCGGGAACAGCTTGAACGGTCGCCTAGCGATTTGCATGTGTTAGAGGCTGGATTGGCTCCTACAGATCGTAAGAGCTATATCGGCGGCCTCGTGTGCGGCCTGTAGGGTGCCCGCCATGGCCCAAGGCAAAGAGCCACTTCTCCAGGGCGAGCTGCAGCTTGAGCTGATGCGCGTCCTGTGGCGCAACGGCAACGCGACCGTCGAGCAAGCGCGCAAGCGTCTGCCCCCACGCTTTCGCAGCAGTGCCTACACCACCGTGCAAACGGTTCTAAATCGCCTGGCGGATCGTGGACTGGTCGGCCGCGAGACACGAGGACGCGCGATCCTCTATGGGGCGAATGTCAGCGAGGCCGACTACTACTCGCGCTCGCTCCGCGACGCCCTGGCACCAGCCTCCCAGGAGGCGCGCCGAGCTGTCCTTGCTCAGCTAGTCGGCGATCTGAAGCCCGCAGAATTGGCTGAGGTCGAATCCCTGGCGCAGGCGACCGCCCGACGACGCCACAAGAGCCGATGATCGAAGTCGCCGGCTTCACCGTCCTCGTTGCAGGAACAGCGCCGTATCTTCTGCCGCGAACCAAGCTCACTCCAGCCAGCGGCGTCATTTTGTGGCTAGCTGTCTTGGCCGCGCGAGCGCTGGCGTTGATGATGCTGGCGTTGGTCCTTGTCATCTTTCTGCCCGCCACCGAGATTTTCGAGCGCACGACCGGTTGGTGCGTGCACGCAGTGGTTCCCTTCCTCGCCGCCCACTTCGGTTTTTCCGGGCACCGTCTGGGCGATGTGGCAATCCTGATCCCGGCCGTTGTCATGGTCTCGTCTTTGTTGCTCGCCATTTTCAGCCTTCGTCGCGCCGCCCGTGGAGTGCGGCGATGGCTCAAAGCCAGCGCAATTGGCGGAGGACCGGGACAGAGCGTCGTCGTCGGCGGTCCCGAGATCGTCGTTGCCGCCGCCGGTCTGCACCGCGCCCGCATCGTCGTTTCAACTGGCGCCTTGGCCAACCTCGATGAAGATGAGCTTGCGGCGGGTCTCGAGCATGAGCGAGGGCACATCACCCGCCGCCATAGCTACGTCGCAGTGCTTGGCGATCTTCTCTTCGCGCTAGCTCGGCCCTGGCCGGGCAGCCGCCGAGCCTTGGATGAGCTGCGCTTTCACCTCGAACGCGACGCCGATGAATACGCAGTGGCCCGCACAGGGGATCCGCTGGCATTGGCGGCGACAATCTGCAAAGCGGCTCGCTCGTCAAATCTCCAGCTCAGTCCTGGATTCGCAACGCTAAGCGGTCCGAGCGCGCCGACCCGATTGAACCTGCTGCTCGATCGTCCAGCCGCCCGGCCCAGCTTGCTCGCGGACGGGTTGGCCAAAAGCATCGCCATAGTCCTTCTCCTGACCGTGCTGGTCCTAGTTGCGGCGATGCCCGAGCTGGCTCAAGCGGGTATCGGCCATGCAGCTGGTCTCGCCGTGCATTGTCAGCAGTAAGCTCCTACCTGCTGTAGGAGAATCCTGTTAGGAGAAGGAGCCTTCATGCTCCGAGTTCAAGCGGTCGCCAAACTCTTGGAGCGGCGTCGCGCCTCGGCTGGAGCGCGCCGTCGGCGCGGGCAGGGGAGGTTGAATCTCATTTCAGCAACCGGCCTCTGCATCTTTACCGTCTTCGGCGCCCTCGCCTTCGCGACCGCCCTCAAGCCGCATGGCTACCAGCAAGCGTCCGGGCTAGCCTTCGCCGTCCTGTTCGGCGTCATCGTCTTCCTCGTCCTCTTGCTCATCCTGCGGTCGCTCTTCGGCCGTTTCATTCCCGGCCAGCAATCGCGCGTCGGCTACCTGGCGCTTGCGGCCGCGCTCGGCCTGCTCATCGCCGTCGCGGCCGTACGCTCCCTCACGGTCGCCACGGCCGCACGCGGTCGGGGCGGGCTATTGGCCCAGGAAGAGCAGGACTTCCAGAACTGGACGCCCACGGCAATACCACTGATCATCCGTTACAGAGATGCGGTCCGCGTCGACGCTCCGCTGGCGCGCAGACCCCGTGCCTGGCAGCCGGCGGCAAGGCTTCGGGAACGAGTCAATCGAGTCGAGGGCATCCTTCTCGGCTTGCAGCGGTCGACCGGCCCGATCGTTGCAAGCTCTCCAATGGATCTGCGCGCGTTCATGCCGCTGCTCAGGCGGTCGCTCGGGCTGGCTGTGGCAGCGCAGCAGGCATACGCCGCAGGCCTCTCGCGCCATGCGCCCGGCATGCCGTCACAGCGGGCAGCGGGCCAGCGGCGCTTCACCGCGCCCCTGCGCCGTGGCACTCGCCTACTTCGCACCTCCGAGGAAGCAATGGCCGCCTTCACCGAGCAGGTCAACGCCGTCGGTGCCCAGCTCTCCGCGGGCCGCAAGCCGGCGGCTCCCGGCCGTCACGGCGGCCGGCTCGGTGATCGCAAAACTCGATCCTTGAATGCCCGGATGCGGGCGAGGATGGGTGTCAGCGGTGAGCGTCAACGCGAATCGCACCAGCTCGGATCGGTGCTTTAAGCGCGACCTCCCGGCAGCCGCCGATCGGCAATTTGTCGCGACCAACTGCCGGGATTAGATGATTGTGCGCGGA
The DNA here is from genome assembly GCA_038317345.1 of Solirubrobacterales bacterium. GTDB lineage: Bacteria > Actinomycetota > Thermoleophilia > Solirubrobacterales > 70-9 > Mayfieldus. Next base: position 8,048 of record JBBQBH010000017.1, read on the forward strand.
TGGTAGGCAGGCGATACTGCGTGCAAGCGCAACTGAACCAGGAGCTCCACTCATGAATGCCGACACATCAACAAGACGCAACCCACCGGGGGAGGCGAGGATCGCCTTGTTCGGGCTGCTCGCCATACAGATCGTGGTCGGCTACGAGTGGCTGATGTCAGGGATGACGAAGTTCGTCCGCGGCGGCTTTCCCTCCGGACTTGCCGCTGAGCTGACCGACAAGTCCAAGGGCGTGACCGGCTGGTACAAGAGCTTTCTCGATGGCACAGTGATCCCCCACGCCAAGCTGTTCGGCTGGTTGATTGAGAGCAGCGAGGTTCTCATCGGCGTAGCGCTGATCGCCGCCGCTGTGACCTGGCTGGCGCGGCGCGATCACCTCTCGCGGCGCGGCTGGACTGCCGTCCTAGGCGTGACGATCGCGGCCTGTCTCGGTGGGATCGTCATGGCCGTCAGCTTCCACACGGCCAGCGGCGCCTCGCATCCCTGGCTAATCCCTAAGAGCGGCTTCGATGAGGGCATCGACCTTGACAGCCTGCTGCCGATGCTGCAGGCGGTGCTGGCGCTCGTCAGCGGCAAGCTGCTTCTGGGGCTGAGGCGCTCGCCGGGTACACGCGCCATCGCCGACACATCGCATGCTGCGCCCGGCAGCGATCCCGCCGGGCACTAGGCAACGCACCGCCATCGCTCCTCAACACAATGGACTTTTTAATCGCGTGGGCCGGAGGCCGGTCCGCCGCGCGCGGGCGGTCGCCTGCGTAATGCGCCGGGTCGGTCTCGAATTGGTGGCGGCAGTGTTCCGAGCAAAAGAAATGGGTCTTGCCGTCGTACTGGAGTTTGAGGGCCTTATCGCGATCGACCTTCATCCCGCAGACAGGATCGGTGGCTCCGCGGCGCGCCGTGAGCCAGAACAGGGCAGCGAAGATCACCACGCCAAGTAGGTTGAGAAACAGCTTGTAGTCGAGTTGCACAGAGCCGAAGATGTCGCCGCGGCTCGGGCGAGTGGTCGGGATCAAATTGCCGGCACTGAACAGCCCATCGACGATCAGGGCCGCGACCACCATCGTCACGAACATAAGCGCCGTGATCCGCCACGCGAATGGCCAGCCGTAGTACTTTCGGTAGGCGAAGATGATCGGCAGCACGATCAGATCGGCGAAGATGAACGCCATCACGCCGGCGAAGGAGATGCCGCCCGACCAGAGGACTGCGGCGAGCGGGACGTTTCCAACCGAGCAGACGAAGCTCAGCACGGCGATGATCGGCCCGGCGATCACGTTCTCGATCGTCCTCAGGGCAGGGGGCGCGTCCTCGATGAACAGGCCGTTAAAGAAGCTGTTGCCTAGCAGGCCGATGAACCCTGCGAGCACAAAGCCGATCGTTATCTCTTTCCAAAGCATCTGCCAATCGCCGCCGAAGTTGTAGGCAACGTCAGACCATGCCTCGGTCGAGGTCAGCCGCTGGCGCCAGCTCAGCTGGGAGCCGGCGGCGTGGTGCTGATGGTCGGCCTGTGCGGACTGGGCGTGCTTGCGGGCCTGCTCCTCTAAGCGAGGCGAGACGAACAGCCGCAGCATCGAGGCCATCAGGACGATCATCACGATCCCGCCCACGTATTCGGCGAGCGTGAACTGCCAGCCGATCAGCACCCATAGGACCAGGCCGAGCTCCCAGACCAGATTGGTGGACGCGAACTGGAAGGCCAGGGCGGTGGCGGCCGAAGCACCTTTCTGAAACAGGGACTTCGCGATCGCGATCGCCGCATAGCTGCACGACGAAGAGGCTGCGCCCAGGCCTGTGGCCTTGGCGAGCGGCTTCGGACCAGACCCTGAGAGCGCTGACTCGATCCGCTCTCGCGGCACCCAGGCCTGCACGATCGCCGAGATCGCAAAGCCCAAGACCAAGGCCCACCAGACCTCATATGCCATCAGAAAGGACTGCTTAAGACCATCGCCGATCGTGCTCAGCACATCGCTCATGCAGTTGCTCCTTGACTACATACCCTCGGAGGGTATAGTAAATCACATGACCCCAGACCCCGGATACAAAGCATCGAAGGATCAGCTGTTGCGGCGCCTAGCCCGAGTTGAGGGACAGGTACGTGGCGTGACCCGCATGGTCGAAGACGACCGCTACTGCATCGACGTGCTGACGCAGATTCAGGCTGCCGAGGCGGCACTCAACGGCATCGCGCTCGGGCTCCTCGATGAGCATGTGCGCAATTGCATGCAGAGCGGGAACGCCAAGCAGCGTGCCGACCGAGCCGACGAGTTGATGGATGCGGTCGGCCGTCTCGTCCGCGGCTAGGCGATGGTTGAAGCCACCGCAAACGCAGCCCGGCCGGGCGAGCTCAACCGCTTGGCGGTCAGCGCCACGACGCACTGTCTCACGGGCTGCGCGATCGGCGAGTTCGCCGGCATGGCGATCGCAACCGCGTTCGGCTGGGGCAACGCCACGCAGATGGTCTTGGCGATCCTCCTCGCCTACTTCTTCGGCTTTGGGCTGACCGCGATGCCGCTGGTCCGGGCTGGCCTCGGGGCGGGGGCAGTCGTCTCGACCGCGCTTGCAGCCGACACGGTCTCAATCACGATCATGGAGGTAATCGACAACCTGACCGTTGTTGTTTGGCCAGGCGCGATCAACGCTGGACTCGGCGACCCTCTCTTCTACGCCAGCATCGCCGTCGGCTTTGCGATCGCCTATCCCTTCGCCTTCTGGGCGAACCGCTACATGATCTCTCGTGGTCGGGGCCACGCGGTCGTCCACGCGCATCACTAAGCCATCTCGATGTTCCTGCTCGCCCGCAAGAACCTTCTCGAGCAACCGCTGCGGCTCGCCTTTGCCGCCCTGGGCGTCGGCCTCTCGGTGATGCTGATCCTGGTTATGTGGGCGATCCTTGAGGGCCTTCTGCGCCAAGAGGGTGCTTACGTCAAAAACACCGACGCCCAGGTCTGGGTCGTGCAGAAGGGCTTTACCGATATCGCCCATGGCTTTTCCGTGGTTCCCGCGTCGATTAAGGCGCCCCTGGAAAAAATCCCCGGCGTTAAGAGCGCTAATCCGATCACAGGCGCGAGGACCAACGTCCCGACGCCCAATGGCACGGACAGCCTCTCGGTGATCGGCTACGACACCAAAAGCGGCGTGGGTGGACCATGGGATTTCTCTACCGACCCAGCGGCGCCCAAGCCCGGTCAGGTAGTGGTCGACAAGACCTTTGCCGACACCGCTGGCCTCAGCGTCGGCGATCGCCTGCGCTTTCCTGATCGCTCGCGCAAGATCGTCGCCCTGAGCTCGGGCACCAATCAATTCACCAACCAACTGGCTTTCGGTGATCTGCGCGACGTCCAAAACCTGGTCCGCTTAAAGGGTGATGTCAATTTCTTCGCCCTCCAGGTGGGTCCCGGCAAGACGCACCGGGTGCAGGCTGAGATCCGTAAGCGCTTTCCCTTCGTCACCCCGTTTTCCAAATCGACGTTCGTCACCAACAACGAGCGCGAGATCCGTGACGGCTTTGAGCCGATCCTCTATGTGATGGTCGGCATTGCCTTCTTTGTCGGCCTTGCGATCGTCGGGTTGACGATCTACACGGCGACCACCGAGAAATCACGCGAGTACGGCGTCCTCTCAGCGGTTGGCGCCGATCGCACAGATCTCGGCGGAATCATCATCCGCCAATCGACTCTGACGACGCTTCTTGGCTTCGCGATCGGGTGTCTTCTGTTATTCCCGGCTACCTGGGCGATCGGCCAGCTGGCGCCGAAGACCGAGCTGCTATTCCCCGGCTGGCTCTTCGCGCTGACTGCCGGGGCAGCGATCGTTATGGCGCTTGCAGCTTCTTATCTGCCGATTCGCCGCCTAGCACGCCTTGATCCTGCGGCGGTGTTCCGTGCCTGAGACATTGCTCAGAGCCGAAGGGTTGGAGCGCAGCTTTGGCTCCGGTGAAGCCGAGGTGCTGGCGGTGCGTGGCATCGATCTAGCGCTCGAGTCCGGTGAGCGGCTCTTGATCATGGGCCCATCTGGCAGCGGCAAGACGACCCTGGTCTCGATGCTCGGCGGATTGCTCACTCCAAGCGCCGGGCAGGTCGTGCTTGACGGGGAGGACCTCTACGAGCATGACGATAAGGAGCGAGCGCACCTGCGCCTTCAGAACCTCGGCTTCGTTTTTCAAAGCTTTAATTTGCTGTCGGCGCTGACGGCCCGTGAAAACGTCGAGGTGCCGTTGCGCCTCGCGGGAGCTTCGACCCGCGATGCAGGCTCACGGGCGACGGAGCTGCTCGAAGACGTCGATTTGGGGAGCAGAATGGATCATCGACCCCGCGACCTTTCCGGCGGCGAAAAGCAGCGGGTCGCGATCGCCCGCGCCCTTGCCAACGGTCCCGAGATCCTCCTCGCCGACGAGCCGACTGCCAATTTGGATTCGGAGTCCGGTCGCGAGGTGGCGGAAATCCTCCGTCGCCTCAGCGAACAGGGCAAGGGCGTGATCATCGTCAGCCACGACCAACGGCTGATGAAGATCGCCTCGCGGGTCGTCTCGATAGAGGACGGACGACTGCGGGAGCGCCAGAACCAGCAGCTCGATGACAGCGCCGAGCCATGAACGGTGCTCAACTACGCTGTGTAGAACGCGTACCCTCGCCCGGCGCGGCGGCGCATGCTGGTCGAAGCTTCGGTGCCACGGGGTGCGACCAGAGAGAAGGAGGAAGTCATGCGCAAGCTCAAAGCGGTCAAGCCCTCGCCCGCGTTGGCGGTGGCGCTCGTGGCGCTGTTCGTGGCGCTCGGCGGTAGCGCCTACGCCGCGCTCATAATCACCGGCAAGAATGTAAAGAACGGCTCCCTGACCACCAAGGACGTGAAGAACAAGTCGCTGCTCGCCGGTGACTTCAAGGCCGGGCAGCTGCCGGCGGGGCCGGCGGGAAAGAACGGCGCGACCAACGTGGTGGTGCGCTCCGCCAGCTTCACGACCTCGGGATCTGTCACGTGCAACAGCGGCGAGACCGCGACCGGTGGCGGTGTCGAGGGCCTAGACAGCGTCGACGTCATCGTCATGACCAGCCGGCCGGAGCCCGCCAGTGGCGTGCCCAAGGGCTGGTTTGCCCAGCTCCGAGCCGCCGGAGAGCCGGGGATCGTCTACGTGCTCTGCGCCTCGCCCTGACGCCGGCCGCGGCGGCAAGCTGAGCCCCGAGCAGGCCCCCCGCCCGCCGGCGGGGGGAGAAGCGTCGGCGGGCGAACCTTTGCAGGGTCGCGAGTCTCCGACCGCCTGTAGGAGTTGTCCTCCTAGGCTGGGCCGCAATGGCGTTCAAAACTCGCCTACGTCCGCGGGTCGGGCCGAGCCGTGCTCGGATTCTGACCGCGTCAGCGCTGATCGCAAGCTGGGCCGCGCTCGCCTTGGTCGCTGGAGCGCACGCCGGACTTCAGGGGCGAGCGGATAGCGCGCGGCTCAAGCTCGGAGAGACCCGCCGCCAGGCCGGCGTGCTTACCCAAACAATAGCCCGCTACTCGGGCCAGATCTCAGGCTTGGAAGGACGGGTCGCGGCTCTGCGCAACCGTCAAGCTGCCGTGCAGCGGCGCCTCGATGCAAAACAGGAGCAGCTGGACCGGGCCGCCGCTCGACTCGCTGTTCAGCAACGACACCTGCAAGTGCTGCGAGCCCACCTGAGCCGGGCGCTCGTCGCGCTAAAGCAACGACTGGTCGCCATCTATGAGAGCGGCAGCCCCGACATCCTGACCGTCATCCTTGACTCCAAGGGCTGGGATGACCTGGTAACCCGGACCCAATACCTGAACCTGATTCAAGACCAGGGCCAAGCAGTTGCTTTCAGGGTCCGTGACCTGCGCGACCAGACGCAGGCCGTCGTGGCGCAACTGCGTGACTTGCGCGATCGGATCCGTGCGGCCAGGTACACGATCGCAGCGCAGAAGGAGCAGATAGTGAGGACACGCGATGCGCTGCAGAGCAGGCAGAGCCAGCTCGTAGCCGCTCGAGGTCGGCGCCAAAGTGCCCTTGCCGAGGTGCGCTCGCACGAGCGGGTCCTGGAGGGGGATCTCTCTCACCTCCAGGCGCAGATCCAGCAGCAATTGGGGGCCTCAAGCTCGGGGATTCCCGCTGGACCGCCGGCGCCCGGAAGCGTCAGCTCGAGCGGACTGATCTGGCCGGTCAACGGCACCCTGACCTCGACATTTGGCATGCGTTGGGGGCGCATGCATGAGGGCATCGATATAGCGGCGCCTACTGGAACGCCAATCCTTGCCGCGCAAAGCGGAACAGTCAGCTTGGCGGCTTACACCGGCGGCTATGGCAACTACACCTGCATCGACCACGGCGGCGGCCTTTCGACTTGCTACGGACATCAGAGTGCGTTCGCCACATCCGCTGGAGCAAGCGTCAGACGCGGCCAGTTGATCGGCTATGTCGGCAGCACCGGCGAGAGCACGGGGCCTCACCTGCATTTCGAGGTCCGGGTGGGCGGCATTGCCCAAGACCCCCTGGGCTATCTATAACGAGGACGCCCGGCAAGCCGAGGGCATCGGGGGACGGAACTTCTTCAGTCGGGTGTCTGATCTGGCGAGCGCTGCCGCACCGCCCAATGGATCAGGACGCCAATCCCGATCAGTCCGGCCAGGGGAACGAGTCCGATTAGCACCACCGCCCAATCGCTCATGGGTCCGTTCTGCTGCTCATCTCCGACACACTGTAGTGGCGGATCAAGCTAGAGAGCTTGGCGCTCTAACAAGCCAAAAGAGACGCCCCGCCAAAAGGCGAGGCGCTCTGGGGTACTACAGGGAGGAGATGTGGATCCGCGTGCGTGAATTTGGCGAAAATCGCTTGATCAAGCCAAATCGGGACCGCTACAGACCGCTACTAACCGCTCAGATCACGTGCTGATTGGCGCACAACTGGCGCATCGATTCGGCGTTGTCTGACTGCTGAGGCCCCCCCGGCTCAGCCTTCGAATGCTCAGCACCTCGCTCACCCTTCACAGCCACCGCAACCCGCAGGGACAAGAACCAAAGCGGCAGCGGTAGCCCCGCCATTAAGCGTCACACGGATGGCGTAGTCCATCCGGGCCCCCGCGCGGCCCACGCTGGGCCGCGTCGCCTAGCCGGCGCTCAACCGGTGCCACCGGCTGGGTTGTCCAGCGCCCAGGCCACGATGTTCTGCGAGTCCTTGATGACCTCGCCGTCGTCGAGGACGAGCACCGGAACCCAGCTCTCGCCGGTCAGCCGCTTGACCTCCTTGCGACCGCTCGTGACGTCGGGCAGAGCCGCGAAGCCGTAGGACTTCACGACCTCCGGCGAGTGGCCGGCTTCCTTTAGCGCGTCGTAGGCGTACTTGCACGGGTGGCCCCCGGGGCGCCACGAGCCGCCACGCCTCGGCCACGGGACGGGAAATGTTCCCCAGCAGACGTAGAGCTTCATGACCTGAGTTCTAGTACGGGGGCATCGCGGACCGCGCAGCTTCGCAGCCGGTCGAGGGGGTCGTTCGCACGCGGGAGCGGATCGGGGTTCTCCTTCATTCGCTGGGCTTAGTGCCGGAGATGATCGCCCACAGCCCATATAAGGCCGCCTCGATATTCGCGTCATCTACGAGCTCACCTACGACCTGTTCGATCGGAGGCTGGGGCGGCTCCCAGGCTGCAACCCGGCGCTCGAATGCCACCAGGACTGACTCTGCCAGCTTCCAGGGACCTTGAAGTGGGGTGGCGTCGATCATCGCGATGCGCCCGCCGGGGGAGAGGACTCGCAGGGCCTCGTGCAGCAAGCGTTCCCAGTCCGACCCACCAAACGCAAGGGTGCTGCAGACAGCTGAGAAAACGCCTTCCTCAAACGGCAGGGTGCGTGCGTCGGCCTCGACTAGCCGGACGTTGCTCCATCGGCGGCGTGCGATGCGCCGGGATGCGCGGGCGAGCATCTCCGGCGTGAAGTCCACTCCGACGATCTCGCCACCGGGTCCAAGTACCGATTCCAGCGCCGCAAAGCCGAGACCGGCGCCGCAGGCGATGTCGAGAACGCGATCGCCCGCTCGCAGGCCGAGCTTCGCGACCATCCGGCGGCGGATCGGCGAGCGGCTTCCCAGCCCGCCGAGGGTCGGCAGCAGGTCGTAGTAGCCGCGCCGCGCCTGGCGCCCGAAGAGCGTCCGGATGGCTTCATCGCTCGGCTGGTCCCCTTTAATCCGGTCTCCCCGGCCGTCTGCATCGGCGACCAAAACCGTCTTCGGGGCGTCAGTGGGCATGGGCGACAGAGGGCTCGGAGGCCGACTCCTTCTCCAAGTAGCGCGCCGGCTCCGCCTCGAAGGCATGCAGGCAGTGCTGGGAGCAGAAGTAGTAGGTCTGGCCAGCCACCTCCTTGCGCACCGCCTTGGCCCGGTCGACCTTCATCCCGCACACTGGGTCGGTCACGCCGCGGCGGGCGGTCAGCCAGAACAGAGCCGCGAAGATCGCCAACCCGAGGAGGTTGAGGAACAGCTTGTAGTCCAGCTGCACGGAGCCGAAAATGTCACCCCGGCTCGGGCGGGTGGTCGGGATCAGGTTGCCGGCGCTGAACAGCCCATCGACGATCAGCGCCGCGACCACCATGGTCAGGAACATCAGTGCGGTGATGCGCAGGGTGAATGTCCAGCCGTAGTACTTGCGATAGGCGAAGATGATGGGCAGCACGATCAGGTCGGCGAAGATGAACGCCATCACGCCGGCGAAGGAGATGCCCCCCGACCAGAGGATGGCCGCCAGCGGGACGTTGCCGACCGAGCAGACGAAGCTCAAAACTGCGATCAGTGGGCCTGCAAGAACGTTCTCGATCGTTGACCCGTCCCGGAGCCGAGCCCGGCTATGTGTTCTGCGCGCGGGTTGCCGATCGCGAGCAGGCAATCTTCCGCTCGGTCCCGGCCGGACCGGAACGGGCCGGGGGAGACGGCGTCATCAGCGACACCCTGACCTGCCTAGCGCAGGCACAGTGCGACCAGGACTCGGTGCGGGCGATGCGGGAGGAAGCGCACCGTGGCGCCTACGATGCTTGGGAACGCGCTCGGCAGGACATCTTCGAGTCCTGGCAACATGCCACCGATCCAGCCAACCTGCAGCCGAGGATCCCGAAACCGATGCGGGACGCCGCGGAACTGCTCCGGTCCAATCCGCCACCGGAACTTGAGCAGGCGGAGCTTGACCGGATTTCCGACGCGATCGAGGCGCCTTACGGAGCCCGCATCCAGCGCATGTTCCGTGGCGCAATCGCATCGTCTGAAAATTCGATTGAGCAGGCGCGGGCGATCGTTGAGATGGTGAAAGAGCTGGGCCTAGAGCCGGCGCCAGCGCCAGAACCACTGCCGGTCATCGAATTGGAGGACGTGCATCTGGTGTGCTGGATCGCGGTGAGCGACCGATGAGCCTTTGCCAGCCCACAAGAATAGAGTCAGGATCCTGAGCAATGCCGTCCCTCTTTCTCAACCGTCTCGACTCTGAGAAGCGGAAAGCGCTGATTACCCGCCTTCACGAGTCCCAGGCTGGCAACTGTTTCATTTGTGAGGCGCCGGTTGACCTCGACCTTCACGCCGATTCAGTTGACATCGATCACGTTGAACCCCTAAGTGCTGGCGGTAAGGACGATGAGACCAATCTCGCCCTGGCGCACGCGGCCTGCAACCGTTCGAAGCAAGCGTCCGATCTCAGGGTTGCTCGCGTGTTGGCTCGCTTCGAAGCGATTCGAGCCGATGTCCTCAAGGACGATCAGCGGGGAGCCAACCTCAGCGATGTCCTTGGTGCCTACGGAGGATCGAAACATTCGCTGAAACTGGGATTGGAAGGTGACACGATCCGGTATTCGTTGCCAGAAGTCGGCGACAACTCGGTGCGTTCAGCTCCTGTTTACCGCGACGGTTTGAGTGATCTTGACTATTGCTTTATGTCACTCCCCATCGAGTACCTCCACCACGACGATCGGATTAACCCGCGGAACATCGGAGGCAATCTCGGAAAGTTGGTCACTGAATTCCACAAGGGGCGACCGCAGTTGCACCCGGGGTTAGCGTGGACCTCGATCGACAATGGGGCGGGAACGATCAAGGTCTTTGATGGCCAGCACAAAGCGGCGGCTCAGGTCCTACTTGGTGCCAGGCAGCTTCCCGTCCGGATCTTTCTCGATCCGGATCCGGATCTGCTTTTGGAAACGAACACAAACGCAGGAACGACTCTCCGACAAGTTGCGTTCGACAAGTCGGTCCAGCGGCGACTGGGCAGCACCCTGTTTCGCGATCGACTCGAGACCTATCGCGCCGATCGGAACCTTGCGGAAGACGCGACCGACTTCTCCGAAGCAGACCTTGTCGTTCACTTCAAGGGCGAGTCGCGAGAGATGCGTCGCTACATCCTCGACAACCAGCGCAATGCGATCACCCAACATCCCGAGAACAAACTGACCGAGTTCATGGACTACGGAGGGAAAGGTCAGGAGAAGCCGCTGTCCTACAACACCATAGATAAGACGTTTTATTCGTTTTTCATTTACCCCGGCATGTTGGAGACTTCGCTGGACCACGGCGATGACAGCGACAGTAATCCCAGGGACCTCGAGATCGAGCAGATAGTGCAATTGATGAGCGTAATCGCCGAGGAGATCTACATCGATCGGTTCGACCCTGTATTGGGAACTCGCCGGATTGAGAACAAGATCCAGAAGGGGGAAGATATGCCGGAGGGACACCTAACGGCGTTTCGGATGAGCAAGGAGGAGATCCTGTACGTCTGGCTCCAGTACGTACAACAGATCGTCAAACAGCACTTCTTTCATCTGGGTGAGCCAATTAATGAGGACCGGCTATTTCAGAATCGGTTCTCGAGCACTCTTTGGGATCAGCTCCGCACATATATACGGTCATTAAAGGGACTCCCGCTCTGGGTCAACCGGGATCTCTCCGCGACCGTATTCGGAGGAAAGCAGAATTACGAATTCTGGAAGACCATCTTCCAGACTGGCAAGACCCCTCAGGGTCAGCAGGTGCTCGCGAGTCCCATTAACCTCGTTGACATGATCCAGGGGTCGAGCAGCTCAGAATGACTATGGCGTCTTGCCCGGCTTTGGAGTCAGCCGCGAGACTTCCCCAAGCCGACAAAGTGCGTTAACCAATCGCATTTGCTCGATCGACTTAGCGCTGAGATCTAGGAGGCGAGGATTTGCAACGAGCACCGCCAGGCAGCGCGCGCGAGAGATCGCCACGTTCAGCCGGTTGCGGCTGAAAAGGAACTCGACGTTGCGGGGAATGTCGTCGCCGCCAGAAGTTGCCATTGAAAAGAAAACGACCTGGGCTTCTTGGCCTTGGAACTTGTCGACGGTGCCGACGCGGAAGCCGTCGGGGAGGCGCTCTTCCAAGCAGTGGACTTGGGCGTTGTATGGGGTGACGACGAGAATGTCGCGCGGCTTAAGCTCGTGCTCTTCGCCGGCCGCGTCCGTGTAGCTCGACCCTGCTAGCAAGGGTGCAGCAGCGGCGGCGATTGCCTCAGCTTCCTCACTCGAGGACTGCGAGTTGCCTTCGTGCTCCACCGGCATCCAGCGCAACCCGGTTCCCGTGAGCTTGCCGGGTGCCGTCACACGTTGGAGCTCGCAGCCCTCCGCCGACCTCAGGCGCCCGTCATACATCAATTCGGAGACGAACTCGCATACCGATGGGTGCAGGCGGAAGGTCCGCTCCAGGAAAACGCCCTGCTCGGGCGGGATCGTTTGGCCGTCGCCGAGCAGGTGCTCCAGAACCGACAGCGCCGATCCATTGGGATGAGCGGCCTGTGCGACCTGGGGTAGCTGCTGTGGGTCGCCGAGCAGAACGACGTTGCGCGCTGCCGTGCTCAGCGCAAGCGCATCGGCGAGCGACATCTGTCCCGCCTCGTCGATGAACAGGTAGTCGAGCGTACCGTTCACCTCATCGCGGCAGTAGTGCCACGCCGTCCCCGCCGTGAGATCCACCTCGGGGTCGGTGAGCTTCTCGTTGTCGGTGACCGACTTGATCATGTCGTGCTCGGAATCGAAGAACGACTCCGGATTGCCGGTCGAGGCTTTCTTCAGGCCTTCGAACGTCACGCCCTGGTCGACCGCGACCCGCTCGATCTCGCTCAGCAGGTTGTGGATCGCCTTGTGGCTGTTGGACGTGACGCCGACCCTGTTGCCACGCTCGATCAAATCGACGATCAGGCGGGCGCCGCTCCAGGTCTTCCCCGAGCCGGGAGGGCCCTGAATAAAGAGGTAGCTTTGGTCGAGGGAGGCGACGATTTCCTTCAGTTCGTCGAGCGCCATCCCTTTGTGGTCGATCGGATCTCCGGGTGTGCGTCCTGTCAGCCGTGGCTCGGCGCGAAGAAGAATTTGCCGCGCCGCCGCGTAGGCGCCATCGGGGCCGGCTCCGTTCGATGCGATCTCCTCGGCGAGGCGCCGCAGCGCAGCCTGTTGCTCAGGGGTTTCGTACGGACCGCCCGGGATCAGCGCGCCGGGTAGCGGAAGGTCCTGCAATGTTGTCCCGCGCTTCAGGTCCAGCCAGCCGTGCTCGCGGTCGATCTCGTGAATCGAGCCGGTGTTGGCGCGGCTTGCTGGGTCCTTCACCTGCCCTGGCGGTCCCAGCTTTGTTTCCTGGGGCGGGAATCTGAGCCGATAGAGCAGCGAGCGCTTCTCGGGCCGGGGCTCCACGGTTTCGTCGGCTCGCAGATCGCCGATGCAGTCCGCGTCGGCGACCAGCTCGTCGGCCTCCGCCTCGCAGCGATCGAAGAACATCCACCACACCGGCCGCGCCTCGCGGTGGTGGTACTCGAGTATCTGTGCCATCAGCCGGCGTGCTCCCCGCTCGCCGTTTGGCTCGGTGTCGTCCGGCACGCCCTCGAGCAGCCGCCGGATCAGCCTCTCGTTCTCCTCGCGAAGCGTGACCCCCTCCTCGCTCGGCTCGCTCGGCTCGTGCTCGAACCAGTCGATCTTGGCGCCGTGCTCGCTCTCGGCCTCCTCGCGCCGCTCGAGCAGCCATTCACGCAGCCGCCATGTCGACTCGCAGTCGTCTTTGTTGTAGGCAGCAATCTCGTCGAGGATCTCCTGGTCTCCGGTTTCGAGCCACTCCTCGAACCAGGCGACGGACTGGTTTCCGTCCGTGACCACGGTCTGGCGCTCGTCCATGAAGAATGTCTCGACGTTCTTTAGGCCGTAGCGGGGTTCCGAGATGCGAACGCCCTCCGGCACAACCTTCAGGAGGTCGACGAATACCTCGTCGCGGAGAAGCTTGTCGAGCTCCTCCTCACGGGTACCGTGCATGCCCGCGAGTCGCTTATGCGCCGTGATCTCATAGCTCGCGTAGTGGTAGACGTGCAGGTCGGGGTACTTGGCGCGGCGCTCGGTGACGAAGTCGATGAATTGCTCCAGCGTCCGCTTTTCCTCTGCACGGTCACGGCCCCAGATCGCCTTGAAGCGGGGCTCACCCTCGTCGACGGTGACGATTCCGAACAGGTACTCGAGGCCCTCGGCGAACCACGGGTCACCCTCCATGTCGAAGAAGACATCGCCATCGGACGGCTTGGGCAGGCGGGCGAAGCCCCGGCCCTTCTCGGGCGCAAGGACTCGGCAGATACCCTTGCCGTTCTCCCGACTTTCGACCTGAAGCGCCGCTTGGTCGCGGAGCCGCTCCAGCGTTTCGGCGCCGATGCCGGAGACGGTCAGGTCTGGAGCCTGTGAGGCCAGGTTGGCGACGGTCCCAATCCCCACCGCCCCAAGCTTCTCGGTCTGAGCGCGGGTAAGACGGGCGACCAGGCTGAGGTGGTCGTCGGCCAGCCAACGCGCGTCGCAGTCATCGCTCCAGCGACAGACGCTGCAGTGCTGGATCGGAAGCGGATAGGTGTCCCAGCTGTCCGCGGCCAGCTCGGCGAGGTAGCGACCCCGCACATGCCGGAAGTAGGCGGAGAACTCGGCTAGGCGGAATGAGTGCTCCTCGCGCGTGCCGAGGATGACGTGGATCAGCTCGGGCGGGTCGCCGCCCTGCACGGCGCCAAGCAGCTCGCTGTAAAAGCAGAGCTGGAGGATGAAATGGGGCTTTGTGCGGCGGGCGAGCTTGGTGTCGCCGACCTCGTAGCTCCAGGTGCCGAGGTCGGACGGGTGGTCGTCGCGACGGAAGAGAAAGTCCGCATGCCCGCGCAGGTTGTTCTGAAAGAAGGTCCCCTGATAGATGACCTCGGCGCCGTCGCGCATCGCCTGCTCGGTGGCGGTGGCGGCTTCGCCTAGCGATTCGGTGTCACGGTCGGGAAGGGGGAACTCGACAACCTGCCTGCCTTTATCCTTAAGGGACTGGAGGTAAGCGGCCTCGTGCTCGTCGCCCTTGCGAAACAGCAGCTCGGTATCGGGGCTCTGATCGGGGGTAATGGACCGATCGCCCCGCGCGTAGCGGAGGTCGAGCATCGTCAGGTGCCGGCAGGCGAGGTAGTTGTTGAGATCGCTCGCGGAGATGACGAGCTGCTGCTCGAGCAGATACATCACTGGTTAAATCGTCATCGAGGGGATTTCTTTCAAGTCCACTGCGGTCGTTGCATGCAGTGTCACGCGGTCATCGCCTCCGGGACGGCCGACGGATCCGCGTGGGCACAGGCTGTCCGCCGGCTTCGCGGCCGTCGCTGTCGGCGCCGAACGCTGTCAGCTGGATCAGCTCCTCCCCTGCGACAAGCCCCGAGCCGACGATCTCGCCGGCCTCGAAGCGCAGGTCGCGGCCCAGCCCGATGCCGTCGCGCTCGCCGGCGCGGGCGTTCGTGATCGACCCGAGCAGGCGCTCGATCTCACCGCTGGGCGGCAGCTCGGCAGATTCCGCGGCGAGCGCGTCGAGCCCATATCCTTGAAGGAGCGGCGCGTGCAGGGCCATGAACACCTCGGGGCGGCTGACCCAGTCGAGCACCCTAAAGCGTCCCCCGATCGCGACCAGCGCGCCGCACTGAGCGTCGCGGAAGCCGATCGGGCCGATCAGCTCGCCCAGCTGATCGCGGCGTCCCTCGTATATGTCGTGCATTGACGCCGTGGGGGATTGGACGTTGTGTCGGTGTGCGCGGTCGGCGACGTCGTTCCAGACCGCGTTCTGATTGGCTCTCGCCTCGCCTTCTTCGGCGAGGTTGCGGCGGGCCTGAAGCGCCTTAGCGCGGCGCAGGTTGGGGTCCGCCGCCTGGGGGGAGGGACGGAATTCTTCCTGGTGACGAGAGCTGTCCCAGCGGCCGGCCTCTACACAACTCACCGGAACCTTGAGCATCTCGCCGGCGGGCACCAGAACGCTGGTGTCGAAGGTGCGGTTCTGCTGCGCGCCGAGCACTTCCTCGCCCTCGTACAGCAGCACCGGCGTGGGCGTGGGGTTCTCGATCAGCAGATTAGGCACGGACGCCCGCGACCCGAGCTCCTTGAGGACGACTCCTGCGGAGCGTCCCTGAGAGAACGCGACGTACTCGAGCTGGGGTGTGGATCCGAATAGCGGGAAGACGGTCAGCGGTCCGGCGACGTCAGGCTCGCCGACTCGAAGTGGTTCGTCGAGGTACTGGTTGATCGTGGGAACTGGGCTTTCGGTCTTTGGCATTTGGTCTCCTTTCAAGAGGGGTCGCTCTGCACAGCCGGAACCTGACGAACTCCATCGCTTCACCCCTCTTGGTCATCCGGCGGGGAACGCCGCTGGTTCAGGCAGCTTCAGCCGAGGTTTGCCCGCCACCCGGGAACCGGCGCGATCGACGGGGTGGGGCTGAAGGTGTACCCGGCGCCGGTGAAGGGCGAGGAGGAGGCGCCGAGCAAGCTGTTCTGAGCAAGGGTCTCTGACGTGCAGCGTCAGATGCGCGTCAGCCTGCACCGCCGCCGCGCGACCTAACCGTTGGGACATCAATCATGGCCGAGTTCGAGTACCGGTACTGCCGAGACGCGGATGGGACGATCGGAAGGCGCCTAGTTCTGCCGCACACTCCGCTCGTTGTCGCTGGCGAGCGCTATTCAGGCGAAATCGGCGTGTGGTTCCTTTCGCGCGAGGTGTCAGCGGACATGTCGGGCGACCGCTACGAGCCGATCGAGCGCGAGGTCGCGGCTGAGGCGCTGGGCGAGCAGGCACTCCGGCGCGACGGCGAGGCGACTTCGCTCGCAGACATCGAGATGCCGGCAGTTTCCAGTCCCCGGGCGCGTTGGCTCATCGAGCGGATCGTCGAAACGCACGACTACACCGGACGCGAGGGCGAAAGAGTCGGCCGCCAGCTGGTAGGCGTCGAGGCGAAGTCGCCCGGGTGGTGGAGCGGCATGCACCGCTGGCATGAACTCTGTTTCGCCTACAGCACCTTGTATTCCCTATGGGAGGAGCTGCGCCTGGCCCAGGGCCACGAGCTTCAGCGTCAGCTGCAGAACGAGCTCGACTGACTCCCCCCAGCCGATCGCTCATGATCCGGGCATGTCCCAGCGACCGGAACCGACATTCATCCCATCAACTCGGTTCGAGCGGGCCCTCGCCAGGGCGATCGAGTACCACCGCAACCAGGCGCGCAAGGGGTCGGGCACACCCTATGTGGGTCACCTGCTCGCCGTGGCCGGCTACGTGCTCGAGGACGGTGGCTCCGAGGACGAGGTAATTGCCGCTCTCCTTCACGACGCGCTCGAGGACCAGTACCGCGAAGACCTGCCGTCCGAGTTGGAAGAGGACTTCGGATCCGGGGTCCTCGCGATCGTCAAGGGATGCTCACAGGAGAAGTCGGCTGGAGAGCAACTCTCGTGGCGCGAGCGAAAGCAGCGCTACATCGACCATCTTGAGGAAGCGTCGCCGCAGGTGCGCCGCGTTTCGCTTGCCGACAAGCTTGCCAACGTGCGCTCGATGCTCCGCGACCAGCGCGAAGTGGGCGAGCGACTGTGGGAGCGATTCAACGCCCCCGCTCAGGACATCATCTGGTACTACGAATCGCTCGCGGGGCGCTATTCGAGCCTGTGCCCAGGGGCGATGGCCGACGAGTTCGCTCACGAGGTTGGGCGGCTTAGTGAAATCGTGCAGGCTTGAGGGCTCCGGTCAGCTCGCGTCCCCCCTTCACCGACTCGTTCACCTCTGAGATTTCGGAGGGCCGCTCAGATCACCGCGTGCAGCCGCCGGCCCATCGCTGCGCCCGAGCTGTCAAAGCGCCGGCACAGGTCCTCGAAATCTCCGGAGCAGTCCGCGTATTGCTCGCGGATCAGTCGGGCGGGCATCAGCAGCGCCGCGGCGAAGGCGTTTGCCTCTTCTTCGGTGACCGGCAGGGGCGGCCGAGTGTCAGCCACCTCGTCCTCCGGAGCGACCGTCCCTCGCCGGCAAAACAGCGCCTGCTGTCCGGTCCGATGCATCACCCAGTGACCCAGCTCGTGGCCGATCGTGAAGCGTCGGCGGGGTGGCCACTCGCGTGCCTCCGCGGCATTGACCCAAATCTCGCCGATGCTCGCGAGCAGCAGACCGGAGAGCGATTGCCCCTCTTCGACCTCGGGACACCCCGGCGCAGCGCTCATGTCCTCGACGTCGCGAACGAGCAGTTGAAAGCAACTGTCGGCGATCACCTCGACCGGGATCGGCAGGCTCTCGCCGTCCCAGATCCACGACGGCACCTGGGCGAGAGTTTCTTCGGCTCGCTGTTCGATCCCCTCCATCCTGGAGGCGATACTAGCCCCGACCGGCGCCGCGGAAAAGCTCGTCTACCTCGTCCCAGTCCCCAGATGCGCGGGTCTCGCCGGCAGTAGCCTTCCCGGGCGCCGCGGCGTTAAATCTCTCATCCGGTTCGGCCACCCGTGCGTACACAGCCGCCCCTTTGCCCGCGTCCCCGCTACTCGGCACCGGCGCCTCGCCGGCCCGTCGTAGCCCAGCCCCGCTCACACCCAAGATCGAGCCCAACGCGTCAAAGACCTGGTCCTTGACTCCACGCGCGGGTAGGTCCCCAAACTCAAGTTGGTGGTAGTAGGCACCGACCCTCTCCGTTTTGCCGGTTAGGCCGAGGCTCTCCGCGAGCGCAGCAACGACCTGGTCGCGACGCAGCTTGGCGCGAGCGCGAAGCCTGGGCAGAACGGCGGGCAACATCCCGGCTTCGCCCTTCAGAGCGCGCCCCATGCTTTCGAGCACCGCTGCCTCGGGCGAGTTCTGCAAGGCACCTGGGTCCCATGGATCCGCAGGGGCGTCCATCAGGTAGGCGTCAATCAGCTCGGCCAGCTCCCCGCGCTCATCGCCTTCGAGCTTCTCGACGAACGCCCGCGGCTCGGGTCGCTCGCCGGCAAGTTGCTTCTCTATGTACTCGGTCAAGAGCCGGTCGACCTCGCTCATCGCCTCACCCTTCGTCCTCTTCGAAGCGAAGCCTTCCGAGGTGCTGGCGGAAGCGCGAGATGATCTTGTAAACGTTGACATCGGTCATCGGGTCGTTCAGCTGGTCCCCGACCTGATCGTTGACGATTTCCGCCACTTCCTTGCGTGGCCGGTTATCGAAGCCCAGCTCGATCGGCCCGGCGAGCCTGATGACGAGCTGGTGCACGTCGTTGAAGTGCTCCAGCGCCGCCCGGATGAGCTTCTGCCCGGCCAGATCGCTGACCACATCATCGGCATGGTCGGGGGCCATTCCCGCTTCGCCCCAGATCTCCTCGTCTCCGCGGTGTTCCTCGGGCAGCGGCTCCATTTTGGGGTCGCCCTCGGCGCGGCGGAAGTGGTCGGCGATGCGGCGATCGGTGATCGTGCGCAGCCACTTCACATACTGGCCGGTCGCGGTGCCGTCCAACACCGACTTCAGGGCGCTCTCGGTCACGGCGGACACGACATCGTCGATGTCTGACTCCGGAACCTTGCGCCAGACCCAGTAGCGAACGCGATCGCGATAGCGATCGATGAGATGGCCCATCGCTCGCATTGTTTGATCGGGCCGTGCCGTTTGCCGCGCGGCCGCTTGGTAAGCGATGAGCTCCTCATCGGTGAGTGCGCTCAGTTCGTTGTCGTTCAGTGGACGGAAGGGCGCCAAATCTCAGGTGCCTTGGATGGAAGGTCGTCGGTGCCGGGCAAGGGCTGACGCGTGAGCGGTCGCTTGCGCTGACCATATCGCCCGTGTCAGGGCCAAGCGGGCGGCTGCGACTCCCTGTTCGTGACGCTATTTGATCCATTCGAGCTCCTACATCACGATGACGTAACGGAGGCGCTGTCGGAGGCCTTCGACCGCGTGGAGGACTTCATGGCAGTCCAGTCTGACCAGGGAGCGATCAGCCTTGAGGCCGCCGAATGCCTGCAGTCAGCGGTTGGAATTGAGGGCAATGCGAGGCGGCTCTTCAAGGACCGGCTCCCCGACGTCAGCGAGACGGCCCACTCGGGCCTAGTCCTCCTGGGCGTAATCCTGGGACTGCTGGCCGCCCAGGCAGCGGAACCCGATTCGCAGCGCTCGACGAATGTGTAGCGCCCAAACCGGCCCTGCTTGTACCTCAACCACATCTGCCGCTTCGACAGTCCGCCGAGCGTTTACTCCGACGGGACCCAAGCCCATGCGTGTCCACCGACGCGCTCAGGCGCGGGAACACCTAGCAGTGCGGTGAGGAAACCGGAGAAGTTCAGGTTCGTGTCCGACACGCGGGCCGCAGCCGCTTCGGGCCGTCAGGCTCGAAGCTCCTGATTCCGCGGTCGTAGAGCCTGTCCTTGACCTTGGCCACGGTCTGGTCGAGGTCGAGGATCGGCAGGTCCCACTGCTCGTAGCCGCGCTTGATCACCTCGAAGTAGGCCGGCGACGGCAGGCCGACGTAGTCCTCGTTCATAACGTACGTGAACGCCACGACCTCGCCCTCCGCGGTCCGCACGGCGACGAGCTCGCGCCTGTAAAGGCCCGGGTAGCCCTCGTAGGCATCGAGCCGCTCGAGGTCGCGTTCACTGATGCGCCACAGGGCACCGCGCGTCCGCGAGCCGTCGCGGCGCTCGATGTCAGCGACCCCGCGGAAGGTCAGCGCCCAACCGTCGAGGGTAGCGCGGCCGACCGGCTCGGAGTCCAGGCAGCGTGAGGCCATCCCCTCGAGGTTGAGATTTGACCCGTAGGCGAAGTAAAGCGTGCTTTCGGTCATACGAATTAAGTCGTGCGCGGTACCACGAACCTGACATGGCTATCCGTGTCAGATGCCCGCCATATCGCCCGACCCTCTCTACATGCATCTCAACGCCCTGCTTGATGTCGATTTCGTCGTCGTCGAGGCGGAGGATCAGATCTCGGTGCTTTTGGAGCTGGTCGCTCCCGGCCGCGACTCCAGGACGCAGCGAGTCCCGAGCACTCTGCAGGTCGTGCTCGACCGCAGTGGCTCGATGGCCGATGGCCGCCTTGAAGCAGCCAAGCACGCACTGGAGGCGCGGATCGCCCGCCTGGACCCCGCCGACAACTTCGGGCTGGTGACTTTCGATGACACTGTCGAGGTCGCGATTCCGGCGGCCCCCCTCGGTGACAAGGATCGCGCCCGCCAGGCGATTCGGTCCCTGTGGCCGGGATCGACCACGAACCTGTCAGGCGGCTACCTCCGTGGCGCACAAGAGGCACGCCGAGTCGGCGGCGACCACGGCGCGACCCTGCTGCTGCTCTCAGACGGTCACGCCAACGTCGGCGTCACCGACCACGTCGAGCTCGAGCGCATCGCGACCGCCGCCCAGGGGCGCGGCGTCAACACCTCGACGATCGGGCTCGGCCTGGGCTATGACGAAGCGCTGATGGCGGCCATCGCGCGAGGCGGCGGCGGAAACACGCACTTCGCCGAGGAGGGCGATAGCGCCGGAGCCGCGGTGGCAGCCGAGGTCGAGGACCTGCTCGAGCAGGTGATCCAGGCCGCCAGCCTCACCGTCCGACCCACCAGCGACGTCGCAGCGGTCCACCTGTTCAACGATCTGCCAGCTGTGGCCATCGAGGACGGGTTCATGGTCGAGCTGGGCGACTTCTACGCCGGCGAGGAGCGCAGACTGCTCCTGGCCATCGACGTACCGGCCATTCCAAGGCTCGGGCTCGCGCAGGTCTGCGAGCTGCAGCTGGCGTACGTGGACGTCATCTCGCTGAACACCGAGACCGTGACGATCCCCGTGCACGTCAATGTCGTGCCCGGCGACCAAGCGGCCGGTCGCGTTCCGAATCCGACGGTGCGGAGCGAACTCGCCTTCCAGCGGGCACAGCGCGCTAAGAAGGAGGCGGCTGACGCGATCCGCTCGGGCGATGCCGATGCGGCGAGCCGCCTCTATGGCGAGGCTGGCCGGGCGCTCGAGGATTTCAAGCCGATGGCTGCCCCAGCGATGGCGTCCGAGATCGCCGAGGAGGCTGACCTACTGCGCAACCTGGCCCATCGGGCGCTCAACGACGACCCAAGCCGCACGGCGAAGTTCACCGAGATGGACCGTCACCACAAGGAGCGCAAGCGCGGCCGGCGCCGGCCGCGCTAGACAGGGCCGTGAGCCTCTACATTCACGGCCGACATCGCGCCGTGGGTCTTCTGGGCACAGACCTAGCCCGACCACCGGCCTCCGCCGCCGTCAGGTTTCAGTGCGCTTGACGACTCCACTTGGGTGGAATCAACAGGTAACAGTCGCAGTGGCTTTCGCAGTCTGAGCGCGCCGCCCGTCGAGCCCTTCCACGAGTGGTTCCCGCCCATTCAAGAGGAACTGATCGAGCTCTCCGAGATCACCGAGCTCGTCGCGACGGACGCGGCGATCCTGGTCGATGGAAGGCTGGTCCTTTTGACTGATACCACTGGAGGGCGGGATCCGGGCGGGTTTCCCGTTTGACGTCTCGATCGAACCTAAGCTGACCGGCATCAAGGTGGTCAAGAAGATCGCGGTTTCGCTGGGGGCGGCTTTGGTCGTGGCCGGTTGCGGCTCAGCTCCACATAACGACCGGACGACGTCGGCGGTGCGACCGGCTCGTTCGCAGTCGAGGCAGGCGCGACAGCGAAAGCACTCGCAGGCCCACCGGGCTCGGCAACACCGACGTAGGCGTCACCACGCCCATCGGCGGGTCCGGATCGTCGTCAGCCACTGCAGTTACCGCTCCGGCGCCGGTTGCCCGGCTTTGCCTCGCCCGAACAGCTGCGACGTCCACGGTCCCCTGGAGGACCGCAGCTGCACCCCCGGCGCACTGAACCCGGCGGTGACCCAGGCCACGCTGTCGAGCACGATCTGTCGCTCGGGTGGGTACACCGACTCCGTTCGGCCGCCGGAGAGCTACACCGAGCCGCTGAAGTACCGCTTGATGGCCGCGTACGGCTTCGGCGGGAGATCAGCCGCGAACTTCGAGCTCGACCACCTGATTCCGCTGGAGGTCGGCGGAGCGCCCTCGGACCCGCGAAATCTCTGGCCCGAGCCGCATTCCGGCGCCCCGGATGCCTACAAGAAGGACGTCGTCGAGAATCAGCTGCACGATCAGGTCTGCAGCGGGCAGATCAGCCTCGGGCGGGCGCAGCGCGATTCGCTCGACTGGGTCGTGCAATACCACGGCGGCTCAGCAACGGGCGGCCAGTCGCACTCAGGCAACTCATCCTCGGGCGGCTTGGGCGGTCCCGGCTCGACGTCTCCCGGTGACAAGGATTGCGCCGACTTCTCGACCCAAGCGCAAGCGCAGGCCTTCTTTACCGCCCACGGCGGCAGCCCGTCCTACAACTTCGACGGGCTCGACGGTGACCACGACGGGCAGGCCTGCGAGACCCTTCCCTAACTCCTTACATCTACATGACTCTCGTGCAGGCTGGAGTCCCCGCCCCTTGCAACGAGGCAGACTGGCTCATACGCTTCGGGCAATGGGAGAAGTAATGAACGCCCCGGCGGTGATTGCTGGTCGGTACCAGCTCAAGCGGCCACTCGGTGAGGGAGAGCGCAAGAAGGTCTATCTGGCTCGGGATCCACAGCTGGAGACGGACGTCGCCGTTGCGCTGATGTCCTCCGCAGACCCGATCGAGGTCTCGGTGACCGAATGGGAGGCAAGGGTCACTGCGAAACTTCGGCACCACCCCCACATCGTCACTGTTTTTGACACCGGTCAGGAGAACGGTTGGTCGTACATCGTCAGCCAATACATGGCGGGCGGCGATCTGGCAACCGTGTGCCAGAAAATGGCCGCGGCGGGACGCCAGTTCGCGCGGGACAGGGTGCTCCAGATCGGTCGACAAGTGTGTGACGCGCTCGTCCATGCTCACGAGGCGCGGATAATTCATCGCGACGTTCAGCCGGCGAATATCTGGTTCGACAAGCCGGACGGTGTGGCTTATCTGGGCGATTTCGACTTAGCTGTTTCGCTCGACCAAGCCGAGCCTCTGCCCGCGGAGCTTGTAACAACTTGCGCCTACATGCCGCCGGAGCAGGCGCTGGCTGGACCCGTCGATGAGCGCGGCGATCTGTACTCGTTCGGCGCAACCCTCTACCACATGGTCGCGGGAGAGCCTCCTTTTACAGGCAGCGATGAAGACGAGATCATTAACCAGCACATCAATGCCGAGCCGGAGCCGCTATCCGATCTGCGCGAAGACGTGCCGCTTGCCCTTGACCTACTCGTACTCGGGTTGTTGAACAAGCGGCCCGATGATCGACCTCAGACTGCCGTGGACGTGCTGGCCGCGCTCGAGGCGATTCCGGCAGAAAGCACTTCATACGAGTATGACCTCGACGATGTGATCGAGCAGGGAGAGTCGGCGCATGTCGAATTCAAGGCCTCGCTCCGATACGCCCACGATGCCGAGAAGCGGGCTGACGAGGAGACGCTCGAGCTAATGGTGGGGAAAACGATCGCGGGGTTCATGAACAGCGAGGGCGGCACTCTGCTGATTGGCGTTTCTGATGGCGGCGAAATCTTGGGGATCGAGCACGATTACAGGACCTTTGGAAGTAAAGGCAATCGTGACGCGTGGGAGCTCTACTTTCAGCGGGTGATGAGGAACATGCTGGGGCGCGAGGCTGCTGGTGCTATTTCCCTCTTTTTCATCGAACGTGAGGGCAAGACGGTTGCCGTAACTCAATGCAAGAGTCGTTCGGCTGAGACTTGGGTCACGCCAACGAAGGGCGAAAAGGTCGAAAGGTTCTACATCCGCTGCCAAAACGCGACCGAAATGCTCTCGACCCGCGACACGGTCCAATACATCAGGACGCGGTGGAGGTGATTCCGGCCTCAGTCTTTTGACGCCTCTTGCTGATCTGAGACGCCGGCCAGTCGGAAAACGACTGCCAATGACGCGGGCGGCCCAGGCCAATGGGTTGCTAGCTGGTCGGGTTCACAGCCCCGCGTGACCCGCCTCAGCACCACGGCAACCAGGATCGCATCGTCGAGAAGCCCAATCCCGGGGATGAAATCGGGAATGAGATCGATTGGGCTGGCAAGGTAAACCACGAGGGCTCCGACGAGAATCTTGCGCCGACGCGTTACGCACGGGTCGCGCATCAGCCTCGAAAGAAGAACCGCGCAATCCGGAACGAATCCGGCCAGTGCTCTCGCGTTCTCACGCCTGCCCGTGGCAAACAGCAACGCCACCCCGACCACGTAAAGGGCGAGCAACCCGGCCAGGACAAGGATGGGCCAAGTGAATCCCACTTGACCCGAGCTTAGAGCTCTCGCGGAGCAACACCGACGCCCGGCAAAACCACACCGCCAGGAATCCGATCTGTTCGTGTCAGCTAAGTCGCACCGTCAACGACTCTCTGCTCGAATGAAAACCAGGCGATCCTTCACCCATACTTCGCCTACGGCTCCAACCTAAATCGGAGCGATATGCGCACGCGATGTCCCGGCGCGCGCGCGTACGTTCCCGCGCATCTGGATGGGTGGCGGCTGACTTTTCGGGGTGTGGCGGGCATCGAGCCAGCCGAGTCAAGGACAGTCCTCGGTGCGCTCTGGTGGTTGGGACCGCAAGATCTACTCAGCCTTGACGCATACGAGGGGGTGCCGTCCCATTACCGCCAGCGGCTCGTAGAGGTCGAAACCGACCACGGCCCGCGCGAGGCGATGACCTACGTCATGACGGGTGACTCCTACCTGGGACTCCCGTCGCCGTGGTACTTCGGCCGGATCGAAACCGGCTTTCGCGACTGGGGGCTGCCGCTCCGCGAACTGCGGCAGGCGCTGCAGGAGGCCCACGATGAGCTCGACGGCTTGGGTGTTGAGCACTACCGCCCCGACGGGCGCAAGCGGATGATGGCGATCCTCTAGACCGGCGGGGTCCGCGGGAGGGTTCACCCTGTAGCCCCTTACTCTGTTTGCCGATCGACCAGCGCACCGAAATCATTCGCGAAGTTCATGGGGAGTTTCTCCAAGACGGTCGCGTGCATCTTCCGCCCGACGACTCTGGTGGCGACGATGACCACGCCTTTGGGATGAGGTCGAGCGACGGTTCGAGCAGAGCGGATTCAGACTCCTCGGCTCTTGAGCAGAAGCTAGAAAGCCCAGGGCCCCTTACATCTAACAACCCCCCTACACTCGCCCCATGGCGAGCGAGGGATCTCGTCCGCTGCGGGAGGCCGTTGAGGAGGCGGCCAAGGCAGCAGAGACGGCTGGGTCCGGCCCGGCGACGCGTCGCCGCGGCCGTCCCTCCGACGTCTTCGGCGGCGAGATTCGGCGCCGCGACGTCTTTCCGCTCCTCGTCCTGCATCTGATCCGCAAGGAGCCCTCCTACGGCAACCACCTGATCGAGGAGATCGAAGAGATCACCCAGGGGGTCGTCTCGGTCAACCCGAACACGATGTATCCGCTGCTCCGCAACCTCGAGGCCGACGGCATGATTCTGGGCAAGTGGGAGCACCCCGACCGCCGTACCCGCCGCTTCTACGAGATCACCAAGGCCGGCGAGAAGGAGTACAAGCGGCTGGTCGAGGAGGTTGAGCCGTTCCTCGACTCGGTGATCCGCTCGGTCACGCTGATCAAGAGCGAGGTGTACGAGGGCGGCAAGGGCGGGTAACTAGGCTCCTTGAACGGTCAACGATTCAAGGAGGCGGCAATGGACACACGAACGCTGGGCAGTGGCGATGCGGCGCTCGAGGTCTCCGCGATGGGCCTCGGCTGCATGGGGATGTCCTTCGCCTATGGAGAGGCCGACGACGACGAGTCGATCGCGACGATCCACCGGGCACTCGAGCTGGGCATCACTTTCATCGACACCGCTGACATCTACGGTCCCTTCGTCAACGAGGAGCTGGTCGCCAGGGCGCTTGGCGAGCGCCGCGACGAGGTCGTGCTGGCGACCAAGTTCGGCAACGCGGTCGACGAAGATGGCAACCGGATCGTGCGGGGGGAGCCCGAGTATGTCCATGAGGCCTGCGACGCCTCGCTGAAGCGGCTCGGCACCGACCACATCGACCTCTACTACCAGCACCGCGTCGACCCCAGCACACCGATCGAAGAGACCGTCGGCGCGATGGCGGAGCTGGTCGAGGCGGGAAAGGTCCTCCACCTCGGGCTCTCCGAAGCGGCGCCGGAAACGATTCGCAGGGCCCACGCCACCCACCCGATCACCGCCCTTCAGACCGAGTACTCGCTGTGGACTCGCGACCCCGAGGACAACGGCGTCCTTGACACGGTCCGAGAGCTGGGTATCGGCTTCGTCGCCTATAGCCCGCTCGGCCGTGGCTTTCTCACTGGCCAGATCAGCTCACCCGACGACCTCGACCCCGACGACTTCCGCCGCACCACGCCGCGCTTTCAGGGCGAGAACTTCCAGCGCAACCTCGACCTGGTCGAGCGCGTGAAGGAGATCGCCGCCGAAAAGAACGTGACGCCGGGCCAGCTGGCTCTCGCCTGGGTGCTCGCGCAGGGCGACGACCTCGTCCCGATCCCGGGAACCACGCATCCGCAGCATCTGGAGGAGAACGTCGGAGCCCTCGATGTCGAACTCGCCGACGACGACCTGGCCCGGATCGACCAGGCGGCGCCGGTTGGCGCCACCGTCGGCGACCGCTACGCGGATATGTCGCCGATCCACCTCTAGGCGCGACCAGCGCGACTACCGCTCCTTGGGCTCGACCGCGACCGGCCGTCCGCGCAGCTGCACGACCACCCAGGTTCCGCCCGCGAGCAGCAGCGGCAGGACGATCCCGAGCAGCACGAAAGTGGCGAAGGTGTCGATGCGGTCGGTCATCCAGCCGAAGTTCATCCCGAAGAAGCCGACGATGAAGGTCAACGGCAGGAAGATCGTCGCCACGACCGTGAGCCGGTACATGGTCGAGTTGAGGCGCAGGTCGATCAGCTGCGCCATCGTGCTGGCGGCGGAGTCGAGCGAGTTGATGAGGCGCCCCAGCTGATTGCGGATGCGGGCGAAGTACTGCTCGCTGTCGGGCTTGAGGCCCTCGATACGGCCGATCTCCTCGCTGATTCGCTCGAAGAGGCCTTGCTGGGGCCCGAGGGTGCGCCGCATCTCCGAAAGCCGGGCGCTCAATTGGCGCAGCGTCGTCGCCCGCAGGCGGGCATCTCGCAGTGCGGCGGCGCTGAGCAGCATCTCCTCGAGCACGAGCTCGGCCTGGTTCAGCGCGTCGTATGCGGTCGCGACCATTGCGTCGAGCACTGCGTAGACCATGTACTGCTCGCTTCGGCCCCCTGGCTCCTGGATCTGCAGCAGGTCCGGAAGGGAGATCGGCTCCTCGTGGATCGTCAACAGGTAACCGCCCGAAACCAGGACCCGGACGTCGACCAGCTGGCTCTCGTGCCCCTCGAGCAGTGGCAGCCCGCTTGACTCCGCCTCCGGGGTTTCGACGTAGCAGCTCATCGCAAAAGCGACGTGTTTGCCGTCGATGTGAAAACGGCGCGACGGAGGTGCGTCCGGGTCGAAGTCGAGCAGCGCCTCCAGTGCGCGGTCGTCGATTCGCAGCTCCTTTGCGAGCACCTCGGGAGCCTCGCCGTCGGACACGACGTCGATCCAGAAGTAGTGGCCGCCCTCGAGCAGCTCCTTTGCCTGCCGGCGCTCCTGGTCGCCGAGCCCTTCGATGATCTCGCCCATCCCCCGCAGGCTAGGGCCGCCTGAGGACAGCTAGGTCAGCAGAAGTAGCAGAAGTGGCTGGAGTGGTAATCCGCCATTACCGCGCCGGTCCAGACGGGCGTCAGGGTGATCACCGTGAGCTCGCCCTTGTAGATCCCAGCCGGGGGAAAGATGCCGGCGTTGACCTGCAGAGAAGCTGCGCACAACTTGACGGCGTCAACGGTGAATATCCCGACCGTCTCTTCGATCGGGTGGACCGAGCAGCTGCCGAAATCGGCCGCGGTGTTCCCTTTTCGAACCCACCGACCGCCGGTGTAATCCCAAAGGTTGAGGATCGCGGTCTCGGGTGCCTGGCTGAGGGTGTAGGTACCGCCAAACTTGTCGCGGACGTAGATCGTGTCGACGCAGACCGCCACCCCCTTGGTGGTCACGGTCGCGAATACCGCGACGGGTGTCGTCGCGACTTGGAAAGGGCATCCGGGATCCTTCGGATTCAGGTACGGGTCCCTCAGCAACTTGGAGCGGCTGCCGAGCGGCTTCCCGGACGTGGCGGGCTTTGCGATTCCGCAGTTCAGCCCGCGCTTCTGCATGCCCCGGCAGACCGCGGCGCGCAGATAGCCGCGGTGACGTTCGAAATTTTGCGTTGCCTTCGCTTTGCTGAGCCCCAGTGACCGAACCGGCTGGGCCGTCGCCCGCACCGAAGACCAGGCGACCGAGCTGAGGGCGAGAGACGCCGCAAGGGCCAGAACCAGTGTCGCGACGCCGACTTTTGCCTTCTCAGACATGCCGGGGAACACTCTCGGTTCGGCGCCCCCCGGTCAACCCCACAATCACAACCTTCTCGGCTGAATATGCCGTAAGTAATTGACGCCGGGTCAGTTACGAATCAGCTTGATCCGCTTCGAGACCTTCACGGCCTTGCCGCTGCATTTCCACCAGAATCGACGATTGACAGCGCTTCGCTGCCGGAATAGGTTCGCGGCAATCGAGAGCGGGGGCACGTTGATCGCGCGCGTGCTGGGGAGCTCTTTTCCTTCAACAAAGGAGCCATGCCAATGTCAGATTCCCTGCGACGCCTTGCACCCCTCACGGGCGTTGTCTTTGCCGCGCTGCTGGTGGTCACTTTCGCCAGCCCCAGCTCGCCCAGCGTGCACGACACCGGGCAGCAGGTCCTCGCCCACTACCAAGCCCACCACAGCGCCCACGAGCTCGGCGACATCTGTGGAGCGCTCGGTGTCGTGTTCTTTCTCTTCTTCATCTCCTCTCTGCGCAGCTATTTCAGCCGCCATGAGGGAGGCAATGGTCTGGCGACGGCCGCCTTCGCCGGCGGCATCCTGATCGGGGTCGGCGGAGCTGTCTTCACGAGCCTCGACTTCGCGATCGCTGACGGCCGCAACGACCTCACGCCCTCGGCTGCTGTGGCACTCAACGTCCTCAACAACGGTTTCTTCTGGCCCTTCGAGATCGGCCTCGTCGTCTTCTCGTTCGCGATCGGGCTCACGATCCTCGCCACCGCCGCGCTGCCGAAGTGGCTCGGCTGGGTGATGATCGTGATCGGGATCGTCGCCCTGACGCCGGTGGGGTTCTTCGGCTTCTTCGGGATCATGATCTGGTCGGTGATCGTCGCGATCCTGATCTACCGGCGCACTGGCCCTGTGGGGAGTGGAACCGCCGCACCGGAGCCGAGCCTGACCGGCACTGGCTAGGCGGCCAATCCGGGTGTAGGCTGCGCTTTCAGCCCGGATGGAACCGACGCCGACCGACCAGACCGCGCCAGAAGTCAACCTCGACGAGACGCCGATCGAGGACATCTGGGTCACCGAGCGCGAGGTCTGGCCCGACGGGCCGCCGTATGAGCTCTTCAAGCGGATGCGGGCCGAGTGCCCGGTCCACTGGACCGACAAGATCACCGAGTTCCCGAAGGAGGACGGCTACTGGTCGCTGACCCGCGCCGACGACGTCCGCACCGTCAGCCTCGACTGGAAGACCTACTCGTCAGAGATCGGCGGCATCACCGCGCTCACCCACTCGATCCTGCCGCTGGAGCTGATCCAGTCGATGATCATCGGCATGGACCCGCCCAAGCACGATCGCCTCAAGCAGCTCTTCCAGCGCGGCTTCACGCCGAAGCGGATCGCCGACCATGAGGATCGGATCCGCGAAATCACCGTCAAGGTGCTGGAGCGGCTCGAGGGCCGCGAGACCTGCGACCTGGTCAACGACGTCGCGCAGCCCGTGGTCACGCGGGTGATCGGCAGCTTCATGGGGACGACTCCCGAGGACGACGAGGCCTGGGCGCGGCTGATGAACACGATCATGGGCGCCGGCGATCCTGACCTGAACCCCGAGGGTTTCGACTCGGTCGCGGAGAAGCATGTCCCGGAGATGTTCGAGCGCTGCCGGAAGCTGATCGCCGAGCGGCGCGAGAACCCAACCGACGACCTGACCAGCATCCTCGTCCACGCCGAGATCGACGGCGAGCGCCTCGAGGAGCACGAGATCGTGATGGGCTTCTTCCTGCTCGTCGCCGCCGGCAACGACAGCACCAAGGCGACCTACTGCTCGATGATGCGGGCGCTGATGGAGCACCCCGAGGAGCGCCAGAAGCTCCTCGACGACCGCTCGCTGGTCTCTGGCACCGTCGAGGAGGCTCTGCGGATGTTCCCCGCCTTCGCCCATTTCTCCCGCACCACGACCACCGACACCGAGCTCGCTGGGCAGCCGATCGCCGAGGGCGAGAAGGTGTGCATGTGGTACGTGTCGTCGAACCGCGACGAGTCGCGCTACGAGGACCCCGATCGTTTCGACGTCTCACGCAACCCCGAGCACCAGGCCTTCGGCGCCGGCGGGCGCCACTTCTGCCTCGGCGCGGCGCTGGCGCGGCTGGAGCTGAACGTCCTGCTCGAGGAGACGCTCGCCCGCTTCCCGGCGATGGAGATGACGGGCACGCCCGTCTACGCCGAGTCGCCCTTCATCAACCAGCTGAAGACGCTGCCGGTGCGGCTACGTCCGTAGCGACAGCGGCGACAACGACAACCGACGGAGGCAAGAGATGGCGGTAGGAATTATCAACCGGTTCCCGGAAGGCGTGGGCGCCGATCAGTACGACGCGATAAGCGGGGAGATGGGCATTGAGAACGAGCCCCCCGAGGGAATGATCTTCCACTCGGCAGGCGAGCTCGAGGGTCGCTTCCAGGTCTTCAATGTCTGGGAGACGCCCGAGCACGCCGAGCGGTTCGTGACCGACCGGCTTCGGCCTGCGCAAGTCGAAGTCATCGGCGAGGAGCGTCTCGCCGAGCTCCCCGACGCCGAGATCGTCCAGGTCGAGATTCACAATTACTTCATTCCGTAGCCGGCGGATATCCGTCGCGCCGCGGCGCTGATCTCCACGAGAGACTGCGCCTCGACCACCGAGGCGAGGCCGAGCTCTCGCTTCTGATCCGCGTCGGTGACGTCCTCTCCGACGATCGCCTCGACCGGCACGCCGAGCCCGTTTGCTCGACGGGCGACTTCGGCGACGATCTTTCCCTCCAGTGTCGTGGCGTCGAGGCGGCCCTCGCCGGTGACGACGGCCAGCGCCTGGCGCGCGCGTAGATCGAAGTCCACCGCGTCGAGCACGAACGGTGCGCCCGCGACCAGGTCGGCGCCGCACCAGGCCCACAGCCCACCCGCCAGCCCTCCCGCGGCGCCGGTCATCGGCACCCCGCGAGGATCGCGCGGCGCTTCGGCGGCCAACTGATCCAGGCGTTCGCCCAGCCGCGCGAGGGCATCAACGTCGGCCCCTTTCTGGGGCGCGAACTCCTCCGCGGCCGCTTCCCATGGGATGCGCACGTCGCACAGACACACCAGCTGCAGGTCGCCGAGCCCGCCGGCCGCCGTGAGCGCCCCGATCGCGCCGCGGCCGCCGTCGGTGGTCGCGCTGCCGCCGACGCCGAGCCAGATGCGCTTCGCCCGCTGGGCAGCGGCGGCGATCAGCTCGCCGGTCCCTGCGGTGGTTGCGGCCTCGGCGTCAAGCTCCTCAGTGGTCAAGAGGCCGATGCCGCTGGCGGCGGCTGTGTCGACGACCGCTGTCTCGCCGTCGGCGAGCAGCGAGAAGTTGGCACGGATCGGGCGCCCCAGCGGGCCGTGAACGTCTACCTCGACCGCCTCGCCGCCGAGCGCCGCCCGCAGCGTCTCGCTTGTGCCCTCGCCGCCGTCGGCAACCGGACAGCGGTCGACCTTCAGACCCTCCGCTTCAAAGCCCGAAGCCAGGGCGTCGACCACCTCGACCGCGCTGAAGGCCCCCTTGAAGGAGTCCGGCGCCAGCAGGATGCGCCCGGCTGGCATCGGCTGCGGCGGCATCGCGAGCCCGCCCTCGCCTCAGCTCGCCGGTTCCGGCTTGAGTCGGAACCCGAGAGTGACCCCGACCGGGTCGAACCCAAGCCGCTCGTAGAGCTGCAGCGGCCAGTCGGTCGCATCGGCGGTGATGAAGGTCAGCTCGTCACCGTCCTCGCGCGATATTTGAGCGGCGGCGAGGACCACTGAGCGCGCCAAGCCCTGGTTGCGGGCGTGGGGGAGCGTCTCCACGTCCTCGACCTGGCCGACGCCGTCGTGCTGGTAGAGCCGACAGGCGGAGGCTGCTTCACCATCGTGGCGGGCGGCAAACCATCGGTCCCGGAACACACTCGCCATCCGTCGGTCGAACTCGAGCAGCTGGGGGGCGACCTCGGGCGTGGTCCAGGGGTGGTTCTGCATCAGGGCCAGCCGCAGCGGCTCGGCAACCACGGCCGTAACCTGCTCCACCTCGACCGATCCCGGCCGATCCGCTTCGCACCGTAGGGCCATGACCAGGGTCCGGTCGACGTCCCAGCCGAGCTGCTCGAAATCCGCTTCCAGCTGGTCGGCGAGCGCCGGCTGCCAGGTGACCACAAAGCGATGCTTCATGCCGAGCGCGCCGAGCACTTGATCCGCACGGGCCGCGATCTCCGCCGCCGCCAGCCCCCGATCCTCGACCAGCAGGAAGTTCGCGTCCCAGACCAGCGGGATCCCCGGGCTCAGCACCGCGGTGGTTCCGTCGCCCAAGTCCTCGACCCGCTCTGCGACCGCCAGGCTGAGCTCGAGCTCGAAGTCGTGGCAGCGCTGCAGCAGCTCGACGTCGGTCGTTTGGGCCATACCCCCAAGCTATCTGGGTGGCCCCGCAACGACCGGCGCCCGCCAGATGGCGGGCGCCGGTGACTCAAACTGTTTGGTCAGCTACGCAGGCTGGACAGAGCCAGCAACTGCGGCCGGGCCCTTGGGCCCGTCCTCGGACTCGTAGTTCACCTTCGCACCTTCATCCAGGGACTTGAAGCCTTCCCCGGCGATGGCGCTGTGGTGAACGAATACGTCCTTCGAGCCGTCATCGGGTGTTATGAACCCGTAGCCCTTGTCGTTGCTAAACCACTTGACAGTTCCAGTGGGCATGTAATTCCTCCACTTCGTGTGCTGCGACGCGGAGGATGCAATGAAGCAACGACCCCGACCGCTTTGCACGACTTTGCCGGGTATTTGCCCGGCCCAACGGCGGGACCGTAGCGCACTGGCCCGCTCGACAGTGTCATGGGTCGTCCGGAACCGCCTATCCTCGCCTGGATGCGGCACTTTCTGCTTGCGGCGCAGGCCCACCGCTACATGACCCACAACACACTCGGCCACGGTGCGTCGAACACCACCTGGACCGCCGTGCTCGTGGGTCTGATCCCGATCCTCGGCCTGGCCGCAATCGGGATCATGATCTACGCCTTCGTCCGCAAGGGCACGGACGAAGAGCCCGACTAACGCGCTAGTTGGCCTTTCGTTGCATTCTGCATGCAAATTGCATGCATTTGCCTGCTACCCTCGGACCATGGCGATCATCCAGGTACGCGGCGTGTCCGCCCGGGCACATAAGCAATTGAAGGCAAAGGCCGGCAAGGACGGCAAGAGCCTGTCCGAATACCTTCGCAGCGAGTTGGAGAACCTGGCCGATCAGCCGACAATCGACGAATGGCTTGACAGAGTTGCGTCGCGCGCCCCCGTCCGCGGAGAAGGCGCGGCCGACGCGGTACGGGCGGCCCGCGCCGAACGCGAACGCGATCTCGGCGCACATTGATCGTCCTCGACGCTTCAGCGCTCGTCGACAGGCTGCTGGGTGTCGATCAACGTGCAGGGGCCGTCGCAGAAACGATGCGAAGGGCGCGCTCTCTGCACACCCTTGACCTCGCCTATGTCGAGGTCGTTTCGACATTGCGCCGCCTTGAGGCGCGTCGCGAGCTCGGCAACCAAAGAGCCAGGCAGGCGTTGAGCGATCTGGCGACGGCTCCGGTCACACGCCATCCGGCCGCTCCCTACGCGGAGCGGATCTGGGAGCTCCGCAAGAACCACAGTGCTTATGACGCGGCCTATGTCGCGCTCGCAGAGGCGCTTTCGATGCCCCTGCTGACCACCGACCAGCGGCTCGCCCGCGCGACAGGGCATAGGGCCCGGATCATCGAAGCCGGCGTCTAGCGCTTGCGGAAGATCCGAGTGGCTAAGTCCCTATAGCCTTGCGCCCCTTCTCGACCGAGCCCTAAACGGAGGTACCAAGCACCCATGTTCGTCTTCAAGGCCGCAGTAGTCGGCGGCGGCACGATGGGCGGCGAAATCGCCCAGGTGATCGCCAACGCCGAGATCCCCGTCGTCGTCAAGGACATCGAGCAGGAGTTCGTCGACCACGCGATTCAGAAGGCGCACGAGGTCACCAAGGGCCAGCTCGACCGCCTGGTCTCGAAGGAGAAGATGACCCAGGAGAAGGCCGACGCGCGCCTCGAGCTGATCACCGGCCTGATCACCGGCACGACTAGCTACGAGGGGTTCTCCGACGTCGACTTCGTGATCGAGGCGGTGCCGGAGAGGATCGAGATCAAGCAGTCGGTGTTCGCGGAGCTCGACGAGGTGACGCCCGGCGGCGCGATCCTCGCCTCCAACACCTCCTCGCTCTCGATCACGGAGATGGGCGACGCGACGCTGCGGCCCGACAAGGTGGTCGGCTTTCACTTCTTTTACCCGGCCTCGGTGCTGCCGCTGGTCGAGGTGATCGCCGGCGCCGACACCTCGGCGGAGACAATGCAGGCGGCGTCCAACTTCGCGCAGGCGATCCGCAAGCAGCCGATCGGCTGCGGCGAGGTGCCCGGCTTCGTCGTCAACCGGATCCTGATCTCCGCCGTCGGCGAGGTCTTCCGCGCCCAGGAGGAGCAGGGGCTCTCGATCAAGGCGATCGACGAGGGCGTCAGCGCCCAGAACATCGCCCCGATGGGCCCCTTCATCCTCACCGATCTGCTCGGCCTCGACATCGGTCTGCACACCGCCGAGCACCTCAACGAGTCCTACGGCGACAGCTTCTACGTCCACCAGGGAATGAAGAACCTGGTCGAGCAGGGAAAGCTCGGCGCCAAGACCGGCAACGACGGCTTCTACAAGGACGGTGAGCCGCAGCTCGAGGGCGACGCCGAGCCCGACTCCGAGGAGCTTGCCGAGCTGTTCGCCGCCAAGGCGCTCCGCGAGGCCTGCCTGCTGGTCGAGGAGGGCGTCTGCTCGGTACGCGACATCGACGTCGGGATGATGGCCGGCGCTGGCATGGACCCGCGCCGGGGAATCTTCCCGCCGTTCTGGAAGGCCGACATCGACGGGCTCGACACCTCGCTGGAGCGAATGGAGAAGCTGGAGGAAAAGCACGGCGAGCGCTTCAGCCCGCCGCGGCTGCTGAAGCGCCTCGTCGCCCAGGGCCGCCTCGGCATGGGTGCCGGTCAGGGCTTTTATCCCTACCCGCGGCCCGACGAGAAGATCGAGCAGCCCGAGCAGGTGAAGCTGGAGACGCGCGGCTCGGTGGCAATCGCCTGGCTGATGAACCCGCCGATGAACGCGGTCTCGCCTCAGGTGATGGCCGACCTCGGCAAGGTCTGGGACAAGGTCAAGGGGGCCGATGGGGTGGGGGCGATGCTGATCTGCTCCTCGATCCCGATGGTCTTCTCCGCCGGCGCCGACATCAAGGCGTTCACCCAGATGGACAGCCCCGAGAAGGGCCGCGAGATGGTCGACGCCGGCCACGCGCTGCTGCGCGAGCTGGGCCATAGCGGGGTCTCGACTGTCGCGGCGGTCAACGCGCTCGCCTTCGGCGGCGGCTGCGAGCTGGCGATGTCCTGCGACGCGCGGATCGCCGCTCAGGCGGCGGTCTTCGGCCAGCCGGAGATCAAGCTGGGGATCATCCCCGGCTTCGGCGGCACCCAGCGGCTGCCGCGCCTGGTCGGCGAATCAAAGGCGCTGGAGATGAACCTGATCGGCGATGCGATCTCCTCCGAGGACGCCTATGAGCACGGCCTCGTCAACCGGGTCGTCCCCGACCACGAGCTTTTTGACGAGGCGCTGTCGTTCGCGCGCCGGCTCGCCGAGCAGGCGCCGGTCGCCGTCGAGCAGATCAAGAAGGTCTCCCACAAGGGCGACCTCGACGAGGGGATCGAGGCCGAAAAGCAGGGCTTCCAGGAAGCCTTCCTCTCCTTCGACGCCAAGGAGGGCATCGCCGCCTTCCTCGAGAAGCGCAAGCCGCACTGGAAGGGGCGCTAGTGATGATGGGCAGGGGGCCGCGCTAGCCTGAACTCCGTGGGTACTGATGCCAGGGACGGCACAGCCGCACGGCTTGCCGAGCTGATCCGCGAGTCGCGCTGCACGGTGGCGCTGACCGGCGCCGGGATCTCGGTTCCATCCGGGATCCCCGACTTCCGCACCCCCGGCACGGGGATCTGGGAGAACGTCGACCCGATGGAGGTCGCCCACATCGACGCCTTCCGTCGCGACCCCGAGCGCTTCTGGAGTTTCTATCGGCCGCGCTTCGAGGCGCTCGACGACAAGCAGCCCAACGACGCCCACCGGGCTCTGGCACAGCTCGAGGCCGAGGGTCTGCTCGACGCGGTGGTGACCCAGAACATCGACCGCCTGCATCGCAAGGCCGGCACCCAGCGGCTGATCGAGGTGCACGGCTCGATCGATACTTCGAGCTGCACGAGTTGCAACACCTCGTTTCCACTCGAGCAGGTGGACACGCTGTTCACCAATGGCGTCGCCCACTGCTCGGCATGCGAGGGGTTGGTGAAGCCCGACGTGGTCCTCTTCGGCGAGTTTCTGCCCGAGGATGCGATGCGGGAGGCCCAGACGCTGGCCGAGCGCTGCGAGCTGATGCTCTGCGTCGGCTCCTCGCTCGAGGTCCACCCGGTTGCCGGCCTGCCCAGCATCGCCGTTGCCTCGGGCGCCAAGCTCGGCATCGTCACCCAGGGCGCGACGCCGTATGACTCCGACGCCGACGTGAAGCTCGACGGCGACGTGGTCGACGACATGACCGCGGTGCTCGCCGCGCTGTAGTGGATCGGGCGCCCAGCCCGGACTAGGGTTAGCCGATGTCTGCGGACCGACGTACCGCCGTTGTCACCGGCGCCAGCAGCGGGATCGGCGAGGCGACGGCGCGGGCGCTGGCCGGAGCGGGATTCGAGGTCGTCGCGGCCGCCCGCCGGCTCGAGCGATGCGAGAAGCTCGCCGAGGAGATCGGCGGCCGGGCGCTGAAGCTCGACGTCACCGACCCGGATTCGGTTGCGTCGCTTGCCGATGCCGTACCCGACGCTGCGGTACTGATCAACAATGCCGGCGGCGCCCAGGGCCTCGAGCCGGTCGCCGAGGCCAACGAGGAGAAGTGGCGGACGATGTACGAGTCCAACGTGATGGGGGTGATGCGGGTCACCAAGGCGCTGCTGCCGGCCCTGGAGCGAAGCGACGACGGCTTTGTCGTGGTCATCGGGTCGCTGGAGTCGAGGTCTATCCCGGTGGTGGCGGCTACACCGCAGCCAAGCACGCCGCGCATGCGATCGCCCAGACGCTGCGCATCGAGCTGGTCGGCAAGCCGATCCGGGTCAGCGAGGTAGCGCCGGGGATGGTCGAGACCGAGTTCTCGGTCGTCCGCTTCGACGGCGACGAGGAGCAGGCGGCGCAGGTCTATAAGGGTTTGAAGCCGCTCACGGCAGAAGACGTCGCCGACGCGATCGCCTACGTGGTCACCCGTCCGCCGCACGTCGACATCGACTACGTCTCGATCAAGCCGACCGCTCAGGCGACGGCGACGCTGACCCATCGCGAGCCGTAGTCGGGCAATTCGCTTGCGCGGCGGTAGGTGAACTGGGAAGGTGGGCTCCTGGATGAACCGACAAGGAGGGTGCTGATGCCGAAGTATCTACTGGAGGCGACCTATTCGACCGAGGGTGTCGAGGGCCTCAAGAACAAGGGCGGGAGCAGCCGGCGGGACGCCGTGACGGAGATGGTCGAGGCCCTCGGCGGAAAGCTCGAGAGCTTCTATTTCGGCTTCGGCGAGAGCGACGCATACGTCACCGTCGACGTGCCGGACAACATCACCGCCACCGCGGCCGCGCTGACGGTCAACTCCTCCGGTGGCGCCGCGGTGAAGACGACCGTGCTGCTCACGCCCGAGGATGTCGATGAAGCCGCAAAGCGTTCGGTCGAATACCGCCCGCCCGGCAGCTGACGCGCCAGCGACATAAAGCTCGCCTGGGAGTTCTC
This sequence comes from Solirubrobacterales bacterium, assembly GCA_038317345.1. Taxonomy (GTDB): domain Bacteria; phylum Actinomycetota; class Thermoleophilia; order Solirubrobacterales; family 70-9; genus Mayfieldus. The sequence goes on from JBBQBH010000017.1 coordinate 46,511, forward strand.
AGGAAACTCCCAGCTTCAGTCACGATGATGGGTGTATGCCTGCCGGTCAGCCGCCGCCCGACGAGAGCCAGCTCCGCGTCCTCGTCGTCGACGACGACCAGAACATCGCCGACGTTCTCTCGATGGCGCTGCGCTACGAGGACTTCGCGGTCGAGCAGGCGGCCAACGGACAGCAGGCGCTGAAGGGCGCCGAGGACTTCCGCCCCCACATCATCATCCTCGACGTGATGCTGCCCGACCTCGACGGCTTCGAGGTTGCCAAGCGTCTGGCCGAGCGCCGCGCCGAGATTCCGATCCTCTTTCTCACCGCCCGCGACACCACCGACGACAAGGTCCGCGGCCTGACCCTTGGCGGCGACGACTACGTCACCAAGCCGTTCAGCGTCGAGGAGATCCTGGCGCGCATCCGCACCATCCTGCGGCGGGTCGGGCTCGCACAGGACAACGGCAACCACCTGTCCTTCGCCGACCTCGAGCTCGACGACGACACCCGCGAGGTGACCAGGAGCGGACAGCTGATCGAGCTGACCGACACTGAGTACCGGCTGCTGCGCTACCTGATGCTGCATCCGCGCCACGTACTCACCCGCGCCCAGATCCTCGACCACGTCTGGGAGTACGACTTCGGCGGCGACGCGCGGGTGCTCGAGACCTATGTCAGCTATCTGCGCAAGAAGCTCGAGTCCCACGGTCCGCGAGTGATCCACACCGTGCGCGGTGTCGGCTACGCGCTGCGCATGCCGAGGAGCTAGTGGTGCCTCCCGCAACATTTCGCCGGAAATGACGGCCCCAGCTCACCACCAGCCCGCGTCCTCGGTCGCCCGAGTAGATCTACTACTCGGGCCCCCTGTGTCCTTGCCTGGTGGCGCCTGGATCTCGTCATTTCCTGGCGAACGTCACGGGAGGCACCACTAGATGTCGCTGCGCCTTCGCCTCCTTCTCAGTCTGCTCGCCTTGACGGCTGCCGGATTGCTGATCGTCGATGCCGTCTCCTACAGCTCGCTGCGCTCGCATCTACTGCAGCGGGTCGATCAGCAGGTCGAGTCGGCTCGGGGTCCGGCGACGGTGGCGCTGCTCGCGCAGCCAAGTTCGAAGCCGATCCGCAGGCAGCTGCACGAGCATGGGGCGGCTCGCGGGCTCGCGCTGCGCGGCCATGTCGGAACCGGCGGGATCAACGGCGGTGGCCCCGTCGTTGTCCCCGCGCCCGGCGCGGGTCAACCCGGCTCCGCTATCGGCCTTGGCCTGCAACCTCCTCGCCGGGCGAACGATGAGGGGCCGCCAGGCGCCGGCCCGCCCGACGTCTTCCAGCTGCCGCCGGGCACCTACGGTGCAATTCGCACCGCGCGCGGTAAGACGGTGAGCACGCTCAGCTTCAGCTACGGGGAGCAGAACCTGCCGGCGCCGGCGCTGCCAAAGAACCCACCGATCTCGACGCCCGTTGGTCCTGTGCGGACCTTCACCGTCGACGCTCGCAGCGGGTCGTCTCAGTTTCGTGCCGCGGCCTTCCGCCCGGCTGGCTCGACCTTCACCGCCTTCGTGGCCGTACCGCTGAACGACTTCCAGGACACGCTCAATCACGTCGCGTTGATCGGCGCCATCGTCACCGCAGCGGTGCTGATCGGCCTCGCGGTGCTGGCTTGGTGGCTGATCAGGCTCGGGCTGCGCCCCCTTGAGGAGATGGGGGAGACCGCGGGCCGGATCGCGGACGGGGATCTTTCTCAGCGAGTTGAGGAGACCAATCCACGCACAGAGGTCGGCCAGCTCGGAGTCGCCCTCAACTCGATGCTTGGCCAGATCGAGGAGGCATTCGACCAGCGCGAGGCCAGCGAGCGGCGGATGCGGCGCTTCCTCGCCGACGCGTCGCATGAGCTGCGCACACCGCTCACTTCGATCCGCGGCTACGCGGAGGTGTTCGGGATGGGTGCCGCGGAGAATCCCGAGGACGTGGAGATGGCGATGCGGCGGATCGAGCAGGAGTCGGTGCGGATGAGCCTGATGGTCAACGACCTGCTCAGCCTCGCCCGCCTCGACGAGGTGCGAGAGCCGCTGCGCGAGCCCGTCGATTTACGGGAGCTGGTCGCCGAAGCGTGCGACGACGCCCACGCCGCCGCTCCCGATCGACGCATCGCCTTCACCGCTCCCGATCCTGTGGAGATTCTCGGTGACCCCCACCAGCTACGCCAGGTGGTGACCAACCTGCTCGCCAATGCAGCCGTCCACACGCCCGCCGGCACGCCGATCGAGGTGACCCTCGGGACCGACGACGGCAACGCGACCCTCACGGTTCGCGACCATGGCCCCGGCCTCCCCGACGACGCCGAGGAGCGGATCTTCGAGCGCTTCTGGCGCCAGAGCGCATCCCGAGGCCGGGACAGCGGCGGCGCGGGTCTCGGCCTTGCGATCGTCGCCGGGGTCGTCGCCGCCCACGGCGGAAGCGCCCGCGCCTCCAACCATCCAGACGGCGGCGCCGTGTTCACGATTGAGCTGCCGATCCGGGTCGAAGCAGCGGCCCGGTAGGACTCCCAAACGACGAGCGGCCCACCCCGGGAGGGTGGGCCGCCTGTCGGATTGGCGTCTGACCGAGAGGGGCGCTCGATCAGTTTCCGCGCCGGCCCAGCGCCGGCGGCAGACCGGGCGGCGGTCCGCCGGGCACGCCCGACGGCGGCTTCGGCAGATTCTTGAAGTGCTGGCGAAACTGCTTCAGCATCTTCTGCTGGAACGCGCTGTCGGTGGCGAACACGAAACTGCCATCCGGCGACTGCGAGACGTGCACCTGATCGCCCGCCTGCAGGTCGCTCAGCTGCGCCTTGTCACCGTCGCGAACGACCGTGGCGTCGCTCGGGACGTCGAGGGTGACCGTCTTGTAGGTCGCCTTCTCGGTTCCTTCGGTGATCGTCAGCTGGCTCCCGGAGACCGAGCTCACCTTGCCGTCGTCCCCGGTCACGGTAATGAAGCCGTCGCCGGCCTTGTTCGGGACGACCATCTCCGAGTGAACCGGGGGGCCGCCGAGCGGGCCGAGCCCACCATCGGGCCCACGGAACGCCATACGGGGGCCCCTGCCCTTGATCGCCGCCGCGGTCGCGATGCCGCCTCCCGGCGGCGGGCCGATCGCGGTGCCGTACTCGAAGGTCGGGGCAGCAGCATTGCCGTTCGAACTGCTCTTTGATGGCGCCGCGGCGCCGGTGGCGATTCCGACCACCGCGGCAGCCGTCGCGGTAGCGGCGATCGTGACGGCGGTCTGCTTGATTCGGGTGCGATTCATCTGGAAGGTCCTCCTTGTCGGATGGGTGAAGCCGGGTTGTCTCCCAGCGGGAGCCTCGCTTGCGACCCTGGAAAAGGCCTGAGATCAGCCCAAGAATCGGCGGGGAGCCGAGCGGGAGGGGAGAACGTTGGGCGAGGCACCGTCACGATCGCGGGGCACCTGGCGGATGAGATGCCGCGCGGTACGCTGAATCGCGTTCTCCGACAGGCGGGTCTGAAGTGACCGAGTACGCAGTGATCATCGAGCGCGGCGACCAGGGGTTCGGGGCCTATGTGCCGGATCTCCCCGGATGCGTTGCAACGGGCGGTACCCGAGAGGAAGTCGAGCGCCTGATCCGGGACGCGATCGTGATGCACGTAGAGGATCTCCACCGAACTGACGAGCAGGTCCCCGAACCGCGGACGGTCGTTTCCGCGGTTGACGTCTAGCCGCGCAGCACGCGGCGCCGGCGCAGCACCCGCTCGGCGACGGGCAGCAGCTCGCGCACGCTCTCGGCCGACGCCTCGTTCATCTCGCCGCGCAGCGCCGTGTTGGCGGCGTTGCCGACCTCTCCGCGCCGCTCGCTGAGGACCTCCATGTCCTCCTCGTGGCCGGGGTCCTGGAGCGCCCCGCGCAGCTCGACCAGCAAGGCCTCAACCCCAACTTGAAGTTGAAGGGCGGCCTCGCGGAATCGGCCCGTGTCGAGATCGAGGCGGGCGCGGACCAGCATCGTCTCGCAGACGTCGAGCTCCTCGCGCCCGCCGAGCACCGCGGCGATCCGCTCCTGGGGGCGCAGGTCGGCGTCGCGGCGCGCGCGGCGTCCACCGCGGGCGGGGGCGCCCGGCTCCAGCTCGCGGGCTGCCATCCATTCCCCCTCGGCGACCTGCTCGCCGCTGCCGTAGCCGACCCGGATCGCAAGTGCCCGCTCGCTGCCCAGCTCGTGGACGTAGGGATCGCCACTGGCGGCTCGCAAAACCGAGAGTGCCCGGTTGAGCAATCGCAGGCCATCCTCGGCGGCATCGAGAAGCGCTTCGTGGTCGCCGCTCAGCTCCTGCAGCCACTCGGCCGCCTCGGAGTCGTTTGCGAACGGATCCGCCTTCACGGCGGTGATCCGGGTCAGCGGCAATTCGCCGGGCGGACCACTCTCCGCCTCGCGGGCCCGGCGGCGGCGCTTGGCCGGGCGCGGGGCGGCGATCGTCTCGACGACCAGCACCTCCTGGCTTTCCTCGTTGTTTCCGGCCCCTGCCCTCTTATCGCCAGCCGTGCGCGCCAGATAGCGCCCGTCGCCGAGTCCGATCTGACCCGCGAATTCGAGCTGTGCGAATGGGAAGAGCTGGGCGTCGGCGGCTATGGCCGCAGCCTATTAGCCCTTGGAGGGTGCGGTTGCAACGCTCGGGCTCTGGATCTGGCCGAGGCGCTGGACCAGGCGCTCCCATTGGCCCGGCTTGAGAAGCTGCGAGAACTGCTGGTTGGACGTGCCGCTGATCTCCTTCATGAAGGCCTGCATCTCGCGGCCCCAGGGGGTGACCATGCCTTCGGTGTAGATCGCGTGGCTCAACGGCACCCCGTTCGCGTCGGCGAAGCCGGTTTCGATCGAACCGGGGATGAACTGCGCGATCGGCTGTCCGGCAAGGACCCTCTGGCCGGGACGCACCAGCGCCTCCACTCCCTCGTAGACGAATATGACCGCACCCGCCCGTGGGCCGTCGAGCAAGCGATAGAGGACGCCGCCACCCTGCGGCCAGCCGGGAGCGCCGGTCTTCAGGATCACCGCGTCGCCGATCGCGTTGATCGGCCCGTTGCCG
>JBBQBH010000018.1:0-49459 GCA_038317345.1 Solirubrobacterales bacterium
ATCGCCGCCACCGCCGTACTGCTCGGCGCGGAGCTCTGGACGCAGAATCCGCGCCACTTTCCGATGTTCGAGGGGCTCGAGCCTCCCTACGAGCGTTGACCGCGACTAGTGGACGATCAGATAGACGCCGCCGGCGATCGCGGCGATCACTAACAGCAGCGGCAGCACGGAGAGCAGGATGCCGAGCAGCGCGACCAGGCCCGAGAGCAGCGCCAGCAGGGCGCCGACAAGGCCCGCGAACAGGCCCTTGGCGCCCTCGACGACCGCTTGGAGCGGCGAACGCGATTGCGGGGCGGGCTCGGTCATCTGTCTCATGCTAGAGAGCTAGAGAGGCCAGTCACTAGGCTCGTTAGCTGACAAGGAAGTCATGCAGCACGACAAGGAAGTCATGCGCGCCCTCGCAATCGTCCACCAGCCCGACGCCGGCCCCGGCGTCTTCGCCGACGCATTCGCCGAGCGCGGCGCCCACCTCGACAGCTGGGAGATCGGCACCGGCGCCCAGCCGCCCGCCGATCCGCGCGACTACGACGCTGTGCTCACCTTCGGCGGCGCCATGGACGCGCACCATGAGGATGAGCATCCCTGGCTGCGCTTCGAGAAGGATCTGCTGGGCGGGCTGCTGGCGCACGAGATCCCGCTGATGGCCGTCTGCCTCGGAGCCCAGCTGCTCGCCGATGCGGTCTGGGCGACACCGGGACCAGCCAGTGAGCCGGAGATCGGCTGGCACGAGGTCGAAGTGACGGCAGCGGGCGCCGAGGATCCGCTGCTTGGCCCGCTCGCCCCCAGCTTCACCGCCTTTCAGTGGCACAGCTATGAGGCTCCGCTGCCCGCCGGCGCCACCGCGCTGGCCACCAGTCCGGTCTGCCTACAGGCCTACCGGATCGGCGATATCGCCTGGGGCATCCAGTTTCACGCCGAGGTCAGCGCCGCCGACGCCGAGCACTGGATCGACGACTGGAGGTCCGATCCCGCCGCGGTGGCGATCGGGCTCGACCCCGAGGCGCTGCGCGAGGAGACGCGAGCCAAGATCGAGGATTGGAACCAGCTCGGCCGCGAGCTCTGCGGGCGATTCATCGACGCCGCCGCCCGGTAGCTCTTTGAGACGCCAAACTGGCTTCTCAAACGGTCAGGACCCAATAGCCCGATAGCTTGCCGTAATGCAATTCCGCCGCCTCGGCGACAGCGACCTCGAGGTCTCTGAGATCTGCCTCGGCTCCTTTCTGACCTACGGGGTCGGGGTGGGACGCGAGCAGACCGAGGCCTGCACCCGCGCCGCCTTCGAAGCCGGGATCAACTTCTTCGACACCGCGAACGTCTACGGGCGAGGGGCGGCGGAGCAGGTGTGGGGCGAGATCCTCACCGACCACCCGCGCGCTCCTATGTGCTGGCGACCAAGCTCTACATGCCGATGCGATGGAGGCACCGCCCCTCGACCTGGGGCGACTCGGGTCTCAGCCGCAAGCAGATCCACAAGCAGATCGACGCCTCGCTGAAGCGCCTGCGTACCGACTACCTCGACCTTTACCAGTGCCATCGCTACGACCCCGACACGCCGTTGGAGGAGACGATGGAGGCGCTGACCGAAGTGGTGAAGGCGGGCAAGGCCCGCTACATCGGCTTCTCGGAATGGACGCCGGAGCAGATCCAGGCGGCGCTGGACATCCCGGGCGTGGAGAAGTTCGTCTCCAGCCAACCGCAGTACTCGATGCTGCACCGAAAGCCGGAGGCCGGGGTGATCCCGCTCTGCCGCGCCAACGGGATCTCGCAGATCGCCTTCGCGCCGCTCCGCCAAGGGGTGCTCACGGGCAAATACCGGCCGGGCGAGCGCCCGCCCGCAGATTCGCGCGCCGCCAGCGCCGAGATGGGCGTCTACATGGAGCTCGACGACGAGGAGCTGGCGGCGGTGCAGCGCCTGCGGCCGATCGCCGAGGACGCCGACCTCAGCATGGCCCGGCTGGCGCTGGCCTGGGTGCTGCGCGAGGAAAACGTCGCCGCCGCGATCGTTGGCGCATCGCGACCCGAACAGGTGCACGAGAACGCGACAGCCTCGGGGGTGAAGCTCAGCGACGAGGTACTGCGCGCGATCGACGACGCGCTCGGCGCCGCGTAGCCGCCGGCCTCGGCGCCAGCCTGACGCTCAGTGCAGCTTCCGCTTCGCGCTGACCGGGGAGCCGAACGGAACGTCGGCGCTAACCTTGACCTTGGCCGACCCGTGGTTCTTCAGCGCGTTCTTGCCGCTGTGCGTCAGCGGCACCTTGACAGTGCGCGAGGCCCCAGCGGCGAGGTTGATATTGCCCTTCGAGCCGAGCTTCTTTGTGCCCTTGAGAGCGGTCAACTCGACGTCGCTGCTCGCCGCAGAGGCGCTGACCTTCACACTTAGCTTGCCACTCGCAAGCACCCGATCGAGCTTCTTGCTCACCACCGTGAGGACCACGGCGGGGCGCGCGAGCGGGCTGCCGTTGCCGGTCACGACCAGATTGGCCGTCATGTCGGGGTGGACCGTGCAGACGAAGGCGTAGGTACCCGTCGCCAGATACTGGGTGCCGTTCACCGGCGCCTGGCCGGAGGAGATCGTCTCGGAACGGAACAACACCGCGCCATCGGGGCCGATGCCCGACGCGATGACGTTGTGTGAGTTGGCGTCTAGATCTTGGAACGTGCCGACCTGCCCGGGGTCGAGGGTGAAAGTGGGCTTGGAGAAGGTGCAGCAGGCCGGCGCAGTGGTGATCGGCTCACTGACCCCGAGGGCGTGCGCGGCACCAAACGCAACCGCGCCGGTAACCGCCAGCCCAACTATCGCCTTTCGTCCTCTGATCACACGCATCTGGCCGGTGCTACCGCTTTATCAGCTTGATCCCCTTGGCCTTGGCGTTCGGGGCGCCGCCGTTCGGGGTGTAGGTGACCTTTGCCATGACCTTCAGCTTGCCGGTGCGGTTCAGCTTGCGCTTGGCTTTCCCCTTGGCCTTGATAAGCAGCCTCATCTTTCCCTCAGCGCTCCCCGCGCTGCTGGCGGTTGCCCCAGCGCGATGGGCGCGCCTCTGCTTGATAACCCGCTTGCCACTCAGGAGCAGCGTCCCTGGGTAGGGCACCTTCACGATGAGCTTCGCCGTGCCCTTCTTGGGGTTTCGGATCAGCCTGCCGAAGCTGACCGTCTCTTTTGCGACCCGGAAGCTGCCCCGCATGAAGGGATGTATCCGACAGAAGTAGGTGTAGGTACCGGGCTTGAGATCGCTTGGCAACGTCCACGTGTCGCGGCCCGCGGCCGGGGCGCCCGCGAGGCTGCCGTTGTTGCCGTTGAAGCCGAGCTCGCCGGAATCGAAGCTGACCGGTCCGTCGGCGACCGGGTAGGCGATTCCCGTCGATCCGTTGCAGGGCTCACGGCAGTCGGTGATCGTGTGGAAAGCGTTCGTGGCGGGGTTCGCGTCGTAGTTCTTGAAATTGAGCGTTTGCCCGGGCAAGATGGTCGGTGGGTTGCGGGTAAAGCCCCCAGGCGAGTCGCCCAGGTACGAAAACCCCTTGATGTTGACCTGGGCACTTGAAGTCGGGAAACCCGGCAGCTTAAGTGCCTCCGGCAGGGCCGTCGGGCCGCCCCCGTGATTGTCGTTCTCGCGCAAATGACCGTGGGTCAGGACTTCGTTCTGGGGGATCTTGGGACTCATCGCGTCGAGGCCGCCCTGATCGACGCCGTTGTAGACGGCCACAGGCATGATCCCCATCACCTCGTACCAGTCGGCTCTCTTGGTGTCGTAGGTGGCGTGCACGCTCAACTTGTCACCCGTCTGCAATTTGACGCGCCAGGAGGCGCCGGGGGTGGCACCCATCGAGACATCCCAAGAGACGGCGCCCGCCGGTTCGAAGTAGTGGGCGTTTGAGGTGAAAATCGTGTTGGTCTGAGCCCCGCGGGTAACCGTGAGCTGGGTGTTGAGGCCCCCCGGATGGAGGTGGCCGGCGGTGCCGATCAAGGTGCGGGGCCCGGGGGCAGTCCACTCGTGCGCCGGACCGATGTCGTTGCGGGCCGCGCCGGTCGCCTCGTCGGGGAAGGTGTAGTTGCCGCCCGGGTCCATCTTGCGCAGGGCGTCGAAGACCGGATAGAACTTCTGCCCGGCGACATCCATCCAGCGGGTGGTCACGGGTTTGATCGAGGCGGCGGCGGGAGAGCTGTCCGGAACGAAGTCGATCCGCCAGACGATGTACACGTCGTGGGCTTGGGCCACGAGGTCGTGCAGCATGTCATTGAGCAGCCAGCTGTCCCCCGGGTTTGAGTGCCAGCCGAAGCCCGGGGGCAGCTGCGAGATCGTCTTTTCCTCACCGGCGGCGAACTGCGGGTTGAAGTTGACAACCCACACGGCATGGTGGAGGTGAACTACGTCCACGCCCGGAACCGTGCCGTCGGAATAGACCAGCTCGGGATCGAAGCGGGTGATATACCCCGGGACCTGCGGGAAGAGATTGGTGCCGTTGAGCCGGATGATGTTCGCGCCGGGATTTACGGTCACCAGCTGGCAGTAGGTGATGTGCTGGACTTGGCTCACCCCCCCGCTCGTATAGTCGACGTGGGGTACAGCGCCCGGCTTGTCGGCGATCGGTGGGCATTGGCCGTCCACGCCCGCTCTGGCCGTCGACGAAATCGACAGCCAGGCTGCGGCGGCTATTAGCAGGAAGGCCGCCCAACTTCGGATCCGAGGCAATGGGATCCGGGCATCCATGCTCGTTCCCCTCATAGGACCGAATCTATCACCTGACCTGGAGTCAGTTCAAGCCTGACATAAAGTCAGTTGGTGCCTACTCAGGCGTGACGTAGGCGCCGGAGAGCCCGCCGTCGACCAGGAAGGTCGAGGCGGTGACGTAGGAGGACTCATCGCTGGCCAAAAACACCGCTCCGTGCGCAATTTCCCTCGCCTCGGCAAAGCGGCCCATCGGCAGGTGCACGAGGCGGCGCTGTGCCTGCTCCTCATCCTTGGCGAACAGCTCCTGCAAAAGCGGCGTGTTGACCGGCCCCGGGCAGAGCGCATTGACGCGCACGCCGCGCTGCGCGAACTCGACCCCCAGCTCGCGCGAAAGCGCCACCACGCCGCCCTTCGAGGCCGTGTAGGAGATCTGCGAGACCGCGGCCCCCATCACGGCGACGAAGGATGCGGTGTTGATCACCGACCCTCCCCCGCCCTCGAGCAGATGCGGGATGCCGTGCTTGCAGCAGAGGAAGACTCCGCGCAGGTTGACGTCCTGCACCCGCTGCCAGGCCTCGAGCGTCGTCTCGATCGCCGAGCTGTCGTCGGTCGGGTTGATTCCGGCGTTGTTGAACAGCACGTCGATACGGCCCAGCTCCTCCTTTGCCCGCTCGTACATCCCCCGCACCTGCTCCTCGTCGGTGACGTCGGCCTGGATCGCCAGCTCGCCCTCGGATCCTTCGTCGAGGTCGACGCCGACCACCTTCGCCCCCTCGGCTGCGAACAGCCGCGCCGACTCGGCGCCGATCCCGCTCGCCGCTCCCGTGATCACGCAGACTTTCCCATCCAGACGACCGGCCATCAGCCCTCCTCGGTCTTGAAGTAGACGTTCTTTACCTCGGTGTAGGCGTCGAGCGCGTCTGGGCCCAGCTCACGCCCCACCCCCGACTGCTTGAAGCCCCCGAACGGCGTCGAGACGCGGACCGAGGTGTTGTCGTTGATCGAGATCACGCCGGTCTCGATCGCCCTTGCGACGCGCAGCGCCTTCGCCCCGTCGCGGGTCCAGACCGAACCCGAGAGCCCGTAGATCGTGTCGTTGACGATCCGCACCGCCTCATCCTCGCCCTCGAAGGGGATCACGCAAGCGACCGGTCCGAAGATCTCCTCGCGCGCGGCGCGGTCGTCATTCGACACCGGGGCCAGCACGGTGGGCGGGAACCAGTAGCCCGGCCCGTCGGGAGCCGATCCGCGGATCGCAACCGGGGCGCCGTCGTCGACGTAAGAGGCGACCTTCGCCCGCTGGTCGGCGGAGATCAGCGGCCCCATCTCGGTTTGCTCGGAGAGCGGGTCGCCGACGGTGATCGCGTTCACGCTGCGCTCCAGCGCCTGCATGAAATCGTCGATGGCGCTCTGCTCAACCAGGATCCGCGAGCGCGCGCAGCAGTCCTGGCCGGCGTTTCCGAAGACAGCAATGGGCCGGCGGCGGCCGCTGCTTCGAGGTCGGCATCGGCGAAGACGACGTTGGCCGACTTGCCGCCCAGCTCCAGGGTCACCCGCTTGATCGTCGCCGCGGCGCCGGCCGCAATCCCGCGTCCGACCTCGGTCGAGCCGGTGAAGGCGATCTTCGCCACGTCGGGGTGCTCGACCAGCCGCGCCCCGACCTCGCTCCCCGGCCCGGCGACAACATTCAGCACACCTTCGGGAATGCCCGCCTCCGGCGCGATCTTCTCCAGCTCCAGCGCCGTCAGCGGGGTCAGTCCGGCCGGCTTGAGGACCACGCAGTTGCCCGCCGCAAGTGCCGGCGCCAGCTTCCAGGAGGCGATCACGAGCGGGAAGTTCCAGGGCACGATCAGGCCGACGACGCCGAGCGGCTCGCGGAAGGTCATGTCGACCCCGCCGGCGACCGGGATCGTGTGGCCGAGCAGCCGTTCGGGGGCGCCGGCGTAGTAACGGAAGGTCTGCACCACCATCCCGATCTCGCCCCTCGCGTCGCCGATCGGCTTGCCCGCGTTGCGGGCCTCGAGGATGGCGAGATCCTCGAGCCGTTCCTCGATCGCGGTCGCGAGGCGGTGCAGGAGCACCGAGCGGTCGGCCGGCTTCACGGCCCGCCAGGCGGGAACAGCCTCCTTCGCGCGGGCGACCGCGGCGTCGACGTCCTCGGCGCCGGCGCTCGGCAGCTCGGCAAGCACCTGTTCGGTGGCCGGTTCGAGTATCTGGATCTCGCTCACGCCTGCACCCTCTCGCGCGCAGCCTCGACCAGCGCCCCGACGACGCGGCTGCGCTCCTCCACCTCGGGGTGCCAGAGGACGCCGAGCGCAAAGGGATGCTGGGCCTGGTCGAGCTCGATCGCCTCGACGACCGGCTCGCCGACGAACCAACCCGTCGCTTTCAGTCCCGCGCCCAGCTCGCCGGGTCCCTGGTGATGGGATGAGCTCACCGCCGTGGTCTCGGCGCCAACCGCGCGGGCGGCGAGCGAGCCGGGCTCGAGCCGCACCTCGTGGCCAACGAAGGCGCCCGCCTGGTGGGGATGGTTGCCGGGGCCGACCACGTCATCCAGATCCTGAATCAGGTCGCCGCCGAGAGCGACGTTGAGCAGCTCCATCCCGCGGCAGATGCCCAGCAGCGGCATCTTGCGCTGCACCGCCGCCCGCGCCAGCGCGATCTCGAAGCGGTCGCGCTCCGGCCGGATCCCCTTCGTCTTCGGATGCGGCGGCTGGCCGTAGAAGGCGGGGTCGATGTCGCTGCCGCCGGAGAGGATCAATGCGTCGATTCGGTCGAGCCAGCGCTCCGGCGCAGCCTCGGCGGCGTCGTCGGGGGGCAGCAGCAGGGCCAGGCCCCCCGCCTGCTGGACGGCGTGCGCGTAGTGACGCGGCGTCATCGTCACCTCCTCGTCCCAGGCGCCCCAGCGCGCCTGCTCGATGGCGGCACTGATTCCGACTGCGCAACCGTTCATGTCCTCAAAGGTATTCGGGTCGGACATCGGTGCACTTTGTTCGCGTATAGCACGAAGAAAGCGCCACGCCGCGAGAAAAGGTCGGACCCCTCAGCCGCGCTCGAACATGCGCCGGCGCTCGTAATCGGTCACGACCTCGTCGAAGAGGCGCTGCTCGGTCTGGCCGTAGTTCAGATAGTGCTTGTGGACCGCCTCGCCGAAGGTCTTGCGGGCGAACTCGCTGCCCTCCCAGAGGTCGACTGCCTCGCGCAGCGTCGACGGGAACGCCTCCGCCTCGCCGGCCTCATAGGCGTTGCCCTTCAGCTCCGGACCCGGATCGGTTTTGTTCTCGATCCCGTCCAAGCCGGCGGCGAGCAGCGCCGCGAAGGCAAGGTATGGATTGGCGTCGGCGCCTGGGATCCGGCACTCGGCACGCCGCGACTGCCCGTGGCCGACGACGCGGAAGCCGCAGGTGCGGTTGTCGCGGCCCCAGGAGACCGAGGTCGGCGCCCAGCTCTCGGCCGCGTAGCGCTTGTAGGAGTTGATCGACGGGGCGACGAACAGCGCCAGCTCGCGGATGTGGGCGCGCTGGCCGCCGAGGTAGTGGCGGAAGGTGTCGGTCTCCTCCTCCCCGTCGACGAAAACGCTCTTACCGTCCGAGTCGACGAGGCTGGAGTGGATGTGGCAGGAGCTGCCGATGTCGGCCTCCGACGGCTTTGCCATGAAGCTGGCCGAGATCTCGTTCAAAAAGGCGATCTCCTTGACCCCGTTCTTGTAGATCGTGTGGCGGTCGGCGGAGGTGACCGCGTCGGCGTAGCGGAAGTTGACCTCATGCTGGCCGGCCCATGCCTCGCCCTTGGAGAACTCGACCGGGATCCCCGCCCCCTGCATTCCGCGGCGGATCGGCCCCAGGTAGGCCTCGTCCATCGTCGTGGCGAGGATGTGGTAATCGAGGATGTAGGGGATCGTCGGGGTCAGATCCCGGTAGTCCTTCTCGTGTGCCTCGGCATAGCTCTCCTTGTAGAGGTAGAACTCGAGCTCGGAAGCCATCATTGGCGTGTAGCCCATCTCGGCGGCGCGCTCGTACTGGGCGATCAACACCTGGCGCGGTGAGGCGACGACATCTGAGCCGTCGTGGTTGGCGACGTCGCAGAGCACCATCGCCGTGCGATCCAGCCAGGGGATCCGGCGCAGGGTCGCCATGTCGGGGACGATTCCGAAGTCGCCGTAACCGTCCTCCCAGTTGGCCATCTCGTAGCCGGGGACCGGATCCATCTCCATGTCGAGAGCGAGCAGGTAGTTGCAGCCCTCGACCCCCTCATCGACCACCTCGTCGAGGAAGTACTCGATCTGGATCCGCTTACCGAACAGCCGTCCCTGCATGTCGGTGAAGGCGGCGACGACGGTGTCGATCGTGCCCGCCTCGGCCTCGGAGCGCAGCTCGTCGAGCGACAGCATTCCGGCGCTGCCGCCCGGGCCGCCGGGGCGCTCGGCGGCCTTTGCATCGTCCGGGGTCATCGCTCGATCCTCAGCTGCTCAGTGCCAGCCCGGTCAATCCGCCGTGACCTCGTCCTCTTCGAGGGTCTTCACCGGCCCCTGATACTTGTCCTTTGCCGAGACCAGGTACCAGACCCCGAAGATGAGCGGGACCAGGATCGCAAGCGGCGTGTAGTTGACGACGCTGGTGTCGAAGCCGTCGTTCCACGGTAGACCGGCCGGCGTGTAGGGCAGATCGAGGGCGAAGACCACCACGATCACGAAGATGATCCCAAGCGTGTTGACCAGCTTGTAGCGGCGACCCAGGTTCCACGGCCCGGGCTCGAAACTGTCGCCGGCCCGCAGGCGCAGGTACACCGGGATGATGTAGGCGAGGTAGAGGCCCACTGTGCAGATCCCGGTGATGGCGAAGAAGGCGAATGGGATGTTGTTCTTGCCGAACAAGGCCGGGATCGCGATTATCAGCGAGAAGAACGACACTGCGATCACCGCGTTGAACGGCACCCTCTCCCGGTTGACGCGGCGGAAGATCGCCCAACCCGGCATGCCACGGTCGCGTGAGAACGCATACCAGGTGCGCGAGGCGCTGGTCAACCCGGCCGCTCCGCAGAAAATCTGCCCCACCGTGGCGATCAGGATCACCAGCTTTGCCGCCCAGGGATCGAGGGCGCTGGTGAAGATCGCGCCCGAGAAACCGGCGGCATCGTTGATCGACTTCACGTCTGTGGCGGCGAACAGGAAGGCGAGCAGCACGAACCAGCCGATTACAGCCGACCAGAACACCGACCGCCATACACCCTGGGCGGCCGCCGTTGCGGCGCCGCGGGTCTCCTCTGCCGTGTGGGCAGAGGCGTCGTAGCCGGTCTGCGTGTACATGGTGAGCAGGAATCCGATCGGCAGGACCAGCAACCAGAAGCCGAGGCCACTGGTGTGTCCGCCGTGTAGGCCGGAGTTGTTGATCCGCTGCCCGAACACGAAGCTGGCGTTCTGGTGGTGGTCGGGCACGAACACCAGCAGCCCGATGATGATCGCGACCCCGAGCAGATGCCAGCCGACCGAGATGTTGTTGAGCAGCGCCAGGACGCGGTCGGCGAAGATGTTCAGCACCGTGTAGAGGACGAGGATGAGGAAGAACAGCAGCCACGTCTCCGAAAGGATGTGGGCGTCGTCGCCGAAGTTGATCCCGAAGAGGTCCAGGCCGTAGAGCTGCAACAGGGTGAAGAGGAAGAAGGCGGCCCCATAGGCCACCGAGGCGACGATCCCGATCAGCCCGACGATGTTGAACCAGCCGGTCATCCAGCTCCAGCCCTTGCCGCCGAGATCGTGGGCCCACCAGTAGGGGCCGCCAGCGGTCGGGTACCTCGAGGTCAGCTCGGCCATCGAGAAGGCCACCATGAGCACAAAGAAGCACAGAACCGGCCAGCCGATCGAGACCGCGATCGGCCCGCCATTCTGCCAAGCGAAGGCGAAAGTCGTGAAGGTCCCGGCGAGGACCGAGATGATCGTGAACGAGATCGCGAAGTTGGTGAAGCCGCTCCAGGCGCGAGAAAGCTCCTGCCTGTAGCCCATCTCCCCGAGCCTCTGTTCGTCCGCCGCTGTACCAGTGTCCTGAGTTACAGGTGCTTCCCCGGGCTCAGTGGCCATCCGTGGTCTCCTCTCCTCCCAGTCGCCAAGTCGTCCTTGTGCGATTCGGCATGTATGACCTGACCCTATGCTCCAAGGCGCAGGCGTGTCAATAGTCGGTTTGGAGCATGCATGGAGGTTGATCCGGACGTAGCAGTGGTCGGCGCAGGCGTGGTGGGCTGCGCGGTCGCGCTCGCGCTGGCGCGCCGCGGCGTCTCGGTGACCCTGCTGGAGGCCGAGGCGGAACCCGGGCTGGCAGCCAGCGGCACCAACTCGGGCATCCTTCACACTGGCTTCGACTCGGTGCCCGGGGAGCTGGAGACGGAGCTGATCCTGCGCTCCGCGGCGCTGCGCGATTCGGTCCTGGAGGCGTTCGATCTGCCGCTGGTGCGGTGCGGGGCGCTGCTGCGTCCCCGCGACGACGACGAGCGGGCGGCGGTGCGGGAGCTGGCCGCCAACGCAGCCGGCAATGGCGTCCGTGTCGCACTCGACGAGGACGGATCGCTATCGGTCCCCGGCGAGGCGATCGGCGATCCGGTCGCCTATACGGAGGCCCTCGCATCGGCTGCGAAACGCCATGGGGCCGAGCTTCACACGTCGGTTAGGGTGGCCCGTGTGAAGCGCGATGGGGAGCAGCTTCTGGTTGAGAGCGATGGCGGCGAGGAGATTCGCTGCCGAGTGGTTGTCAACTGCGCCGGGCTCTACGCCGACGAGGTCGCCCGCCTCGCCGGCGACGACAGCTTCGAGATCTACCCGCGCAAGGGCGAGTTCCTCGTCTTCGAGCCGCCCGGCGAACCGCTGGAGGAGATACGGCTGCCGGTCCCGAGCAAGCGCACCAAAGGTGTACTCGTCTTTCCCACCGTCGACGGCAAGGTGGTCGCCGGCCCGACCGCGGTCGACGGCGACGACAAGACCGATTGGACGGTGCGCCCCGAAGCCCGCGACGAGATCGTTCCCAAAGCCGCCGAGCTACTCCCCCAGCTCGAGGGCGCCGAGCCGATCGCCGCCTACGCGGGCCTGCGCCCGGCCGGGCGCGGCGTCAACTACCTGATCGGGGCGTCGCACGAGTGCCCGGGCTTGGTCAACGTCGCGGCGATCCGCTCCACCGGGGTGACCGCGTCGCTGGGGATTGCCGAGCACGTAACCGGCATCGTCGGTGAGCTCGGGGTCGAGCTGGGGCCCGAGGCGCCGCTCGAATCCGCCCCGTCGGCACCATCCGAGATCCCCTGGTGGCGCCGCACCGCCGAGTACAGGGGACTCGCATGACGCTGCTGCTAGGCATCGACGAGGGGACCTCGGCGGTCAAGGCGGTCCTCTACGACGAGGACCTGAAGCAGCTTGCCGAGGCCAGGCGCGAGAAGCCCCTCGCCCACCCGAAGCCGGGCTGGGTCGAGCAGGACCCGCTGGTAATCCTCAACGCCGTCGTCGAGGCAGTCGCCGAGCTGCTCGGCGAGGCGCCGGGAGAGATCACGGCTTGCGGGCTCGACCACCAGGGCGAGTCGGTGCTCGCCTGGGACGCCGAGACCGGCGACCCCCTGACCCCGGTGATCACCTGGCAGGACAAGCGCTCGCAGGAGGTCCTCGATCGCCTCGAGGCCGACGGCGGCGCCGAGTCCGTGAAGAAGCGAAGCGGGATGCCGCTCGACCCCTACTTCTCGGCCGGAAAGCTCTCCTGGCTGCTCGAGCACGATCCACGGGTGGCGAAGGCGCGCGACGCCGGCATCCTGAGACTCGGCACCGTCGACTCATTCCTCTGCGAGCGGCTGGGTGCCGGTTTCGCCACCGATCCCTCGACCGCATCGCGGACCCAGCTCGCGGTGCCGGGCGAGCCGGGGTGGGACCCGGAGCTGCTCGACGCCTTCGGCGTCCCGGGCGATGTCCTGCCAGCGATCGAGGACACGGCCGGAGACCTCGGCGTCCTGCACCACGAATCCTGGTCGCAGGAGCTTCCGTTGCGGGCGCGCTGCGTCGATCAGCAGGCGGCGCTCGCCGGCGCCGGGTGCGTGGAGCCGGGGCTGGTCAAGGCGACCTACGGCACCGGCGTCTTCGTCCTCGCCCACGTCGGGACCGAGCGTCCGAAACCCGAGGGTGGACTGCTTCCGACAGTGGCCTGGCGCGTCGACGGCAAGGTCGAGTACGCGCTCGACGGCGGGGTGTTCACCGCGGGCGCGCTGCTGGAGTGGCTGAGCGGCGACCTCGGCCTGGCCGCCGATCCGCCGGCGCTCGCCGCGCTGGCCGCCGAGGTCGAGGATTCGGGCGGCGTGCGGGTACTGCCGGCGCTGGCGGGGTTGGGTGCGCCATGGTGGCGCTCCGATGCGCGCGCCGTGCTGGCGGGAATGACCGGCGGCACGCGGCCGGGTCACATCGCACGGGCGGCGCTGGAGGCGATCGCCTGGCGGGTTGCCGACGTGCTTGCGGTGGTCTCCGAGCAGGCGACGCCGGAGACGCTGCGGGTCGACGGTGGCCTGACCCAGGATCCGCTGCTGATGCAGATGCAGGCCGATGCGGCCGGGGTTACTGTCGAGTACGGCGTCGTCGATGCGACCGCAGCCGGTGCGGCGGCGCTGGCCGCGGTCGGCGCCGGAGTCTGGCCATCGACGCTGACGATCGCCGAGCGGATCCCGATCGGCGATCGGGTCGAGCCTCAGCGCGACGACGCCTGGCGCGCGGAGGAACACGCCGCCTGGCGCAGCTTCGTCGAGCGCGCTGCCGAGCTCTAGCTAGTGCGGGCGCACGCCAACGGCCACGGTGGTACTCACCGAGGCGTTGGCAAGGAGCTCGCTGTGCAGGTAAAGGCTCTCGTGGAAGCAGAAGAAGAGCGCTTCCTCGAGCGCGCAACCGTGCCGTTCGGCGGTCTCGCGCGCGGCTGACCAAACCCGCTGCTTTGCGTTCTCGATGCTCGCGGGATCGCCGCCTATTCTGCGACAGAGGACCTCGAACTCGGACTCCATGGCCGCGAAGTAGAAGACCTGATGGCTGCGAACGGCCTCGGCCCTGCGGACCGATGCCTCGGCGACTCGCCGGGCGCGACTCCGATCGACCCCCTGTGAGACCAGCTCCTCGATCAGCTGGCTTCGGGACGCTTCCGCGGCCGCCAGCTGCTTCAGATCCCTCTGCGGAGCCGCCGCTCCGGAGCATGCGCGAGATCGAGGGTGGCGGCGGCGCTTTCGTAGGCAGACATCAATTATCTGATCGGCTCAGCCAGGCGTGACCTTGAGCAGATTCAGCGAACGATGTGCTTGACGCGGAACTTGGCGACCGCGGCGCTCGGATCGGTGCCGCCATCGGAGGTCACCGCCTTGACCTTGAGGACGTGGCGACCGCGGAGCAGGCGCAGCACGT
This sequence comes from Solirubrobacterales bacterium, assembly GCA_038317345.1. Classification (GTDB taxonomy): domain Bacteria; phylum Actinomycetota; class Thermoleophilia; order Solirubrobacterales; family 70-9; genus Mayfieldus. The sequence goes on from JBBQBH010000018.1 coordinate 14,062, forward strand.
ACCTCTTCGTGCAGGGCACGTAGGGAAGGCCGTCAACCCGGCATTCGAAGCCCGAGCCCGCCTGGTCGGAGCCGAAGCGGAACACGACCCTGGCCGAACGCTTGTGCGTGCGCACGAGCCGCCGGGGCTTGCGTTTGAAGAAGGTGTTGGGCTTGCGAACGCTGCTGCCGGAGCCTGCGCTCGACCCCGAGCCGCCGCCACCACCGCCGCTGGCCGGATTGAAGTCGTTGGCAAGCGCCCGGTAGACGTCGAGCCTGCCGCCGGTGACCGTCTTGCCGGCAAGCGATGGCACCAGGTCGACAGAATTGAGCAGCTCGGTCTTCACCTGCGAAGGGGTCGAGGACGGAGCCTGGGAGAAGAGGAGCGCAGCAGCGCCGCTGACCATCGGGGTCGCCATCGAGGTTCCGTCGAGGATCTCGGTCCCCCCGTCGCTCGGCGACCCGTGGCAGAGCAGCTTGATGTTGTCCATGTGGACTTTGCCGCCGCTTCCGTCGCTGGTCAGCTGCAGGCGCACCTGGACCTGACCGCCCGGGTCGAACCCGGTGTTGAGAGTCAGGGGGTTGTTGTGCGCCGTGTGGTTGGCCGGGCTCGAGGAGGTGTAGGTGATGCCTCCCGTGGGCGAGCCGTCGAGCAGGACGTCGATCCTGAAGGTGTCACCGCCTGCGAGCTCGAGCGCCCGGTAGTAGTCAAGCTCGCAGGTCGAGTAGCCGGTCGGCAGGGTGACGGCATTGGACGTTGCCTCGGTGACCGTGCCCGGTGCGGGCGGTCCGCCAACCCCCGAATCGGTGATGCCGTTGTTGGAGGGATCGAAGGGCGGCTGGTTCAGGGGCGGCTCGCTGACCACCGACCACCCCGGCCCGGCCGTGTTCGTCCACTGCCCGAAGCCGGACTCGAAGTCGTCGTTGAAGAAGACCTTTTGGGAGGAGGTGCTGAGGACGTTGACGCCTGGCGCACCGAGGTCGACCGAGCTGGCGCCGTAGTTGGAGAAGCTGGCGAGCCCATCCGACTGGTCAGTTGCGGCGACGCAGATCACATTGTTGGCGCTGTAGCCGCCGCTCTGGTCGAGTGCACATGGGTAACTCGGCGTGACGTCGTTGTTGGTGCCCTGGTTGCCGGCCGCGAACACGTAGAGGACGTCGGGGTTGTTGTTCAGCGCGTCCTGGAGCGACTGGAAATAGGTCCCGCCCTGGAGCGACCCGTTCAGCACCCGCGCGCCCTGGGCTCCGGCGTAGTTGATCGCCGCGATTTCGTCGGCCACCGGGCAGCCGGCGCTGTAGGTGCCGCAGATCTTCAGCTCCATCAGCGAGGCTCGCTGGGCGACGCCGGTGGTGTCGATGCCGTTGTCGCCTTCCGCCGCGATAATCCCCGATACATGGGTGCCGTGGCCGGTGAGGTCGGTCGGGTCGGGGTTGCCGGGAGGATCGTAGAAATCGTAACCGTGGCTGCTGTCTGACGGATTCGTCCACAGCTCGTTTACGAGGTCGGGGTGGGTGAGGTCGGCCCCGGTGTCCATCACCGCGACGACCGTGTTCGGATCGCCGGTTTCGATGTTCCAGGCCTGGGGCGCGCCGATGTCAGCTCCGATCGTCCCCGCCACATCATCGACGGTTTGCCCGTCGTTGAAGAGGCCCCACTGCTGGCTGAAGAGGGGGTCGTTCGGCACCGAGGCCAGCTGCATGATCCCGTTTGCCTCCGCGTAGGCGACGCCGGGCTGCGCCTCGAGCTGGCGCACCGTTGCCGCCACCGAATCGCCGTCGGTGATCTTCAGCAGCTGGGCGCGGGGCATGCCGAGACCCTCGACCGGCTTGGTGCCGGCGTCGGCGCGCGCCTCGGAGCGGTCGGCGGTGGAGCTTCCCGGCTCATAGCGCACGAGCACCTGGCCCGGAACGATGCTCTCGCCCGCCGCCGCGGCAGGCAGGGTCAGGGCAGCCGCGACCGCAGCGACGATCGCAGGCAGGCAAATGCGCATGCGCAGCGGGTGAGTCATGAACTCGCTGAACTTATCGGCGCCATCCGTGGCATTGATGAATCCACTAACACGCAAACCCCGGGCAGGGGCCGGTTTCACGCTCGAACGCGTGCTTTAGACGCCTATACGAGGTTTTCCGACGCGGCCCTGCCTGGGGCCCGTTTGCCGCTCAGTACCCGCTGGGATGCCGGACGACATACCCGGCGTGTCTGCGCCGGTTCTTGTGCCAGCGCGGCCCGCTGATGCCGACGTGATTGCCCGACGTGTCCCAGCGCAGACCGGCGATCACCGCGTATGCGTGACCAGCGTTCGCGTAGACGGTGATCCACCTGCCGCGGCCCCGCGAGCCCCAGCGCTCGAGCCCGGTCGAGTCCATCGGTGAGTCGAGAAAGCCACCGCCGTGAAGCGCGTAGCTGACCGAACCCGAACAGTCGTAGCCGCTCGACGCCCAGGCTTTGTGACCTCCGCCCCAGACATACGAACGCGTGCCGATCCGATTTGCGGCCGCGATCACTGCCTGGACGGCGGGCGGGGCACTTGCCGGCGCGACCGCCAGTCCGTTGACCAGCCGAGCCTTCGCTCCGGGCACGGTCGTCGTGCTCGGTGGTGGTGTGGTCGCCAGCGGCGGTGTCGTGCCGGGTGGCGCGACGCCGCCCGAGTCCGCGGATGCTGGCGCGGCGGCGAGAAGCGCAGCCGAGGCGGCGCCACAGGCCACCAGTGCAGCCTTCGAACGAATTCCAGGGAAGTCCAACTCGACAGCCTCCTTCGAGTGCCTACGGGGTTAGCTGTCGGGCTGGCGCTGAAGGAGCTGCGCTCCCACCTGGGTGGGTTAGCCCCCGAATACCTGGGTCCCCCGCTCCCCGGCCGCGTAAGGCCGGGAACTCGGCGTCGTTTTCGGTTCGTTGGGGCAAACAACAGCAAATCCAGCGGCTAGTTGCGCGGGGTTGCCCAAAAAAAGAGCCCCGGCGCCGGGCCGGGGCTCCCAAATTCCGCTTTGCCTGCTCTAGACCGTGGCCGGGGCCTGCTCGGCCTGGCTCTTCTCGGCCTTCTCGGCCTCCTTCGGCTGGCCGACCTCGGGCGGCGGCTCCTGGCGCGGCATCAGCACCTCGCGGGCGATCACCAGGCGCTGGATCTGGCTGGTGCCCTCGTAGAGCTGCATGATCTTCGCGTCGCGCATCAGCTTCTCGACCGGGTAATCCTTGATGAAGCCGTAGCCGCCGTAGACCTGCACGGCGTCGACCGTGATCTCCATCGCGGAGTCGGCTGCGAAACGCTTCGCGTGCGAGGAGGCAAGCGTGTTGCGCTTGCCCTGGTCGAGCAGCACCGCCGACTGCCAGACGAGCAGCCGCCCGGCCTCGACCTTGGTCGCCATGTCGGCGATCATGAACTGGATCGCCTGGTGCATCGCGATCGGGACGCCGAATTGCTGGCGCTCCTTCGAGTATTCAGCCGCGAACTCGAATGCGGCGCGACCGATGCCGACCGCCATCGCCGAAACGCCGGGACGGGTTCTGTCGAGGGTCATCATCGCGAGCTTGAAGCCGTGGTTCTCCTCGCCAAGCATGTTCTCGGCCGGCACCTCGACGTCGTCGAAGGAGATGGTCGCGGTGTTGGAGGCCCGCTGACCCATCTTGTCCTCCTTCTTGTCGACGGTGACGCCGTCGGAGTCTGCGTCGATGACGAAGGCGGTGATGCCGCGGTGGCCGGCCTCGGGGTCGGTCTTCGTATAGACCGTGAACCAGTCAGCGTAGCCGCCGTTGGTGATGAAGCACTTGGAGCCGTTGACCACGTACTTGTCGCCCTGCTTGACGGCGCGGGTCTTCATCCCGCTGACGTCGGAGCCGGCGTCGGGCTCGGTGAGACAGAAGCTGGCCAGCTTCGGCGCCTCGCTGAGCATCCCCAGATATTTCTTCTTGGTCTCCTCGGAGCCGCCGATCATCACCGGCGCGGCGGCCAATCCGTTGGCCATCAGCGTGGTGCCGATGCCCGAACAGCCCCAGCCCATCTCCTCTTCGATCAGACAGCCTGAGAGGTTGTCGAGGTCCGGGCCACCGTATTCCTCGGCGACATGGACGTTCATTAGGCCCACTTCCCAGGCCTTATCGATGATCTCCTGCGGCCAGGTGGCGTCGCGGTCGTAGTCCCAGGCGACGGGGCGGATTTCCTTTTCGGCGAAGTTGTGCGCGAGCTCGCGCAGGTCCTTCTGCTCGTCGGTCAGCGTGAGGTCAACCACTGGCGAGGCTCCTTTGGTCGGTCAAAGCCTTTATTGAGGCCCTCTGATCGGGGCCAGAAACCCGATTGACTGGTCAGTCAACCAGTATCCGGAAGGTTACCGTAAGCGAGAGACCCAGGCGAGGGTTAGGCACGAAACGCGCGCCCTGTTGCTCACTCGTCCGAGCCAGCCGCGTCATCGTCGGTCTCAGACGACTCGACGTGGTCCGCGTCGCCGTATTCGGCGCCGCTGCGCTCTTCCTCAGGCGTAAACGCCTCGTCGGAGGGGTCCGGCCCCCCCATGTCGCCCGCGTTCTCGATCAAGTCATGCTCGGCCAGCTCGAATCCCTCGGCCTCGCCCTCTCCCGACTCCGCCAGGGGGCGCTCGGCCTCATCGGTGACCTCATCGGCGCCGCCGGTGCCGCCGATCCTCCCCGCCTCGGAGCCCGCGGCTTCTTCCTCATCGTGGACCAATTCCTCGTCCGAATTCTGTCGCTCGTTCTCCATCGCTCTCCAAGTATCACCGATGAGAGCCGTGGTCCTGGCCTCGCGGGATAAAGAGAGATACTGAGCAGGCGATGTCGCAGGAGAACGCCGAGAACCTTCGGGCATTCTTGGAAACATGGAGCCGGGAGCCGTGGACCCCGGAGGCATGGCAACGCGGCGGGGTCATCGACATGTCTCTCCTCGATCCCGATATCACTTATGAGGACACGATCTTGCCCGATCATGCCGGCGAGGCGTATCGCGGCCATGAGGGTGTGATCCGAGCCGCGGAACGCTGGATCGAGGGCTCGGAGTGGCTGCTGGTCGAGTTGGAGCAAATCGTCGGAACGGGCGATCGCCTCGTTTCCGTCCACCAAGCGCGATCGAAGGCACGGCACACCGGAATCGAGTTCGAAACGCCCCTGGCCTACGCCTGGACGTTCCGGGACGGCAAGGTCATTCACTTCCAGTCGTTTCTGGACCCCGGGCAAGCCCTCGAAGCCGCCGGGCTGCGGGAGTAGTCAGGTGCCTCTCGCATTGAGCGAACTGACCGCCGGCACGATCCTGATCGTGATCACGATCGCGGTGCTGCCGATCGGCCTCTTCGCCTTCGCCCGCTCGGGCGCGGCACTGAAGACACTCGGCAAGGGACAGTGGGCAATGGATCGCGAGTTGCCCCCGTCGCGCGGACTGACCGACAGCGGCGCCTCGGTTTCGCCCGGCGTCCACGAGGCGGAGGTCCGCCAGATGGTCGAGGCGAAGTCCTACCGACGCCAGGCCCGCGGCGGGGAGCCGCTCGATATAGACGCCGAAGTCGAGCGCCTGCTGAGCGAGGCCGAGAGCAGCCCCGCGGCCGGGATCGACAGCGAGCTGCGCGAGGAGATTCGCCAGCTGGTCCTGGCCCGAAACGAGCGCCGCATGCGCCGCGGCGAGCAGCCACTCGAAGTCGAGGCCGAGATCGAGCGTCAGGTGCGCGAGCTCGAGGGCCTCGGTCAGTAGTCGGCCTCGTCCGGCCGAGCGCTGCACGGGTATACATTCCCGATATGGCCGAATCGAAGGCAGAGGAGCGGGTCGTCGACCAGGACGAGCTGCTGATGCAGCCCGGCACCTACTTCAATCCGCAGACCGAGGTGCTGGTGGTCGTCGACGACTCCACCTCACTCGACCAGGAGGTCTTCAACATGGAGGCCTACGAGGGCGCCGACTGGGTGCGAATCGCCGACGAGGTCCCGGTCGACGAGGACCGCCGCGACCGGCTGCTGGAGCAGTTCCAGACCCACTACCACCCGGGCTCGTCCGGCGCGGTCTCCGAAACCGCACTCGACCACGACGACGGAGAGGAAAACGAGGACGAGGACGGGCAGGACCCCGGCCGGGAAGACTGATGCGGGCCGAGGGGCAGGCTGCGCCCGACTTCACGCTGCCAGACCAAAACGGCCACGAAGTGACGCTCTCCGATCTGCGCGGCCAGACAATCGTCCTCTACTTCTATCCCCGCGCCGACACGCCCGGCTGCACGGCCCAGGCGTGCGGGATCCGTGACCACAACGCCGACTACGAGGCGGCCGGCGCGAGGGTGATCGGCATCTCACCCGACCCGGTCGAGGACGTGGCCAAGTTCGCCGACAAGAACGGGCTCGAATTCACCCTGCTCGCAGACGCCGATCACGAGGTCGCCGACGCCTACGGCACCTGGACCGAGAAGCACAACTACGGGAAGACTTACTGGGGCGTGCAGCGCGCGACCTTCATCATCAATCCGGAGGGCCAGATCGCGCGGGTCTTCCCCGAGGTCTCGCCGCAGACCCACGACGAGGTCGTGCTCGACGCGCTCGGCGAGCTGCACGCTCAGGCGTAGGCCTGCTCAGGCGTAGTAGAAGGCGACGGCGAGGATCACGTAGGCGCCGAGCAGCTGCACGCCCTCGAACCAGTTCGAGCGGCCCTCCTGGGTCACATAGTTGGCGAGCAGCACCGCGAACAGCAGCCCACCGATCTCGAAGCCGTTGAAAACCAGCGGCATCGGGCCGGGGCCGATGAAGAACGAGCAGAGGACGAGCACCGGGGCGACAAAGAGCGCGATCTGGGCGCCGGAGCCGATCGCGATGTTGACCGCGAGGTCCATCTTGTCCTTGCGCGCGACCAGGACCGCGACCCAGTGCTCGGCCGCATTCCCGACGATCGCCACGACCACCGCCCCGATGAAGAACTCGGAGAGCCCGAGCGAGTGCGAGGCTTCGCTGACCGAGCCGACCAGCACCTCGGACATCGCGCCGACCGCGACGCCGGCGATCGCCAGCATCAAGACCGATCTGCGCGTAGACCAGCCCCAGGTCTCGTCATCCTCGTATTCGGGGTTGAAGATGTCGCGGTGGGTGCGCAGCGAGAAGACGAGCCCTGCGACGTAGACGACGATCAGGACCGCGGCCACGACAATCGACAGGTGCTCGACCGTGGAGCCGAAGTCGACACGTTCCGCGCCGGGCATCGGCAGGCCCTTGCCCTCGATCAGCTCGAAGATGGCCGGCATCACGAGCGCAGTCGTCGCCGCCAGCAGCATCGTCGTCTGCACGCTGACCGCGGTCTTCGCGAAGCGCTGCTCCTTGTGGCCGATGCCGCCGATGAAGAACGCCGCCCCCATCACCAGCAGGGTGTTGCCGATGATCGAGCCGATCAGCGACGCCTTGACCAGCTCGTGAAGACCGTGTCCGAGTGCGAACAGGGCGATGATCAGCTCCGGCGCGTTTCCGAAGGTGACGTTGAGAAGCCCGCCGATTCCCGGCCCAGAGCGAGCCGCGAGCTCCTCGGTCGCGCGGCCCATCAGAGCTGCAGTAGGAATGATCCCCAGCGCCGAGGTCGCGAACACGATCCCGGCCGAGGCATTGGCCAGGTCGAGGACGATCGCCACCGGGATCAACGGCACCAGCAGGTAGGGCCAGCCCTGCCCGAAGAAGAAAGATGCATTCAGCGGCGGCGTCCGCGAGGCCTCCATCGTGCGGAGCAGCCTACGGAAAGGAGAAGACCCCGCCTGGGCGGGGCCTTCCACTCAAACTCTTGGCGCCGAGGCTAAGGGGCCAGCGACGAGCAGGACTGCAAATCGGCGGCGCTGTTCGCCTTCGCGACGCAATTGAGGTACTTCTGCGCCTGGGCCGCATTGGTCCCGCTGGGCACGCCGCTTGGCGGGGTGCTCGGCGTTCCCTTGCCAAGGATGCCGGAGCCCGGCACGCTGCCGCCGAGCGCGCCCAGGGCGCCGAGGCTGCTCGGGCCGATGCCGAGCTGCTGCAGCAGGGCGCTGAACGGCTGCGGATTCGAGGGCGCCGTGATCGTCTGCGACTCGTTCACCTTGCCGAGGGTGATGTCGAAGTTCAGATCGAGCTTGTTGGCGCCCTGCTGGACCGCGATCGAGATCGTCAGTCGGCGCAGGATGTGGTCGTCCTTGCCCGAGTAGAGGTCGAAGTGGGCACTCTTGACCGAATTCTTGATCTGGTCGAGCTGGCTGGCCGAGGGCAGCTGCGACGTGTCGATTCCGCCAAGGCTGCCCAGGGTGCTGGCGTTGGAGAGCGCCGACTTCAACGAATCGACCACCTTGCCGACGTCGAGATCGCCGGAGATGTGCTGGGTCGAGGTGCCCTCGACGTCAGCGTCGCCCTCGTCCTTGAGGTTCGTCAGCAGGTCCTGTGGACTGCTGATTCCGAGCTGCTTGAGCAGCGCGCCGGGGCTCTGCTTGCTCTGGCCCGCCTGGGATCCCTGTTTCGCGAGCAGCTGCTTGTACTGGTCGAACAGGGTTTGGTCGACCTCGTAGTCGGTCCCCTTGTAGTTGACGAACGCCGAGTCGCCGGTCGAGGTCACACCGCCATCGAAGCTGGTGCTCTTGCCGCTCTGGGCCTTGGCGTCGAACTTGAGATTGAGGTCGAGCTTCGGGACCTTGGTGGTGCCCTGGCTCTCGAACGGCCCGCTGAGCGTGGCGTCGAGCGTGCCGCCGCCGGATCCGGTGACATCGGCCTTGAGACTCAGGTTGACGTCGGCGCTGGTCAGCTTGTCGTGGCCCGAGCCGAAGGTCTGGTTGATCACGTCTTGCGGGCTCTGGCTCCCGCCGCCGCTACCGCAGGCGACGAGCCCGGTGGCGAGCACCGCGAGGATTGAGAACGCGAACAGCATTCGGAATCGGGTCAAGATGAAGCTCCTTGCTAGCTGATGTCGATCAGGCGCGGCCTGCCTACCGCGAGCGCCACCCTAGCGCACCACTCTGAGCGTCGCGCCCGCTGCCTGGACGTATGGCAATTCGTGCGACGCCTGACTGGACATGACGGCCCCAGCTCGCCCTGGAACACGTCATGCCCTAGCCAGCGTCGCTCGAAGTGCCATGGCATTAGGCTCACTCGTCCATGGGCCCACGGACGATCCTCTACACGGGTAAAGGCGGCGTCGGAAAGACCAGCGTGGCCGCAGCCACGGCGCGTATGTGCGCACGAGCGGGCCTGCGCACGGTGGTGCTCTCCACCGATCCGGCTCACAGTCTCTCGGACTCCCTCGAGGTGCCGCTCGGGCCCGAGCCGACGCCCGCCGGGGACCGCCTCTGGGGTCAGGAGGTGCGCGCCCAGCGCGAGATGGAGGCCAACTGGGCCGCCGTGCAGGAGTGGCTCGGCAAGCTGCTCGCCGACCGCGGCATCGAGCGGGTGCGGGCCGAGGAGCTGACCGTGCCGCCGGGGATGGACGAGCTGTTCTCGCTACTGCAGATAAAGCGTCACCATCAGCGGGCCGAGTTCGACGTCGTGATCGTCGATTGCGCACCGACCGGTGAGACGCTGCGGCTGCTGGGCTTCCCGGACATCGCACGCTGGTGGTTGGAGCGGGTCTTTCCGTGGGAGCGGCGCCTGGTCGGCGCGGCGCGGCCCCTGGCCCGGACCTTCGACGTGCCGCTTCCCGGGCCGGAGGTCTTCGACGAGGTGCAGCGCCTGGTCCGCAACCTGATCGAGATGAACGCGATCCTCCGCAATCGCGAGCACTGCTCGATCCGGCTCGTCCTCAATCCAGACCGGATGGTGATCAAGGAGGCGCAGCGCACCTTCACCTACCTCAACCTCTACGGCTACCTGACCGACGCCGTGATCGTCAACCGGATGTTTCCCGACGACGTCGAGGGCGGCTACTTCGACGCCTGGCTGGGCCGCCAGCGCCAGCACCTGGAGGAGGTCCGCGAGGGCTTCGCGCCGGTGCCGGTCCTCACCTCGCGCTACTTCGAGGAGGAGGTGGTGGGGCCGACGATGCTCGACCGGCTCGGCGAGGAGCTGTTCGACGGTCAGGCGCCGGAGCGGGTCCTGCACAGCGAATTGGTCCACGAGCTGAGCACGGAGGGCGACGTGGCGACGCTGCGGCTGCGGATCCCGTTCACCGAGAAAGCAGGTATCGATCTGAAGAAGGTCGGAGACGAATTGATCGTCTCGGTCGGCGGCGAGAAGCGGACTATCATCCTGCCCTCCGCGCTCGCCGAGCACAGCCCTTCGGGGGCAAGTTTCGACGCGGGGACGCTGAAGGTGACGTTCGACGATGTCCGATCCCCAAGACCACAGCCAGAGCGGGTTTGAGCCTGGCGGGGCGGCCGGGCAGGATCCCGGCGGCGAGGCCAAGCGCTTCTGGGGCGAATACGCGCGCAGCACGCGATCCGGCGGGCAGCGCGGGGATCGCGGCCACGCCGGTGAGGCCGGCAACGGGCACGGCTCCGCCGCCGGTCAATCGCACGAGTGCCTGGAGTGGTGCCCGATCTGCCGCACCGCCGACGTCCTGCGCGCCTCGGCGCCGCCCGAGCTGCGCGGCCAGATCCAGAGCCTCCAGCACGACGCCCTGGTGACGATGCGGGCGCTGCTCGACGCCTACATCGAGCGGGGTGGCGAGAGCCCGGCTCGGAGCGGCTCGCCGGTCGAAGACATTCCGATCGAATAGCGCTTCAGCGGCTCCGTGCGTCCGCGGGACCGCGCAGCGAGACCGGCCGCAGGCCGCGATCGCGGACCACCTCGATGATCCGTGGAAGGGCACTCGCGGTCGCCCGCCAGCACTCCGAATCGCTGTAGCGGTCGGCGTCGTGGAGGAGGATCACGTCGCCTCCCTCAAGGCCGCGGGTCGCGTCGGCGGCCACCGCTGCTCCGGTGGCTCGGCGTCTCCAATCGCGGCCCCACCGCGACCACAGCAATGGCTCGTACCGCGAGTGGTTTACCGCCCTCAGGCCAAGCGCGGAGAAGATCCCGAAAGGCGGACGGTAAAGCGGAGTCGCGCGGCCGGTTGCCTGCTCGATCGCATCCGCCCCGCGCTGCAGGTCGTCGCGGATCTGCCCCGGGGTGAGCCGCAGCTGGTTGCGGTGGCGGTCGCCGTGCAATTGCACTGAGTGCCCCGCGGCGACGATCTCGGCGGCAAGTGCGGGATTGCGACGCACCTGCTCGCCGACCAGGAAGAAGGTGGCGGAAACTCGCTCGCGATCGAGCACCGCCAGGACCGCCGCCGTGCCCTCGGGGTCCGGGCCGTCGTCGAAGGTGATCGCAACCGCGCCCGGGTCGGTCAGCCGGGTCGGTATGCGCAGCGCGGCGGCCAGCCGCGGGACCAGCGGGGCCAGCGAGGGAAGCGCATGGCCGCCGAGCAGGCCCAAGGCCGCCCCGGCGCCGACCGCGGCGCTCCTATGATGGCTCGGCGATGCAGTTCGCGCTCGGACTCGCGGCGGCCTGTGCGGCGTCCTTCTGCTTTGACGCCGCCGTCGCACTTCAGGCGCTCGAGGCACGCGCGGTCCCGTCCCTGGACTCGGTGCGACCGACCCTGCTTGGGCAGCTGCTGCGCCGCCCTCGGTGGCTGGCTGCGACCGGGCTCGCCGTCCTCGGCTTCCCATTCCAGGTCCTGGCCCTGTCCCTGGTGCCGCTCAGCGTCGTGCAGCCGGCGCTTGCGGTCGGGCTGCTGCTGCTGCTTGTGCTGGGGGTGCGCATGCTCGGTGAGACCGTCGGGCAGCGCGAAGTCCTCTGCACGCTGGCAATCATTGGCGGGGTGGCGGGCGCATCAGTCGCCGCACCGGGGGAATCGTCCTCGCACGCGGGGACATTGGGGCTGGCGCTGGTCCTCGTACCTCTCGGGGCGCTGGCCGCGGCGCCGTTCGCACTGCGGCGCTGCCCCCCATGGCTGATGGTGCTCGGCGCCGGCTGCGCGTATGCGTGGACCTCGCTCGGCGCCAAGGTGCTCGCCGACGAGATCTCATCCGGGGCGCTGCTGGTCGGCGTCGGCTGGTTGGCCGCTATCGGGATCGCTTCGCTGCTTGGCCTCACGGCTGAGATGTCGGTGCTGCAGCGACGCGCCGCCGTGGCCGTCGCCTCGACCGTGTTCGTCGTCCAGGTTGCGGTGCCGGTCGCGGTGGCGCCACTGATCGGGGGTGAGTCGTGGGACGGGACACCCCTACACGGCGGCGTCCTGGTTGCCTGCCTGCTGGTCGTGATCACCGGCGCCGTGGCGCTGATGCGCTCACCCGCCGTCTCGAGCCTGATTACCACCGCGGCGCCAGAGGGTCTCGACGGGGACGGCCCGCAGGCCCCGGTCGTTGATCTGGAGCACCAGCGAGCGTAGGGCCGGCCCGGGCGCCGTCTCCCCATCGTTCAGCGTCGCCTCGACAATCTGTCCGGGGGCGACCCTTCCAAGCGATCCGCCGCTGTACTTGACGGCTCCCGCCACCGGGATCGCGCCCGCCGTGTGGGCAAGGAGGTACTCGCCAAGCGTAAATCCGTCCTCGGGCGGGGCGAAGAGGAAGTGACCATCGAGTCCGAACTGCGACGCGGTCTTCTTGAGGTCCTTCTTTGTCCCCACCCAGTGGACGGGTCCCCCCGACGCAAGCGCCGGCAACGCGGTGTCCCCGAACCGCCGCAGCTGCGCGCGGGTCGCGGCGGATGGTCGGCTCTCGACCGCGAACGAAGCCGCCGCACCGCCGCGGTGCAGTTGCTGCGAGAAGCGCGGAATCCTCCCGGCCGGAGCGCGGACGAGCAGGCCGACGTCGGGGCCCAATGCCGCGAAGCCGGTCGTGGGGCGGATGTCCAGCGGACTTGCGAGGACCTTGTATGGCTCGTCGGTCCCGAGCACCCAAGCCAGAAGCCCGACCGTCACCGCGGTCGCGATGGCGAACCTGGTCAGACGCAGCCGCCAGGAAGCCAGCGGCTCCGCCCTGCGCGAGGTGGTGCGCGCCACCGTGGCGACCGACGGCAGCGCCGCATAGGAGAGGTCGGGGCGGCGGGGCTCGGCGATCGCCTCCGTAAGGGCCTGCGCCAGCTCCTCGCGCGAACGAGCAGTCCGCGCGAGACCGAAACGCTGGTAGGCGCGGTCGTTGACCCTGATGTGCCCGACCTTGAAGCCGAATGACACGACCCGGCAGCCGCGGATCAATGCCTCGAGCACCGTCAGCCCGGCGGTCGAGTGCACGAGCACGTCGGAGGCGGCGAGATAGTCGCTCATTCGATCGGTGAAGCCAACGACCCGCAGCCGCGGCTCTTCGGCGAAGCGCCGGACGATGCGGGAGCGCACGCGCTCGTTTCGTCCCGCGATGCAGACGACGGCCCCCGGGTTGCGCTCCAGCGCTGCCTCGATCGCTCCCGACAGGTCCCCCACTCCCCAGCCCCCGCCCGAGACCAGGATCACCGGCCCCTCCTCGGGAAGGCCGAGGCTGCGGCGGGCCTCGCCGGTGTCCGCTGGCTCGAAGAACGCCGGCGAGGTCGGCGGCCGCGCCCAGGTGGCGCTGCCCGGACCGGCGAGCGCCTCGACCTCCTCGATCGACTCGCGGTGGATGACCGTGTGCATGTCGATGCCGGGATGGGCCCAGAAGCGCAGCCCCGCGAGGTCGGTGATTGCCGACACCGTCGGTACGTCGAGGCGACCCCGGGTGCGCAGCTCACCGAACAGCTCGGTGGTGCCCGGGTAGGTCGAGATCAGCAGGTCCGGCCGGCGGCGGCCGATCATCTTCATCAACCGCCGGCGCGAGAGCAGGTAGCCGAGCCTGGCCACGAACCAACGAGTCGGGGGGAAGCGGGTGAGGAGAAAGTACTGGACCTCGAACGCCCAGGGAACCCAATTGAAGGCGATCCAGGAGCCGTCGCGCAGGACCCAGGTGATGAACCTGCCCATCTCCGCGAGGCCATCGACGATCATCACCTGCGCCTCGGGCTCCTCCTCCTCGATCTCCGCGGCGATCGCGCGCGCGGGCCCGTCGTGGCCCTCGCCGATGTCGGCGGAGACGATCAGCACGCGGCGCCCGGTCGGCTTCTCCTCCCAATCGGCGGCGTTTGCCGCGACCGGGCGGTGACCGTTCTCGGCCGTCCGGTGACCGTTCTCCGACGGTTCGTCGGAGCGCCGCCGGTACCAATCGAGATAGAGGTTCGCCCCCTCGCTGAACGGGGTTACGGGCGCCCAGCCCAACTCCCTTGCCGCACGGTCGCTGGAGACCTCCTTGCCGCCGAAGTCGCCGGCGCGCGATGGCACGTGGACGAGCTCGGTACCGCCGACTGCATCGCGAACCGTCTCGGCGACCTGGAGGATCGAGATCTCCTCGCTGCCGGCAAGGTTGTAGACGCGGTTTGCGGCCTCCGGTCGCAGCGCTCGCACGATCCCGTCGGCGAGGTCCTCGACGTAGACGAAGCGCCGCGACTGCTCGCCGCTGCCGGCGATCGTCAAGGCCTCGCCCGCCATCGCCCGGCGGACGAAGGCAGAGAGGACGGTGGCGCCGCGGGCCCGCGGACCGTAGGGGATTCCGAACCGCAGGATCGTCGGCTCGAGGTCGAAGAATTTGGCGTACGACTGGCAGTAGATCTCGCCGGCGAGCTTGGTGGCGGTGTAGGGGTGGCGCGGAGGGGGCGTCTCGGTCTCCTCGTCGACCGCCGTCTCGGGACAGTCGCTGTAGACCCAGATCGTGCTGCCGTAGATCACCCGCTTGATGCCGGTCAGCCGCGCCGCCTCCAATACCGCCATCACCCCGCGCGCGTTGATCTGCTCGGCCTTTCCGGGCTCGGCCTCGACCACACCGACGTCGGCCACCGCCGCCAGGTGGATGATCGCGTCGCAGCCGCTAAACGCGCGACTGAGCGCCCCCGTGTCGGTGACGTCGCCGCTCACCGCCCGCACCTGCTCTCTGGGGTGGTATGGGGAGGGCTCGAGGTCGAAGATCACCGGCTCATGGCCGGCATCGATCAGCTTGTCGACGACGTGCGAGCCGATGAAGCCCGAGCCGCCTGTGACAAGCACTCTCAATTCCCGTCGGCCTCCGCGGAGCGTCCGCCCCGGTAGTAGAGGGGCACGCACCAGTGGTGGGTGGAGACCCAATCGGTTTCGGGAAGGTCCACGGCGTGCCCCAGGATTCGATGACAGGGTTGGTCGTAGACCTTGCCGGTCGAATCGGACACTGGATCAAAGACGACGTACTTGTAAAGACCGGAGACCATTCCGTCAGGCAGCTGAAGGTGGGCGGGGTGCTCGAGGTCGAGCTCCTCGCGGGCGATCTCGTTCTTGACCGCGACGATCTCGTCCAGCCTCTCCAACGCCAGGATCCCGATCGCGGCGGTGAACTCGCTCATGCGGGCATTTGTGCCCCTGTCCTCGTAGTCGGGCTTGCCATAGTTGCGAAAGTGGCGCGCGTACTCGGCCAAGTCGTCGTTGCCGGTCACCAGCACGCCGCCCTCACCGGTTGAGATCGTCTTCGTCGCGTAGAGCGAGTAGACGCCGGCGTCCCCCCAGGAGCCCGGCCGGCGACCGTTCCAGGAGGCGCCCTGCGCGTGGGCGCAGTCCTCGATCAGGAAGATGTCGTTCTCGCGGCAGTAAGCGGCGATCTGCTCGACGTCGAAGGCGATGTGCCCGCCGATGTGAACCAGCCAGACGGCGCGCGGTCGATGCCGCTCGGCCTTCTGCTCGAAATCGCGAAACGACATGCAGAGGTCCTCGCGGCTGCAGTCGACGAACTCGACCCTGCCGCCGGCGTTGAGAACCGAGAGCGGCGTGGCCATGAAGGTGTTGGAGGGACAGAGGACGACCTGATCGCGGACGCCGGCGAACTCCAGCGCTGCCGCGGCGCCGCCCGCCCAACTCCCCGTCGCAACCGAGGCGAGGCCGTTGTGCTCAGCCCAGTTGCGCTCGAAGCGCTCCACCAGCTCGCCCTCGCTCCAGCGCTCGGAATCGAGCACCAGGTCCCAGAGCTCGTGCAGCCGGGCCCGGTCTCGGAGATCGAAGCCGATGCTGAACTGAGAGAAGTCGGGCGCCAGTCTGCCTTCCACCTGCGCTGAGCGATCTCCGATCAACCGTGCTCCATTAGAAGCTCGCCGCGACCGCGAGCGCCGCAATCCCTGCCGCACTGGCCGCGATCACTGCGGAATGGCTCAATGAGCCGGCCACAAGACCAACCATGAGAGCCGCCCCGAAGAGCAGGATTCGATTCAGGATCACAGACGTCCATCGATGAAGTCGGCGCCCTGGCCGCCGGCAAGTTAAGGGCGCGACTTAATCGGAGCCTAAAGGTGCGTACGGCGCCGCGCGGCGTGCCTTGCGGATGCGGCTGGACGGGCGTAGGGTTCAACGCAACCAAAGGGAAGGAGCCCAGATGGCAAATGTCGAGGTAAAGAACTTTGATTCCCCGGACGAGGTGCGGCCGTTCGAGGGAAAGGGTCAGGCGGAGGTGGTCAACATCGCCGGCCAAACCATCGGACGCGGAACCTTCGAGCCGGGGTGGAAATGGTCGGAGAACGTAAAGCCGATCGCCGGCACCGACTCCTGCCAGACCGCGCATCTCGCCTACGTGGTCTCGGGGCGGATGCGAATCCACATGGATGACGGCAGCGATGCCGAGGTCGGCCCTGGCGATGTGGTCGCGATCCCACCGGGCCATGACGCCGAGATCATCGGCGACGAGGCCTGCGTGATGCATGACTTCGGCGAGTTCGGCGATTACGCGAAGCACTAGCCCGCAGCACAAGTGACAGAAATCACTCTTACCCGCGCCTGGCGCGGCGTAAGGTTGTGCCGGGATGGAGGTTGCTTGTCCCAGCTGTGGTGCCGAGAACCCCGAGCGGGCTCGCTTCTGCATGTCCTGCGGCACCCAGTTCAACCCGCACTGCCCCAGTTGCGGGGCTGAGAGCCCTCCCGGCGCCAAGTTCTGCATCGAATGCGGGACCGCCCTTGCGAGCGCAGATGCGAGCGGTCAGGCCCCCTCCGCCCCACCCGCCGCCGCCGCCGAAGCGGCCGAGCCACTCCCCGAGGAGCGTCGTCAGGTCTCGGTTCTGTTCGCCGACCTCTCCGGCTACACCGCTGTAGCGGAGCGGATGGACCCCGAGGCGGTCAAGCAGCTGCTCGACCGCACGCTGCGAAGGCTCGGCGAGGAGGTGACACTCTTTGGAGGCACGGTCGACAAGTACATCGGCGACAACGTGATGGCCGTGTTCGGCGCCCCCCATTCGCACGAGGACGATCCCGAGCGGGCGGTGCGAGCCGGACTGGCGATGCAGGAGGCGATGGAGCGCCTCAACGAACGCCACGCGCCCAAGAGCGAGGTCAACTTCCTGCTGCGGGTGGGAATCAACAGCGGCGAAGTCCTGGCCGGGCGGATGGGGGACGGCTACACCGTGATCGGCGACACCGTCAACGTTGCAGCCCGGCTGCAGGCCGCTGCGCGCCCGGGGAGCGTCACGGTGGGAGAGTCCACATTCCGGGCTACCCGCGAGGCGATCTCCTACGACGAGCTGGAGCCGATGGAGCTGAAGGGGAAGTCCAAGCTGGTGCCCGCATGGGAGGCAACCGGAGCCCTCGCCGAGCGCCAGCGCGGCGCCGAGCGCCCCGGTGCGCCCCTGGTCGGCCGCGCCGACGAGTCGGCCCTGCTCGTCTCGCTCGCAGAGCGCGTGGAGCGAGAGGGGCGCCCGTACCTGGTCACCGTGATCGGGCAGGCGGGAGTCGGCAAGTCGCGGCTGCTGCGCGAGTTCGGCGCTCGGGTCGCGAAGCTGGAGCCGCCACCGAAGCTTCTCACCGGGGAATGTCCTCCCTACGGCACCGGGATCTCCTACTGGGCCCTCGGCGAGATGATCCGCACCGAGTTCGGGATCGGCGGCGGCGAGCCCAGCGAATCCGCATGGGCCAAGTTGCGCGACGGGATGGCGGAGCGGATGAATGGCGGCGGAGGCGATGAGGGCGCGGAGCGAAACGCGGCTCTGATCGCCCGCATGCTCGGGATCGAGCCCGGCGACGGTGCCCCGCCGCTGGAGAGCAAGGACCCGCAGCGTATGCGGGAGAGCCTCTTCTCCGCGATTCGGGTGCTGCTGGAGGCGATCAGCTCGACCCAGCCCTTGGTCGTCGCCTTCGAGGACATCCACTGGGCCGACGAGGGGATGCTCGACCTGATCGAGCACCTGGCGCGCTGGATGCGCGGGCCGATGCTGCTCGTCTGCATGGCGCGCGACGAGCTGCTCGATCGTCGCACCGACTGGGCGGGCGCGCGACGAAACGCCACCTCGATCTACCTCGACCCCCTCTCCGACAGCGAGACCGAGGAATTGGTCGAGAGCCTCTATGGAAACGGCAATCACGAGCTGGTCTCGAGGGTGGCGGAGCGCGCCGGCGGCAACCCGCTGTTCGCGGAGGAGATGGTCAACCGGCTGCAGGAGGGAGGCGACGAGCCCGACGTGCTGCCCGAGACGGTGCACTCGGTGCTCGCGGCGCGCCTCGACTCGCTTGCTCCCTTCGAGCGCCGCCTTCTCCAGCAAGCCGCCGTGGTCGGGCAGAACTTCTGGGAGGGCATCCTGCTCAGCGCCGCCGGACAGAGCGAGGCGGCGGTGCGCGACGCGCTGGGCTCGCTGCAAGACAAGGAGCTGGTGATCTCCAACCCCTCCAGCCGCCTCGCCGGCGAGCTCGAGTACGCCTTCAAGCACGCGCTGATCCGCGACGTCGCCTACGGGATGCTTCCCAAGGCGACCCGCTGTCGCCAGCACTTCCAGGTCGGAGGCTTCATCGAGGAGCGGGTCGGCGAGCGCGGCGAGCGCGCGGTGGCGCTGATCGCCGACCACTACGGCCGCGCTGCCTCGCTGGGCTCGGAGGCCGGGATCGACGCGGACGAGCTGCGCGAGATGAACGTCAAAGCCGTCGATTACCTGGAGGCGGCCGGCGACGCGGCGCTTGCCCTCTACTCCAACCAGGAGGCGCTTGGCCATTACCGCGCGGCGCGCGATCTCGAGGGTGCCCTGGACGAAGCCGGGGCGGCCCGGATCGGCGAGAAGGCGGGCGACGCGGCGCTGCGCCTCGGCCGAGTCGACGAGGCAGTCGAGGTATGGGAGGAGTGCCTCGACTACTACCGCCGCCAGGAGGACCTGGCCAGGGTCGGAGACCTGCACCGAAAGATCGGGGCCGGGCTCTGGCACAAGGGCGACCGTGGGGCCTCGATCGACCATTACCAGAAGGGGATTGACCTGCTCAAGGACGGCCCTCCGTGCATCGAGCTGGTGCGGCTGTACGAGGAGGCGGCGTCGCTGTACATGCACACCGGCGACAACATGCTGGCGATCTACGCCTCCGAGAAAGCGCTGCGTCTGGCGGAGCGTCTCGGCGAGGCGGCGGCGGCGAGTCGCGCCCACGGCATCTTCGGGCGCGTGTTCGGGCGCATCGGCGACTTCGAGAAGGCGCGCGAGAACCTCGAGCGCTCGGTCGAGCTGGCGCGTGACTCCGACCAGGCCGAGGGGGTGCGGGCACTGCTCACGCTCGGCTATCACCTCGAGGCCTCCGAGGCCGACTACGAGGGCGCCGGCAAGGCCTACACCGAGGCGCTGGGGCTGGCGGTCGAGGTCGGCGACCTGCCCTCGCAGGTCGAGCTGCACGCGGCGCTCGCCGAGCTGGCCGTCTACCGGGCGGACTGGGAAACGGTGAAGCGCGAGACCGATGCAAGTGCCTCGCTGGCCGAGCGCGAGGGGCTGCTGGGCAAGCTCTGCTTCCCCTACGTGATGCGCGGAGTGTTGCGGTGGCGCGAGGGAGACTGGGAGGCGGCGGAGGAGTCGCTGCGACGCGCCCACGAAGTCGCGGAGCAGGTGGGTCGCTCAGAGGTCGCCTTCTCGTCGCTTTACTGGCTCGCCGCCGTGCACTCGGATCGCGGCGAGCACGCCGCCGCCGAGACGGCGCTTGCGCAGGCGCTCGACGTCGGCGAGCGTGCGGGCTTGGTCGCGCAACTGGTCGAGGCAAGCTCGGCGCGCGCGGTGAACCTGGCGCTCGGCGGGCGCGAGGAGCACGCCCGCGAGGCGGCGGAGGGTGCCGCCCATTTGGCCGAGCGACTGCAGCAGTACCCGGTGGGACGGGCGGCGACCAGGGAGGCCGCCGGCGTGACGGCAACTGACCCCACGGAGGGCGCCGCCGCGCTCGAGGAGGCCGGTGCAGCCTGGGAACAGCTGGGGCATCCGCTGGACGCGGCCCGCTGCGAGGAGCTTCGCGGTCGCCGCTTGGCCGAAGACGACGCCGACGCCGCCCGCGAGGCGCTCGACTCGGCCGCGCAACGCTACGAGCAGCTCGGTGTCGCCCACCTGGCTGAGCGGGCACGCGAGCTGGTCGGCGCCTAGCCGCAGCGAGACGCAGGCCCAGCGTTGGGGGTAGGTTGACCCCATGCCGACCACCTCCCACAAGGACGGCACAGAGATCAGCTGGGATGCTCGCGGTGAGGGACCGACGGTCCTGCTCGCCGCGCACTGGTACGCCCACCCAAACGTAGTCACCGGGTTGGCGGACGAGCTTGCCCGAGACCACCGCATGGTCACCTACGACCCGCGCGGCACCGGCGCCTCGACACGCCGAGGCCCCTACGACCTCGACACCGATGCCGACGACATCGCCGCGGTGGTCAAGGCGGCCGGGGCGCCCGCCGTGATTATCGGCTGGGGAGACGGTGCGATTCGCGGCGCGCGTACGGTGAAACGGCATCCCGCCCTTATTGCGGGCATCATCGCGGTGGGGGGCAATCCATACGCATCGTCGACGCTCGGGATGGACTCTCCGATGGGGTCGGAAGCGGTCCTGGAAGCGTTCGAGCGGTCGCTGCACACCGATTACCGCTCAACCGTGCGCGGCATGCTCCGCGCGAGCAGCCTGCAGATGAACGAGGACGAGATGCGCGAGCGGGTCGAGGAGCAGGTGGCCTACTGCTCTGCCGAAGCCGCGATCGGCCGCTTCGAGACCTGGACCTGGACCGATGGCATCGCTGACACGGCCGAGCTGAGCGATCAGATCCCGATCGTGGTGTTGCTGTTCGAGACGGAGTTCGGGCCTCCGAAGCAGATCGCCAATCGCACCAGCGAACTGCTGCCCTGCGCTGAGGTTCGAGTCCTCGACGACGGCCCGGTGAGCCGGCCCGACCTGACAGCCGAGCACGTGCGCCAGGTGACTGCGCCCCTGCGGGCCGGCGACGTCGCGAACCAGAAGTAGCGAGGTACGGTTCGCCGATGCCGGAGCTGCGCCGTCCCGACGGCACCGAGATCCATTTCGAGGTCAGGGGCCGAAGCGGACCGGTGCTGGCCCTGGCCAGCTACTGGTCGTGGATCCCCGGCGTCTACGAAGAGCTGCTCGACGATCTCAGCGCCGACCACCGGGTCGTCGTCTACCACCTGCGCCGCACCGGCGAGTCATCGCGCAACGGTCCCTACGACATGGAGACCGATCGCATTGACCTGGAGGCGGTCATCGACGCGGTTGGCGGTCCAGCGGTGCTGCTGGCGACCGCCGACTCTTCCAATCGCAGCGTCGTGCTGGCGGCCCGCAGACCGGAGCTCGTCGCCGCCGTGATCACGCTTGGCGCCGCGCCGTTCGCACGCGACCAGTTCGAGGGGGAGGAGGGAATGGTGACCTCGGACACGGTGGTCAACGCCTTCATCGAGATGCTGAGGCGCAGCTACAGGGGCGGCATGCGGACCTTCATGGAAGCGACGAACCCGCAGATGGACGAAGAGCAACTGCGGGAACGGGTTGCCGCGCAGGAGGAGTTCTGCACGCCAGCCGCGGCCATCGACCGCATCACCGTGTGGATCGAGGACGACCCGCGCGAGGCATCGCGCGAGATCGGCGACCGCCTCTGGGTATTCGGCGCGGCGAGCGTCGCCGGACCGTGGATGCCGCCCGCGGAGCAGGTGAAAAAGATGACCGCGGAGACCCTTCCCGCGGCGCACCTCGAATGGATCGAGCCGGGCCCGATCAGCGCCCCGCAGACGACCGCTGAGGCGGTCCGCCGGGTCACGGCGCCGCTTCGCGCCGGTGCGGCGGAAGAGCGAAAGTAGAATCGGCTCGATGAGCGAGCCGCGTCCGGCCCATGTCCACGAGCGACACTTCACGATCGAGCAGGCGAACGCGTCGCTGTCGACCGTGAAGCCGCTGCTGCAACGGCTGCGCGACGCCCGCGACCTGCTGACCGACGAGGAGGCCCACGCCGCGCTCACCGACGCGGCGCCGACCAACGGCGGCGGCGAGCCGGGGACTCAGGTCGGCGAGGCCTTCCTGGAGGTGCGACGGCTGCTGCTGGCAATGGAGGAGGCAGGGATCGTCGTCCGCGACATCGACCGCGGCCTGATCGACTTCCCGGCCATCCTCGAGCAGCGCGAGGTCTATCTCTGCTGGGAGCTCGGTGAGGACGAGGTCGCCTGGTGGCACGACCTCGACTCGGGCTACCGTGGACGCCAGCCACTCTGACCCCGAGCCTTCGAACGCCGCGCCTCAGCGACTCGGTTGGTGGCAGGCGATCGGGGCGCTCACGGCGACCGAGCGACTGGCCGCGCTCGGGGCGCTGATCTGCGCCGCCGCGACCGTGCTGCCCTGGTACCAGGCCCCGATCGGAGGGTTGGTCAAGACCGGTCTCGGCAGCTTCGGCTTCGCGATGGCGGCGCAGCTGATCACCGCCGGCGCCGCGATCGGGCTGCTGATCCAGGCCGGCCGCGGTCGCCGTCCACCCCTGCCTCTGCGCGTGGGCCCGCTGCTCGTGGCAGCCGGAATCTGGGCGGGGGGGATCGTGGTCTACCTGATGTTCGACCGACCGCAGTTCGAGCTTGCGGGCTTCAACCAGGACTACGAGCTCGCCTACGGGATCTTCGTAGCGCTCGGCGGAGCGGCCCTGCTGGCGATCGCCGGGCTGCGATTTCGGCACGTCGAGCGGGTGCGCGAGCGCAGCCAGCAGCGAACGCGCTCTAACTGACCGCGTAAATAGTTAACTGTTCTATAACCCCACATGGTCAGTAACTGGTGAACTCCGTCCCAATCGATCATTGGGGAAGGAGCTTCAATGCGCTGCCGACTCGCCGCCGTTCTCGTCTCCACGGTTCTCATCGGTCTCCCGATCGCCGCCTCGGCTCAGGCTGGCGATCACGTCTGGGCCGACACCTACGCCGCCCTGGGTGATTCCTACTCCTCGGGAACCGGCACGCGCGACTACTACGACCCCGACTGCCAGCGGTCCGTCTATGCCTACCCGTAGCTGCTATTCAAGAACTGGCCGCGCCGCACACCGCTCGGCACCCCGACCAGCCTCGGCGAGACGATTGCGGCCTGCGCGGGCGCGAAGACGAGCAATGTGCTCAACAACCAGGTCTACGAGATCCCGCCCGGCTCCAATTACGTCACGATCAGCATCGGCGGCAACGACGCCAACTTCAGCTCCGTGATCAAGCAGTGCGCAAAGCCATGGCCGTTCACCTGCTGGGGCGACATCAACAACGCCCAGGACTTCATCCGCAACACACTTCCGACTCGGCTGGGCAATGTCTACTCGCGGATCCGCCAGGCGGCGCCCTTCGCCTACGTGATCGTGGTCGGCTACCCGCGGCTCTTCGGGCCCCAGGAGTGCAATGGGCGGCGCGGATCTCGATCGGCGAGCAACAGAAGCTCAACCAGACCGCCGACTTGCTGCGCGACGTGACGGCCTACATGACCGCTGTGTCCGGACGCGGGTTCTATTTCGTCGACCCGATTCCGGCCTTCAAGGGTCACGCGATCTGCAGCGGAAGCAAGGAGTGGCTGAACGGGCTCTCCAATCCAACCGGTGAGTCCTTCCACCCGAACCGAAATGGGCACAGCAAGGGCTACTACCCACTGCTCGCCTGGACGATCGCCAGTACCCCGTGAGCTGAGCGCGAACGGTCGCCGCGACTAATCGTCGGCGTCATCGGCAAGCGGCGGCGGGGGCTCGAAGCCCCACTGGCGCATCCCTGCCTCGATCCGCTCGATCACCGTGTTCAGAACAGCGACGCGGGCGTAGCGCTTCGAATCCGCCGGGATCAGGTGCCACGGCGCGTAGGACTGGTCTGTGCGGGCGATCATGTCCTCGATCGCCTCGACGTACTTCTCGCGCATCCCACGGTTGCGCCAGTCATCATCGGTGAGCTTCCAGGCCTTGAGCGTATTGGCTTTTCGGCGCTCAAAGCGCCGCAGCTGCTCGGCGTCGGAGATGTGGAGGCAGAACTTGATCAGGATCGTGCCTTCGTCGGCGAGCGAGCGTTCGAAGTTGTTGATCTCGTCGTAGGCGCGAAGCCACCGCTCTCGGGTCGCGTACTCCTCGACCCGCTCGACCAGCACCCGCCCGTACCAGGAGCGGTCGAAGATCGCCATACCCCCCCAGCCGGGCAGCGAGGGCCAGAAACGCCAGAGGAAGTGGTGGCGCTTCTCGTCGTGGGTAGGAGCGGCGAACTGCACCACCCGCACGTGGCGGGGGTCCATCTTCGCGACCAGGCGCTTGATCGCGCCCCCCTTGCCGGAGGCATCCCAGCCCTCGAAAACGACGCAAACCGGCGGACCGATGGTCCTGTCGCCCAGAAGACCACCAAGGCTGAGCCGCAACTCGATCAGCCGGTCCTGGGCTTGGGCAAGCGCCCGCTCCTCCTCCTTGCGGGAGAGCTTCAGGCTGAGGTCAAGCTCGTCGAGCCTCCCCACGCCCGCAAGCCTATTTCTTCTTGCCCACAGCCCAGGCGTAGGTGTGGACGCCTGGCTGCGGCTCTTCGAAACGCACATAGTTCCCCGCACGGTGCGCCTTGGCGTCGCCGACCGGGTGGCTGTGGGTCCAGACGACGCGGCCGTCGCGACCGATTGTGCGCTTGGCGCCGAGCAGCGGCACCGCGACGGTGCCAGTGGCGCCCCGTGGCGCCTTCACCGTCAGCCGGAACGAGTGTTTCCGGACCGTATCGCGCTCCCAACGGACCCCGAGCTTGCCCACCGGCGTGCCCACCGAGCCCTGGGCGAACTTGAGGTCGCCTGGCTGGGGCTCAACGAGCCAGGTCTTCCAGCCTGGGCTCGCCGGTCGCATCCCCAGCACATAGGCGGAGAGTGCCGCGGTCGGTGCGGTGCTCCAGCCATGCGCGAGCGAGGTCTCACCTGATCTGGAGTTTTCGACGATCGGCGAGCCGTTCGGGTGAGCGCTCTCGTAGGGCGCCACTGCGCCGTCCACGGTCATCTTCTCCCACAGGGTGTCGCCCGGATCGCCCAAGACCATGTGGCCCCAGAGCCGGCGAATCAGACCGAGCGCCTCGCCGGTTTGGTAGTACTGAAGGCGCGCCAGCACCTCCCAGCCGGACTCGAAGGGCGAGATATAGCGACCCATAAAGGGGTCGTTGTCGAACTGGCCGGTCGCGGTTCCGAACGGCGTCGCCAGCGTGCCGCCGAGGAAGTTGAGCGCCGAGCCGGCGGCCGGCCCGCGAAGAACGCCGGCGAGAATCGCCTGTACGTTGGCGTCCTGAGTGTGATTCCCGGTTGGGTCGGCGGTGTCGAGGCGCAATGCCCCGACCGAGGGATCGAAGAGTGCGGCGCGGATCGACGCGGCCAGTCGCCTGGACATCTCGGCGTAGCGCCTTCCGAGGTGGGGGTTGCCCAGTTCCTTCTCGAGGGTGGACGCGCTCTGCAGGGCACGAACCCAGACCGAGTTGGTGTCGGCATCCTCCCCGGCCGCCAGGTCGGGGGGGTGCCAGTTGAGCTCACCCTGCTGGGTCACGAACAGCCCTCGCGGACCGATTCCCTTCTGGAAGTAGCGGATCGCTCGCTGCACGACCGGCAGCCACCCGGCCACCCTCGGATCGGCGGTCATCCGGTAGTACTGCGCGACGCCGACCGCGAACCACGCCGTGTAGGAGGGAAGTCGCTGCGCGGTGACGCAGGTGCAGATTCCGCGAGCGGATGGCGGCGGGCCGTTGGGGGGTCCGGGCTCGGGGCACTGCACGTTGACCTCCGACACCTGCGGAATGAAGCCGCCGTGGACCTGCTGGCAGGTGAACATCTGGATCGAGCGGCGCAGGTAGATCGGCAGGTCACGAACGGTGTAGAAGCCGGCCATGCTCTCGATCGGTAAGTCGCCCAGCCAGACCAGACGGTCGCGCTTGGCCCCATCGGTGACCGCGAAGTTGTTGCCGCGCGCCGGGTCGCCGTAGGTATCGACGTCGAGCGTGTATGCGCCCGCGTACCAGATCCGGTTCAGCAGGTCGTCGCTGGAGAGGAAGTGCCCGACGTAGTGGCCGACCCCGGGGCGCAGGTGGGTCACCGCGACACGGATGTAGTCGATTTGAACGTTGCCCGCCCCGGCCAACTGGACGTAGATGTAGCGCTCCGCGCCACGCACCCCGCCCAGCGTGTAGTTGCCGGGCGCGCCGGGAACGATGTCGGAGCGAGCCGAGGGGTCGTCGCTGCGGCCCTGCGAGCCGTGATCGACGTCGCCTCCAGGACCAAGGAAGCGCCGCGCTTCGCTGTAGGCGAGTTGGATTGGAGTGCCGGTGTTTGCACTCACGCCGATCTCTATGCGCCCGCCGGTGAGCCGGCCCAGGTCGATCACCTCGTAGGGGCCGTTCGCGCCCGTGGAGTTGAACGTGGTGACGCTGCCGTCGGCGGCGCTGAGCCCGGCCGGGTTGTCGATCGTGTTTCCCGCCTTTGTGTTCTGCACGTCGACGCTTGCCGGATAGACCTCCGGACTCGGACTGTCGAGGACGTAGCCGCGCCAGGCCCCGCTGGCGGCGATCCCGTGCCGCGAGAAGTGGGCCGACGGCCCGTGCTTGGAGCCTCCGATCGGCCCGGTCTGGGCTTGCTGATCGCCCTTCCCACCATGGCCATGCTTGGGGTGATGCTTGCCCGCGCCCGGATGCGGATGGTGGTGGCCGCTGCGCGCAACGGCACTGGCCGAGAGCACGGACGCCGCAATCGCAACAGACGCGATCGCTCGGGCGCCAGCAGCCTTTCCTGTCAGTCGAGTCGTCTTCAACCTGCCTGGGGCCTCCCCGGCACCGGTGCCAACGCCGCCCGCCGCAATGCTAGCCGGCGATTCCGGCGGGTACGCGGGGCGGCGGCGGCGGCTCGTCATTCGTAGTCGCTTTTAGGGCCAATGGCAACAAAAAAGCGCCAACGACGATCAGGAGCACCCCGATTCCGACCAGCAATCGCGACCGTGTCAGGTTTCCGAGGATGCCGAAGACGAAGCCGAGCAGCATCAGCGTCGCGTAGGGGCCGAAGTTGCGTGGTAGGGCCGCGACCAGCGCGGGGACGAGCGTCGAGGCTGCGACGAGCAGGGCCGACACGGGCCGATTATCGCCGCCGGGGCGCCGAGGGGCGGCGGGTATCCTGCCCTAGTGGCGGCTCCCGCAACGCCTCACCGGAAATGACGACCCCAGATCACCACCAGGCTGCGTCCTCGGTCGCCCAAGTAGACCTACTACTTGGGCTCCCTGCGTCCTTGCCTGGCGGCGCCTGGAATACGTCATTTCCAGGCTCCCGTCACGGGAGACGCCACTAGATGGCCGAGCAGCCGACACCCGCCTCGGTGGAGGAGGTAAAGGAAGCGCTGGCGCGCGTCTCCTACCTCGCCGATGAGCCGGCCGCCCTGGTCTCGTTCCTGGCCCAGCGGCTCGACAAGCCGATCCTGGTCGAGGGCCCGGCCGGCGTCGGCAAGACCGAGCTGGCGAAGGCGCTCTCCCGAGCCAGCGGCCGCGAACTGGTGCGGCTGCAGTGCTACGAGGGCCTCGACGAGGCGAAGGCGCTGTATGAGTGGAACTACCGAAAGCAACTGCTGCGTATCCAGGCCGAGACAGTCAGTGACCGCGGCCCGCCCGGAAGCGGAGCTGAGGACCTGCCGCAAAGTTGGGATTCGGTGCACGAGGACATCTTCGGCGAGGAGTTCCTGCTCACACGCCCGCTGATGACCGCGATCTCCTCGCCGGACCCTGTGGTGCTGCTGATCGATGAGGTCGACAAGACCGACCAGGAGTTCGAGGCGATGCTGCTCGAGCTGCTCTCCGACTTTCAGATCTCGATTCCCGAGCTGGGCCAGATCTCGGCGCGCACGATGCCGATCGTCGTGCTCACCTCCAACAACTCGCGCGAGCTGACCGAGGCGCTGAAGCGACGCTGCCTGTATCTGTGGCTCGACTACCCCGAGCTCGAGCGCGAGATGGAGATCGTGCGCCTGCACACGCCCGAGATCGACGAGAAGCTGGCGCGGCGGCTGGTCGAGGTCGTACACATGATCCGCCAGCTCGACCTCAAGAAACCGCCCTCGATCGCCGAATCGATCGACTGGGCGCGCACCCTGCTGCTGTTGGGCGCCGAGGACATCGATCGCGAGGTCTTCGAGAAGTCAATTTCGATTCTGGTGAAGCACAGGACGGATATCGACGTGGTTTCCGAGCGGGTTGGGGTGAAGCTGGGGGAAGCACCAGCGGAAGAAGTCGCTAGTCGCTAGTCGCTGGTCGCTCGAGCTAACGTCGAACTTGAACCCCGAGCGACTAGAGACGAGAGACGAGCGACGGACTTGAACGGCACTCCCTACGGCCCGAAGCTGGATAGCGGCCCCGACGGGCTCGCCGCCAAGCTCTTGGTCTTCTGCGAAGAACTGAGGCGCGAAGGCGTGGCCGTCGGCACCTCGGAGATCCTCGACGCCTTCGCGGCGCTCGATCAGGTGCCGTGGACCGTCCACGACGACTTTCGCGAGGCGCTGGCGGCGACGATCGCGAAGTCGCAGGAGGACCGCCGCGTCTTCGAGCTGCTCTTCGACCGCTATTTCTTCCGCGCCGCCGAGGCCGAGGCGGTACAGCGGGGGATCGGAGAGGGCGAGCAGCGCCACCAAGGCGGCGAACGACTCGACATCGACGAGCTGCGCGACTCGGTGCGACAGGCGATCGTGGACGGCAACGACGGAGACATGCGCGATCTGGCGCGCCTGGCAATCGCCGCCTTCGGCCGGCAAGGCGAGGGCTCGGGCGTGATCGGCGTCGACGTGCAGCGGATCCGCCGCACGCTCGGCCTCTCGGCGGGCGCTCAACCCGCAGACGAGGACGGCGACCAATTGGAGATCGACCGCGAGCAGCTCAACCGCTTCGAGCGCCACCTGCGGCGGGAGTTGGAACGGGCGCTGATCGAGCGCACCGAGGCGCTTCCCCCTTCCCGTCCACTCGCGGAGCTGGACCGGGCGCTGCCCACCAGCCCCGCCCAGGACCTTGCGGCCGTGCATCGTGCGGTCGCGCAGATGAAACGGCGCCTGGCGACGCTCGGCCACGAACAACGGGGCCGGCGCCGTGGGCAGGTGGTAGACGTGCGGCGCACGATGCGCGCCTCGCTGGAGACCGGGGGTGTGCCACTGCGCCTCCGTTACCGGCCGAAGCGTCCCCGGCGGCCCGAGATCTACGTCCTTTGCGACGTCTCGACCTCGGTCACCTCGGCCAGCGTCTTCTTCCTTTCGGTCCTGCATGCGCTGCACGACTCCTTCCGCAAGCTGCGCAGCTTCGTGTTCATCGAGCGGATCTCCGAGGTGACCGAGATCTTCGAGCACGAGCGCGACTTTCTGAACATCTCGCGACGCATATCGAGCGAGGGCGGGGTCGCCGACGTCTCCGGCTACACCGACTACGGACGGGTCTGGCTCGAATTCCTGGACGAGATCTCCGACGAGCTTGACCCGCGTTCGACCGTGATCGTGCTGGGCGACGCGCGCACCAACGGCCGCGAGCCCCATGCCGATGCATTCGCCCAAGTAGCGGAGCGTGCCGGACGCATGTTCTGGCTAAACCCGGAGCCGAAGCTGTACTGGAACTACGGCGATTCGGTGATGTCCGCCTACGAGTCCTACTGCGACGGCGCCTTCGAGTGCTGGACCACCCGGCACCTGGAATCGTTCGTCAACGTGGTCGCCGGCGGCGTGCAATCAACAGAGTGACGCGGGCGATCTTCGTACGCCACGGCGAGTCGGTCTCCAATGCGGATCCGGAGCTGGCGGCGCTTCCCCTCGACCAGGGAGATCGGCTCACCGATCTCGGCCGCCGCCAGTCGCTTGCGGCCGGGGAGGCGCTGCGGGCGCTCGAGCCCACTTCCCTGATCAGCAGCCCGATGGGCAGGGCAAGGGAGACGGCCGAGTTGATCAGCGAGCGCCTCGGCATGGCCGTGCACGAACTGCCCTACATCTCGGAGCTGCGCGAGTCGCGCGACTACGCCTCGATGACCCCGGAGGAGCAGAAGCTGCGCCGCTGGTCAGTCTGGATGGTCGAGCACGGCGACGACCCCGGCTTCTCCTGGCATGGCGGAGAGACATTCGAGGAGGTGCGCGGACGGGTGCGGAGGCTGAAGGACGAGCTGGAGCGCGAATACAGCGACCAGCGCCCGCTGATCGTCACCCACGGCCTCTTCCTGCGCTTCTTCCTCTTCGACTCGTTGCTCGGCGACGACTTCGGGCCCAACCTGGCGGGAAGGCTCTGGTACGTGCGCTCGGTGAATTGCGGGGTGAGCGTCTTCGAGCAGGGCGAGCGCTGGCACCCGGCCGACGCCGACACTCCCGGCTGGAGCTGCGTCAGCTGGATGTCGCGGCCGTGGGACCCGCCCTAGCGGTGTTCCCAGGCGTCAGGCGAGGCGGCGAGGCGCTTGACGGCCTTCGGCAGCTTGCCTGAGGTGACATCGGCGATGGTCGTGTGCTCGAGTACGGCGCGCAGGTTGGCCCGCACCGCAATCCAGACCTCGACCAGGTGCTCGGCCTTGCCCCGGTAGTGAACCGACTCGGGGGGCGCCGACTGCACATTGGCGATCGGCCCCTCGACGGCGCGGATCACGTCGGCGATGGTGATCTCCTCGGGCGGGCGGGCGAGCCAGTAGCCGCCCTTGGCGCCGCGTCGTGCCCGCACGATGCCCGCGTGCTTGAGCTCGAGCAGGATGTGCTCGAGGAACTGCAAGGGGATGTCCTGGGCCTCCGCGAGACGCTCGCCCTTCACCGGGCCGTCCTCGACGGCGGCCAGCTCGGCTGCGGCGCGCACCGCGTAGTCCGCTTTGGCTGAAACCCGCATGGGGGCAAGTTAATCAGGCGCTAGCCGCTCAGCCCCGGCCTCAGGCCCTCGGCTTGCCTGCGAGCCTCGCGGCGCTGCTGACGCCGGCGGTACCAGCGCGGGCCCCACAGCACCGAGCTGAACCCGACCGCCGCAACCCCGGCAGCGATCGGCCAGAGGGTCGGGTCGCCCTTCTGGATCGTGACGATGCCCGAACCGACCAGCACCAGCCCCAGCGCGGTTCGCAGAAATCCCTGCGGTGCCCTCCCCGACAGCGCAGCGCCGATGACCACGCCGGGCACCGAGCCGATCAGGATGTTGGCGGCCAGCGTGAAGTCGACGTTGCCGCCGACCCAGTGGGCGAGGCCGGCCGCCCAGAGCAGGATCGCGGCGTGAAAGATGTCGGTCCCCACCACCCGGCGCGGTGTGAGCCGGAAGACCGCGATCAGCAGGATCGCGATCACCGTGCCGGAGCCGGCCGAGGTGATTCCGATCACGAAGCCGGTCGTTGCGCCGATCGTCACCGCGGCGATCTTGTGGCGGCGCTGGATCTCGAAGTCGTCGCGCTCTTCGATCAGGTTGCTGAGGATCAGCGCCCTGGCGAGGGTGATGATGCCGACCATCAGCAGGGTGCCCCCGAGCAACGCGTAGACGACCGAGTTGAGCTGGTCCTCTCCCAGATGGTCCTTGAGGATCGAGATCGCCCAGACGCCGAGGATTGCGGCGGGAACGCTGCCGGCCGCAAGCCAGAAGGTGAGACCGAGGTTGACCGTCTTCATGCGGAAGTGCCGCCAGGCGCCGACGGTCTTGGTGATCGCCGAGTAGAAGATGTCGGTGCCGATCGCGGTCGTCGGCTGGATGCCGAAGACGAGGATCAGCATCGGGGTCATCAGCGATCCGCCGCCCATCCCGGTCATGCCGACGAGCACGCCGATGCCTAGTCCGAAGACGATGATTGCCGGGTCCATCGATCCTTCTGCCGGGTGACACTCCTTTGACGACCTTCTCGACTGCTTTCGTCAGGAGCGTGGCGAAAAGGGTAACAACGCCCTTATGTCCCCGCCCCCGTCCGTCTAGACTGGGAGACACAACCCAGGGGGGCTCGCGGGAAGCGGGCTGAGATAGCGCCCCCGGCACGGAAGCCGCCCGGCGCTGACCCTCAGAACCTGTGCGGTAATGCGCGCGGAGGGAGCATGTTGACCAGGACCGGGGCTCCCACCAAGGAGCCCCTTTCAATCGCTACGAACGGCGCCCCGCCAGACGCGGGGGAGGTCCGCATCGCGGCGGTCGAGCACGCGTTTGCACAGCTGCAGGTCCTCGCCGGCCTCAGCCTGCGGGCCGCCCCGCACGAGGTGCTGGGGATCGTCGGGCCCTCCGGTTGCGGCAAGTCGACCCTGCTGGAGATGATCGCCGGACTGCGCGAGCCCGATGCGGGGACGATCGCGATTGGCACCGCAGCCGAGCCGAGCGAGCGCCTCGCGCGCTGCGCCTACCTGCCCCAGCGCGACCTGCTGCTCCCCTGGTACTCGGCGATCGACAACGCCGGCCTCGCCCTGCGCAACCGCGGCGTCGGCAAGGCGGAAGCCCGCCGCCAAGCAGGGCAGCTATTCCAGCGCTTCGGGCTGCAGGGGTTCGAGCGCAGCCGACCCTCGGAGCTGTCGGGGGGGATGCGCCAGCGGGTCGCCTTCCTGCGCACGCTAATCGCCGGCAAGCCGGTGCTGCTGCTCGACGAGCCGTTCGCCTCCCTCGACGCGATCACCCGCGGCGAGATGCAGGCCTGGCTTGCCGGGGCTCTGGCGACCGAACCGCGCACGGTGGTACTCGTCACCCACGACGTCGAGGAGGCCCTCTACCTGAGCGATCGCGTGGCGGTGCTCTCAACCCGTCCCGGGCGGCTGGTCTCCGAGCTGACTCCCTTCGCATCGCGGGCCTCCGACCGCGACGCGGCGATCACGACGCCGGAGTTCGGCGCGCTTCGCGCCGAGGCGATGCAAGCCCTGCGCGAGGGATCGCGATGAGGCGCTACCTGCTCCCCGCCGCGGTCCTGGTGGCGCTGGTCGGGGCCTGGCAGCTGGCCACCAGCACCGGCCTGCTCGCCAACGTCCTCAACCTCCAGGACTTCCTCGTTCCATCCCCGAGCGAGATCGCGAAAACGCTTTGGGAAGACCACTCGCTGCTCGCCGACAACGCGTGGGTAACCCTGAAGGAGATATTGCTCGGCTTCGGATGCGCGCTGGTCGCCGGATTGGCGTTCGCCGTCGGGCTTCACCTGTCGGAGACGCTGCGGCGTGCGTTCTACCCCCTGATCGTCGCCTCGCAGACGATTCCGATCATCGCCGTGGCGCCGATCCTGGTCGTCTGGTTCGGGTTTGGTATCGGGCCGAAGCTGGCGATCATCGCGCTGATCTGCTTTTTCCCGATCACCGTGAACACGCTCGACGGCCTGCGCTCCGTCGACCCCGACGCGGTGAAGATGATGCGCACGCTGGACGCGAGTCGCTGGGCGATCCTGAGGCGGGT
This sequence comes from Solirubrobacterales bacterium, assembly GCA_038317345.1. Classification (GTDB taxonomy): domain Bacteria; phylum Actinomycetota; class Thermoleophilia; order Solirubrobacterales; family 70-9; genus Mayfieldus. Next base: position 47,503 of record JBBQBH010000018.1, read on the forward strand.
CGAGTCGCCCACCGCCCTGCCGTACGCATTCAGCGGCGCCAAGATCGCGGTCGCCGTCGCCGTGATCGGTGCGGTGTTCGGAGAGTGGGCGGGCTCCTCGTCCGGACTCGGGTATCTGATGCAACTCGACAACGCAGCGCTGAATACGCCGCGGCTTTGGGCGTCGGTGACAGTGCTCTCCGCGATGGCGATCCTGCTGTTCGCGCTGCTGGCGTTGCTGGAGCGCAAGGTGGTGACGTGGCGATAACGGATAGAAAGTCGCTAGTCGCTAGTCGCTAGTCGCTAGTCGCTCGGGCTTCAGCTCACGAGTCTGCAAGGCACAGATGAAACGTACGATCAAACTCCTGATTGCGGCCACAGTGCTGTTCGCCGCGCTTGCACTGGCCGCCTGCGGAGAGAAGCCCGAGAACCTCAACGGCCAGCCGCAGCCGTTCAGCCTCACGCTCGACTTCTACCCCAACCCCGACCACGTCGGGATCTACGAGGCGCAGAAGCTCGGCTACTTCCGAGACGCAGGGCTCGACGTGACCATCAACTCCCCCACCGACCCCGCGGCCCCGATCAAGGAGGTCGCCGCCGGCCGGTCCGACCTGGCGATCTCCTACGAGCCGGAGCTTCTGCTGGCGCGCGAACAGGGACTCGACGTGAAGGCGGTCGGCGCCCTCGTCGACCGCCCGCTGACCTCCCTGATCTGGCTCAAGAAGTCAGGCATCAAGCGGCTCGGGGATCTGCGCGGCAAGACGATCGCGACCGCCGGGATCCCCTACCAGAACGCCTTTCTGGAGACGATCCTGGCCCGTGCCAACCTGAAGCCGAGCGACGTGAAGACCGTCAACGTCGGCCTCAACCTGCTGCCGGCGATCCTCGGGGGCCGCGCCCAGGCGATGCTCGGCGGCTTCAGCAACGTCGAGGGGATCGACCTGAAGCTGCGCCACAAGGATCCGACCGTTACTCCCGTCGACCAGCTGGGCATCCCGACCTACGACGAGCTGATCTTCGTCGCGCAGGCGAGCAGGCTGAAGGACGATTCGGAGCCGATCCGCCTCTTCCTCGCCGCGATGGCCCGCGGCACCGCGGCGGCCGAGAAGGATCCCAAGGGCGCAACGCAGGCGCTATTGGAGCAGAACCACAACCTCGACCCGAAGCTCACGGCGGCCGAGGTCAAGGCGACCCTCCCAGTGCTGAGCCAGGCGAGCCTGAAGCGACCCTACGGCTATATGAACCAGGCCGAATGGCAACAGTTCATCGGCTGGATGCGGGACCACGGGCTGATCTTGTCGCTGCCCACCCCGCCCCAGGTGCTTACTGAGGAGCTTCTGCCTGGGTCCATTCCGGGTTAGCGCCCCGTCCACCAACGCCCGCCCCGTTCTGGCGGCTGCAAGTCTTCGCCTGACTACGTCCTCAGTCGCCGGAATAGCGCTGCTATTCCGTCTCCCTGCGTCCTTGCCATGCTCGACTTTCGCTCGCTAGATCCGGGGCAGCATCGGCGAACGAGGCGCTAGCGGCGCCGCCAGTGCTCGGCCGCATACGGCTGAAGGGGGAGCCGGCGGCGGCGCGCTCCAACAGGGCGGTCATCTCACGCACCTTCAGCGGGCCGGAGAAAAGGAATCCCTGCGCGAAGCCGCAGCCGAGCCGCCGCAGCTCGGCGAGCTGGACCTCATTCTCGACCCCCTCCGCGATCGTCCGCATGCCGAGCGCGCGGGCCATCCCAATGATCGCCTCGACGATCGCCGAGCGCTCCTGCTCGATCCCCAGTCCCTCGATGAAGGAACGATCGATCTTGATCGCGTCGAACGGGAAGCGGTTGAGGTAGGAAAGCGACGAGTAGCCGGTCCCGAAGTCGTCGAGGATCAGCTGCACTCCGAGCCCGCTGAGCTCGCGCAGCATCTCGTCCGCCGCCCCCGACTTCTCGACCAGCACGCTCTCGGTGATCTCGAACTTCAGGTGGACGGCCTCG
>JBBQBH010000019.1:0-49072 GCA_038317345.1 Solirubrobacterales bacterium
AAGTCAGACCTCGGCTTCATTCCCTACGCGGCCGACGCCTTCCAGCTCTACGACCAGTTCCACGCCTCGATCATGGCCTCGACCTACCCCAACCGCCACTACATGTGGTCGGCGCAGTCGGGCGGCCAGAAGGACAACCAGACGACCGCCAACAGCTGGGAGACGATCTTCGACCGGGCGATCTCGAAGGGCGTCAGCGCCACCTACTTCTTCTCCGACCTGCCCTTCTCGCTGCTCTACAAGAATGGGAGCTCGTACTCGGAGCCGGTCGCCAACTACTACCAGCGGGCGGCGAGCGGCGATCTTTCGCACATCAACTACGTCGACCCCGCCTTCTACGACGGGGGCGGCGGCGACGGCATCTCAGGCGACGAGCATCCGCATGGCGACGTTCGCATCGGGCAGGCCTTCATGTCGGACGTCGTGCACGCCTTCATCGACTCTCCGCAGTTCAAGCGCGGGGCGCTGTTCATCGTCTACGACGAGTGGGGAGGGTTCTTCGACCATGTGCCCCCGCCACTTCGTGCCCGACGATCGCGGCAGCCGCGACCTGTTCCAGAACTTCGGCATGACCGGGTTCCGGATCCCGGCCGTGGTCGTCTCTCCGTATGTCAAGCGGGGCGCCGTGAACCACTCATTCGCGACGTTCGAGTCGATCCTGAAGCTGATCTCCTACAAGCTCGGGCTCGGGTATCTCAACAAGCGCCACCGCTACGCGACCAACATCGGCCGCACCTTCGACTGGGAGACGCCGAACTTCAACCGGCCCAACATCCCCGACCCGGCGACGATCGCCGGCACCACATGCACGCTCCATGGCCTGCCGAGGGAACAGCCGAAGCGTGAAAAGGCACACGACCTGGCGGATCTCGAGACCAGCGGGTTTCTCGAGCGCCACGGCTTCGAATACAAGCCGCCGACATACGCGCGCCTGTTCCGCAATCCCGACAGCTTCCGGCGGGCGCTGCGCCAGAGCACGCGTTACCACGGCGGTTAGGCGTCCCGCGTATTGCAGCGAAGAAGCCCGGGGCGGGAATCGAACCCGCAGCCTCCGCTTTACAAGAGCGGTGCTCTACCAGTTGAGCTACCCGGGCGAATCGGGGTACGGAAAATCGACTATTGGTCCACAATGATTTCAATGAAACGCTCAAGGATCTATGCCCCCTGTCGATTGGGTGTCTACGCCCGCCTAGCTCAATCGGAAGAGCACTCGACTTGTAACCGAGAGGGTCCTGGTTCAACTCCGGGGGTGGGCTTTTCCCGGCAGACGGTGCTCCGATGAAGCTCGAGGGCATCCACCACATCACGGCGATCGCCGAGAACGCCCAGCGCAACGTCGACTTCTACGCGGGCGTAATGGGTTTAAGGCTGGTCAAGAAGACGGTCAACCAGGACAACCCGACCGTCTACCACCTCTTCTACGCCGACGAGAAGGGCGACCCCGGTTCCGACCTCACCTTCTTCGAGTACCCAGGCGTGCCCCAGGGACGGGCCGGGGCGGGGATGATCCACCAGATCGTCTGGCGGGTCGGGTCCGAGGATTCGATCGCCTTCTGGCAGGAGCGTCTTTCGAGCCACGGGACCGAATTCGATCTGCATGACGGGCGGTTGCACTTCTCCGACCCGGAGGGGCTGGGGCACGAGCTCGTGGTGGTCGAGGTCGACGACGAGCCGCTGATCGCCGACCATCCCGAGGTTCCCGCCGAGCTCGCCCTGCAGGGCTTTCACGCGGCCCGCGCCTACAGCCAGGCGCCCGAAGCGAGCCGCTCTCTGCTCGAGGAGGCGCTTCAGTTCACCCCCTACGACGAGGCAGGGTTCGCCCCCTCGGGCGCCGGGTGGGAGGCGCGCGGCGAGCGCCGCGGCGGGCTCTGGACCTACGACGCGCCACCGGACGAGCCCGGACTGCAGGGAGCCGGAACCGTGCACCACATCGCCTGGGCCTCAGAGATCGACGAGCACCTGGCCTGGCGCGAACGGGTGATCGAGGGCGGCGCCTCGCCGACCCCGGTGATCGACCGTTTCTACTTCCGCTCGATCTACTTCCGCGAGCCGAGCGGGGTGCTGTTCGAGATCGCCACGCTCGGGCCCGGATTCACGGTCGACGAGCCGCTCGAGCACCTTGGCGAGAAGCTCTCGCTGCCGCCCGATTACGAGCATCTGCGCGCCGAGGTCGAGCCGAAGCTGCGTCCGATCACCAACCCAAGGGTCGCCGCGGCGCGTTGAGCGGCGACGGCGCCTCGTTTACCTGGCGCGACGCCAACCGCACCGTCGTATTCGGGCAGGGAGCGCTGCAGGGCGCGGCTGGCACCCTCGCCGAGAGCGGGTTCGAGGAATTCGATCTGCTCTCCACCCCGCGGGCCCTGTCCAAGGCCGATCGGCTGGCGGCAGCGGCCTCGGCCGTCCATGAAGTGGCGCAGGGCGGCGTGCCCGAGGCCGCCGCGGCGCTCCTCGGCCAAGCTTCCTCGCCGACGCTGGTCGCCCTCGGCGGAGGGCGGGTGATCGACGCCGCGAAGGCGGTTTCCGCGGTGGAGGGCCAAACGGTGGCGGCGATTCCGACCACCCTCTCCGGGGCCGAGATGACCGGCATCCATCGTTTCCCGGCCGGCGCCGAGGAGCGGGCCAAGGGCCTGATCCGCCCCGAGCTCGTGATTGCGGATCCCGAGCCGATGACCAGCCAGCCCGAACCGCAGCTGCGCTGGAGCGCGATGAACGCGCTCGCGCACGGCGCCGACTCTCTCTACACGCCGTTCGCCAACCCGGTGTCGAGGATGACCGCGCTGCGCGGCGCGGAGCTGATCGGCGAGGCGCTGGACCAGAGCCCCGACGACCGCGACCGCCCAACCCTGGCGCTCGGCTCGATCCTCTGCGGCTACGCGATCGACTCGGCGCTGTTCGCGATCCATCATGTGATCTGCCAGACCCTGGTGCGCGAGCTCGGGATCCCGCACGCGGAGACCAATGCGGCGATCCTGCCCCACGCGATTGCCTACATGCGGGACCGGGCTCCGGAGCAGATCGGTGATCTGGCGAAATTCCTGGACACTGACCTCGACTCGCTGCCGGACAGGATCGCCGAGCTCGGCCGTCCGCAGGGCCTCGGCGAGCTCGGCGCCGAGAGGGGCGGCCTCGAGGCGGCCCTCGACGCCATCGAGGCCCGTCCCCAGCTCGCCTTTACGCCCGATCCGCCGGACCGCGAGCAACTTCGAACAATCATCGAGGCGGCGTGGTGAGTTGCGCCTGGACCTGGGCCCCGAGCGACTAGCGACTAGCGACTAGCGTCCCAGCCTGTAACGCCGCCTGAACCCTCGTGTAGCCCAATGCATGGGCGAGGACCCCCTTCTGCGCTACCACGAATACACGCGCAAGCACGGCGTCAATTGGCCGATGTACATGCTGGCGCGCGGCCTGGTGCAGCCGGCCCTCTGGATCTGGCTGCGGCTTTCGAAGGGTGGCCGCAAGCACGCTCGAGTCAAGGGCGCGCTCATCGTCGCCTCCAACCACCGGAGCTTCCTCGACCCGTTCGTGATCGGGGCTTCGCTTCCGTGGCGAAAGCCGATGTGTTACGTCGCCAAGCGGGAGCTGTTCGAAAAGCGCTGGCAGGGATGGCTGCTCTCGCGTTGCGGCGCCTTTCCGATCCGACGCGGCGAGTCCGACGAGGATGCGATGACCACCGCACGGATGGTCCTGGAACGGGGCGGAACGGTGTGCATCTTCCCCGAGGGCACGCGGATCCGATCCGGCTCGCTCGGGACCCCGAAGCGTGGGGTCGGGCGGCTCGCCCTTCAGACCGGGGCTCCGGTGCTGCCGGTGGCGGTGAACGGTACCGAGCGGGTCCGCCGCGGTTGGCGGATCCGTCCTCGAAAGGTGAGTATCCGCATGGGCCGCCCGATCACCTTCCCGCGCTCAGAGCAGCCCTCGCCGGCCCTGGCGGCGACGGTGACGGGGCGCATCTGGCCCAACGTCGAGTTGCAGTGGGAGGACCTGGGCGGTCTGTCGCCGGTGCGCCGCGCCGCGGTGATCGGCGCCGGCAGCTGGGGCACCGCGGTTGCAGTCCTGCTCGCGCGCGGTGGGCTCGAGGTGCAGCTCGGCACCCGCAGCCCCGAACAGGCGCAGGCGATGGAGGAAGCGCGGATCAACGAGTTCTATCTGCCCGAGGTGCGGTTGCCGGAATCGCTGCAGGTCAAGCGCGCCTCCGAGATCGAGCTCGCCGGACTCGATCTGGTCTGCCTCGCGGTCCCGTCGAAGGCGCTGCCGCAGGCGGTCGGCTCGATCGCCGACCGGATCGGCGAGCGCACGGCGATCCTGCTGCTCAGCAAGGGGCTGGTCGCGCCTCAGGGCGAGCTTCCGAGCGAGTACGTGGGCGGGCGGGTCCGCGCCCGCGCGATCGCCAGCCTCGGCGGCCCAGCTCACGCACGCGAGGCCGTCTCCGGCTCCGCGGCGTTGGTGCTCGGTTCCGCCGACCCCGACCTGCGGGCCCAGCTCGGCGAGGTGTTCGACCGCGCCGGTCTCGGATGTGAGCGCTCCGGGGACATCTTCGGGGTCGAAATGGCCGGGGCCGCCAAGAACGCCGCCGCGCTCGCTGCGGCCGCCGCGCAGCCGCACGGACTGAACGCGGCGGGGATCGCCGCGGGGGAGATCTGGCGCGAGTGCGTCGAATACGCGATTTCTCGCGGCGCCAGGCAGGAGACCTTCGTCGGGCTTGCCGGGGTCGGCGACCTAACCGCGACCGTGCTGGCGCCCGGCAGCCGCAACCGTCGCGCCGGAGAGCTGCTGGGCGCCGGCATGCCCGCCGATCAGATCCGGGCCGAGATCGGCCAGGCCTCGGAGGGCCTGGACTCTGTGCCGCTGATCGCCGAGACGATCGCGGCTGCCGGGGTCGAGGCGGAGGGCCTGCTGGGGCTTGCGGCGCTGATCGAGGGCAGGATTGGAACCGACGAATGGGTCGCGGGATTGCGCCGTGCAGAGCGCTCCCGCCGGGCCGCCTAGTGCCACGTCAACCGATCCATCCCCGTTTTGGCGGCTGCGAACCTTCGCCTGGCTGCGTCCTCAGTCGCCCAGGTAGCGTCAACTACCTGGGCCCCCTGCGTCCTTGCCATGCTCGGTTCTCGCTCGCCAAAGCCGGGAATCGATCGATCGACGCGGCACTGGCGAGGGTACGCTTGCTCCGTGGCAGAGGAAAAGATCGAAGCCGGCCCACCAACGGACCCGGTCGCGAAGGCGGAGTTGGATCGCGCCTTCGAGGACCTCTACAGGGCCCACCTGCGCGACGTCTACTCCTATGCCTACTACAGGTTCGGCAACCATCACGACGCCGAGGACCTCACCGAGCAGGCATTCCTCCAGGCCTACCGGCACTTCGACCGGGCGAGGCGGGAGTCGGACGGAAGGCCGCTGCGGCCTTGGCTGATCCGCATCGCCCACAACCTCGCCTCCAACTACTTCCGCGACCGGTCGCGGCGCCCGCAGACGCCGCTGGACAGCGCCGATCCGATCTCGGCACTGCACGGCACCGAGGCGGTGGTCGAGGGGCGCGAGGAGCTGCGCAACGTGATGGCCGGGCTGCAGCACCTTCCCGACGATCGTCGCGAGGCGTTGATCATGCGCTTCGCGCTCGGCATGGACAACCGCGAGATCGCGCGCGCCCTGGGTCGCACCGATGGGGCGACCAAGGTGCTGATCCACCGCGCGATCAAGCAGCTTCAAGAGCAGATGGACGAGGAGGCCGGCGATGACTGAACACGCAGTCGAGCGACTGCTCGCGGACGCATTGAGGCCAATCGATCCCCCTGACAGACTCTCCGGCAGGCTCGAGGAGACCTTCTCCGCGGTTGCCGAGGCCGCCGCAAACGAGCTCTCCGACTGGGCCGCCGCGCTCACCGAGTCAGAGCTGGAGGCGTTGCGCGACCCCCGCAACTGGGTGCGGCCGGCGATCGCGGTCACCGCCGGCGGCGTCGCCACGGGGGCCCTGGTGCTGTTCGAGCTGCGCCGTCGCAGCCGCCAGCGCAGTGGCGGTGGGCTGCGCGGGCTGACGGACGAGCTGCGTTCGCGGCTCTAGGTCGCCGCTGCGGTCCGCTTTCTCGCAACCGCGGGTGTTGCCAACCCGGCTGCGACCCCAAGCACGCCCAGGATCACGTGCAGGAAGTTGTCCGCGGTGTTCACCGGGATGACGCTGAGGATCGAGTGGCCATCGCCGATGATGAATCCCCAGATCGCGATCGCGATGTACACGACCCCGAGGCCGAGCGCATACTGGCGGGCCGCATAGCCCGCGACCAGCAGACCCAAGCCGCCGGTGACGATGTGGAAGACGTTGTGCCACCCGTTGACGTCGAGGATCCCGAACACGGCGTCGACGTGGCCCGGGCTTCCGAACGACGAGCTGTAGAAGAAGCCGATGATCCCCCCGATCACGAGCGTGCCGCCGACCAGGGTGGCGTACAACCGTGCTGGGCTTGAGCCTTCCATAGTTCCTCCAGGTTGCTCCTCTTGATGTTTTCGCGCCGGGCGGACGAATTGTGATGATCCGCCCCACGGCGAGGACCGTAGGCTGGATTGGACGTTCATACGCGATGGCGGTGCGCCCCGATCAGGGCACCCGCGACACGGGGTAACCAGGCAGTGGCCATAGACAAGAAGAGGGCGGAACGCCTCGGCGACGAGGAACTGATGCCCCTGGTCGCGGAGAAGGACCCGGAGGCATTCGAGGTCTTCTACGACCGCCACGGCGGAGCCGCATACTCGGTCGCCTACCGGATCGTCGGCGATCGCTCCAGCGCCGAGGACGTCGCCCAGGAGGCTTTCCTCTCGATCTGGCGCAGCGGCGCCCGATATGACCGGGCGCGGGGAAGCGTTCGGGCCTGGACGCTGGGCATAGTCCGAAACCGCGCCATCGACGCATTGCGCCGCCACTCGGGAAAGGCCCCGAAGCTCGACTTCGACGATGAGGCGGCGCTCGAGCATCGCCCCTCACCAGATCTCACCGACGAGCAGGCCATACAGCGCGACTCCGCGCAACAGGTGCGTGGGGCGCTCAGCGAGCTTCCCAGCGAGCAGTCGAAGGTGATCCAGCTCGCCTACTTCGGCGGTTTCAGCCACTCGGAGATCGCCGAGATGCTGAGCATGCCGCTGGGCACCGTCAAGGGCCGTATGCGGCTCGGGATCGAGAAGATCCGCACCCAACTTGCCGAGGGGATCTGATGAGCGCCGTCGACGAGCACAGGCGCTGGCGCGCCGACCTCGCCGCCTACCTGCTCGGCTCGCTCGAGGCGGAGGAGACCGAGGCGCTGGAAATCCATTTGGAGGCGTGCGAGCGCTGCCGAGGCGAGCTGCACTGGCTGCAGCTGGCGATCGACATGATCGGGGAGTCGGTCCCGCAGCTCGAGCCGCCCCCCGGCCTGCGCTCGCGGTTGATGGCCGAGGTTCGCTCCGACGTCGCCGAGACTGCGGGTCCAGCGGGCTGGGAAGCGAGGCGTTCTGCCGTTCAACCGCGCCGCAAGTCGCCCGGCCTGTGGGGTTTCCTCTGGCGACCGGCCGCGGCGCTGACCGCGGTTGGGTTGATCGTGGCGGTCGTCGGCGGCTACGCGCTGCGCGGTGGGGGTGGTGGCGATGAGACGACGACGACGAGAACGGCCGCGCAGGGTGGCAGCGTGCACGCGACGCTGGAAAAGAGCGGTGACTCTGGCACCCTGATGCTCACCGGCCTCGAGGAGGCCCGCAGGGGCCGCGTCTACGAGGCCTGGGTGCAGAAGGGGGGTCGGACGGAGCCCTCGTCGCTGTTCGACGTGCGCCGCGACGGCAGCGCCAGCACCTCGATCCCGCATCAGCTCACCGGCGCCGACAGGGTGATGGTGACCCTCGAGCCGCAGGGCGGCAGCAAGCACCCGACCTCCTCGCCCCTGGTCACGATCTCGATGTCCGACTGACGTCGCCTCAGGGGCCGCTCATGCGGCGCCGGTAGCCTCAGCTCCCGAGATGAGCAATCCCATGATCCCCGCACGCCTGGATGACGCGCCTGGCCGTCGCATCCAGCCCCCGAAGGGCGCGGTGCGAGCGCGAAGCGCGAGTTCCTCGGGCTCGCCTTTGGCACCACCAAAGGCTTCGCCAGCGCCGAAGGCGCGTACGAGCGCGAAGCGCGAGATCCTAGATCTGGTCGGCCAAGCGCGCCCCCAGTCGCACGTGGCCATGCCATCACTCATCTAATGGCCACCTGCTACCGGCACCCCGACCGCGAGACCGGCGTCTCCTGCTCGAACTGCGGGCGTCCGATCTGCCCTGACTGCATGACCACGACGTCGGTGGGGATGCGCTGCCCCGAGTGCGCGCGCGAGAGGACCAAGGTGCGCACCGGGACGGCCGCCTTTGGGCGCGCCGGGGCGACTTCAGCAACCACCGTCCTGATCGCCATCAACGTGATCGTGTTCCTGATCGAGGTCGGCTCCGGCAGCGGCGGTTTGAACGGGGGCGGCAACGTGATCGACAACTTCAGCGTCTTCGCGCCGAAAATCGCCGACGGCGAGTGGTACCGCGTGCTGACCGGCGGCTTCCTACATGCCGGCCTCCTGCACATCGCCTTCAACATGTACGCGCTCTACATCCTCGGGCAGCTGCTCGAGCCGGCGTTCGGAAAAGCTCGCTTCCTAGCCATGTATTTCGCGTCGCTGTTTGCAGGGTCGCTGGGTGTCGTGCTGCTCGAGCCCAGCACGCCGGCGGTCGGAGCCTCGGGGGCAATCTTCGGCCTCTTCGCGGCAGCATTCGTGATCGCCCGGGGCCGTCGACTGGAATCGATTGCAGCTCAGCTCGGCATCCTGCTGGTGGTCAACCTGGCGCTCACCTTCGGCATCCCCGGGATCGCGATCGGCGCCCACCTTTTCGGAGCCGGGGCGGGAGTCCTCCTCGGGCTGCTGATCCTGGCCGGAGATCGGGAGATCCTCGGGCCCAACCGGGTTCCGGTCGAGGTGGCTGCGATGTCCTTACTGGGGATCGTCGCGGCGGTCGCGAGCGTGGCGCTGGCCTAGCTCTGGGCCGGCGCCTCGTCGGTTGCGCGGTCCTCAAGGCCCAGCGTGGTGACCACCAAGAGAGCGCGGGGGGGTGGATGGCATCTCGACCTGGTCGGGGTGCAGCAGGCTGGCCAGCAGCTCGACTCCGTTGACCAGGCGCGGACCCGGTCGCGAAAATGATGATGCGGCGTCGACCGCCCAGACGCCACCGAGCCCGCCTTCACCAGGGACGAGCTTGTCGAGGTGCGGCTCCGTCTGTCGGGCCGCTTCCTCGACGTAGTAACCACAGGGCATCGAAACCACAACATCGGGGCGAATGGCTTCGAGATCTGACCACTCGACCTCGCGTGATTTCTCCCCAGGCTTCGAGAGCAGCGCTTCGCCGCCGGCGATCTCGATCATCTCCGGCACCCAGTGGCCGCCGAGGACCGGGGGGTCGAGCCACTCCAGCGCCAGCACCGTCGGGCGAGGAGCGCCGGCGACCTTCTCGCGCACGGCTGTGAGCCTCGTCTCCAGCGTGGCGCGCAGTTCGCGCCCCGCGTCGGGTACCCCGGCCGCCTGGGCAAGTCGCTCGACATCGGCGAGCACCCCGGCGAGCGTCGAGGGGTCAAGCGAGATCACGTCGGGCTTTGACGGCAGACGGTCGGCGACGGCGACCACGTCGTCGTAGGAGACCGCGCAGACTTCGCAGACAGCCTGGGTCACGATCAGGTCGACCTCGAGCTCGGCGAGCCGCTCCTGGTCGAGCTCGTAGAGAGCCCGGCCCTCGCCGGTCACCCGCTTCACCTCGGCGTCGATCTCCCGCGCCGACAGGCCCTCGGGGATCACGGTGCGAGTCAGATGCGGCTTGCGGTGCGCGGCGGCGGGGAAGTCGCACTCGTGGGTGACGGCGACGACGCTGTCGCCCAGCCCGAGGGCGAATAGCATCTCGGTGGAGGAGGGAACCAGGCTCGCAATACGCACGAGGAGGTCACTATGGCACTTCTTTCAGACTCGGAGATCGAGGAGCGACTGGCCGGCTTGGACGGCTGGAAACGCGAGGGCGACGCGATCACCAAGACCTTCGAGAACGGCGATTTCGTCGGCTCGGTCAGGTTCGTCGACAGCCTCGTCGAGCCGGCCGAGGGCATGGGTCACCATCCGGACCTCGAACTGTCATGGGACAAGGTCAAGGTGACGATCACAAACCACGCCGAGGGTGGCCTGACCGCAAACGACTTCGAGCTGGCCGGGAAGATCGACGCGCTCGCGTAGCCGCACGGCCGGCTGCTAACTTGATGCCGGCCGGCGATGGCAGAAGACGACGACCGTCCGCGAAGTACGCAGCTGCATAGACGCCCGCCCGAGGCCCGCACGGGAGGACACCGATGACCGTCATCCTCCTCGTGCTGCTGCTCCTGCTGGTCGTCCTCAACGGGCTCTTCGTCGCGGCTGAGATCGGTCTGGTCCGCTCGCGCAAGTCGCGATTGGAGACGATGGCGAAGGAAGGTCAGCGCGGCGCCGAGCAGGCGCTCGACCAGGTCGAGCACCTCTCCGAATACATCGCCGCCTGCCAGGTCGGCATCACCCTGTGCTCGATCGGGATCGGCTTCCTCGGCGAGCCCTCGCTGGCAAAGCTGCTGGAACCCGTCTTCGGAGGCTCCTCGGACGCGGCCGCCGCGGCGATTGCGGTGGCGCTGGCTTTCCTGTTCGTCACCTCGATCCACATCTCGCTCGGCGAGTTGGTGCCGAAACTGCTCGCGATTGCCCACACCGAGAGCGCGGCACGGCGTCTTGCCCGTCCTCTGGGCGTGTTTCGGACGATCAGCGCTCCCTTCGCGGTCGCCCTCACCGCGTTCGCCACCTGGATCGTCCGCCTGTTCGGGGTGCGTGCAGACTCGCTGGGCCAGGAGGCGACCTCGGAGGAGGACATCAAGGTGCTGATCGCCCAATCCTCGCGCTCGCAGACGGGGGGCTCGCTCGACCCCGGGGAAGCGGGGATGCTGGATGGCGTCTTTCACCTCCACGAGCAGGAGGCGCGCGAGGTGATGACGCCGATCCCGGCGGTGGTCACCGTCGATGCCTCGGAGACCGTCGAGAGGGCGCTGCGCCGCTGCGTCACGTCGGGACACACTCGTCTGGTCGTCACCGAGGACGACAACCCGGATCGCATCAAGGGCATCGTCCACAACAACAGGCTCGCCCGCCTCTACATGGACGAGGGGCCAGAAGCTCCGATCGAGTCGGTCGTGCGCGACGCGCTGATCGTCCCCGAGACCAGACCCCTGGACGACCTGCTCCAGGATCTGCAGCGACAACGGGCCTCGATCGCGGTGGTGGTCGACGAGTACGGAAGGACGGTCGGCATCGTCACCGTCGAGGACATCCTCGAGGAAGTCGTGGGGGAGATCGAGGACGAGACCGACTCGCGGGCCGGCGACCTGCGCCAGCTCAGCAACGGCGAGTGGTTCGTTCGCGGTCACGTGTCGCTGGGCGATCTGGAGGACGCCGGGATCGAGCTGCCGGTCGACACCGACGCTTACAACTCGATCGGCGGTTACGTGTTCGCGGAGCTCGGCCGGCTGCCGAAGCGCGGTGACTCGATCACCGCGGACGGTTACAGGATCAGGGTCGAATCCGTACGTGAGAACCGCATCGAGGCGGTGCGGATCAGGGGGGTCGAAGGCAGGAGGCAGACAGCGGGAAAGGGCTAGGTCCAGGAGTTTTGCGTTCTGTCCGTTTCCGTGCCTAGCCTGCCGTTCCGACCCGACCTTCCACTCCCGGAGGCACCATGTGGGTCGTGCGGATGACCGATAAGCAGCTTGAGGTATTGAGGGCGTTGCTGCGCTCCGAGCAGCATCTGGGCCCCGCCCTGCAGGGCGCATTGGAGGGGCTGGACCTTGCCCGCTGGGATGAGCTCCCGGAAGCCGAGCTGCCCTGGGAAGAGGTCGCGGAAGTTGCACGCCTCCAGGGCATCTCGGAGGCAGACGTGATCTGGGACCTCAGCGGCCGCCGGCGCCGCAACGCCGCCGCGTAAAGCGCGGCCTGGCTAAATCTCCAGTCGCGAGTCCTCTAGATCCAAGTCGCGCTCGACGCGCGTCATCACGTCGTTGGAAATCTCGCCGTTGTTTCGCATCTCGACGACCGCCTGCCGCTGGGCGTTGAACAGCTCGCGGGACAGCCGCTGGTAGGCGAGCGGCCGATCCTCGATGCCTTCGGAGTCATCGCCGTCACGCCGGGCGTTGAAGCGGCGCTGGCGGTATTCGTACAACCGCCTCACGCGTTCGATCGTGTCCTCGCGGGTCCAGTCTTCGCCGGCCAGCTCATCGAGTCGTTCGAGAGCCGCCGAAGCCGCGCGGAGCCGCGCCTGCACCTCCTCTTCTGCCTCCTCTTGCCTGTCGTCGGAAACGCGCAGACGATGCAGCAGCCACGGCAGCGTCAGGCCCTGGACAACGAGGGTGAAAAGGATCACCGAAAAGGCCAGGAGATGATCAGATTGCGGTGCGGGAATGGCTCGCCGGCGTCGGTGTGCAGGGGCAGTGCAAGCGCCGCGGCCAGCGGACAGCTCCCCGCATCCCCGCCCAGGCGGCAATCTGGCGCGGCCGCCAGCCGACCCGGCGGGCTCGCTGCTGGGGGCGCCTGTCCAGTGCCCTGACCAGGTAGGGCGTCGTGTTGGACCAGATCAGGCGCACGCCGACGACCGTGGCGCAGATCGCCGCCGCGTAGCCGACCATGGTCATCGCGGAGATTCCCCCCAGGTCCCCGACCACGACCGGGAGCTGGAGGCCGATCAACACGAAGAGGACCGCGTTGAGAAGGAACTGGAGCAGCTCCCAGACAGGGCGCCCCTGCAGGCGCTGGGTCACGGAGGCGATCTCGGGCGCCTTCCAGCCCAGGTAGATCCCTGCCGTGACGGCGGCGAGCACCCCCGAGACGCCGATCGCCTCGGCGGGGAGATAGGCGGCGTAGCCGGTCGCGAGCGAGATCGTGATCTCCACCGGCGTGTCCTCGATCCGGCGGCGGATCTCGGCGATCGCGCCCCCTACCAGCAGGCCGATCGCGATTCCCCCGATTACCGCGAGCACGAAGTCGAGCCCCCCCGACCAGATCGAAAAGCTGCCCCCGACCACGGCGGCGACGGCGGAGCGGTAGATCACCAGCGCCATGCCGTCGTTGATCAGGGCCTCGCCCTCGATGATCGTGACGAGGCGGCGCGGGGCGCCGAGCCGCTTCATGATCTCGTTGGCGGCTATCGGGTCGGTGGGGGCGACGATCGCGCCGAGGGCGAAGGCCGCTCCCCATGTCATGCCGTCGATCAGGGCGTGCGCGACGAGCGCCACCCCGACGGCGGTGGCGATCACCAGTCCGACCGCGGTCATCGTGATCGGCCTCAGATTGCGGCGTAGATCGCGCAGCGAGGCGAAGAACGCGGCCGCGTAGAGCAGCGGCGGCAGGAAGATGACCAGGATCAGGTCCGGGTCGAGGGTTACGTCGGGGAGGCCGGGGACCAGCCCGATACCGAGCCCTCCGATCACCAGCACGATCGGGTAGGGGACATTGATCAGGCCCGCGATCGTGCTCAATGCCGCGATCGCGACCGCGAGCCCGAGGATCAATCCGCCGGTTTCGTTCATTCCGGCCTCGATTGTGACGGGGATGCGGTGGGGTCAGGCGGCGAGAACCGAGCAGCTCGGCGGACGCAGGTCGATCGGCGAAGCGAGTGCACTGGAGTCGTGCAGGAGCGAGTCGATCGGCCGAGGACTCCGAGATGCGATGGTTCGCAGCCGCCTAGCCGTAGTCGTAGAAACCGGCGCCGGACTTGCGGCCCAACTTGCCGTCGCCGACCATCTCGACCATCATCCCGGGCGGCTTGTGGGCGGGCTCGTCGGAGTCGGCGTGCAGCGCGTCGCCGATCGCCTCGGCGACGTCGAGGCCGACGAAGTCGAGAAGCGCCAGCGGTCCCATCGGGTGTCCGGCGCCCAGGGTCATGCAGGAGTCGACCTCGCCGGGCTCCATCCCGGTGCGCTCGAGCATCCGCACCGCGTCGAAGAGGTAGGGGAAGAGCAGGCGGTTGACCACGAACCCGGCCTGGTCGGGGACCTCGACCGCGGTCTTGCCGAGCGCGCCGCACCAGGCGAGCGCCCGTTCCTTGACGCCGTTGTTGACGCCATCGGGGAAGCAGAGCTCGACCAGCTTCATCCGCGGCACCGGGTTGAAGACGTGAAGGCCGAAGAATCGGTCAGCGTGGCCGCTGCGCTTGCCGATCTCGCCGACCGAGAGCGAGGATGTCGTCGTCGCCAGGTCGGCATCCGGGGCCGACGCGCCGACCGTGGAGAGCAGCTCGCCCTTCACCTCCAGGTCCTCGATCACCGCCTCGACCACGACGTCGCAATCGGCGAGGTCGGCGGGATCGGTGGTCACCTTGAGGCGGCTCGAGTCGGCACCCTCGATCTTCGCGCAGGCCGCCGTCGCCTTCTCCTCGGCCCGCCACGCCGATGCGTCGCTGCGGGCCAGCAGCAACGTCTTTCCGGTCGCGGTCGCGGTCGCCGCCAGGCCGGTGGCGATTGTTCCGCTCCCCGCGATCGCTGGATGCTTGTACCCCTCCGAGGCGTTCACGCGGATGGGTTGTTATCACGATCGGACAACAATCCGATGCAAGCGATTCGCTATAAGAGATTTGTGATCCCTTGGCAGGGCTCGAAAGAGGCAGGCTCTCGATGAGCACGTTGGAACGGCTGGGCCACTTCGTGGTCCGCCGCCGCCGCTACGTGATCGCGGCCTGGGTCGGTCTGGTGATCTTCGGGATGATCGGCGCCGGGCAGGTCTCCAACCGCTGGCAGGAGAACTTCTCGATCCCCGGCTACTCCGCGTACGAGGCGAACCAGCGCGCGTTGCACAGCCTCGGCACCGGGGCCCAGGTGCCCCTTGTCGCTGTCTTCCACTCGAACGGCGACGTGACCAAGGACCGAGGGATCGCGAAGGCGATCTCCGCCGGGCAGAAGGCCGACGGCGGTTCACGCGTCAGCTCCTTCTACTCGACCGGCAGCGACGCCTACGTCTCCGGCGACCGTCACACCACCTTCGCCGAGATCTATCCCCCCGGCTTGCCGAAATTCAGCACCTCGGGCGCTATCCCCAGGGTCCGCGCGGCGCTCAAGCAGGCGGCGCCCGCGGGCGTCACCGCCCATCTGACGGGGATCGAACCGCTCAACACGGCCAGCGGCAGCGGCAACGGCCCCAGCCTCGCGGTCGAGATCCTGCTCGGCACCGTAGGCGCCCTGCTCGTGTTGCTGTTCGTCTTCGGCACCCTGCCGGCGGTCCTGATGCCGCTGGCCGTGGCCGCCAGCTCGATCCTGACCACCTTCGGCGTCATCTGGCTGGTCACCTACGTCACCGATGTCTCGGTGATCGTCCAGTTCCTGATCGCGTTGGTGGGGCTCGGGGTGGCGATCGACTACTCGCTGCTGATGATCTTCCGCTTCCGCGAGGAGCTGGCGAAGGGAGAGGAGGGCGAGGAGGCGATCGCGGCGACGATGCGCCGCGCCGGCCGTTCGGTCGTGGTCTCAGGCTCGACCGTCGCGATCGGGCTGCTGAGCATGATCATCCTGCCGCTGCCCTTCATCCGCGCGATCGGGATCGGCGGAATGCTGATCCCGGCTGTCTCGGTGCTCGCCTCGATCACGCTTCTGCCGGCGCTGCTGTCGCTGCTCGGCGAGCGGATCAACAAGATCCGGCTGCTGCCGAAGCGCTTCCACGCCGGCGAGTACGTGGACGAGGGCTTCTGGGGTCGCTGGGCGGGGATCGTGATCCGCCGCCCGGTGGTTACGGCGGGGATCGGCCTGCTGATCGTCGCCGCCCTGCTGGTTCCGGCGTCGAAGCTCAACCCCGCGAATGCGCAGGCCAAGGACCTGCCGGGATCCGGCGATGCGATCGACGGGCGCGACGCACTCACCGCGGCCCAGATCACGCCGGGAGTCCTGGAGCCCTACGTCGTCCTCGCCGAGCACGGGCCGACCCAGAAGAATCTCAATCTCCTGGTCTCCAAGCTCGACCGAACGCCGGACGTCGCGGCCGCGGTCGCTCCGAAGGGCAGCGGTTGGCGAGGCCATGGCAACGCACTGGTCGAATCCTTCCCGAGCGTCGACGCCGAGAGCAAGATGTCCCGGGGGACGATCTCTGATCTCCAGAACGACGTCCTACCCGCCGCCCAGGCCCAAATCGACCACTCGGTACAGCTGACGCTGGGCGGGGCGGCGCCCGAAAACCGCGACTTCGTCCACGCCGTGTACGGGAATTTCCCCTACGTCCTCGCGTTCGTCGTCGTCCTCACCTTCCTGCTGCTGGCGCGTGCCTTCCGATCATTGCTTCTGCCGCTGAAGGCGGTGCTGCTCAACCTGGTATCGCTGGCAGCCGCCTATGGAATCGTCGTCTTCATCTTTCAGGAGGGCCACGGGGCGAAGGCGATCTGGGGGGTTGAAGCCACGGGGGCGATCCAATCCTGGATCCCGCTGATGGTCTTCGCGTTTTTGTTCGGCCTCTCGATGGACTACGAGGTATTCATGCTGACCCGCATGCGGGAGGCCTACGACGAGACCGGACGCACCCCCCAAGCGATCCAGCTCGGGCTGATGCGGACGGGCAAGCTGGTGACCAGCGCGGCACTGGTGCTGATGTTCGCGTTCTTCTCGATGTCGACCGGCCCCGGAGTCGACATCAAGCAGTTCGGGATAGCCCTCGCGGCGGGGATCATCTTCGACGCCACGGTGATCCGAGCATTACTCGTGCCCTCGATCATGCGCCTGATGGGGCGCTGGAACTGGTGGCTGCCGCCCGGGCCCGCAAAGATGCTCAGAGTCGCACCGTCAGAACCGGTGCCGGAGCCGGCTGGTAACTGAGCGCCCGGCTCAGCCGCGCCCACCCCTGGCTGACGAGCCAGTCAATCCAATAAGATTGCTTACAGGCGGCCGATTCGCTGGCCTCCCACTGACCTAAGCGAACGGAGGGCTTTCCCGATGCAGAACGGCAAGTTCGGAGGCCGAGAGGTCGTCATCGTCGAGGCGGTACGCACCCCGATCGGGCGCGGCCACCTGGAGAAGGGCTACTACAAGGACGTCCATCCCTCGAATCTGCTGGCAAAGACTTATTCGGAGCTGATCGAGCGCACCGGCATCGAGGCATCCGAGGTTGAGGACGTGATCGCCGGCTGCGTGCAGCAGTTCGGTGAGCAGGGGCTGAACATCGGCCGCAACGCCTGGCTCGAGGCCGGCCTGCCGCTTGAGACGCCCGCCACCACCGTCGACCGCCAGTGCGGCTCCGCCCAGCAGGCGGTCAACTTCGGCGCCGCCCTGATCGCCTCCGGCGTGCACGACGTGACGATCGGATCGGGCGTCGAGCACATGGGTCACATCTCCTTCGCCGACAGCATGCAGGTGATGTCCGAGCACGGCGCGGCCTTCAGCCCGGAGCTGCTCGAGCACTACAACCTCGTCCCCCAGGGGATCTCGGCGGAGATGATCGCCGACAAGTGGGAGATCCCACGCTCCGAGCTCGACGAGATCGGCCTGCGCTCGCACCAGCTCGCCGCCAAGGCGACCGAGGAAGGCCGCTTCGAGCGCGAGATCGTTCCCTTCTCGGTCAACGGCGACACCTACGTCACCGACCAGGGAATCCGGCCCGACACCAGCCTCGAGAAGCTCTCGGAGCTGAAGCCGGCCTTCAAGGAGGACGGCAAGATCACCGCCGGCAACTCCTCCCAAATCTCCGACGGAGCCGCCGCGGTGCTGATGATGACCCGCGAGAAGGCCGACGCATTGGGGCTGGAGCCCCGCGCCCGGGTCGTCGACCAGACCACGGTCGGCGTCGATCCGGTGATCATGCTCACCGGCCCAATCCCGGCGACCGGCAAGCTGCTGGAGCGCAACGGGATGAAGATCGACGACATCGACCTGATCGAAATAAACGAGGCGTTCGCCTCTGTCGTTGCCGCCTGGCGACGCGAGCTGGAGCCCGACATGGACCGGGTCAACGTCAACGGCGGCGCGATCGCGCTCGGGCATCCGCTCGGGTCGACCGGCGCCCGCCTGATCACGACGCTGCTGCACGAGCTGGAGCGCTCCGACAAGGAGATCGGTCTGGTGACGATGTGCTGCGGTGGCGGGCTCGGCACCGGCACGATCATCCAGCGCGTCTGAACCGACAGGCGCGCCCGCTAGAGTGCGCCGGCCCGATTCCCCAATCAAGGAGACCTGATGCGCAGCGGTCTGATCCGGGGGCTGGCCTGCGTGGCGATTCTCACCGCGGGAATCGTTCTTGCGGCCTGTGGCAGCAGCAGCGACGGCAACTCCGGCACGACCGGGAACTCGAAGGCCGAGTTCGTGAGGAAGGCCAGCGCGATCTGTCTGAAGGGCAACGCGCACATCGGCAGGGCTGTCCATGACCTCTTGAAGGCTCAGGCTCGGCTGGCCAATCAACGAGGTGAGAGCATCGGGCCGCCGACGAGCGCGGAGGTCGCGAAGCTGGGGCAGGTCGCCATCCCCACGGTCCAGAAGGAACTCGATCAAATCCGCGCTCTGGGCCCCGCTCCCGGCGCGGAACAGAAGATCAAGGCGCTCATCGACGAGGAGCAGTCGGCGGTCAACAAGGTGAAGGCGGCTCCGACCCTGTTCGGATCGCAGTCCAAGGAGGCCCCGTTCAGGACAAGCAGGTTGGCCGCGGATTACGGCCTCAGCTTCTGCGGTCTTGGCTCCTGAGCCCGGCGAGGGTCGCAGCTCCCCATACGGCATCGGCCGCTGCGTGCGCTGTCTGCACGATGTCTCCGGCGGCCTGTAGGGTGCCGCCGCTGACCCACAACTAGGAGGTATCGATGCGAAGCAGTCTCTACGGGGGGCTAGCGGTCGCAGCGGTTTTGACTGTGGGTCTCGTCCTCGTTGCCTGCGGAAGCAGCAACAACAGCAGCACCTCCACGACTGCTGCTCTGACCAAGGCGGAGTTCCTGAAGAAGGGCAACGCGATCTGCAAGAAGGGGAACCAGCAGATCAACCAGGCCGCCAATCAGCAGTTCGGCACGAAGAAGCGTCCGAAGGGACCGCCGTCCAAGTCGGCACAGACGAAGTTTGCAACCGACGCGGTCATCCCTTCGATCCAGAGCCAGATCAACCAGATCAAGGCGCTAGGTGCGCCAACAGGGGATGAGGCAAAGGTGAACGCGATCGTCACAGGGGCGCAGGGAGCGCTCGACCAGGCGAAGAAGGATCCGACCGTGTTGTTGAGCAACGGGCCTGGGCCCTTCAAGCAGGTGAACAAGCTCACAAAGGCCTACGGGCTCACGGTCTGCGGCGGAGGTGGTGGCTGAACACCAGCCGCAAATTCATCAGAGCGAAGGGCGCCCAATCGGCGTCCTTCGTCATTCAAGTGCCGAGCATGCGGCTCAGAGAGACGCCCGATTCCGCCCCTGGCCAGCCGGCCAATCTCTATATGCTGCCGCTCCGTGGACCTCTCGCTGACCCCGCAGGAAGAGTCTTTCCGCGACGAGGTTCGCAGCTGGCTCGAGGAGAACCATCCGGGGCCCGAGCCGGAGACCTTCGACGAGATAGTTCAGTTCCGTCGCGAGTGGCAGCTGAAGATGCACGAGGCGGGATGGGCCGGGATCTCGTGGCCGAAGGAGTACGGCGGTCGCGGCGCGACGATGATCGAGCAGGCGATCTTCGTGATGGAGGCGACACTCGCTCAGACGCCGCCGCCGGCGAACGTGCTGGGGCTCGCGATGGGTGGCCCGGTCGTGATCGCACACGGCACCGAGGAGCAGAAGCAGCGGTATCTGGAACCGATACTGACTGCCGAGGAGATCTGGTGTCAGGGGTTCTCCGAGCCTGAGTCGGGCTCCGACCTGGCGTCGCTGAAGACAAAGGCCGTGAAGGAGGGCGACGAATGGGTCGTCACCGGGCAGAAGGTCTGGACCACCTACGCGCAGTACGCGAAGTGGTGCATGCTGGTTGCCCGCACCGACCCCGATGCTCCCAAGCACCAGGGTCTGACCTACTTCCTGCTCGACATGGAGCAGGACGGGGTTCAGGTGCGGCCGTTGGTCCAGATCACCGGCGAAGGTGAGTTCAACGAGATCTTTCTCGACGGCGCCCGGATCCCGGACGAGAACGTGATCGGCGAGGTCGGCTCGGGCTGGCAGGTGGCGATCACCACGCTTATGAACGAGCGCGCAGGTCTCGCCTTCGGGGCGATCGCCCAGATCCGCAACAGCATCGACCGCCTGCTGAAGCTCGCCAACGAGACCAGGGTCAACGGCGGAACAGCGGCCGAGGACTCCTACTATCGCCAGCGTCTGGCCCAGCTGCACATCGAGGCCGAGACGATGCGCCTCAACGCCTATCGCGGCCTCACCAAGACGATGGAGAGCGGCACGCCCGGGCCGGAGGGTTCACTCGGCAAGTGGCAGTGGGCCGACATCCACCAGGGGATCACCGAGCTGGCGATGGACATCGAGGGCCCCTACTCACCGCTCGCTCGCGGCGCCGACCACGCGGTCGCCGACGGCCATTGGCAGTACGCGTTCCTGCGCTCGCGAGCGAACTCGATCGAGGGCGGGACTACCGACATCCTCAAGAACATCATCGCCGAGCGGGTGCTCGGGCTACCGAGGATGCGATGAGAGGCTTGACGTGTACTTCGACCTAAACGACGAGCAGCAACAGATCAAGGCGACGGCACGTGAGTTCCTCGCTTCCCGCTACAAGTCGGAACGGATCCGCGAGCTGACCGAGACCGAACTCGGCTTCGAGGAGTCCGACTGGCAGGAGATGGTCGAGCTCGGCTGGCCAGGGCTCGCCCTGCCCGAGGAGTACGGGGGCCAGGGGCTGGGGATCGTCGAGCTGGCGGCCGTCTTCGAGGAGATGGGTTATGGGCTGGCGCCCTCGCCGCTGCTCTCAAACACCGTCGCCGGGCTCGCGCTCGCGACCTGCGGCGACGAGAGCCAGAACCGAGTTCCTGGCCCCGCTGGCGGCGGGCGAGAAGCGCGGCACCGTGGCCCTGATCGACGCTGGATCGGCTGGCGCAATCGGCGAGTTCGAGATGGAGGCCCAGCCGGTCGACGGCGGGGTGACACTGAACGGAGAAAAGGTCCTGGTGAGGGACGCGGCTGCGGCTGACTTCATCCTCGTGGCCACCGCCGACGGCAAGCGCCACATCGTCGAGACCGGCCAGGACGCGGTCACGATCGAGAGGGAGTCGTCGATCGACCTCACGCGCTTCATCTATTCGGTCGCCTTCGACCGGGTCGAGGTCGCGGCCGACCGCACCCTCCCGGCGGAGGGCCTCGATTATTACCCGGTCCTACAGCGCGTCTGCGTTGCGCTGTCCGCCGAGCTGACCGGGATCGCGCAGCGCACCATGGAGATGGCGGTCGAGTACGCCAAGGAGCGCCAGCAGTTCGGGCGCCCGATCGGCTCCTACCAGGCAGTCTCGCACCGTTGTGCGCAGATGCTGCTGGAGACCGAGGGCGCGCGCTCGGCGACCTACTACGCCGCCTGGGCGGCCGACGCCTCGCCGGAGGACCTGCCGCTGGCGGCCTCGATGGCCAAGGCATATGCCTCCGACGCCGGCTGGCGGGTCGCGAACGCGTCGCTCCAGGTGCACGGTGGGATCGGCTTCACCTGGGAGCACGACCTGCACCTGTGGCTGAAGCGGGCCAAGGTCGACTCGGCCATGTTCGGCGATTCGCATTGGCATCGGGAGCGGGTCGCCAACGCGATCCTCACCCAGGTCGCCGAGCGCGAGCCGGCCGCCGTCTGAGCCCCGGCAGGGGCATGTCGGCCCTCGAGCGCATCTCGGTCGCCGCGATCGGAAACTCGGTCGCCGAGCTGGAATCCGAGACGAAGCTCGCCGAACGGGCCGGAATCGAGTGCACGTGGGCGCCGGAGCTGTTCCGCAGCTCGGTCACGCAGGCGGCGTTCCTGGCGGCGCGCACCGAGCGCATCGGCGTGGCCACCGGGATCGCCTGGGCCTTCACCCGCAGCCCCTTCATCCTCGCGGTGACGGCGCTGGACGTCGACGAGATCTCGGGGGGGGCGCTTCCGCCTCGGCCTCGGCGCCGGTGTGAAGCGGCTCAACGAGACCTGGCACAACGCCGACTACGGAAAGCCGGCGCCGCACCTGCGCGAGGCGATCGAGGCGACGCGGCTGATCATGCAGGGGGCCGGGGTGGGAGAGCCGATCCGCTACGAGGGCACCTACTACGACATCGACATCAAGGGCTGGATCCGGCCCCATCCGGCCCCGCGCGAGTCGGTGCCGATCTACACCGCGGCTGTGCAGTCGGGGATGTCGCGGATGGCCGGCGACGTCGCCGACGGGCTGGTCGGCCACCCGATCCAGTCGCTGCAGTGGATCGACGAGGTGGTGATCGACGGCTTCGAGACCGGCCTACGGCGATCGGGGCGCGACCGCAAGGACTTCGACTACCTGCCGACCGTCTGCTGCGCGATCGACGACGACCAGGCAAAGGCCAACGACCTCGCCCGCCGCACGATCGCCTTCTACGCGACCGTCCGCACATACATGCCGCTGTTCGAGATGCACGGCTTCGGCGACAACGCGGCGGCGGCGCAAGACGCGTTTCGGAAGGGCGACCTGGCCGGGGTCCCGGCGGCGATCTCGGACGAGATGGTCGAGACCTACTGCGCCGCGGGACCGCTGGACAAGGTCCGCGCCCGGGTCGAGGCGACCGCGGAGCGCGCCGACGGCCTCTTCCTCACACCGCCGACCTACTTCATCGGGGCGGAGGAATTGATCGAGTACCAGCGCCGCATCATCGAGGCATTTGGACCGACGGCCTGAGCTTCACTCGGCTGGCAGAGTCTCGCCTGGTGGGCAGAGGGGACGCCTAGGTGCCACATATCAAATGATGTGGCACGAACTTAGCTTTATGCCATAATCGTCTCTGAGATGCCAGAGGTCCGGCTTGGCAAACAGGGGCGAATCGTGATTCCTGCTTCCTTGAGGGAGGAGATGGGGCTCCAGCCCGGCGACAAGCTGAGCGCCCAAGTCGAAGAAGGCCGGCTGGTCCTCGAGCAGCGAGCCGAAGCGCTCACCCGCCTTCAGCGCCGATACCGTCATGCGTCCGGCGACCGCAGCCTTGTCGACGAGCTGATCGCGGAGCGCCGAAGCGCGGCCGCCCAAGAGGGGCGGGAGGCCTGAAGTCGCCTCCGTCCTTGACGCCTCGGCCGTCCTCGCGCTCCTAAATGACGAGACGGGCGCCGAGCAGGTGGCGGACTGGCTCGGCGACGCCCTGATCTCCTCGGTGAACTGGAGCGAGGTCGCTGAGCGCTCGCTCTCGGTAGGGCTCGGCATCGGCGGCCTCCGCGAGGAGATGGAGGGCCTCGGCCTAAGGGTGGCCGGGTTCGACGCCGCGCACGCCGAGCTGGCGGCGGTCTTGCGTGAGCCGACCCGCGAAGCCGGGCTCTCGCTGGCAGACCGTGCCTGCCTCGCCCTGGCCGGGGACCTCGGTATCCCGGTTCTCACGGCCGACCGCGCCTGGGCCGGCCTCGACGTCGGGATCGAGATCGAGGTGATCCGCTAGCCGCGTTTCCTCGGTCGGCCGGCAGCTTCTCGACGAAGCGCTCGAACTTCGACATGTCGGTCACCGCCGGGCCGTGGCCGGCGAGGATCAGCGATGGGTTCAGGTCGGCGAGCTTGCGGATCGAGCGCCGGTTCTCGGCCATGTCGTAGGTGAAGATCGGGGGCGGCTCCTTGATCCCGGGGATGCCGGTGGCGTAGCTGATGTTGCGGATAACGTCGCCGCAGATCGCAACCCGGTCGGAGTCGCGGAAGAAGATCACCTCGCCGCGGGCGTGGCCGGGCGCATGGATGACGCGGAAGCGTGCGATCACGTCGCCTTCGGTGAAGGGTCGTTCGACCTTGTAGGGCGGCCCCTGCCAGACGTGGGCGATGAAGCGGTTGATCGGGTTGTCCGCGCCCGCCTCCTGGACCGGCCGCCGACCCTCCATCGCATCTACGTCGTCGACGTGGCAGGCGAGTGGGATCCCGCGGGCCTCGCAGACGTCCTTGGCGACGCCCTGGTGGTCCGGATGGACGTGGGTGAGGGCGAGCATCGACAGGTCGCGGCCCTCAATATCGCCGAAGATGCGGCGCCGGTCCCAGGTGCGCCCGGCGTCGATCAGTACGTCGTCGACCAGATAGACGTTGATCGTCGGGCCGGGGAACTCCTTGATCCGCGAGACGCCGGGAGCGAGCTCCTTCATCGAGGCGATCCTATGCGCCCCCGGCGCCAGCCGACAATCGCCCGCCGACGAACTGGACCAGGCCGCTGAGCCGCTGGTGGAGGTCCTCGAAGCCGCGCTCGCGCAGGGCATCGACGATCTCCTGCTGCCCGAACACCCGGATTCCGCTCAGCCGCTCGGTCACCGGCTTCAGCGGCCCTCGTGGTCCAAGCTGGCGCTGCACCGAGGTCATCAGGGCGATCCGCCCGCCCGGGGCCAGCACCCGCGTCATCTCGTCGAGCCCGGCGAACGGGTCGGCGAACAGGTGCAGCGCGGCGAAGCAGCAGACGCCTTCGAAGATGTCGTCGACGAACGGCAGCGCCGTCGCGTCTCCCCGGATCAGGCTCATGTTGCCGAGACCGGAGCGGCGCAGGTCGGCGGCCCCGCGCTTCAGCATCGTGCGCGACGCGTCGAGCCCGACGACCATCCCAGAGTCGCCCGCGGCGGCGGCGAAGGCGCGCGAGAAGTTGCCCGGCCCGCAGGCGATGTCGAGCACGCAGTCACCCGACGAGAGGCCGAGGAGCAGGCGCGCGATGCGGATCTCCTCGTCCATCCCGGGGCCGCGCACCCCCTTCATCACGCGGCCGAGTGCTGGGCGCCAGTAGCGCTCGTAGATCTGCGGCACGAAGGAGGTCCTCATCAGATCCTGGGTCGTGCCGGTGGAGTCGAGGTCGCCCTCGATCAGGTCGAGGTAGGGGGCGTCCGGGGAGAGTTGCTCGGCGCGCTCGCGGGCCTCCGGCTGGAGCAGCGGCAGTACCCGGTGCATCAGCTCTCGGGCCCGCGGCCGCGCGGCTCGCCGCTGTGCTCGGCCAGATCCTCGAGCCTGACGATCTCGCGCTCACCCACGACCTTTGCAGGGTGCCCGTCGGGAAGCGGTTCGATCAGTCGGCGCACCCGGTTGCGCACCTGGAGGGCGAAGTGGGGGGTGGCCGCGCCGGTCAGCGCTCGCACGTCTTCGACCGTCACTTCGTGCGATGGGTCGAGCAGGCCGGGGTTTTCGGCTTCGCTCATGTGCCGGCGGCAACCCTATCCTGGGATACATGTCAACGGGGCACGCTCACGCGGAACTCGGGCCCGGTCACGGGGTCTCGGCGGACGCCGACCAGGGCAAGCTGATCATCGCGCTGACCCTGATCGTCGGGCTGATGGTGGGGGAGGTCGCCGCGGGGATCGTCGCCGACTCCCTGGCCCTGCTCTCCGATGCAGGACACATGCTGACCGACGCTGCGGCGATCGGCATGTCGCTGGTGGCTCTGCGCCTCGCGCAGCGCCCAGCCGCAGGGGTGATGACCTTCGGCCTGAAGCGCGCCGAGATCCTCTCGGCACAGGTCAACGGGATCACATTGCTGGTCCTGGCAGCTCTGATCGGTGTGGAGGCGGTTCGCCGCCTCCTCTCGCCCCCCGAGGTCGAGGCGGGGCTGGTGCTGGTCGTCGCCCTGGGGGGCATTGTGATCAACCTGCTCGCGACGTCGACCCTGGCGCGGGCCAACCGCCAGAGCCTCAACATCGAGGGCAGCTTTCAGCATCTGGTCACGGACCTCTTCGCCTTCGTCGGAACCGCGATCGCCGCCGCGGTCATCCTGCTCAGCGACTTCCAACGCGCCGATCCGATCGCCTCGCTGTTCGTCGCCGCCCTCATGCTGCGCTCGGCCTACGGCCTGCTGCGCGACTCGGGGCGCGTCTTCCTCGAGGCCTCGCCGAAGGGGATCGACCCGCAGAAGATCGGGCGCACGCTGGCAGAACAGCCCGGCGTCGTCGAGGTCCACGACCTGCACCTCTGGGAGGTGACCTCGGGCTTCCCGTCGCTCTCTGCGCACGTCACGGTGGAGAGCGAGGCGGATTGCCACCGGATACGGCTCTCGCTCGCCGACCTGCTCGAGCGTGACTACGGGATTCCTCACTCGACCCTTCAAGTCGAGCACCAGCCCGAGAAGCTGCTGAAGATCGAGGATCGCTCGGACGCCGGCGGCGCCTGAATCCGTGCCTGAATCGCAAGGCTGGTTGCAAGGGGCCGGCCAACCGGCCGGGGGGCAAAAACGGTCAGCTAGCCTCGGCGCTTCCCCAGGCCGGTGCCCTCGATTGGCGGAGGCCCTGGAGCTCGGATGCGGTTCGCCCTCGGTGCACAGCGAAAACGTCGCCTCTGGGCAGCGCTGCTGGCGCTGGCCGTGCTGCTCGCTGCGCTGGTGCTGAGCCTGCGTGCCGGCCGGGCGCCCGCCGAGAGCGTGCAATCGAAGCTCGACGCGAAGCAGAACCAGCTCGACAAGGTGGTCCAGAACAAGGGCGTGCTGACGACGACGATCTCGCACTACAGCGATCGAATCGGCAACCTCGTGGGGCAGGTCGCGGCGCTGCGGAATCGCGAGGCGGCGGTGCAGCAAAAGCTCGACAGCAAGCAGGCCCAGCTGGATCGTGCAATGGCCGAGCTGAAAAGGGAGAAGGCACATCTGCTGGTGGTGCGGGCACATCTGAAGCGGGCATTGGTAGGCCTGCGCCAGCGACTGGTGTCGATGTACGAGTCGGGGACCCCCGACGTGATCACCGTGCTGCTCAACTCGAAGGGCTGGTCCGACCTCGTCACCCGCACCGAGTACATGAACCGGCTCCAAAACCAGGACCAGTTGCTGATCGGGCGGGTGCGTGAGCTGCGCAACGAGAGCAGAGCCGTCGTCGATCGTCTGCGGACGGTGAGGGACCGGATCACGGCCGCCCGCGACGCGATCGCGGCCCACAAGCAGGAGCTGGTACGGACGCGATCCTCGATCGAGGCGCACCAGTCGAAACTTGAGCGTGCGCGCGGCAAGCGCGAGGACGCCCTGGCCAAGATCAAGGCGAAGGAACAGGAGCTGGATGGTGCCGTCGCCAACCTTCAGGTGAAAATCGCGGCGCAGTTGGCGCCGGGCAACGCACTGCCGGCGGGCCCGATCCAGGGAAGCTCCAGCGGGATCATCTGGCCGGTGAATGGCCCCGTGGTCTCCGGGTTCGGAATGCGCTGGGGCAGCATGCACGAAGGGGTCGACATCGCCGTTCCGACCGGCACGCCGATCCGGGCGGCGGCCTCGGGCACCGTCGCGATCGCCGCGCCGACGGG
This sequence comes from Solirubrobacterales bacterium, assembly GCA_038317345.1. Taxonomy (GTDB): domain Bacteria; phylum Actinomycetota; class Thermoleophilia; order Solirubrobacterales; family 70-9; genus Mayfieldus. Next base: position 27,351 of record JBBQBH010000019.1, read on the forward strand.
CGGCTACGGCAACTACACCTGCATCGATCACGGCGGCGGGCTCTCGACCTGTTACGGACACCAGGAGTCCTTCGCGGTCTCCGGCGGCCAGCGGGTCAGCCAGGGCCAGGTGGTCGGCTACAGCGACTGCACCGGTCACTGCTTCGGCCCCCACGTGCACTTCGAGGTGCGGATCAACGGCCAGGCCGTCGATCCGATGGGTTACCTCTAGCCAGGCCCGGCGGTCACAAAATCGGCTCGGGATTCGATTACTGAGCTGACGGTCAGGAGCGGGTTCCCGTACTGATTAATGGGTATATGATGACCGGCATGGTCGAGCAGGCACATCTCTATTTCAGGGCGGCGGTCTCGGCGGCGGTTCTCAACGCGATGGCGATTGCGGGATTCGTCTTGTTCATGGCACTGTCGTCGGTGCACGGCTGGCCACTGCGCAGCCTGCTGGGCCTGGGGGATCCCGTCTCGGCGCCCCCGGCTGCATCCCGGGCGATCAATGTCAGTCGCGGCCTCGGCGGAGCCCAGGGCTTCGGCGCGTTCAGCCTGCCAACGCCCGCTTCACATTCGACTACAGGGCCTGGCAGCGGCGGCGCCGGTCCAAGGGGCGGCGGCAAATTGTCCGACGATCCCTCCTCCGGTAGCGGCCAGGGCGCCTCGACTCCCGGCGGCGCACCGAGCGGGCCGGCGAATGGCACGCCCAGCCCTGGCGGCCCGGCGGTCGGGTCGACTGACCCAACGCCGGACCTGCCGTCGACCACGATTCCTCCCACGCCACCGCCTCCTTCGATCCCGCAGGTTCCGCAGATCGTCGGCGGCGCCGTCTTCGGCCTGCCCACGACGATCAATGAAAGCGTCGGAGCGGCGGTCGGCAGCGGCGGCCCGCTGGGCTCCAGCGCGACGACCAGCGGCGTAAGCGGGATGCTTCAAGGCACCAGCTCCGCCCTCGTCGGGCCCAGCTCGACAGTCGGCAAGGCCCAGGCCCTCGGCGCAACCCCCTAGTCCAGACACTTGCGGCGGCCTCGCCGCCTGACACGCATGTGCCGCGGCGCAACGCCGCGGCAATCACAAATTTCTCTCCAGCCAGCGCAGCGCCACGGTTTGCAGCTCAGCGTCGTGCTGGACCGAGCGGTGGTGCCCGCCCGGCACCACAATCAGCTTGCGCGGTTCGGCAGCGCGTTCGTAGAGCTCCTCCGACCACTCGGAGGGGACCTCCTCATCTCCCTTCGCATGAAGGAGGATCAACGGCTTGTCCCCGATCAGGGCAACGGCCTCCCGAAGGTCGTGTTCTTCGAGCCATGGCTCCAGCGCGTCGCGGTCGGCGCGCATCTCCAGGGGGTCGCTCCGTAGCCCCTCGGCCAGCATTCGCTCGCTGGGGGGACAGATGGCGATCGCGGCCGCAATCGCATCGCTGACCGCGGTGGCGTGGATCGCGACGAAGCCGCCCATGCTCGAGCCGCGAACGCAGACCCGGGCGGGATCGACCCCCTCGTGGGCGGCGAGCCTGCGGGCCATCGCGACGGCATCGTCGACAGCGGTAGGTGACATCTCGCCGAGCGATTCGCCGTGCCCGCGCTGGTCGTAGGCGAGAGTCGCCCAGCCGAAGTCGGCGGCAAGGCGGGCGAAGTCGGCGTGGTTCTCCTTGCACGACCCGGCGCCATGCAGCACCACGATCCCGGGCCAGGGCGGATCGGACTCCGGCAACCAGGTTCGGTATGCGAGCCCATCGTGGAAATCGTGCTCGACCGCTTGCGCGGTGGTGGGCAGCTGAATCATCACACCCACCAGCCTGACGCTTCGCAGTCGGCTGCTCCGCAGCCTCTGCTCAGCGCCTTCATACCTGCATCCTGACGCAAATCGTCACAATCCTTCGTCCGATGAGCGCGAGCGAAACGGCAACCGGCGCTGATCCGATCTCCGGATCGGCCGTCTACCCGATCGGCAGCCGCATCAACGACCGCGGGCATCTCGAGGTCGGAGGCTGTGACGTGGTCGAGGTCGCGGCCGAGTTCGGCACGCCGGCCTACATCTACGCGGAGGACGACATTCGCTTCCGCGCCCGCGCATATCTGGATGCCTTCCGCGTCCGCAGCGAGGACTTCGAGGTTCTTTACGCGAGCAAGGCGCTTCCGGTGACCGCCGTTTACCGCCTGTTCGCCGAGGAGGGGCTGTCGGTGGACGTCGCCTCGGGGGGCGAGCTCTACACGGCGCTGCGGGCCGGATATGACCCGGCTCGCATCTACATGCACGGCAACAACAAGACCGTGCAGGAGATCGGCATGGCCGCGGAGGCGGGGGTCGGCCATTTGATCCTCGACTCCTTCGACGAGATCGAGCGCTGTGAGTCGGTGCTCGACTCGCGCCAGGACGTGCTGATCCGCGTTACCCCGGGCATCAGGCCCGCCACCCACGACTTCGTTCAGACCGGTCAGCTGGACTCGAAGTTCGGCTTCGGCCTCGAGGACGGCCTCGCGGCGCGCGCGATCGAGCGGGTGCTCGACTCGGAGAAGCTCAACCTGGTCGGCCTCCACGCCCACATCGGCTCGCAGATCTTCGAGCTGGAGCCGTACACGCTTGCGATTCAGGCGCTTGGCGAGCTGGCGGGCGACTGGTGCCGGCTGCTGAACGTCGGTGGTGGCCTTGGGATCGCCTACACCAGCGAGGACGAGCCGCCGTCGATCGAGTCCTATGTGGACGTGAAGGTGCGCGGCCTCGCCGAGGTGTTCGAGCGGCCGCCGCGGCTTCTGATCGAGCCAGGGCGATCGCTTGTCGGCAATGCGGGCCTCACCGCCTATGCGGTGGGGACCGTGAAGGAGATCCCAGACCTCCGCACCTACGTCGCGGTCGACGGAGGAATGTCCGACAACCTGCGCCCGATGCTCTACGGCGCCCGCTACGAGGCACTGATCGCCAACAGGGCCGACGCGACGCCCGACACGCTGGCGACGATCGCCGGCATGCACTGCGAGTCGGGCGACATCCTGGTCCGTGACGCGACGCTGGCCTCCCCGCAGGTTGGCGACGTCCTCGTCACTCCGGTCACCGGGGCCTACGGGTATGCAATGGCCAACAACTACAACGGCATGCCGCGCCCGCCGGTGATCTTCTGCTCGAACGGGGAGGCGCGGGTTGTGGTGAGGCGCGAAACATATGAGGACCTGGTCGCCCGAGACGTCGAGTGAGGACGCGTTCCTCGTTCCTAGTTGCTCGGGGTAGGCTCGCGCGTTCCGGTGTCGAAGCTAAGGGGTCGGGGTTGAATCGATGAGCGGACCGGTACGCATTGGATTGCTTGGTCGAGGGACCGTGGGCGCAGCCTTCGCGGACCTGGTCGAGCAGCGTGCGGACGCGGTCGAGGAGGCGACCGGCCGGCGTCCCGAGATCGGCGGCGTGCTGACCCGCTCCGACGGGCAGGCCGAGCAGATCATCGAGGGAAGCGACCTGGTGGTCGAGCTGATGGGCGGCATCGATCCCGCCCGCGACTACGTGCTCGAGGCGCTTCGCGGCGGCAAGCCGGTCGTGACGGCCAACAAGCAGCTTCTCGCCCAGCACGGCGACGAGCTGTTCGATGTGGCTCGGGAGGCCGGCGTGCAGCTTCGCTTCGAGGCGGCGGTCGCCGGGGTGATCCCGGTCATCCGCGTGATCCAGGAGAGCTTCGGTGCCGCCGAGATCGAGAAGGTGTTCGGGATCGTCAACGGCACCACCAACTTCATCCTCGGCGAGATGGCCGCCAGCGGTGCCGCCTACGACGACGTCCTCACCCGCGCCCAGGAGCTCGGGTACGCGGAGGCCGACCCGACCGAGGACGTCAACGGCGCCGACGCGGCGGCCAAGATGGCGATTCTGGCTCGGCTCGCATTCCACACGCCGATCAATCTGGAGGAGGTCGACTACGACGGCATCGAGACGGTGCAGCCCGACGACCTCGCCTACGCCAAGGAGCTGGGGCTGTCGCTGAAGCTGCTCGGGGTGGCGGAGCGGCGCGACAGCGGGATCAGCGTGCGCGTCTTTCCATGCTTTCTGTACCGAGGCCACCCGCTGGCGCCGATCGAGGGGCCGTTCAACGCCGTGATGGTCGAGGCGCCGGCGATCACCGAGGTGACGATGTCGGGGCCGGGCGCCGGCGGCGTCGAGACGGCCTCGGCGGTGCTCGGCGACGTGGTCTCGATCATCGCCGGCGACGCCCCCGTGCACCGGGTGGGTGAGCGGCTGGAGATCGTCCGCGACGTGCCCTCGGCCTTCTACCTCCACCTCGAGGTGGCAGACCGCCCCGGAGTGCTCGCCGAGGTAGCCGGGGTCCTGGGTCGCAACGAGGTCTCGGTGAAGAGCGTCAACCAGCGCGGCCTCGGCAACGACGCCCGCCTGGTGATGGTCATGCATGAATGTCTGGAGTCGCACTTCCGGGCGGCGGTCGAGGAGATCTCCACCCTCGACTTCTTGCGCTCGCCGCCCCGCTCGATCAGGGTCATCGAGGAAGAATTCGTGTGAGTCCGCCGCCTCAGATCGTTCGGCCGCGCTGATGCCCGTTCCGCTGATCGAGCGCTATCGCGACCGCTTGTCGCTGCAGCCGGACGATCCGGTGGTGACCCTGAACGAGGGATCGACGCCGCTGATCGAGGCGCCGCGCCTATCGGAGCGAGTCGGAGCGAAGGCCTGGCTGAAGTTCGAGGGCACGAACCCGACCGGAAGCTTCAAGGACCGGGGGATGACGGTGGCCGTCTCGCGCGCCAAGGGCAGCGGCGTGGAGGCTGTGATCTGCGCCTCGACCGGCAATACGGCGGCGAGCGCTGCCGCCTACGCGGCGCGGGCCGGGATGCGTGGGGCCGTGATTGTGCCGGAGGGAAAGATCGCGATCGGAAAGCTGGCCCAGGCGCTGATGCACGGGGCCCGAGTGATCGCCCTGGAGGGCAACTTCGACGACGCGTTGCGGATCGTCCGCGAGCTTGCCGACCGCCACCCGATCGAGCTCGTCAACTCGGTCAACCCCTACCGGATCGAGGGCCAGAAGACCGCCGCCTACGAGGTCTTCGACGAGCTTGGCGAGGCGCCCGACGCGCTCGCGATCCCGGTCGGCAATGCCGGCAACGTGACCGCCTACTGGGCTGGCTTTCAGGACTACGGCGCGTCGCCGGTCCTCTACGGATTTCAGGCCGAGGGTGCGGCGCCGCTTGTCCACGGGCACCCGATCGAGAACCCCGAGACGGTCGCATCGGCGATCCGGATCGGCAATCCGGCCCGCTGGGAGGATGCGATGAACGCGGTCACGGCATCGCGGGGACGGTTCGCCGCGGTCTCCGACGACCAGATCCTCGATGCATACCGCTGGATCGCGTCCACCGAGGGCGTCTTCTGCGAGCCCGCCTCAGCGGCGTCGGTGGCCGGCATCCTCGCCCACGGCCTCCCGGCGCCGGAGGGCGGAAGCGCGCCGGAATCGGTCGTCTGCGTGCTCACCGGCCACGGGCTCAAGGACCCGGACACGGCGCTCGGCAAGGCGCCAGCGGTGATCGGCTGCACGAACGACCTCGCCGCGGTCGAACGCGCGGTCTTCGACTAGCTGGGCTCTTCTAGTGCTGGACTGAGACCCAGCGGCCGAGGTTGCCGGCGTTGTCGACCGCCCTCACCCGAACCGTCTTCGCGTGCGGCTCCAGGTTGACCGTTTGTCCGGTCCCGGCCGCACCGCTCGGGTTGACGGTCTTTGTGTCGACGCTGCCGTTCGCGTGCACGAACTGCACGGTGTAGTGGTCGACCTTGCCGTCGTACCAGTCGTCGCCGGGAGCCTTGAAGTGCAGGTTCCCGCTCTGGATCCGGGCGTTGCGGGCCACGCCCGGCGACTGGGCGTCGAGCCCGTACTCGCCACTGTTGTGCTGATCATGGCGCGAGCTCCACCACTGGTTGTTGCCGGCCTTCCCGGGTGTGTTCCAGACCTCGACGTAGCCCTCCCGGGTGGTGATCGCGACCTCGTTGCGTCCGTCGCCGTCCAGGTCCCCGACCGTCGGCCCGAACACCTCCCAGCCGGTCGTGAACTTTGGGAAGCCGCTGACCAGGCTGCCGTCGGCGTTGAACGCGTGCAGGGCAGAGCTGTCGCCGCCGATCAGCAAGTCGGGTTGCCCGTCCCCGCTGACGTCGGCGATCGCCGGCGCCCCGAGGAAGTCAAGGCCTTGGAGCTTGGTCGGGAAGCCCGCCGTCGAGGCGCCGGTGGCGGCTCCGAATGAGCGAACGTAGCTGTTCAGCGGCAGGCCGCTGCCGGAGAGCAGCAATGCGCCGGCGACGCTGGCCGCGCCGCTGCCTGGCTCGGCGTAGGAGAGGGCGCCGCCGAAGTTCCCGAAGGCGCCGGAGGTCGTGAAGTTGACCGGGATGTCGGTCGGCAGGTTGCCCTGCAGTGTCTGCTGGATCGCGGCCAGGCTGCCGACCGCGCCGGCGAAGGATATGAGCGGGTTGGGGCCGTAGACGCTCTTCAGCGAGCCGTCGGGGTTGTGAAGCTCGGTCGGGCTGAAGATCCCGGGAGCGAAGGCGATCTCGGACTTGCCGTCGCCGCTGACATCGGCCGTTATCGGGTCGCTGACGCCCTCGGTGATGAACTCCTGGGCCGAGCCGTAGTAGAAGGCGAGTGCCGTCGAGGAGATCAGCCAGTTGGGCACCCGGCTCCCGTCGCTGTTGTAGGCGACGATGTTGGAGCGGCCGCCGTTGGGGACCTGCAGGCCGGAACCCGGTGTGAACGAGTACTGGGTCCGCTGCACGAGCTCCGGCTGTGGATCGTTGTCGAGCTGCGCCAGTGCCGGCGGCAGGTCGAGCTTGTGGTCGTTGACCAGCACGTTGCCTGCCGGCGGGTTGGTGCCGGGCGGCAGCGTCACCTCGACCGGCCAGCCGGGCAGGTTCTGGCCGTTCGGGCGCCACGCGTGCAGGCGCCCATCCCAGCCGGCCTGCACGATCTCCAGCTTGCCGTCGCCGTTGAGGTCGGCAAGCACCGGGGGCGCGCTCGCGCCCATGATCGGAAGCCTGGTGAAGGGCGATGCGGGCCGGGGTAGCGCGGGCTTGGCGACGCCGTCGTCCAGCGCCTTCGGCCAGCCCGGCCGGCGGTGGCCGTGCGAGTCCCAGACATAGACCCGGCCGCTGCTGCTGGTGCCGACGATCCACTGCTTGCCGTCATGGTCGAGGTCGCCGACGGCGAGGTTGGTGAACAGCGGCTCGTGTCCGGGGTTGACCCCCCTGTGGCTCTTGGTGACCTGGGTGCGGTTGGTGAAGACCGGGAAGCCGGGCAGCTCCCTGCCGTGGCCGTTGAGCGCGTGCAGGCGCCCGTCGGAGTCGCCGAAGATGATCGCTTCGGAGCCGCTGCCCTGGAGGTCGGCGAGCACCGGCTGGCTCTCGCCACCGGGGCCGATCTTGCGCGGGAAGCCGGAGCGCAGGCCTGGGTCGTGGTGGACCGCGATCGAGCGGCGCTCCTCGCCCATGCGGCCCTCGGCGTCGAAGACCCGCAACCGGATCGTCACCGTGTAGTCCTCGCTGGTCGATAGCTCCTTGTCCTGGGAGAGGGTGTATGCCTTATTCCAGAACGAGGCTGGAAGCCGTCGCAGATTGATGGTCCCCAGCTTGCCGTTGAGGGCGTGCTTTCGGCCTCTGAGCTGGCCTTGGCCGGCGGTGATGAAGTCTGAGTCGTTGGGCTCGGCCCCGGGCGCGAACTGGACGCTCCAGCGGGCGCTCGAGGAGCGGGGGTCGGCCACATGTCCGGTTACCCTTACCATCCTGCGCTTCGTCGGGTCGAAGAGCGCGTACCAGTTGGGCTTCTCGATCCAGGCCTCGGGCGGGATGTTGTTCTGCGAGACGGCCTGCGCGGCCTTGTAGACGTTGGGGCGCCCATAGCCGTACTGAAGGTCGAAGCCGGGCTTGGCGGGCCAGTTGACCGGAGCGTTGACAGGGGCCGCGACGTCGGAGGAGGTCGCGCGCAGCACCTGGATCGCCTCGTCGGGCGATAGCGGGCGCGAGATCTTGTGCTGGGCGGCGGCCTGCTTGCCCTCGGCCAGCACCAACGCCACCACGCCGCCCACGGTCGGCGTCGCCTCGGACGTCGTGCCGCCCTGGGTCGCGACCGTGAACATGTTGTGGGTCCCCCACGAGGTGTAGGCGGACCGGGAGCGATAGGTGGTGGTGGCGGCGTTCTGAACCGCGGTCGTACCGGGGATGAAGTCCATCCCGTGGGTGTTGGCGACCATCGCGTTGCCCGGCAGCACGTGTTGGTGGAACATCCCTCCCTGGTGGTCGGTGGAGTCGAAGTCGTTCGAGGACTCGACCATCGCCGTTCCGTGATTCCAGGCGTAGTCGACGGCCTGGCTCATGAAGCTCGAGTAGCCGAGGTCGGCGGTGGTCGAGACGATCACGTCGGCGTCCATGTCGGTCGCGTAGAGCCAGGCCTGCGCAAGGTCGTCGGTGCGATCGAGCGCTTCGGCGCCCGCCTTCACCGGGAGGACGCGGCAGTTGGGGCAGATGCCGGCGCCCTGCAGGCCGTTGTTCGTCTGCGCGGCGGCCTGCTTCATCTGGCCATTCGCGTGGTCATAGGTGGAGTCGACGGTCGCCGGGTCGTTCTGGTCGTTGTAGAAGTCCCAGCCGGAGATGTCGTCGGTGTAGCCGTTGTGGTCGTTGTCACGGCCGTTGGAGAAGCGGACGATGAGGTCCTCCGGATCGACGACACCGTTGTGGTTGGCGTCCGGGCTGTCGGAGTAGTCGGCCGCGCACAGCTGCCCCGGGCAGGCCTGCTGGCCCTGCGCCGGCGTCGTCGGCGCCGGCAGCTCGCCCCGGTTGAGGAAGACCCGGTTGGCGAGCTCGGGCGCGTCGCCGCCGTGCCAGTTGATGCCCCCCTCGACGTAGGCGATCGTCGCTCCGTCGCCGGTCGTGAAGTCGTGCCAGGTGCGGTCGACGAACATACCCGCCGAGCCCTCGGCGTCCTCAGCGTTGGGCGTGCACTGCGGAATCTTCGAGAACAGGTAGTGCTCCTGGTTGTCGCCGGACTTGGTCAGACAGGTGGTCGCCGCCGGCGTGGCCTCCGCGGGCGCGTAGTTGGGGTCGTTCGGCGGGTCCTGCGGGAACGCTGCCCAAGCAGCGCCCGCGACGGCCAGAGACACAGCGATCGCCACGAGAACGGTTATGCGTGCCATCCGCCGTCCCCGGCGGACCCTCTCCTTGCCCAAACCCACGGAGCGGAACCTATCGCACGCTTGCTGGCCCGGACGTGGTGATCTCTAAGCTCGCCCTAATTGTGCGTAGCCCAAAGATCGAGTTGTTGTGGTGGCGCGAATGCCCCTCTTGGGAGCGGGCCCTGGCGATGCTGCGCGAGGAGATGGAGGCGGCCGGGCTCGACCCCGACGCGGTCGTGGTCACAGAGATCGACACCGAGGCTGACGCGGAGCGGACCGACTTTCCGGGCTCGCCGACGATCCGCATCGACGGTCTCGGCTTCCAGCCGCCGGGCGGCGACGCGCCGCGCGGCCTAACCTGCCGGGTCTATCGACGCCGGGATGGGCGAGCCTCGCCGCTTCCCGACCCGCAGGACCTGCGCGAGGCGCTGGCGGAAGCGAGAGATCGATGACAGAGAACGGAATTCAGATCGGTGACCTGGCGCCGTCCTTCGAGCTTCCAAACGTCGACGGCCAAGTCGAGTCGCTGGGTGAGCCCGGCGGCGCGCCGGCGACGGTCGTCTACTGGACCTGCAACCACTGCCCCTACGCGCTCGCCTGGCACGATCGGCTGCTCGACCTGGCCCGCGACTACGCCGATCGCGGGGTGCGCATCCTCGCCGTCAACTCCAACGACGCCGAGCGCTACCCCCAGGACGGGCCGCAGGCGATGCGCGAACGGGTGCAGGCCGAAGGTGGCTGGCCGAACCCCTACCTGTTCGACGGGAGCCAGGACGTCGCCCGCGCCTACGGCGCCGAGCGCACACCCGACGTCTTTGTCTTCGGCCCTGACCTTCGACTGCGCTACCGCGGCGCGCCCGACGCCGACTACGACGACCCGGCGCAAAACGCCGCCTGGCTTCGCGAGGCGCTCGACGCGGTGCTCGAGGGCCGCGACCCCGAGCCGGCCGAGACGCCCCCGGTCGGCTGCACGATCAAGTGGAAGTAGAAGGCCCATCGAGCAGCGCAGGGGGCCGATGACCGGTCGGCGAAGGCTCGTTCGCGTGCCTGCTTCCTCGGCCAACCTGGGGCCGGGTTACGACGTGATGGCCGCGGCCCTCGCCCTGCAGATGGAGGTCGAGGTCGCCGAGACCGGGGAGTTCTCGGTCGATGCCGGGGATTTGGATGTCCCGAGCGGGCGCGACAACCTCGTCGTGCGCGCGTTCGAGATCCTGCATCCGGCCGATGGGCTGCGCTTCAGCATCCGCAGCGAAATCCCCCTGGCCCGCGGTCTGGGCTCCAGCGCCGCGGCGATCGTCGCCGGCCTGGCTGCCGCCGATCACCTCTACGAGCTTGCCCTGAGTCCCGCGGAGCTGCTCGCGCGGGCCGCCGAGCTGGAGGGCCACCCGGACAACGTCGCCGCGGCGATCCACGGCGGCTTCGTGATCTGCGCCGAGGACGCCGGGGCCCCGGTTGCCACCCGCTTCGATCCTCCCGAAGGCCTGGAAGCGGTGGCGGTGATCCCCGCCGAGGAGGTCACGACGGAGGCGGCCCGCGAGGCAATGCCAGACCAGGTGCCGCTCTCCGATGCGGTGGCCAACGTCGCCTCCGCGGCGCTGCTGGTGCTGGGCCTTCAGCAGGTCGACCTCAACCTGGTTTCGCGCGGCCTGCGCGACCGCATTCACCAGCCCCGCCGCCGTGAGCTCTACCCACGCTCGATGGAGCTGCTCGAGGCGGCGACCGAAGTCGGGGCGCTGGGGGCGACGATCTCGGGCGCCGGTCCGACAGTGCTGGTCTGGACCACATGGCAGGACACCGGCAAAGTGGTCGAGGAGCTCGAGCGCCGCTGCGCTGACTGGGCAGAGGTGCGCCGCCTGCCCTTCACGCCGCACGGGGTCGACGTTCCGGAGCTCTAGTCGAAGCGCACAGAATGAACAGCGATCACTCGAGCAACCCCACCTGGCGCAGGATCGAGACCGAGTCGGAGTAGACGTCCTTGCGCTTCACGAGGCCGTCCTCGAAGGGGATCACGTCGAGCCCGTCCCAGCTCACCGTCGTTCCGGTCGGCTCAGCGACAAGCTCGCCGCGCCGCATCGTCTTGGCGTGGGTCGCTGTCGCGGTCCACTCCTGGACCACGAGGCCGTCGCGCACGTAGAGCCGCCGGGCCGAGAAGTTGATGTCGGGCCAGGTCTCGAAGATCGCCCCGATGTGGCCTCGCACCTCCTCGCCGCTGGCCGCCTCGCCCGCGGTGTGGTTGTCGAACACCATGTCGGGGGCGTGCATCGACATGATCGCGTCGAGGTCGTGGTTATTCCAGGCCTCGTTGTAGCTGTCGATCGCTTCCTGCAATGCCGGCGGCGCGTCCTTGTCGGTTATTCCGTTCCTCTCCTCGGTCCGATGGCGATAATCCTTCCATCCCCAGCGACGAGAGGAGATTGCGATGACCGAGGGCGACGGCTACACGATCCAAAGCCTCGACGACTTCGAGCAGATGGAAGGCTCGGGGGAATGCAGCTGGGGACTGGCCCGCAAGTCGCTCGGGGTGAGCTCGTTCGGGATGAACCTGGTCGAGATCGGCCCGGGTGGCCAGATTCCCGAGCACGACGAGACCCAGCGCGATCACGAGGAGGTGTTCATCGTCTGGGAGGGCGACGCCACCGCGGTCGTCGACGGCACCGAGACCCCGGCGCCGGCCGGCACCTTCGTGCGCATCGCTCCGGAGGTTCCGCGCACGATCCGCAATGACGGGGACGGCAAGGTCCAGGTACTGATCGTCTCGGCACCCCGCAGCAGCGGCTATGAGCCGATGGGGTGGGGCTAGGGCCGTTCGGCGCGCATGACGCCCGGGCTTCTCGGTGGTGGAATCAGCCAGGATGGGGCGCTGCTTACGCAGAGCGGGGGTGCTTCGGAGGCGCCTGGGGGCCTTTCGGTGAAAAGCTTCATCCAGAGGCAAGGAATTTCCATCTGGTGCAAGCGATTTGCGCCTGGTGCAAAGTAATTCGCGAAAACTCCCAGGCTCGCGCGAGGGTTCCCAAACTTACGTCTCGTTGCCGGGTTTGACGCTGGCTTACGTCTCGTTGCCGGTTTTTAACACTTAGATGATCGCGCGGGCGCCGACTGAATCGCGCGGGGCGCCGACTGAAGATGGGGGCGACGCAGGTCTAGGCTGGCGTTAGCTCGACCGCCATCGCCTCGACGCGCTCGCGCTGCTCCGACATCTCCAGCCGCTCGAAGATCTCCGCTGCCAGCCGCAGGTAGTCGACGCCGCGGTCGGGGCGGTAATCGAGGATCGGGATCGCTCGCTCGGAGGATTCGGCGTAGGCGATCGAGCGGCGGATCACGGTCTCGAAGGTGGGCGGGAAGTGCTGCTTGAGGGTTTGCAGCGTCTCGCGCGCGTGCCTGGTGCGCATGTTGGCGATGTTGAGCACCACCCCCAGCACGTCGAGCTCCGGGTTGAGGTTCTCGCTCGCCAGCGCGACCACCTCCAGGGCCTGCTCGACCCCCTGTAGCGAGAAGTACTCGGCCTCGGCGCTGAGCAGCGCCCAGTCGGCGGCGACGAGGGCGTTGACGGTGAGCAGGCCGAGGGTCGGGGGGCAGTCGATGAGGATCGCGTCGTAGCGGCGCTTCGACTCGCGCAGCGCATTGCGCATCGTCAGCTCGCGGCCCATCTTTCCGGACAGGACCAGCTCCGCCTCCGCGAGCCCGAGGTTGGCGGGGATGACGCCGTCGTGGATCGCGTCCACGGCCTTCGCCTGCCCAGTCAGCACCTCGCCGAGCGTCGGCTGCGCCTCGGGGTCGGTGTCGAAGTAGTCGGAGAGGTTGCCCTGCGGATCGCTGTCGACGGCCAGTGTGCTGAGCCCGACGCGCCCAAAGATGTCGGCCAGCGAGCGGGTCATCGTCGTCTTCCCGGTGCCGCCCTTTTGGGAGAGGATCGCGATCGTCAGAGCCACGGGCGCAGCCTACATGCCCTTTTTGGAAGGCCCTGCATAGACCCGTATTTGCTCGACGACGGCGTCCGTTCGGCGGATTCGCCTGATCGCGTACCTATACTGTCGGTCCCCTGCAACCCCGTCGCGTGCCCGCTCGAAGAAGGCGCGGAACCCGGAGGTATCAGTGGCACCCACCCAGTCTCGTCAGCGCTACTCGCCGGAGCGCGCCTACCGTCCACGTGTCTCGCCTCCCAGCGTCGAGGACAAGGATGCGTGCGCGATCTATGCCTCGGTGCGACGCGACGCCACTCCCAGCCACGCCCCGCTCGAGCTGGCGATCAGCTCGCTGCAGAAGATGCTCCACCGGGCCGGGAACGTGGACGGCGAGGGCGACGGCTGCGGCCTTCTGGTCGACATCCCACGACGCATCTGGGCCGAGGAGGTGCGCTCCGGAGGTCACAACCCGGCGCTGACGCTCGACGACGCGTTCGCCGTCGGCCACTTCTTCATCGAGCGTTCGCAGGATCTCGAGCGGATCAAGCACGGTGCCCGGGAGATCCTCGGCCAGGGCGGTTTCCGCATCCTCGCCGAGCGCACAGGCGCCGTCGAGTCACCGGCGCTGGGCTCGACCGCGCGCGAGGAGGAGCCGCATTTCTGGCAGCTGGCGGGGTTGGTCGCCGATGCGGAGCGTCGCGACCACGTGCTCTTCGACCTGATGATCGAGCTGGAGCGAAAGCTCGGCATCCACATTCCCTCGTTTTCGGCCTCGACCTGCGTCTACAAGGTGATGGGCGCGCCCTCGGTGCTGGGTGAGTACTACCCCGATCTGCACGACGAGCGCTTCGAGACGATCGGCTGCTTCGGGCACAACCGCTACTCGACCAACACCTGGCCCTCGTTCCGGCGTGTGCAGCCGTTCTCGATCCTCGGCCACAACGGCGAGATCAACACGATCACCCAGCTGCGCCAGGAGGCGAAGATGCTCGGCGTTCCGATCGATCCGGGCAACTCGGACTCGCAGGACCTCAACCGAACGATCGACACCCTGGTGCGTCGCGGCGGGCTCAGCCTCGCGGAGGCGATGGAGATGGTGGTGCCCCCGATCGTCGACGAGATCCGCGGCCTGCCGGCCGAGCTGCACAGCTTCTACATGTACATGCGTCAGGCGATGGGCCCCTTCGCCCAGGGACCGGTGGCGCTGATCGCCCGCCACCAGGACGAGTGCGTGTTCTCGGCCGACGCGCTGGGCCTGCGCCCGCTGTGGCAGGTCGAGACCAGCGAAGACTTCGTGTTCAGCTCCGAGCCCGGCGTTGTCTCGGTCCACGACATGGTCGCCGAGCCGAAGCCGCTGGCACCGGGCGAGAAGGCACTGGTGCTGATCGACCGCGAGCGAACGCAGAGCGTGCTGCACCCCCATGATCAGATGCAGCGGCTGGTCCGCGATCGCTGGCTGGAGCGGACCGGCGATACCGATGTCGCGTCCTACGACCGGGCGCTCGCGACCGGCGGCCCGCTGGAGGGCGAGGAGATTCCCGGCTACGCGGAGGCGGGGCCGGAGGAGCCAGTCAAGGTCTCCGACCGGGTCCTGGCCGGGTTCGGCTGGCAGCGCGACGACGTCAAGCTGGTCCAGCAGATGGCCTCCAATGGGGCCGAGCCGATCGGCTCGCTGGGCTACGACGGCCCGCTCGCGGCACTCTCGCCGGAGCGCCAGAACCTTGCCGACTACTTCAAGGAGACGGTGGCGGTGGTCACCAACCCGGCGATCGACCGCGAGCGCGAGATCGAGCACTTCTCGCCCCGCGCCGTGTTCGGCCGCCGTCCCTCGATTTGGGCGCCGGGCGAGGACACCGCGACGGTCGAGACCTCGTTCCCGGTGATCCTCGGCGGCCACCATGACATGGCTCCGCTGTCCGACAGCACCTATCGCAGGATCGCCCGCGAGCACAAGACCTATCTGCTCGAGGACCTCTGGGAGGAGTTTCGGGGACGGACCGCGGCCGTCGACATCTCGCTGCTCGAGTCGGAGACAACGCAGGGCGCGATCGAGCGCCTCAAGCAGGAGGCCGTGAAGGCGGTCCGCGATGGCGCCGAGCTGCTGGTGCTGACCGACCGAACCGTCTACGAAGGCGAGCGCCGCTACGTCGACCCGCACCTCGCCGTCTCGGCCGTCGATCAGGCGTTGAAGCAGTTCAAGGTCGAGCCCGACGAGGAGAACCTGCGCCGGCGCTGCGCGATCGTCCTGCGCTCGGCGTCGCTGCGCAACGTGCACGACGTGATGCTCGGATTGGGGCTCGGCGCCAACGGAGTCTGCCCCTACGTGATGGTCGAGGTGATCTGCGTCGAGGATTACGAGCACGACGTCTCCAACCTGGCCAGCGCGCTGCGCAAGGGCATCGAGAAGGTGATCTCGACGATCGGAATCCACGAGGTGCGGGGCTACGCCCGCCAGTTCTCCTCGATCGGCGTGAAGCCGGAGCTTGCCGAGATCTTCCAGACCGAGGCCTTCGCGGCCTCGGAGAAGGGTGGGGTCGGCTTCTCCGATCTCGACGGCGAAGCCAGTCAGCGCCAGCGGGTGCTGGCCGGCGAAGAGGATGCCAAGCCCGCCAAGACGTTCCGCTTCTATCCCAAGGTCTACAAGGCTGCGGTCGCGACCGCCAACGGCTCGGGGCCCTACGAGGAGTACTCGCAGAAGGTGCGCGACCTCGAGAAGGAGAGCCCGATCTCGATGCGTCACATCATGGCCGTGAAGGGCGATCGGGAGCCGATCGAGCCGGATTCAGTCGACGCGAGTGTCGGCCACCACGACTACCCGGTGGTGATCTCCTCGATGAGCTTCGGCTCGCAGTCCGAGCCCGCTTTTCGCGCTTACGCCGCGGCGGCGAAGGCGATCAACATCCTCTGCATCAACGGCGAGGGCGGCGAGATTCAGGACATGTACGGGGAATACCGCAAGTGGCGCGGTCAGCAGGTCGCCTCGGGCCGCTTCGGGGTATCGGCCGAGATGCTCAACTCCTCCTACGTCGCCGAGATCAAGATCGGCCAGGGCGCCAAGCCGGGCGAGGGCGGACACCTGCCGGGCAAGAAGGTCTCCGAAAAGGTCGCCGCGGCCCGAAACGCCTCCCCCGGCACCGACCTGATCTCGCCCTCCAACAACCACGACCTCTACTCGATCGAGGACCTCGCCGAGCTGATCGACGAGCTGAAGACCGTCAACCCCGACCTGCGGGTGTCGGTCAAGGTCCCGGTGGTGCCGAACATCGGCACGATCGGGCTCGGAATCGCGAAGGCCGGCGCCGACATCATCACCCTCTCGGGCTTCGAGGGGGGGACCGGAGCGGCCCGCCAGCATGCCCTGCGCCACGTCGGCCTTCCCTCGGATATCGGCACCCGCGCGGTGCACCGTGCGCTGATGGAGGCTGGGATCCGCAACCGGGTCGAGATCTGGGCCGACGGCGGCTACCGCCACGCCCACGACGTCGTGAAGCTGCACTGCATGGGCGCCAACCGGGTCGCGTTCGGAACCCTGGCGATGGTCTCGCTCGGCTGCACGATCTGCCGCGGCTGCCAGCTCGACACCTGCCACGTTGGGATCGCGACCCAGATCGAGACCGTCGAGCAGGCCCAGGAGCACGGGCTGAAGAAGTTCACCCCGCAGGAGGTCGACAACGCGGCGGAGAATTGCGCCCGCTTCTTCTCGGCGATGGGCGAGGAGATCAAGGAGGTCGTCGCTTCTCTGGGCTATGACCGCGCCCAGGACCTGGTCGGTCGCTACGACCTGCTGGAGCAGATCTCCCACCACAAGCGCCTCGATCTCACCGAGCTGATCACACCGCTGGAGGAGTACCTCGACCTCGAGCCGATCGATCTTCCGGTCGCCGAGGAGGTGATGGCCGAGGCGCGGGCGGAGGCCGGCTTGGTGGTCTCGCGGCCGATTCGAATGGTCCCCAAAACGGCCTCGGCGCAGATCGCATCGCTCGCCCAGGACGTCTGCTCGGGCAAGACGATCCACGAGGAGTTCCCGCGCCCCACCGACGCCAACGACCGCGTCTTGGGCACCGAGCTTTCGGGTGCGATATCGCGGGCCCGCATCTTCGATGGCGGTCCGGACTCATCCGACGACGTGCTGGCGGAGCTGAGCTTCAACGGCGGATCGGTCGCCGGCCAGGGCTTCGGAGCATTCAATGCCTACGGCGTCGTCTGCCGGGTCGTGGGTGGGGCACAGGACGGCGTCGGCAAGGGGATGCTGGGTGGGGTCGTCTCGATCCTCAAGGGCAAGGGCGCAAAGGGCGAGCGGGTCAACGGCTCAGTCGGCAAGTCGTTCGCCTACGGGGCCCAGCGGGGCCGACTTTTCGTGCAGGGCTCGGCCGACTCGCGCTTCTGCATCCGGCTGTCCGGGGCCGACATCGTCCTTGGCGGTGAGCCGGCTGAGCCGATCGACGACGCGCGAGGCTGCATCGTCGATCGCGCCAACGCGAAGGGCTTTGCCTTCGAGTACATGACCTCGGGCCGAGCGGTGGTGCTCGGCGACATCGGCCCCTGGGCCTGCGCCGGGATGACCGGCGGGCGGGTCTACGTGCGGATCAACGCCTTCGGACTCGACCGGGAGGCGATCGAGCGGCGGCTTGGGCAGGGTGCCTTGGTCGAGCTGGAGGAGCTCGACGCCGAGGGTCAGCTCGACCTCGAGGATCTGCTCGGCCACTACGCCGAGGAGCTGCGGGTCAGCGACCAGGACTCAGAGGCCGACCGCGTGCTCGAGCTTGCGGCTTCGGCCAAGGACAACTTCCTGCAGGTCGAGCCGCACCGGGTCCAGGCGGACCCCTCGATCTCGACCGAATAGGCGAAAGACCCGGCTCAGCCGGTCGCTGGCTGCTCGCCGATCGCGCGAATGTCGCGCAGGAGCTCGTTGATCAAATGCTCGGTATCCGTGCGCACCTTGGCGGTGCCGTCACGAATCGCTTCTTCGGCGGCTTGATTGAGGTGTTGCTGTGCCTCGGCCGCCTGCTTCGCCATTTCGGCGCGCTGGCGCTCGGTCTCCGCACGCAGGGCCGTCACCGCCTCGTTTACCTGTGCCTGGGCGATGTCCTTCTCCTCCCGCTCTTCGCGGCGGTCGCGGCGCATCGCCTTGCGCGACAGCTTCTCGGCGGCCCGCTTCTCCTGCTCGGTCAGGGCCGCCGCCACCTTGCGGCCCTCCTGGAGGACCTGTGCCGCCGCCTCTTCCGTGGTCTTCGCGAGGTTGCTGCGCAGGGTCGCGGCTTCGCCGTCGAGCGCCGCTTTCGCCTCCTCGCCGATGTCGACCGTCGCCGCCTTGACCGATCCGATGATTCGTTGCTCGGCTGCCCGCGAGCTCTCCTCGATCGTCGTGCGAAGTCTTTCGTCGGCCTCCTTCGTGGCCGTTTCGCTTGCCGAGCGGAACTGGGCCAGCGCCGCCTTCAGCTGCTCCTCGGCGCTCGCCGCCAACCTCTGCTCGCTCTCGCTTTGCAGCCGGGCTGCCGCCTCGCCCAGCGTGCGATTGAGCTGCTCCCGGGCTTGATCCTCGAGTTGCTCACGTGTCGCCGACGTATGCTGGTCGATCTGCTTGCCGAGCACCTCGTGGGCCGCGTCGGCGCTCTGCTTGACCTGAGCATCCAGGCGGGCGGTCAGTGCCTGCTCGAGCTGAGACTGGATCGGCGGCGTCGCTTTGGCGACTTCCGCCTGGGTCGCCTGCGCGGTTCGCTCCTCCACGCTGGCGGCGAGACGCTGCTCGGCGGCGCCAAATCGGTCCTCGGCCGCCGACTGGATCTGCTTGATCGCGGCCTGTATGTGCGCACCCGAGGTCTCCCGGAGGCGTCTCTCGATCGCCTCGGTGGCCGCCTTCAGCTCCGCCTGGAGCAAGTTGGTGGTCGCCTCGGTGGCCTCTGAGAGCTTCGCGTCCACGCGGCCGGCGAGCGCCTGCTCCAGCTCGGCCCGCAACTGCGGTAATGCATGCCCGACCTCGGACCTGGTCGCCTCGGCGGTTTGCTCTTCAACGCTTGCGGCGAGTCGCTGTTCTGCGGCGATCAGCCGCTGCGCGACCTCCTCTCCGATCCGCCGGACCTCCGCCTCCGCGCGCGCAGCCGAAGCCTGCTCAAGGCGCTGCTCGATCGCATGGGTGGCTGCGTTGAGCTCTGCCTGCAGCTGGTCCTTCAGGGCTTCGGTGGTTGCTGCGGAGCGCTGCGCGAGCTCGGCGTCGATCCGTGCGGTTAGCGCCTGCTCCAGGTCCGACTGCATCTGCCGTGCCGTGCGCGCTACCTCTGCCTGGCTCGCTTCGGCGGAGGCCTGCTCGGCTCTCTGTTTCGCTTCCGACGAGATCTGCTCGGTGGCCGCCCTGGTTGTCTCCCTCACCTCGGCGGTCAGCCGCCCGATCTCAGCCTCGATCCTTTGGCGGGCCGACTCGTGCAGGGTCTGCTCGAGCCCCTTTACGGCGGTCGACAGCTCGGCCCGCAGGCGCTCGTTCTCGCTCAGCAGCAACTGCTGAACGTCCGAGCGTGCTTGCTCGGCCTGTGCCCGAATCTGGCGGCGGGCGTCCTCGAATGGAGCGCCGGCGCCGGACGGGTCCGCGGTCACCGGCGCCTGCGGGGGCGCCGCGCTACGCCCCTCGTCGGAGGCTTCGTCCCCGGCTCGAGAGGCGAAGGGCGGGGGAGCCGACGGGGTCTTCTCAGGGCCCGACTGTTGGTCGGTGGACTGCTCGTCGTCGTGAGCCAATTTCGGGTCCGGGCTTTCAAGGCCGCCAGCGATCAACGCATGCTATGCCCGCGCGCAGCGGAAAGAAATCCACCCGGATGCCGGGTCGGTCAGACCTCGATCGCGTGCAGGTGAAAGCGGCCGACCGTCAGCTCGTCGCCGTCCAGGAGCCTGCCCCAGTCGACGCTCTCGCCGTTCACGAACAGCCCGTTGAGGCTGCGGTCGTCGAGCACGCGCAGTGGCTTTTGGCCCTCCCAGACGATCAGCGCGTGGCGGCGCGAGACAGTCGGGTCGTCGAGCCGGATGTCCGCGGTGACGCTGCGGCCGATCCTGGTCCAGCCGCGCTCGAGGGGAAAGACCTGAAGGTCGTCGTCTTGGAAGACGAGATAGCGGCCGGGCGCCTCGAGCCCGTCTCGCGCGGCCTGAAGCCAAGTCGGTGCCGAGGGTTGCGCGGCGACCGGAAACTCGGTCGTGGTGGGCCCATCGGCCGGGCTCTCGAACAGCGAAGCGCGTCGGAAGCTCTCGCTTCCACAGCGTGGGCATTCGGGAATCTCGTCCTGAGCTTCGAGCGAGACCTGTGAGCCGCAATCGGTGCAGGAAAAGGTTCCGGCCCCGGGTGCGGCGCCAGCTTCGTGAAGCTCACTAGCGGCGCCGATCAACAGTTCGTGTCCTCTCCGATCCTGCGTCGATGCTATCGCGCCTGGATATTCAGGAGTAACAGTGATGGACGAATTAGCTGCAATGTCCTAGGAAATTGGCTCCCGGCGCCGATTTCGCCCGTTTTGCGGCGAAATCTTGCGCGATTGGCGTCAGTGGGTCGCTACCGGCTGTGCCCGCTGCGACGTCGGGACCGGCCATACGCGGCGCACGTTGGCGGCGCCCGCGGTGCTCTGGATGCGCTCGCGGCGCACCACCTCGCCGAGTACGTCGGCGCGGGGACGCCCGAGGCAAAGTTCGCATACGGGCGACTCGCGATGCCCCGAAGTCATCACGGCGATCTCCTCGCCGATCAACGGCGTCCGGGTGCAGACCGAGCAGCGCGTGAATTCGTCCATGGGGACCGGTTCGGCGCGGGCACGCGCCCTCCTGCCCCGAGTCGAGGCGGGTACTCGCTCAGAGGTCATACGGGCGGGCAGGACCACCTAGAATCGCCGGCCGATGGGCCCGGTCGATGCGGAGGTTGCGATAGACGTCTCGCGGGAGGTCGCGTTCGATTTCGTCGCCGACCTCGCAAACCGCCCTGCCTTCACCGATCACTTCGTCCGCGACTTCCACCTGCTTCGGGTGGAGTCGAGTGGGGTCGGGGCCGGCGCCCGCTTTCGCTTCGTCGCCCCGCCTCAGGCGATCTGGATGGACACCACGATCGTCGAGCTCGAGCGTCCCCAGCGGATATCGGAGCGTGGAAACGGCGGGCGCTGGAATCGCACCCCCTCGGCCACCGAATGGGAGTTAATCGTCGGGCCGGGCCCGCTGACCACGGTGCGGGTCATCTATTGGACCGAGCCCGGAAACTCGCTCGATCGGCTCAAGGAGGTGATCGGGGGCGCCTCGATCTGGTACGGCCGCGATTGGGACAAGGCGCTGCGGCGGCTGCGCGACCTGCTGGAGTCCCAGGGGCGGGACGGGCGCCCGGCCATGTCCGGCGCCAGCGGTTACTCGGCACCGGTCCACTAATAGACTGCCGCCGGCGATGAAGACTCGCCGCCTTCTCCGACTTTTGCCTGCCCTGGCCGTCCTCGCGCTTTCCGCGGCGCTGGTCGCCTGCAACACCTCCGAGGACAAGGCGAGCCTCAGCGAGGGGCAACCGGTGCAACTGGGCGACCTCCAATACAACGTCGTGTTCTCGCGCGTTCTGAACCCAAACGACGTCGAGGACCACGAGTACCTGGTCGGACAGCCGGCCCCGAAGCCGGACCAGCTCTACCTCGGCGTCTTCGTCCAGATCCTCAACAAGAACAAGAACAGCCCCGTGACCGTCCCCTCGGGCTGGACGATCACCGAC
>JBBQBH010000020.1:0-48770 GCA_038317345.1 Solirubrobacterales bacterium
GACCACGGCGTGGCGCAGGCCCATCCGCTTGACCTGGTTCGCGACCCGCAGCGGCTCCAGCGGGTCGTTCCAGGTCGGCTTGCCGGTCTGCACGTTGCAAAAGCCGCAGCGGCGGGTGCAGACGTCGCCGAGGATCATGAATGTCGCCGTGCCGCGCTCCCAGCACTCGCCGACGTTGGGGCAGTTGGCTTCCTGGCAGACGGTGTGCAGCCCCTCCTCCGCGATCGCCTTGCGGAGGCGGCGGTAGGTGGGACCGCCAGGTGCCGGCACCTTCAGCCAAGGCGGCTTTCGCTCCCGGAACGGCCGTCCCTCGACCGGAGCGCCGCCGCCCGGATTGGCGCGGGACCGGGTCACGTGTATGCGCTGGGTCGTCTCTGCCACGGTCCCTACCGTAGCGCCGCCTGGACCGCAGCCGTGGGAGCCATGATCAGCGATTCGATGCCATCGACATGCCTGGCCAGCTGGGCCGCCTCGATCGGGAGCAAGCTTCGCTCGTAGACAGCGGCAAACCGCTCCGCCACCTCTTCGCCGAATTGGGCCAGGTCCTGTTCGCCGCCCAGCTCGCGGCCCAGCGAAGTCACCCTGCAACCCTCGATCCCGCAGGGGACGATCCACTCGAACGGCTGCAGGTCGTTGTTGACGTTGATCGCGAAGCCATGCGTGGTGACCCCGCGGCTGATGTGGACTCCGATCGAGCCGATTTTTCGTGCCTCGTCTGCGGGGTCGGCTCCGCTCGCCGGCGCTGCGCCGGTGGTCCACACTCCGGTCAGATGGTCGATCGTCTGAGCTTCGACGCCGAACTCGCCCAGCGCCTCGATCATGACCCGCTCCAGGCGCCGGACGTAGGCGTGCACGTCGTCGCCGTACGGCTTCAGGCTGACGATCGGGTAGCCGACCAGCTGCCCCGGCCCGTGGTAGGTGACGGCGCCGCCGCGGTCGGTGTCGCATACCTCGATTCCCTGGGCGCGGTACCAGTCCTCGCCCATCGGCAGCTCGCTCGCTTGCGAGCGACGCCCGCGCGTGTAGACGGGCGGATGCTCGAGCAGCAGCAGCAGATCGGGAACCTCGTCCGCCTGCCGCGCCGCGGCAAGCCGCGCCTGCGCCTCGCGGGCCGCGTCATACGGGACCAGTCCGCAGCGGACCATCCAGACGTCGTCACGCATCTGCTCAGTTTCGCACGGCGGTCGCCTCTACCCGAGACCGCGCCGCCGCCTGGCGAGCGCAACCCTGCCAATCTCATGTGTTGACAGTGATTGGATCCTGGAATTTGGCGATTGAGGTGCGGTAATGAAGACCATTTGGCGAACTGCGCGAGGACGTGCGGGCGGCTTGGCGGCCGCCGGCCTAGCTGTGCTGGCGACGCTGGCGATCCTGCAGCCGACGGGCCCCGGACCCACGAGGGCCGGCGCGGCGGTGTCCGACCCGGCCGACCTCTCGCTCACGATCTCCGACAGCCCCGATCCGGTGGCCACCGGATCGGTGCTCACCTACACGATCAAGATCCACAACGCCGGTCCCGACCCGGCTACCAACACCGTTGTTACGGACGGGCTGCCGAGCGGAGTCAGCTTCGTCTCCGCCACTGCCACGGGCGGCACCTGCACCAAGAGCGGCAGCAAGCAGGTCTGCGACCTGGGCACTGTCACCACCACGGTCGACCGCACGGTCACGATCAAGACCACGGTGAAGAAGAAGACGGGCGAGATCAGCAACTCGGCTTCGGTCGCCAGCGACATCACCGACCCCACGCCGGCCAACAACCTCGATACCGAGGTGACCACGATCAAGCAGCCGCCCAAGCCGCCCAAGCCGGCGAAATGCGGCGGGCAAACGGTGACGATCCTCGGCACCGCCGGCCCGGACACTCTGGTCGGCACGGACGGCAACGACGTGATCTCCGCGCTGCAGGGCGACGACACGATCTACGGCTTTCGGGGTGGCGATCTGATCTGCGCAGGGCCGGGCACCGACGTGGTCAGGGGCGGGGCCGGGAACGACGTCGTCTTCGGTGGTCAGGGATCCGACTTCATTCGCGGCCGGCGCGGCGACGACGCGCTGTACGGTCAGCGCGGCCGCGACCGGCTACGCGGCGGAAGAGGCGACGACCTCCTGGCCGGCGGCCCGGGGTTCGACCGCTGCCGCGGCGGACCCGGCCTCGATCGCCGGCGCAGCTGCGAGCGCTAACCGCTAGAGCGCGAGGTTCGCGGGCTCTTCGAGCAGGTCGCGGATTCGGGCCAGGAACTGGGCGCCGTCGGCGCCGTAGAGGATGCGGTGATCGCCGGCGAGCGTCACCGACATCAGCTGCGCCTTCGCGATCTCCCCGTCGCGCACCACCGGCCGCTCGTTGATCGCGCCGACGGCGAGGATCCCGGCCTGCGGCGGGTTGATCACCGCCGAGAAGCTGTCGATCCCGTACATACCGAGGTTTGAGACCGTGAAAGTCCCGCCGGAAAGCTCGGGGGGCGTGATCGTTGCGTCTCGGACCTTGCCGGCAAGCCCGCGCGACTGGCGGGCGATCTCGCGCAGGCCCTTGCGGTCGGCGTCGAAGATGGTGGGAACGGTCAGGGCGTCCTGCGCGGCCACCGCGACGCCGACGTTGATCCGCGAGTAGAGCTCCAGACGACCATCGCGGTAGGCGCCGTTGGCGCGCGGGTGCTCGCGCAGCGCGATCGCACAGGCTTTGACCACCATGTCGTTGAAGGAGGGCACGGGCTCATCCTCCGGGGCGCCGGCCTTCATCCGTGAGCGTGCCTCGACCGCGCGGGTCATGTCAATCTCGACCGAGAGGTAGAAGTGCGGTGCGGTGGCCTTCGACTCCGCCATTCGCCTTGCCACCGTCTGCTGCAGCTTGGTCAGCTCCTGCTGGGAGACCTCGCCCTTCGCGGTCTCGGGCCTTTCCAGCGCTGCGGGCGCCGGCCCAGCGGCCGGCGCGGCGGCAGGTTTCGCCTCCGCCCCTTCGACGTCCGCCTTGACTATGCGCCCCCCGGGCCCAGAGCCCTGTAATGCGGCCAGGTCGACGCCCTTCTCGGCGGCGATCCGGCGCGCGATCGGGGACGCCTTTACGCGTCCGTCCCCCTCTGGTTGGGTGACGGAGGGTGCTGCGACCTCCGCAGCGGGCGCTGCCGTCGCCGTCGAGGCCGAGGAGGTCTCGGCTTCCGGCTTGCCGCCGTTGCCCGCCGACTTCTTCTCCTTGCCCTTCTTCTTCTTGCCGGCTCCATTCGCTTCGCTGGCGTCGCCGACCCTCGCGATCACCTCGCCGATTCCCAGCGTGTCTCCCTCGTTGGCCACGATCTCGATCAGGGTGCCGGCCGCGTCGGACTCGTAGACCATGTTCGCCTTGTCGGTTTCGATTTCGACCAGCTCGTCGCCGACCGCGACCTCCTCGCCTTCCGACTTCAACCAGCGCAGCACCGTCCCCTCTTCCATCGAGTCCGAGAGCCTTGGCATGACGATCTCCGCAGCCACTACGCCGACCCCTCCAGGGTCGCCATCGCCGCCTTGATCACGTGTTCCTCGTGCGGGATCGCGGCCTGCTCGAGGCGCTTGGAGTAGGGCATCGGGACGTCGGCACCGGTGACCCGCTGAATCGGGGCGTCGAGGTAATCGAAGGCCTGCTCCTGGATCAGCGCCGCGACGTTTGCCCCGACGCCGCCGTGAGGCCAGCCCTCCTCGACGACCACGACCCGGTTGGTCTTGCGCACGGACTCGAGGATCGTGTTCAGATCGAGCGGGCGCAGGGTGCGCGGGTCGATCACCTCAGCTTCGACCCCGTCCTCGCTGGAGAGTTGCTTCGCCGCGTTCTCGGCCACCTGGGCCATCTTCAGGATGCCGATGATCGTCACGTCGGAGCCCTCGCGCCGCACCGCCGCTTCGCCGAAGCGCAGGAGCGGCGCGTCGCCGTTCTCGGGCACCTCGCCTCGGGCGCCGTACAGGGTCTCGTGCTCCATGAAGATCACCGGGTTGTCGTCGCGGATCGCCGTCTTCAGCAGTGCCTTGCCGTCGGCCGGAGTGGACGGGCAGGCGACGAGCAGACCGGGGACGTGCAGGTACATGGCCTCGAAGCTGTGTGAGTGGGTGGGCCCGAGCTGGTGCCCTCCGCCGCCCGGCATTCGGATCACCATCGGCACCCGCACCTTGCCGCCGAACATGTAGGGAATCGCGGCCGCGTGGTTGATGATCTGGTCGGCGGCCAGCAGGGAGAAGTTGACGGTCATGATCTCGACCACCGGGCGCAGCCCAGCCATCGCCGCGCCGACGCCCGTTCCGACGATCGTGTTCTCGGAGATCGGCGTGTCGCGAACCCGCTTCTCGCCGAACTCGTCGAGCAGCCCCTCGGTCACCTTGAAGGCACCCTGAAAGACGCCGACGTCCTCACCCATGATGAAGACCGACTCGTCGCGCTGCATCTCCTCGCGCAGCGCCGAGTTAAGGGCTTCGCGCATGCGCATCGTCGCCACTAGGCGTCCTCCTCGGGCTCGCCCTCTTCGGGGTCCTCGCTCTGCTCGCGGCCCTGCGACTCGGCCCCTTCCCTGGCATCGCCCTGCTCGGCTGGGTTGATCCGAGGCCCGCTCGGCAGGCCCGCATAGGCGGCACCGGCCTCCGCCAGCGCCTTTGCCCGCTCTGACGCCTCGGACTCGCGCTCGCCGGGGTGGGGGTCGGGGCTGCGCTCGTCGACCGCGTACCAGCCCATCGTCTCGCCGACCACGTAGAGATGGTCGTAGAGCGAGTCGAGCGCCGGCTCCGGCGACTGATCCGCAAAGCGCACCGCCTCGGTGATGACCTCATCCGCGTGCTCGCGGATGTCGTCGACGTCCTGCTGGCTCAGCCTCCCGGCCTCGATTGCGCGGGCCGCGAAGGTTTCGATCGGGTCCTTGGCTCGCCATTCCTCGACCTCGTCCTTTGAGCGGTAGACCTCAGGGTCGGCGGCGGAGTGGCCGCGGTAGCGATAGGTGAACGCCTCGACCAGGGTCGGTCGGCGCTCCTCGCGAGCGATGCGGATGTGCTCTGAGACCGCCTCGCGCACCGCAAGCACGTCCATGCCGTCGATGCGCTCGCCCGGCACCCCGTAGCCCTCGGCCTTGCGGGAGAGGTCGGTTTGCGCCGAGTGGCGCTCGATCGCGGTGCCCATCCCGTAGAGGTTGTTCTCGACCAGGAAGAAGACCGGCAGCTTCCAGAGCGCCGCCAGGTTCATCGTCTCGCCGAAGTTGCCGGCGTTGGAGGCGCCGTCCCCGAACATGCAGACGGTCACCGAGTCCTCGCCCCTGTAGTCGGAGGCGAGCGCCAGCCCGGCGGCGATCGGCAGGTTGCCGCCGACGATCCCGTAGCCGCCCATGAAGCGGTTCTCGAGGTCGAAGATATGCATCGAGCCGCCGCGCCCGCCGCTGGTTCCGTCGACGCGGCCGAACAGCTCCGCCATCACCGCGTTGGGGTGGGTGCCGCGGGCGATCGCGTGGCCGTGGGTGCGATAGGTGCCGATCAGGTAGTCGTCGGGGCGCATCACCGACGTCGTGCCGACGATCGTCGCCTCCTCGCCGATCGCCAGATGCAGGAAGCCGCCGGCCTTCGCCCGCTGGTACTGGCGGCCCGCCTCCTCCTCGAAGCGGCGGATCATCGCCATCGTCGAGAGCAGCTCGCGACAGGCATCGGCGTCCGGTAGCTCGCGCTTGGCACCGGCCACCCCGTCGCTCGAGGTCACGCGTGCCTGCTCTCCAGTTGCGGTGCTCGGGTTCTCAGTCAATCCCGTCCTCGGCTCCACCTTAGCTAAGGGGCCTGCCGGTGCGGGAGCCCGGTTGGGGGAAGGTCAGGCAGCGGCGGCGATCGCGTCCTCGAGGCGGTCGTCGCCCCAGAAGACTTCGTCGCCCACCACCAGGCTTGGCACACCCTTCACCCCGAGTTCTCCGGCGGCCTCGGTCGCATCGAGAAGGGCGTCCTTGACCCCGGCCGTCTCGATCGCTTTCAGCACCGCGGCGGGGTGCAGCTCGCAGCCCGCGGCGGCGATCAGGACGTTCTCGGGGTCGCTGAGATCCCGTCCGCCGGCGAAGGCCTGGCGGAAGGCGGCGAGGGCAAAGGCGACGGTGCGACCGGTCTGTTTCGCGAAGGTGGCGGCCCGCATCGCTGTAAGGGTGTTGCCGGGGAAGGGCGCGGGCCAGCGGATCGCGGGCAGGTCGTAGTCGGCGGCGCGCCGCTCCACCTCGGCGATCCCTGCCTGGCGCTGCGGCGTCTCGGCCCAGGACCCCCGCTCGAAGCGCTTGAACAGCCCGCCCAGCAGAATCGGCTGCCACTCGGGCGCCTCGAGGCCATTCTCGGCGAACAATCCGTTGACCCGCTCGGCCGCGAGATACGCATACGGCGAGCCCAAATCGAAGTAAAAGACGGAACGCAGGGCTACGCGTGTATGGCCCAGCCGTCCACGGCGCGGGCTGCGTCGAGGATCGCCTCGGACATCGTCGGATGGGGGTGGACTATCCGTGCCAGCTCCTGGTAGCCGCCCTCCAGCGCCATCGTGTCGACCAGCTCGGGGATCATGTCGCAGGCCCGGTTGCCGACGATGTGGGCGCCGAGGATCTCGCCGTACTCGGCATCGGCGACGAGCTTCACAAGTCCCTCGCGATCGTCATAGACGACCGACGCCCCGGCGCCGCCGAGCTTGAACTTGCCGACCTTGATCTCCACCCCCGTCTCTTTTGCCTGCTCCTCGGTGAGCCCGACGCTCGCCACCTGCGGCTCGCAGAAAGTCGCCCCGGCGATCAGGTTGATGTCGACGGGGTGGGTCTCGGCGCCGGCGATCCGCTCCGCCGCGACGACCCCCTCCTCGGAGGCCTTGTGGGCGAGCGCGGGGCCGCGCACGAGGTCGCCGATCGCGTAGACCATCTCGTTTGAGGTCCGCTGGTACTCGTCGATCTCGACCCGGCCGCCGTCGCCTGTCGCCACACCCGCCTCTTCGAGGTTCAGCGCCTCGGTGTCGGGTGCGCGGCCGCCGGCGATGCAGAGATAGTCGACCTCGATCGTCTGGTCCCCGAAGCCGACCTTGACCGAGTCGCTTCCCGCCTCGACCTTCTCGACCGGGGTGCCGGTGGAGATCGTGACGCCCTGCTTCTTGAAGTGGCGCTCGACGACCCGCGCCATGTCCTTGTCCTCGGCGGGGAGGATCTGGTCGAGCATCTCTATCAGCGTCACCTCGCTACCGAAGCGGACGTAGGCGGAGGCGATCTCGGCGCCTGAGGCGCCGGCGCCGACCACCGCGATCTTGGCCGGCTGCTCGGGCAGCGACCAGGCGCCCCAGGTGTCGACGACGCGGCCGCCGAACTCGACCCCGGGGATCGGCATCGCCACCGAGCCGGTGGCGATCACCACCGCACCCGCCTCGTAGGTCTTGCGCCCGACTTTGACGTTGCCCTCTGCGGTCAGCGAGCCCTCGCCCGCGATCATCTCGACCTTGTCCTTGTCCCAGAGGAATTTCACGCCGCCGGACAGGGTCTCGGAGACCTTGGCGCGTCGCTCGCCAAGCGCCTTCCAGTCGAGGCTCGCGTCCGCGGCGACGACCCCCAGCTCGGCGCCGTTGCGGGCGTGGTCGAAGACCTCCGCCGTGTGGAGGAGCGTCTTCGCCGGGATGCAGGCGTAGTTCAGGCAGCGTCCGCCCGGTTTGTCCTTCTCGATCACGGCGGTCTTCTTGCCCAGCTGCGCGGCGCGGATCGCGGCCACGTAGCCGCCCGGCCCGCCGCCGATCACGATCACGTCGTACTTGTCCGCCATCACCAATTAAGTTCGCGCTCGGCGTTGAGCCATGCTCCCTTTATGAGCCTCGCGCTCACAGATCGAGCCTATAGGACGCTCGGAAGCTGCTCAGTCCCTCGGCAGGCGGTGAGGCATCTGGATCCGCGCCATCGCCTTGATCATGAAGTAGAAGAAGGTGCCTGCAAGCGCGAGCAGCGCCAGGTTGGCAAAGATCTGCGCCGCCGACGCAGCCCTCAGGGCGAGCCCGAAGGCCGCGGCGAAGATCAGGAACAGCAGGATCGTCTGAAAGCCGAGCACGGCCCAATAGCGGGCTCGCCACATTCCCCACGACATCACTCCCATCAGAAACGCAGGGGAGAGCGCCTGCACGAGCGCCGGTCGGCTGCCGCTCACCTTCACGCCACTCGCGTAGCCGATCAGGATCGAGATCGCGATCAGCGCCGAGATCACGGCGCCGATCGTGACCGCGAGCGGACGCTCGTCCTCGTGCAGCGGCTCGAGCGCCTCGCGCACCTCGCGGTTGCGCTGCTCGGCCTTCGCATAGCCGCGTTCGATGGAAGATCCGCTTCGAGCCTTGCGCTTGTGTCGCTCGGCGCGCTTGCGCTCGCGGCTAGCCACCCGGGGCCTCGTCGCCGGTCCCGGCAAACGCTCGCCGCAGCTGGTCCGCCGCCGCCGCGGGATCGTCGGCGTCGCGGATCGCCCGCACCACGCAGAGCCTCCGCGCACCCGCCTCGACGACCTCATGCGCGTTCGAGGGGTCGATGCCGCCGATCGCGTAGAAGGGCAGCGACGCGTACTGGGCCGCGTATTGGACCAGCTCCAAGCCGACCGCCGGGCGCCCCTCCTTGGTCGGCGTCTCCCAGACCGGGCCGACGCTGAGGTAGTCGGCCCCTGCGGCGGCATCGATCTGCTCGCGAGAGTGGGTGGAGAGCCCGATCAGGACGTCGGAGCCAAGGGCCTCGCGGGCTTCTGCGACCGAAACGTCGTCCTGGCCCAGGTGCACCCCGTCGGCGCGGCAGGAGCGGGCAAGGGAGGTGTCGTCGTTGACGATGAACAGGGCGCTGTATGTGTCGCAGAGGCGCCGGAACGTTGCTCCGGCGACCTCAATCGCCCGCCGGTCGAGCTCCTTCTCACGCAGCTGCACGATGTCGACGCCGCCATTGAGTGCTGCCCGCACGATCCCCTCGGGGTCCTCGCCATGGGGCCGGGCGTCGCAGACGAAGTAGAGCCGCGCCGTGCGCAGGCGTTCGCGGCGCAGGGGGCCGGCGGCGTCGGGGGTGGCGAGGCTCATTCGCCGGTGGCGGGTTGTGGTCGAGCTGGCACAGGCACGATTATCGCCCGCCTGCGGGGCCCGTGTGTGGAGGAGTACGATCGTTGGACAACGGGAGCCCGCAAGCCAAGGGCTGAGAGGGCGGCTAAGGCGCCGCCGACCGTCTGAACCTGATCCGGGTAATGCCGGTGTAGGGAATGGGCGCGAGGGCTCCGGAGCGAGGACCGAGTGCCATCAGCGACCGAAAAGAGAGGCTTCGACGCGATTGTCGTAGGCGCCGGCGTGATCGGGCTGACCTGCGCCTGGCGTACGGCGCAGCGCGGCCTCGACGTGGTTGTTCTCGATCGCAGCACTCCCTTGTCGGGGGCGACGGGAGTTGCGGCTGGCATGCTGGCGCCGGTCGGCGAGCTGGCGTTCGGCGAGCAGCGGCTGCTCGAGCTGACGCTGGCTGCGGCCGAGCGCTATCCGGGCTTCGTCGCCGAGCTGGAGGAGCACAGCGGCTCGGAGACCGGCTACGACCGCCGCGGCGCGCTGCACGTGGCGCTCGACCGTGACGAGTCTGCGCAGTTGCGCCGCCGCCACGAGCTTCAGCGTTCTCTCGGTCTCGAGGCGGCTTGGCTCACACCGCGCCGCTGCCGGGCCCTCGAGCCCGGGCTGGCACCGTCGATCACGGGGGGCGTCCACGCGCCCAACGAAGGCGCAATAGATCCGCGCGCCCTTTGCGCGGCGCTGCTCGCGGCGCTGGAGCGCGAGGGCGCGGAGGTGCGAAGCGGCGCCGCGGTCAACGAGGCGGTGATCGAAGGCGGGCGGATCGAAGGTGTCCGCACCGAGGCGGGGGAGGAGGTGCTGGCGAGCCACGTCGTGCTCGCCAACGGCTGCTGGGCGGGACAGTCGGATTGGCTGCCGCCGCATGCCCGCCCCCAGGTACGACCGGTCAAGGGCCAGATCCTCACCCTGCGCGGATCGGCCGAGGAACCTGTCTGCGAGCGGATCGTCGCCTCCGAGAGGGTCTATCTGGTTCCGCGCAACGACGGCCGCTTGATCGTCGGAGCGACGGTGGAGGAACGAGGCTTTGACACCACGGTGACCGCTGGCGGGGTGCACGAGCTGCTGCGCGAGGCGTATCGGCTGCTGCCCGAGATCGCGGAGCTGGAGCTGGTCGAGGCAACCGCCGGCCTGCGGCCGGGGACGCCCGACAACCTGCCGTTGATCGGCCCCGGGGCCCTGGAGGGCCTGGTGCTCGCGACCGGCCACTACCGCAACGGCATCCTGCTTGCGCCTCTGACCGGCGAGCGTGTCGCCGATGCCCTGGTCGGCGCCGAGGTGCCCGCATGAGGGTCGAGCTGAACGGCGAGCCGCGCGAGCTGGGCGATGGCGCGACGGTCGCCGACGTCGTGCTCGAGGCGGGCGGCGATCCCGAGGCGCGCGGGTTTGCGGTCGCGGTTGGGGGTGAGGTGGTGCCGCGCGGCGAGTGGGGCCGCCAGCTCAGCGAGGGCGAGAAGGTGGAAGTGCTGGCGGCGATCCAGGGGGGAGCGGACGAGGGTTGGCGGATCGCCGACCGCAAGTTGACCTCCCGCCTGATCGTCGGCACCGGGGGCTTTCGCTCGCTCGACGACGCCGAGCAGGCGATCGCCGCCTCGGGGGCCGAGATCGTCACCGTCGCGCTGCGCCGAGTCGACCCCAACGCCAATGGCTCGGTGCTCGACGTGGTACGGAAGCTCGGAGTCTTCGTGCTGCCCAACACCGCCGGTTGCTACACGGCTCGTGACGCGGTTCGCACGGCGCATCTGGCCCGCGAGGCGTTCGACACCGATTGGATCAAGCTGGAGGTGATCGGCGACGATCGGACGCTGTTTCCCGACGCGGTCGAGCTGGTCGACGCCGCCGAGACCCTGGTCGACGAGGGCTTCAGCGTGCTGCCCTACACCAATGACGACCCGATCCTCGCCCGTCGCCTCGAGGAGGGGGGCTGCGCCGCGGTGATGCCACTTGGCTCGCCGATTGGGTCGGGAGCCGGGATTCGCAACCCCTACAACATCTCGATCATCGTCGAGGGGTCCAGCGTGCCGGTGATCCTCGACGCCGGCATCGGCACCGCCTCCGACGCCACGCTGGCGATGGAGCTGGGCTGCGACGGCGTGCTCCTGGCGAGCTCGGTCTCCCGCGCCGAGGACCCGGTGACGATGGCGGTCGCGATGCGGTGCGCGGTCGAGGCCGGCTACGCGGCCCGCCAGGCGGGCCGCATCCCCCGCAAGCTGCACGCGGAGGCCTCGACCCCCGAGCAGGGCTTGGCGGAGCTTTCCTGAGACTTCCGGTTAGGCCTGCTGCTGTCTTTTCACCTCGAAGGCGAGCTCGTTCGGGGGTCCCTCGAGCGAGTCGGAGGCGCTCTGTAGCCCGGGTCCTAGTGTCCCGTCGCGGAAGCTCTCCCAGGATTCCTTGTCCTCGTGCACAGCGACGACGATCCAGCCGTCGTCTTCGGTCACGCCGGCGATGTGAAGCACCTGACCTGGGGGCAGTGATTCCCCCTCTTCAAAATGCACCGCCTTCAACGTGTTCTCGTACTGCTCCTGGGTGCCGTTTGGAAAGTGATGGACGATCGCGTAAGCCATGCCTGGTCTTTCTGTAGGGGTTTGGAAGGGTGACTCTATTCCCGCGCGTTGAACCAGACTTAAGCGCGGTTACTATCGCGGCGGGCCTCTAAGTCAACGGGTTAGACGTCCGGCCTTTTAAGCCGGCAGACTGGGTTCGAGTCCCAGGGGGCCCATCCCCAGCGTCGCCTAGCCGTAGGTTCCGACTCCGCTAGCGCGAGTCGACCGAGGCGAGGAAGGTCGCCGCCATGTCCTCGTCACCGTGGCCCAGCTCGACCGCGCGCAGCATCTGGTTGCGGACCGCCTCGAGTAGAGGCAGTGCCATGCCGGCCGCCTCCGCGGCGTCCAGGACCAGCCCTGCGTCCTTGGCCGCAAGCTCCAGCGCGAACGAGGTCGGGAACTCGCCCTCGACCATCATCCTGCCCTTGATCTGAGCGTAGGCGGAGTCAAGGGGCCCGCCCTCGATCAGCTCCAGGAAGTGCTCCTTCTCCACTCCGAGACGATCGGCGAGCGCCATCGTCTCCGCCACTGCCTCGGTGAGCGCCAGAACCCAGCTGTTGGCGACCAGCTTCAGGCGATGGCCATCGCCAGGGTTCGGCATCCAGATCGTCCTCGAGCCCACCGCGTCGAACGCCGGGTCGCAGACCTCGCGGGCTTCCTCGGGCCCCGAAGCCAGGACCGTCAGCTTGCCCTGCTCTGCCGGCTGTTTCGTTCCCAACACCGGAGCGTCGACGAAGAGCACCCCCGCATCGCCCGCAAGTGCGCCGAAACGCTCGGTGGCCTTCAGCCCCACCGTGCTCATCTGGGCCCAGGCAGTCGTCTCGCCGCATGCCTCCAATCCGCCGCCGTCTGCCATCACCGACTCCACGGCGTCGGCATCCTTGAGGATCGTGATCACCAGATCGGCGCCACCGACGGCTTCAGTCACTTTCCCGGCAACCTCGACGCCGTGCTCGCGCAACGGCTCGGCCCGCTCGATCGTCCGGTTCCAGGCGCTGACCTCGATCCCGGCCGCGGCGATGTTGCGGGCCATCGGAAAGCCCATGATCCCGGTGCCGAGAACCGCGACTCGCATCGCGCTCACAGTACCCGTCGGCGGCTGGCGCCAGACGAGCGGCGCCTAGTGGCGGAAGTGGCGGTGCTTGGTGAACACCATCGCCACGCCGGCCTTCTCGCAGGCCTCGATCACCTCGGCGTCGCGCTTCGAGCCGCCGGGCTGAATCACCGCCGTGGCGCCGACGTCGATCGCCGCCTGCGGTCCGTCGGCGAACGGGAAGAAGGCGTCGGAGGCGATCACCGAGCCCTTCAGCAGGGCATCCGCGTCGCCCTCCCGGGCTGCGCGACATTTGTCGATCGCCAGTCGTACCGAGTCGACGCGGCTCATCTGCCCAGCGCCGATTCCGATTGTGGAGCCATCCTTGGCGAGCACGATCGCGTTCGACCGCACGTGCCGCACGACTGTCCAGGCGAACAGCAGGTCGCGCCATTGCGCGTCTGAGGGCTCGGTCTTGGTCACCACCTCCATCAGCTCGCGCGGCTCGGGATCGCCGTCGCGGTCCTGGACCAGCAGGCCACCACGCACCTTTCTGAAGTCGCGCTCCATCGGGTCAGGGGTACGCCGCTCCTCGTCGGCGAGGATGCGGATCGCTTCCTTCTCCTGCAGGGCGTCGAGCGCGGCCTGCTCGTATATCGGGGCGACCAGCACCTCGATGAAGTTCTCGTGCAGCAGCTCCCCGAGCTCTCCCTTGACCTCGCGGTTGAGCGCGACCACGCCGCCGAAGGCCGACATCGGGTCACAGGCCAGCGCCCGCTCATAGGCCTCCAGCGCGTCCTCGCCGATCGCCACTCCGCAGGGGTTGTTGTGCTTGATGATCACGCAGGCCGATTCGTCGAAGTCGGCGAGCAGGCGCTGGGCCGAGTCGAGGTCGAGCACGTTGTTGAACGACAGCGCCCGGCCGTGAAGCTTCGAGACCCGCGAGAGCACGTGAGAGCGCGTCCCTACCTCCGTGTAAAGGGCGGCGCGCTGATGGGGGTTTTCGCCGTAGGAGAGGTCCATCAGCTTCTCGTAGGCGACCGCGACGTGCTCGGGGAAGTCCTCATAGGCGGCGCTGAACCAGTTGCTGATCGCGGCGTCGTAGCGCGCCATGTGGGCGAATGCCTCATTGGCGAGCCAGTGACGGGTGCTGGCGCAGACTTCGCCCGCGGACGTCTCGAGCTCGTCCAGCACCGCGTCGTATGACTCCGGCTTGACCACGACCGCGACGCCGCGATGGTTCTTGGCCGCGGCGCGGATCATCGTCGGGCCGCCGACGTCGATGTTCTCGATCGCCACGTCGGGGTCGACATCGCGACCGGAGATCACCTTCTCGAACGGATAGAGGTTGACGCAGACCAGGTCGATCGGCTCGATGCCCTCCTTCTCGAGCGTCGCCATGTGTTCGGGATCGTCTCGCCGGGCCAGTAACGCGGCGTGAAGGCGGGGGTGAAGGGTCTTCACACGACCGTCGAGGATCTCGGGGCTGCCGGTGAAGGCGGACACCTCGGTGGTCTCGATGCCGGCCTCGCGCAGAGCGCTGGCCGTACCGCCGGTGGAGAGGATCTCGACCCCGAGGTCGTCCAGCCCCCTGGCGAAGTCGGCGACGCCGGTCTTGTCGGAGACCGAGATCAGGGCGCGGCGCACCTTCAGCGTCCCCTCGGCCCCGGAGTCAGACTCGGAGGCTTTGGCGATCGCTTCGCCGGCGATGCTCTGCGCGGTTGGTTGGGGTTCGGTCATCCGATCAGCACATTCCGTGGATTGGAGGGGTCGATCCTAACCGTGCCCTGGGCTATCAGATTGATCGCCTCCGGAAGAAGGGCATGCTCGGTGGCGTGGATCGCGTCCTCCAGTGTCTGCCAATCGCGATCCGGAGGCACCGGCACCGGCCGCTGGAGGATGATCGGCCCCGAGTCGACGCCCTCGTCGACGAAGTGCACGGTGACTCCGGTCACCTTTACTCCGTGATCGAGTGCCTGCCGGACTGCGTCCAGCCCCGGGAAGGAAGGCAGCAGCGCCGGGTGCACGTTGATGACCCGGTTGCGGAAGCGGTCGACGAACGAGGGCGAGAGCAGCTGCATGTAGCCGGCGAGGACGACCAGATCGGCGCCGCGCGCCTCGATCCAGTCCCCGATCGCCGCGTCGCGAGCCTCGCGACTGGGGCGGTAGTCGCGGGCAAAGACGGCGGTCTCGATTCCCACTTCGTCGGCTCGCCGCAGGGCCATCGCGTCGGCTTTGTCGGAGACGACTCCGGCGACTTCGATCCCGTCGCTGCCGTGCAGCTGGTCGATGATCGCCTGCAGGTTTGTGCCGGAGCCCGAGGCGAGGACGCAGAGCTTGAAGTTCGCCACGCGGTTAGTGGTCTCGTCCACAACCACGGCACGTACTCTGCCGGCTGCAAACCTTCGCCTGACTGCGTCCTCGGTCGGCCCAATAGCCCCAACTATTGGCCCTCCCTGCGTCCTTGGCAGTCTCGGTTTTCGCTCGGCAGAGCACGACCGTACTTGCGGACGTGACCACTAGCGGCTGACCGGGACGACTTCGATCTCCTCGAGGGCGAACTTGCCGTTCGCGGAGTCGGGGTCGCCGCCGAGCGGGTAACGGCCGGTGAAGCAGGCGTCGCAGTGGGCCTCAGGTCCGCTGCCCACCGCCTCGTAGACGCCCTCCATCGACAGATAGGCAAGCGAGTCGGCGCCGAGCTCCTCGGCGACTTCGTCGATGGTTCGCCCGTGGGCGATCATCTCCTCGCGCGTCGACATGTCGATGCCGTAGTGGCAGGGGTGGCGGATCGGTGGCGCCGAGATCCGCAGATGGACCTCCAGGGCGCCGGCGTCGCGCAGCATGCCGACGATCTGCCGGGTGGTGTTGCCGCGCACGATCGAGTCGTCGACGACGACGATTCGCTTGCCCTCGACGATCTCCGGCAGCGGGTTGAACTTCATCCGCAGGCCGTGCTTGCGCAGCTCCTGGCCCGGCTGGATGAAGGTGCGCTGGACGTAGCGGTTCTTGATCAGGCCGTCGTCCTGAGGGATCCCGGAAGCGCGCGCAAAGCCATTGGCGGCCGGGTTTCCAGAGTCGGGGACCGAGATCACGAGGTCGGCCTCGACCGGAGCGTCGCGCCAGAGGATCTCGCCCATCTTGCCGCGCACCTGTTGCAGGACGCCTCCCTCAAGCCGCGAGTCGGGCCGCGAGAAGTAGATCTGCTCGAACACGCAGAAGGCTCGGCGGTCGGATCGGACGACCTGGCGGACCTCCAGGCCGCGCTCGCTGAGCGAGACCATCTCGCCCGGGTGCACCTCACGCAGCAGTTCGGCGCCGATGATGTCGAAGGCGCAGCTCTCGGAGGCCACCACATAGCGGTCGCCGAGCCGGCCGAGCGACAGTGGACGCACCCCGTAGGGGTCGCGGAAGGCGACGATCGCATGCTTGGTCATCACCACGGTCGAGTAGGCGCCCTCCAGGCGAGGCACCACGTCGGCAACAGCATCTTCGATGAAGCGCCCCTCGTTGGAGGACAGAAGCGCGGCCATGATCTCCGAGTCGGAGGTGCCGCGGAACTCGATGCCAGCCTCACGCAGCTCGTTGTAGAGCTCGACCGCGTTGGTCAGGTTGCCGTTGTGGGCGAGTGCCAGCTCGCGCCCGTCATCGCGCCAGACCGGCTGCGCGTTCTCCCAAGATCCGCCGCCGGTGGTCGAGTAGCGGACGTGGCCGATCGCCATGTCGCCTTCCAGGGCCCGCAGCTTGTCCTCGTCGAAGACCTGCGAGACCAATCCGGCGTCGCGCATGGTGGTGATGTGGCCGCCCTCGCAGGCGGCGATCCCAGCCGACTCCTGGCCGCGGTGCTGGAGCGCGTAGAGGGCGAAGTAGGCGAGGCGGGCGACATCGTGTCCGGGTGCGTAGACGCCGAAGACGCCGCATTCGTCGCGGGGTCCCTCGCGGTCAAGCATGGGCCGCTCGGTAACAGTCAAAAGGGCGCGTTTGCCTCGCAGATAGAGGGTTGACACGCGCAGGCACAGTGCCTACATCGGCAGGGTAGCAACGGGGGCGGATCGGGCTCGCAGCGTTTGGCTCAGCCCTGGACGCTCAATGCGGCGGCTTGGGGCTGGCTAGGCAGATTCGACCCGCTCGGCCAGCGAGCGCCAGGCGTGTTCGGCATCCGCCAGCGGAACCGAGAGCGACTGCTCGGCGGCTTCGATCTCCAGTGCCTCGCCGCCCACTTCGCCGATCACCAGCACCGGCAATTCGTCGGAGGCCAGCTGCTCCAACTTCGCCCGATCGCCGCTGATCACGAAGCCTCCCGGACCCTCGCCGAAAAGCGCCGTCTCCCCGGAGGCGCCGCGCTCCTCGACCAGCGGGTCGAGGTCGATCTTGCAGCCGAGTCCGGAGGCGATCGCGGACTCGGCCAGCGCGCAGGCCAGCCCACCGTCGCTGACGTCGTGGGCGGAGGCGACGGCGCCGGAGCGCACCGCTTCGCGCAGGCCCGCGATCGCGGCATAGACGACGGCGAGGTCCACGCCGGGCAATCCAAGGTCGAGCTCGCCGCGCAGCTTCGCCAGCTCCGAGCCTGCCAGCGAGGGGCCGAACGGCCCGGCCAGGGCGATCGCGTCGCCCGCGCGCGCGAACCCCGACCCCGCGGCTCGGCGCGGGTCCGGCAGTTCGCCCACCATTCCCACCACCGGAGTGGGGTAGATCGGCCCCTCCGGTCCTTCGTTGTAGAGCGAAACGTTGCCGCCGACCACCGGCACGCCGATCGCCTCGCAGGCGTCGGCCAGTCCCGAAACGGCCCGATCGAGCTGCCAGGCCGGCCCCGGCTTCTCGGGGTTGCCGAAGTTGAGGCAGTTGGTGACACCGAGCGGCTCGGCGCCGACGCAGCCGAGATTGGCCGCACACTCGAGCACCGCCTCGACCGTCCCCCGGTAGGGGTCGCAGGCGACTCGGCGGCCGTTGCCGTCGATCGCGACCGCGATCGCCGCGTCCACCTCGGGCACCAGCAGCACCGCCGCGTCGGCGGTCTCCGGTCCGCGCGCCGTGCGCGAGCCGACGATCGAGTCGTACTGCTCGAACGCCCAGCGCTTCGACGCGACGTTGGGCGAGGCGAGCAGCGCCAGCAGGGACTCCGCGCCGTCGGCGCGATCGTCCAGCGTCGCCCGGTTGCCGTAGGTCCAGGAGTCGGGCTCCTGCGGCTCGAGGTCGTAGAGCGGACACTCGTCGACCAGCGCCGATACCGGCACGTCGCCGACAAGCTCATCACCGCGCAGCACGCGGATCCGCCCCGTGTCGGTGACCTCGCCGATTGCCGCCGCTCCCGTCTGCCATTTGTCGCAGAGCTCGAGCACCCGCTCCAGGTTGGCCGGCTCGACCACCGCCAGCATCCGCTCCTGCGACTCGGAGACCATGATCTCGAAGGGCTCCATGTCGGCCTCGCGCAACGGCACCCGGCTTACGTCGATGTCGACCCCGACCCCGCCCGCCGAGGCCATCTCGCCGGCCGAGGAGGTGAGCCCGGCGGCGCCCAGGTCCTGCAGCGACACCAACAGCCCCTGCCCAAGCAGCTCCAGGCAGCACTCCAGAAGCTTCGACTCCTCGAAGGGGTCGCCGATCTGGACGCTGGGGCGCTTTTCCTCGCCCTCCTCCAGCTCCGCCGAGGCGAGCACCGAGGCGCCGCCGATCCCGTCGCGCCCCGTCGAGGCCCCCATCAGCACGACCAGGTTGCCGACGCCGGAGGCCGCGGCGCGGACCATCTCCTCGGTCCGCGCCAGTCCCACGCACATCGCGTTGACCAGGCAGTTGTGCTCGTAGGGAGCCTCGAAGTAGATCTCGCCGCCGACCGTTGGCACGCCGATCGAGTTTCCGTAGGCGCCGATCCCGCGCACCGCACCGTCGAGCAGGTAGCGCGAGCGCTGCGAGTCAAGCTGCCCGAAGCGCAGCGAGTCGAGAATCGCTATCGGCCGAGCACCGAGCGCGAAGACGTCGCGCAGGATCCCGCCGACCCCGGTCGCCGCTCCCTGGAACGGCTCCACGGCGCTGGGGTGGTTGTGCGACTCCACTTTGAAGGCGACCGCGTAGCCGTTCCCCAGGTCCACCGCGCCGGCGTTCTCGCCCGGTCCCATCACCACCCGCTTGCCCTCGGTCGGCAGCCGACGCAGCAGCTTGCGCGAGTGCTTGTAGGCGCAGTGCTCCGACCACAGCAATGAGAACATCGCCAGCTCGACGACGTTCGGGTCGCGCCCGATCAGCTCGCAGATCTGCTCATACTCGGAGTCGGCCAGCCCCAGCTCGCGGTGCGCCGAGTTCCTCGTTCCTCGTTCCTCGTTCCTCGTTTTGGTCTCCAACCTCACGCCAAGGCTGCAGCGGCGGCTTTGAAAAGCCGCAGGCCGTCCACGGAGCCGGTCAGCTCGTCGACCGCGTGCTCGGGGTGGGGCATCAGGCCGAGCACGTTGCCGGCTTCGTTGGTGACGCCGGCGATATCGCGAACCGAGCCGTTGGGGTTGTGGCCGGCCGCGTAGCGCAGCGCGACCTGATCGCATGACTCCAGCTCGTCGAGCACGTCGTCGGGGGCGAAGAAGCGACCCTGCTGGTGCTTGACCGGGATCGACAAGCGCTCGCCGGGCTCGAGCCCAGCCGTAAACGGCGACCGGTTGCTCTCCACGACGACCTCGACCTGGCGGCAGACGAAACGGATGTCCTCGTTGGTGAGCAGGGCACCCGGCAGAAGGCCCGCTTCGCAGAGCACCTGAAAGCCGTTGCAGATCCCCAGCACCGGCCCGCCCTGCTGCGCGAAGGCGGCCAGCGCCTCCATCAGGCGTGAGAAGCGGGCCAGTGCTCCGGCCCTCAGGTAGTCGCCGTAGGAGAATCCTCCCGGGACGACGACCGCATCGATGCCGTCGAGGTCGTCGTCGGCGTGCCAGAGCATGCGCGCCTCGCCGACCAGCCCCGCGGCCGCAAGGGCGTCCCGCTCGTCACAGGACCCGGGGAACTGCACCACGCCCCAGATCACTCGATCGTCTCTATCTCGAAGTCCTCGATCAGCGGGTTGGCGAGCAATTTCTCGCACAGCGCCGGGATCTCGCCCGGGTCCTCGGTCTCCAGCTCGATGATTCGCCCCACCCGCACATGCGAGACGTCCTCGAATCCGAGCGCCGGCAGCGCGCGCTCCACCGCCTTGCCCTGCGGATCGAGGATGCCCTCCTTGGGCCGGATCAATACCCGAGCCTTCATCGTCCCGAATTGTCGCTCATCGTCCTCCCGCGCCGGATCGTGTTCCGGCCGCTTCCTGCGCCCGCTCAGAGACCGCGCCCGGTGATCCGCTCATAGGCCTCGACGTACTTGCCCCGCGTCTGCTCGACCACGTCGGGGGGCAACTCGGGCGCCGGCGGCGTGTGGTCCCAGCCGGTCTCGTCGGCCCAGTCGCGCACGAACTGCTTGTCGAAGGAGCGCTGCGAGCGCCCTGGCTCGTACTCGTCGGCGGGCCAGAAGCGCGAGGAGTCAGGGGTCAGCACCTCGTCGCCGAGCACGATCTCGGTGCCGGGGGAGCTACCGAACTCGAACTTGGTGTCGGCGAGGATGATTCCGCGCTCGGCGGCGTGCTCGGCGGCGCGCTCATAGAGCTCGATCGATATACGCCGCAGCTCCTCGATCAGCGCCTGGTCGCCGACGATCTCCCCGGCCCGCCGGAGGTCGATGTTCTCGTCGTGTTCCCCGAGCTCCGCCTTGGTGGCCGGGGTGAAGATCGGCTCTGGCAGCTTCTCCGACTGGCGCAGCCCCTCGGGAAGCTCGATCCCGCAGACCGATCCCGACTCGCGGTACTCGCGCCAGCCGGATCCCGAAAGGTATCCGCGCACCACGCACTCGACCGGGTACATCTCGAGCATCCGGGCGCGGATCGCGCGGTCGGTGACCTCCTCCGGCACGTCCTCGGAGATGAAGTGGTTGGGGACGATGTCGCCGCTGATCTCGAACCAGAAGATCGACATCTGGGTCAGCACCCTCCCCTTGTCGGTGATCGGCGTCGGCATCACCACGTCGTAGACCGAGATGCGGTCCGACGCGACCATCAGCAGGTCGCCGTCGAGCTCGTACATCTCGCGGACCTTGCCGGT
This sequence comes from Solirubrobacterales bacterium, assembly GCA_038317345.1. Taxonomy (GTDB): domain Bacteria; phylum Actinomycetota; class Thermoleophilia; order Solirubrobacterales; family 70-9; genus Mayfieldus. The sequence continues at coordinate 20,725 of JBBQBH010000020.1, forward strand.
CGAGTGGTGCTTCAGATCTTCGATCGCGACGGCCATCTGGGCTCGACGCCGATGCTAACAATGGCCGCGGCAGACGCTTGGTGCTCGACGCCAGTCACACACGTACTCGCCGCTATGTGTGATTCTTTTCTCGTCATGACGCTTCCGCCGCAGCACTCGAGCCGACCCTCCGTACAGACGCTGCGCTGGTTCTTTAGGCCGATCGAGTTCATGGACGAGGCTCGCCGTCGCTATGGCGAGACCTTCGGAATCTGGTTTCTCGGCTTCAAGTCGCCGCTCTATTTGACCTCCGATCCGGCGGCGACGAAGGCCGTCTACACCGACAAGGGGAGCACCATGCCGCCGGGCCGCAACACGACTCTGGAGCCGGTGATGGGGTCGCGCTCGATTCTGCTGCTCGAGGGCTCCGAGCACATGGCACGGCGCAAGCTGATGCTGCCGGCGTTCCACGGCGAGCGGATGCGCGCCTACGACTCGGTGATTCACGAGGTGATCGACCGCGAGATCGACAGCTGGCCGCAGTGGCAGGAGTTCCGCATCCACCCGCGCATGCAGAGCGTCACCTTGGAAGTGATCCTTCGCGCCGTGTTCGGGGTCACCGATGCGGCACGTCTCGCCCGTATGCGTGAGGCGCTGGGAGTGCTCCTGCGCCAGACCGCCTCGCCGGGCCTACAGCTGATCGGACTTGCGAGCCAGCGCTTCGGACGCTGGGGCCCCTGGCGGAGCTTCGAGAAGACCCTTTCCGGAGTCGATGCGCTGCTCTACGAGGAGATCTCGGCGCGCCGCGCAGATCCTGGCCTCTCCGAGCGCGATGACATCCTCTCGATGCTGGTCGCGGCGACCTTCGAGGACGGCAGTGAGATGAGCGACGTGGAGGTGCGCGACCAGCTCGTCACCCTGCTGCTCGCCGGTCACGAGACGACCGCCACGGCGCTCGCCTGGACCTTCGATCTGCTGTTGCGCCACCCGGAGGCGCTGGAGCGGCTGCGCGCCGAGATCGCCGAGGACGGCGACGAGTACATGCGGGCGGTGATCTCCGAATCGCTGCGGCTGCGGCCGGTGATCCCGCTCGCCGGCCGGCGGACCGCCCACGAGATCGAGGTCGACGGCTACACGCTGCCCGCCGGCGCCGACATCAGCCCGGCGATCTATCTCACCCATACCCGTCCCGACCTATACCCCGAGCCCCACAGCTTCAAGCCGGAGCGTTTCCTCGACGGAGACCTGGAGACCTACTCATGGATCCCCTTCGGGGGCGGCGTCCGTCGCTGCCTCGGCGCGAGCTTCGCCGAGTTCGAGATGCGGATCGTGCTGCGGGAGGTGCTCGGCCGCTGCGAGCTTCAGGCGGCGAGCGAGGAGGCGGAGGGAATCAAGCGCCGCAACATCACCTTCTCGCCGAAGCGAGGCACGCCCGTCGTGCTCGTCGGGCGACGCGCCCCGGCAACCGCGGCTGCCTACGCCTGAATCGTGGGCAGGTTCGGCGCCTGTTGACAGTTCGGCTCATGTCTTCAGCTTCACCCAGGCCAATGGCAGCGCAGCGGCCAGCGCCCCGACCGTCACGGCCATGAGGGTCGAGACGGTTGGACGCCGGCGCATTAGCCCCATCGGAAGGCGGCCACCCTACGCGCGTTGCCAGCGCAGCACAACCTGAAAATCAGGACTTTTGCGGCACTTACTAACGGTCAGCTTGGAGCCGCCTCGCCGTTGGTCTTCTCGGCCTCCTCCGCACGACGAGCGACTTCCGCGACCGACGCCGCGAACAGTGCTTCGAGTTTTCGCCGCATCAACCGACCGACAAGATGCCCGAGGGGGCCGCGAATGACCACGCTCTCGGTCAGCGTCGTGCCGTCGTCTCCCGCTTCGATGGTGTGGTCGAAGGTCATCCGCATCCCGAGCGACCGGGATTCATCAACCCAGAGACGGGTCGGCTCAACACGGGTGATGGTCAGCGTGCTGCCCGGAAAACCCCTCGCCTTGCTGGAGATCACGCTTCCGGGACGAAACTCGCCGTCGAGCTGGGCCGACTCGATGTGGTCTGATGCGCTCCAACTCGCCACGTCAATCCAGGCCGCCCATACATCCGCTGGGGCAGCTCGAGACACGGCGGACACCTTGTACGACAGCATCACCGGCAGCCTACCCGCGCTGCATCCGCACTCGTCCCCGACCGCAGGGGCTTAGCCGCGCAGCGCCTCGAGCCGTTCGAACACCTCAGGGACGTGGCGCAGGTAGGCGTCATAGTCGAAGACGGCATCGAGATCGAGGTCCGGCGCCTCCGCCGCGATCAGCTCGCGGAATTCGACCCCCTCGTCGAAGGCGCGCTGGGCGGCGCGCTGAACGATCCGGTAGGCATCGTCGCGGCCCATGCCCGACTCGACCAGCGCGGTCAGCGCCCGCTGGCTGAACAGCGCCCCGTGGGTGAGCTCGATGTTGGCGCGCATGCGCTCCGTGTCGACGCTCATCTCCTCAACGATGCGCGCCGCCGCATGCTGCATGTAGTCGAGCAGGATCGTGGCGTCGGGGAGGACCACCCGCTCGGCGCCGGAGTGCGAGATGTCGCGCTCGTGCCAGAGCGCGACGTTCTCCAAGCCGGTCTGTGCGTAGCCACGCAGGACGCGGGCGAGGCCGGTGAGCCGTTCAGAGACGATCGGGTTGCGTTTGTGCGGCATCGCCGAGGAGCCCTTCTGGTCGGCGCCGAACGGCTCTGCCACCTCGCGCACCTCGGTGCGTTGGAGGTTTCGCACCTCGGTCGCAAAGCGCTCGATGCCGGCCCCCGCGATTGCGATCGCGGAGAGCAGCTCGGCGTGGCGGTCGCGCGGTACCACCTGGGTCGAGACGTCCTCACGGCGAAGCCCGAGCGTCTGCATCACCCGCGTCTCCACCGAGGGCGGAACCGAGGCGTAGGTCCCGACGGCGCCGGTGAGCTTTCCCACTGCCGCCCCCTCGATCGCCCCGCTCAGCCGTTTCAGGTTGCGGTCGGCCTCGAAGGCGAAGCCGGCGAGCCGCAGGCCGAAGGTCGTGGGCTCGGCGTGCACACCGTGGGTGCGGCCGACGCAGAGGGTGTCGCGGTACTCGAACGCCCGGCGAACCAGCGCGTCGCGGTAGGCGGTGGCGCCGTGCAGCAAGATCAGCCCTACCTCGGAGATCTGCAGCGCCAGCGCGGTGTCGAGGACGTCCGACGAGGTGAGCCCGTAGTGGATCCAGCGTCCCTCGGAGCCGATCGACTCGGCGACCACGTCGACGAACGCCGCCACATCGTGGCCGGTGACCTTCTCGCGCTCCTCGACCGCGTCGACCGTGAACGAGGCCCGCGAGGCACAGGCCTCGGCGGCCTCCCGCGGCACGACCCCTTCCTCGGCCCAGGCGGCCGTGGCCGCAAGCTCCACGGTCAGCCAGGATTCCATGCGGCGTTGCTGGGTCCACACCGCGCCAATTTGGTCGCGGGTGTAGCGAGAGATCACGCGTTGATTATCCGGGCCGCGAGCAGTCCGGCGTTCTTTGCCCCGTCGATCGCCACACAGCCGACCGGAACACCGGGCGGCATCTGCACGGCCGAGAGCAGCGCGTCGAGGCCGCCGAGGTTGCGTCCGGAGATCGGCACCCCGATCACCGGCAGATCCGAATGGGCCGCGGCGACTCCAGGCAGCGCCGCCGACATTCCCGCCCCGGCGATGATCACCTTCAGCCCCCGCATGCGAGCGTTCTGGCAGTAGTCGCGCACCTTCTCGGGGTCCCGGTGGGCGCTCATCACCCGCACCTCGTAGCGGATCCCGGCCTCGTGCAGTGCCTCGCCCGCCGGCTGCATCTTCGGCTTGTCGTTGGCCGACCCCATGATGATTCCGACCAGGGGCGCGTCGACCTCGATCTCCGCGAAGGCCTCCTCGACCTCCGGAACAGTCGCGGTCGCTGGTGCCGCCGGCTCGGCGATCCCGGGCTCGCCTCCGCCGTTCTCGGGCTCCTGTATCTCCATCCGCTCTTCCTCTCTAGCCAGCGACGCGCTCAACCGCTCGCGCCGCGATGTCCGAGCGCATCTGCATGCCGTCGAAGCTGATCCGACCCGCCGCATCGTACGCCCGTTCGCGGGCGTCGGCCGGGGTCGGCCCGAGCCCGGTCACGTTCAGCACCCTGCCGCCCGCGGTGACAATCTCGCCGTCGCGCAGGGCCGTGCCCGCGTGAATTACCTCGGCGATCGCCGCCGCCTCGTTGAGCCCGGAGATCGCGTCGCCCTTCGACGAGGACTCCGGGTAGCCGGCCGAGGCGAGCACGACTGTCACCGCCCAGTCGTCCGTGAAGGAGGCCGCGGCGCCGGCCAATCCCCCCGGTTCGCGGCACGCCAAGCACAGGTCAAGCAGGTCGGAGCGCAGCCGTGGCAGCACCGCCTGGGTCTCGGGGTCGCCGAAGCGCACGTTGAACTCCAGCACCCGCGGACCGTCGGCGGTCAGCATCAAGCCCGCGTAGAGCACGCCGCGAAACGGATCGCCTCGCCGCGCCATCAGCTCGACGATCGGCCGGTGAACCGAGTCGGCGATCTCCTCGACGCGTTCCGCGTCGATCCCCGGCACCGGCGAGTAACTGCCCATTCCACCGGTGTTCGGGCCCTCGTCGCCGTCGAAGATGCGCTTGTAGTCCTGGGCGGGCGCCAGCGGGACGACGTTCTCACCGTCGCAGAGAGCCAGAAGCGACAGCTCCTCGCCCTCCAGAAACTCCTCCAGCACCACCTCGGTCGTACCGAAGCGCTGCTCGGTGAAGAAGACCTCGACCGCTTCGCGAGCATCGGCCTCGCTTTGGCAGATGATCACTCCCTTGCCGGCCGCCAGCCCGTCGGCCTTCAGAACCGAGGGATAGGGCGCGCACGAGAGATGCTGGAGGGCCTCGTCGCGATCGCGCAGGATCGCGTGCGAGGCGGTTGGGACACCCGCCTCGGCCATCAACTGCTTGGCGAAGGCCTTCGAGCCCTCCAACCTCGCCGCCCCGGCGCTCGGCCCGAAGACGGCGGTCCCGGCCTGCTCGAGCGCATCAACGGCCCCGGCGACCAGCGGGGCCTCGGGTCCGACGACGACCAGGCCGACGTCGTTGGACGTCGCGGCGGAGACGATTGCGTCGACGTCCTCGGCGTCGACCTCGTCGAGGCAGGTCGCATCGGCTGCGATCCCGGCGTTGCCGGGAGCGCAAAGCAGCTCAGGGGACTGCGGCGAGCGCCGCAGTGCGCGGACGATCGCGTGCTCGCGACCGCCTCCGCCGACTACGAGTACTCGCAAGCGGACCGGTTGCCTACAGCGCCGAGGCGAGCTCGTCCGATTGCATCGCCGCCATCGTTTGGCTCGACATCGTGCCGCGGGAACCCAGCTCGACCGAGACCTTCGCCATCGTCTTCTCGTCGGGTGCCTCGACGATGGTCACGAAGTCGTATTGACCAAGCGTCGCGTACTGGGCAACCACCTTGGCGCCGATCTGCTCTACCTCTTTATTGACCTCGCCGACCCGGTTGGGATTGCTCTTCAGCGTCTTCACGCCGTCCGGGGTCAGGTTGGTAAGCATCACGAATAGGGCCATGTTTCTCCTCTCTGAGGGGTGATCTTTCGCACGAAGCTCTCCTTCACGATATGGGAGGCTTGGCAAGTCATGCCCGGCCATCGGCTCTTCGCTGCCCTCTACGACCGCGTCGTGATCGCGGGTCCGGAACGGGCAGGCCTGCGCGAGATGCGGGCGCAACTGCTCACGGAGGCGCGCGGTCGGGTGCTCGAGCTTGGCGCTGGGACGGGCCTCAATCTCACTCACTACGGCGAGCAGGTGACGGAGCTGGTCCTCAGCGAGCCCGATCCGCATATGGCGAAGCGCCTGCGGCAGCGCGCCGAAGCGATCCAGATTCCCTCCGAAGTGGTGGAGACCGGCGCGGAGCGGCTTCCTTTCGATGACCACAGCTTCGACACCATCGTTGCGACCCTCGTGTTCTGCACGGTGGACGACCCGCCGACGGCGGTCTCGGAAGCCGCCCGGTTGCTGAAACCCGACGGTCAGCTGCTGTTGATCGAACACGTACGCGCCGACGAGGGCAGCCAGCGCGCCGTTTGGCAGGACCGTTTCGAGCGTCCCTGGGGTTGGTTGGGCGCCGGTTGCCATCCGAACCGCGACACGGCCGCCGCTCTCGCGGCAAGTTTCGACGTCTCGGCGCTTCAGCCCGGTGAGATGCCGGGAAAGGCTCCGCCGATCGTCAAGCCCCTGATCAAGGGCACCGCCCGCCCAAACTCACCCGGGTAGCGCGATCTCATAGGGGTACCCTCGGATCATGACCGGGAGGCCGAACCTGGTGATCAAGGCATGGATGCTGCCGTTGATCGTGATCGCCCTTGTCGTGCCCGGGTCGGTGGGTTTCATCGTCGCCGGTCCGGGGCTCGGCTTCGCAATCGGGGGCCTCGCCGTAGCGATCGTGCTCGTGGTTGCCGCGGCCAAGCGACCGGACGAGCCGATCGAGGTCGCGGACGCGGCTGACCATCGCCGTCGCCTGCTGTTGGTGGCGATCGAGCCGGTCGATCAACCGGCTGCGGTCGAGAGCGTTCGCGAGGAGGCGCGCGCCCGAGCTGACGAGGACGCTGAGGTGCTGGTCCTCGCTCCAGCCCTCAACACACCGCTCTCGCACTGGGCTTCCGACGTTGGACGCTCGCGCCTCGACGCGCAGCGCAAGCTGGTGCTTACCGTTGGAGCGCTCGCCGCCGCCGAGGTCGAGGCGCGTGGTGCGGTCGGCGATCCCGATCCCCTGCAGGCGGTAGAGGACACGCTGCGCGACTTCGCGGCCGACGAGGTGATCGTCGGGCTTCCGGAGGGCGAGGGGATAGGGGATGCCCGCACCCTGGTCGCGGAGCTGCGCCGACGCCTCGACCTGCCGGTCTACCCGGTCCCGGAAGATTCGCCGCTGCGCGCTCGCTAGTCGGTGAGATGCCGGGCGCGGATCATGGCGCCCCGAGGGCAGTCAGGAACTGGTCCATCCGCTGGCCCCAGGCAGTCACCGCGCCCTCGGTGTAGACCGGGGCGGCGAGCGGCGAGCCGTTGGCATCGGCAAAGCCGATCTCGATCCCAGTGCTGGAAGACGTCGCGCTGCCGAAGCCGATCACCTGTCCGGGCTGTACCCGTTGGCCCGGATTGACGACCGCCTGCACGGACTCGTAGATGAAGACGAACTGACCGTGGGCGGGCTCCAACAGGACACCGCCTCCGCCCCCCGGCCAGCCCGGGGCCCCGACACGCACGACCACTGCGTCGAACGGGGATCGGATCGGAGTGCCAGGCGGTGCGGAGAAATCAACCCCCATGTCGATGCGACCGCGTTGCCACCCGGGCAGTGGGTTGGAGAGCGAAGTTTGCGGCAGAGTCAGAGACAGATCAGCGGTGGCCGTGGTGCAACGACCCGAGATCTGGTTTGCCTCGTCGAGCACCGCCTGTACGTACCACTCGGCCTGGTTGTGCAGGAACATGCCGGCACGCAGGTCGCCGCGCGACCAGATCTCGCGAGCCAGGGTCGCCGCAGCGTCCTGGAGGTCGGCATGAAGGATGCGTCCATCGCCATCGCCATCGACCTCGAAGCGATTCCACTCGTTGCGGTCCAACCCCAGCGGCCCGACGGTGATCAGCTGCCCGGCGGTCATGTCACGCCCAAAGTTCGACTCCAGGCGGGCGACAGCGGCAAGCGCCCAGACGCCGGACTCCCCGAGGTCGTACTGGCTCGCCGCCTGCTCGAAGGCCTGCATGTAGTACAGCGGCACATGCATGTCCGAGGCCGGCTTGCAGGTGTACGACTGGATGCTCGGCGTCATCCCGAGGCTGCCGATCGAGCCGCCGTAGCAACCCGCGTTCGCGAGCACCTCCGCGACATACCAATCGGCGTGGTTGTAGGCGAAGATCGCGCCCGGTGTATCGAGGGGCATGCCGGCCGCGCGCAGGTAGGCGGCGGCGGCGTAGATCGCGTCCTGGGGATTGTTGGGGTCTGCCGTGCCGTCGCCATTGGCGTCGACTCCGTGAGTCGCCCAGGTTGAGGGCAGGAACTGCATCCAGCCGACCGCACCGGCCGAGGAGGGCCCAAGGTTGGCGCCAAAACCGCTTTCGATCCCGTTGATTGCCGCCAGCACGCCGGGGCCCTGGGGACCGAGGCCGTAGGCGTCGGAGGCGCTCTGGTAGATCGGCAGCAACGCCGCCGGCACGCCGGGGGCGCTGCCGCAGGACACCGATGGATAGACGGCTGCGCCGAGATTCAGCGCCGAGGCGTTCGGCGCTGTCGCGGCGCCGGTCGAGCTCTGGTTCTTGGAATTCTTCTGTTGCTTGTTGCCGGCATTACCGTTTTTCTTGCCCCCCTGCTTTGAACCTCCGGGCTGATTCGCGCCCGAGGAGCCCTGGTTGCCCTTGCTCTGGCCACTCGGCTTCGGCGGTTTCGGGGTTGGTGTGGGGACGGGAGTCGGGGTAACCGTGACGCTGGTTGCCGGCGGCGGCGTGGGGGTGGTGGTAGTGGTGGTGCCCGGTGGGGGAGTCGCCGGCGTGGTTGTCGTCGTGGTCGCAGGGTCAGCCGCGGCGGCAACATGGGCCATTGCCACTGTGACCGCCCCGGTGGCGAGGGCGATCCGCAGGCGCCTCAACCCCGCACCTCACTGACGACCCAAGCCTTGTGGCGCTGGATAAGGGTGAGGCGCAGCTCGCTGATGGCGCCGAGCCGCAGCAGCGAGACGCTGGCGTCGAGGCTGTTGCCGCTTTTTGCGCCGAGGACGACGTTCTGGACCTTGGCGGTCGGGACCTTGACCGAGTTGGGCAGCCGCGGCGGCCGATCACCCAGCGCTTTGGCCAGCGCCGGCGTCGCGGTGCGCGCGAAGGCCCGCTTGACCTTCGGGTTCGACTTGCCGACCTCATAGAGGACGAAGGCACTGGCGAAGTTCTGGGCGGTGTGAAGCGCGGCGGCGTCATCGGTCACACCGGGCGGTATCGAGGAGGGCTTGGCGTTTGTCCCCGGAACCGTCGTCGCTTGCGTGTTCGTCGCCGCAGCGGCGTCCGACCCGGCGGCCTTCGAAGAGGACTTGAAGTTGGGCGAGACCCCCTGAAGGTTGGGTGTCTGGGCGACCGCGGTCTGCGCTGCGGCAGCGGCGTTTGCTTGCGTGGTCGCCGCTGCGCTTGCGGCAGGAGCCGACGCGGACGGAGCTGGCGGTGTGCTGCCGTGCGGACCGGTGATTGCGACGACGCCAATCCCGACGCCAAGCGCCACGGCGACGGTTCCAAGGACGACGAAGACGTCGCGGCCGGAGGTGCCGAAACGATTCCGGAAACGATCCCGCATGCGCGGGAAGATGCGGCGATCGACCGTCCCTGCGGCGGCCTCGAGCGAGGGTGCCGCGATCGCCTCGAGCGGCTGCGGGACGACTTCCGCGAGCACCTCGAGCGGCTGCGGGACGACTTCGTCGAGCGGTTCCGGCCGCACGCGAACGTGGGCGTACGAACGGCCGGTCAATTTGCGAAACGCGTCAGCGAGCGGCCAGAGGACCTTCTCCTCGATCAACCAGGTCAGCTTGCGCAGCCGCCAGGTGGCGGGTTCGAACATGCCCTGCATTCTCACGCCGGCGGCTCCGCTTTGTAGTCGTGCCACTAACTCCGTCATTTGTTCAATTGGTGCGCATCGCCTGGTCAGGACTGAAGAACGCCTGCATCTCTACATACCTTGTCGTGCCTGGCACGCCTGACCTTTAGCTCCAATCATTCGGCTTTCCGTTGCCTCCTCCTGCGCAATCTAGCCTCGTCATGGAAACGAAGTGGCAACGGGCTGTTATGGCGCGATTCTCGCGTCCCCGCCGGACGCGCGGTTAACGAGGCGTTATGCGGGCTCCTCAGGCGAGCCGTTTGACCTTGAAGCCGCGCTTGGCCGGCGTCGCGTCCTTGTTGCCCGCGGGATCGATTGCCTGAACGCGGAACGTGTCCTTCCTGGCCTTCTCGGTCACTTTGACTCGGTAGCGCTTTGGCGAGCTGCAGGGCTTGAACGGCTTGCGGTCGAGCTTGCATTCGAAGGTTGAACCAACCTCATCCGAGCTAAAGCTGAACTTGACCTTTGCTCTTGGATGATGCGTCTTGACCCCCTTTTTGCCGCCCTTCGTGATCGTGGTTTGGGGGGCGATCAGATCGCACCCGACCACCGGTGGGATCAGCGGATCCTGGGTCTCGTCGCCAAAGCCGTCGCGGTCGCAATCGGGCTCGATGTCGGCGTTGATCAGGACGTACTGATCCGCAAAGGCGCCGGGGGCGAGGGTCGCGCTTTGGCCGTCAGTTAGGGCGTTGATCCGGGTCAGGTATGCGGCGTTGATCGCGCTGCCCTCTGCGAAGGACCCGGCGGTAGTACCAAGGCCCACACTGTCGCCGGCCGTGATCGGCAACCGGGTCGGGTACTCGTAGACGTCAACGGGATCGATCGAGCCGCCGGGGACCGGATGGCCTCGCTCGTCCCCATCGCAGTGAACTGGGCCATCACGCCGGTCGGGCGCAGGATCCGCAGCGTGATCGTGTCGGCCTGCAGAACGCCCGGTCCGCTGCCCCGTCTGACCCGCCATCGCACCGCCACGCCGTTGATTGGCGAAGCAAGTGCAGCGCCGGGCACCGCGCTGTTGGTGAAGATTCGCGCGCCGCCGGACGAGGTAACTCCGCTTCGCGCCGGGAGCGGGTTGGGCCCGATAGTCACCGCGGCGCTGGCCGGCGCGGCGGCCGCCAGCATCAATACCGCGCAACGACGAGACGCAACCACTTTCTCCCCACGGTGGTACTGAACATAGCGCCGCGGGTCGCCGGCACAAGGGCGACGGACGATTGCCCTAGGCCGCGGCCTTCGCCGGCTCGCGGGCCTCTGCCTTCGCCTTCTCGAAGACCAGCTCGCCGTTCTCGGCATCGACCCGCACCCGGTCGCCCTCGCTGAACTCGCCCTCGAGGATGCGCAGCGCCAGCTTGTCGATTAGCTGCTTCTGGATCACCCGCTTCAGCGGCCGGGCCCCGTAGGTCGGGTCATAGCCGAGGTTGGCAAGCAGCGCTCGCGCATCGTCGCTCAACTCGATCTCGATCCCACGCTCGCGGATCCGTCCCACGAGCTGGTCGACCTGGAGCTCGACGATGCGGGCGATGTCCTCCTTCGAGAGGCGATGGAAGATCACCACGTCGTCGATTCGGTTCAGGAACTCGGGCTTGAAGGTCGTCGCGAGGATCTCCTCGATCCGCTCGCGCATCTTCTCGTCGACCGACTCGCTGACGATCTCCGCCGAACCGACGTTCGAGGTCATGATCAGCACCGTGTTGGTGAAGCTGACCGTTCGGCCCTGGCCGTCGGTGAGGCGCCCGTCGTCCATCAGCTGCAGCAGCGTGTTGAAGACATCCGGGTGCGCCTTCTCGATCTCGTCGAGCAGGATCACCGCGTAGGGGCGGCGGCGAACGGCCTCCGTCAGCTGTCCGCCCTCTTCGTAGCCGACGTATCCGGGCGGCGCACCGATCAGCCGCGCCACCGAGTGCTTCTCCATGTACTCGGACATGTCGATGCGGACCATCGCCTGCTCGGAGTCGAACATGAACTCGGCCAGCGCTCGAGCAGTCTCCGTCTTGCCGACCCCGGTCGGTCCGAGGAACAGGAACGAGCCGATCGGCCGGTTGGGGTCGGAGAGCCCGGCGCGCGAGCGGCGCAGCGCGTTGGAGACGGCCTCGACCGCCTCGTCCTGGCCGATCACCCGCTCGTGCAGGCGCTCCTCCATGTGGATCAGCTTCTCGACCTCGCCCTCCATCAGCCGCGAGACCGGGATCCCGGTCCACTTGGCGACCACCTCGGCGACGTCCTGATCGGTGACCTCCTCGGTCAGCATCGTGCCGCCCTCGCGGTGCAGCTCGGCAAGCTTTTCCTCCTGCTCGGCGACCGTCCTCTCCAGCTCCGGGATCTCGCCGTAGCGCAGCTCCGCGGCGCGCTCCAGGTTTGCGTCGCGCTCGGCGCGCTCCAGCTCACGGTTTGCCTCCTCGAGCTGCGCCTTGGCCTCCTTGATCGCCTCGATCGCGCCCTTCTCGTTCTGCCAGCGGGCCTTCATCTCCACGGAGCGCTCGCGTAGCTCGGCCAGCTCGGCCTCGATCGCTTCGCGGCGGCCGACCGACGCCTCGTCCTTTTCCTTCTTCAGCGCCTCGCGCTCGATCTCGAGCTGCTGGATGCGGCGCTCGACCTCGTCGATCTCGGTCGGCATCGAGTCGATCTCGATCTTCAGCCGTGAGGCCGCCTCGTCGATCAGGTCTATCGCCTTGTCGGGCAGGTAGCGGTCGGCGATGTAGCGCGCCGAAAGGGTCGCCGCGGCGATGATCGCCGAGTCGGCGATCCGCACACCGTGGTGCACTTCGTAGCGCTCCTTCAGGCCGCGCAGGATCGCGATCGTGTCGGGGACGTCGGGCTCGTCGACGAAGACCGGCTGGAAGCGGCGTTCCAGAGCCGCGTCCTTCTCGATGTGCTTGCGGTACTCGTCAAGCGTCGTCGCGCCGACCGCGCGCAGCTCGCCGCGCGCCAGCATCGGCTTCAGCAGGTTCGCGGCGTCGACCGCGCCCTCCGCGGCACCGGCACCGACGATCGTGTGAAGCTCGTCGATGAACAGGACGATCTGACCCTCGGCCGCCTGCACCTCCTTCAGCACCGCCTTCAGCCGCTCCTCGAACTCGCCGCGGTACTTCGAGCCGGCGAGAAGGGAGCCGATGTCGAGGGCGATGACCCTGCGGTCGCGGAGGCTCTCCGGCACGTCGCCGGAGACGATCCGCTGCGCAAGGCCTTCGACGATCGCGGTCTTGCCGACCCCGGGGTCGCCGATCAGCACCGGGTTGTTCTTGGTCCGGCGCGAAAGCACCTGGATCACGCGGCGGATCTCTTCGTCGCGCCCGATCACCGGGTCGAGCTTTCCCTGCTCGGCCTCGGCGGTGAGGTCGCGGCCGAACTTCTCCAGCGCCTGCATCTCGTTCTCGGGGGTGGGGGAGGTGACGCGGTGAGGGCCGCGGACCTCGGCGATCGCCTTGTTGAGCGAATCGCGGTCGGGGAGGACGTTGGCGACACCGGAGCCCTTGTCGGTGAGGGCAAGCAGGATGTGCTCGGTGGAGATGTACTCGTCGCTCAGCGCCGCCATCTCCTTCTCGGCGCGCTGGAGGGCCGAGACCAGAGACGCGGACGGCCGAATCTCGGGCTCCGCGTCGCCGCTGATCGTCGGCAGGGCGGCGATCGCCTCGCGGGTCCGCGCCGCTATCGCGCCAACGTCGGCACCCAGCTTCTGCAGCACAGGCACGACCAGCCCGTCCTCCTGTTCGAGCAAGGCGAGCAGCAGGTGGGGCGGTGCGACCTCGGTGTTGCCGGCCTCGGAGGCGATCCGCTGGGCGGCCGCCACGGCCTCCTGGGATTTCATTGTGAATCTGTCCGGTTGCACTGCCCTAAGGCTACCCCATTATGCCGCAAATATAAAGAAATCTATGTCCTAATCACATAGATTTCTGCGGGTCGAATCGAGGCGAATTCTGCTTGTGTTTTCAGCCCGTCAGCCGGATACTTGGGCTGATGCCCGAGCCGCCGTCCCCTCAGACTCCCGCCAGGCTCGATCTCGTTTCGCGCCGGCTTCGAGGCGATCCGGACCCGTGACATCGACAGACTGCACGAGCTCTACACCGACGACGCCAGCTTCCTCCCCCTCACCGGGACCAGGGTCGAGTCGGGCGGCTACATCGGCCACGCCGGGATCCGCGAGTACTTCGTCGAGATGGCTGAGGTCTGGGAGGAGATCCATCCGTACGCGGATGAGGTGCGCGAGCAAGGTGACACCGTGGTGGCGGTAGGGGGCTGCCATGTGCGGGGCCGGGGTAGCGGCGCCGAGGCTGATACGCCGATGGCGTGGGTGTACCGGCTCCGTGGCGGGCGGATCAGCTCGCTGCACGCCTTCGCGACGGCAGAGGAGGCCTTCGCCGCCGCCGGGATCGGCGACGACAGCTAGTTACCCGGCAGCCTCGGCACTGCGCAGGCCACCGCGGGCCCAGAGCGCCATCAGCACGACCAGCGCCACGGCGATGCCGAAGGCGAGGGCCACCACCTCCGGCTGACCGGAGATCAAGCTCCGCCCCGCGTTCAGCAATGCGGTCACCGGGTTGAGCTGCGCGACCGTGTGAATCCACCCAGTGAGCAGGGCGGTGGGCACGAAGACGGGCGCTAGGAAGAACACGATCAAGACCGGCATCTGCATCAACGGGCCCGCCTGCAGGGAGCGAATCCGCATCGCGACACCGGCGGACATCAGGGTCGCGGCGACGTTGACCAGCGCTGCAAGGGCAAAGAGGCCGAACAGATCGACCCCGTTGCCGTTGATCTGCATTCCGGCAATCAGTCCGACCACGGCCAGGACGGCCCAGACGACAAGCGCTTGCTGAAGGGCGACGATCACGTACCCGGCGAGGATGCCGGTGCGATTCGGCGCCGCGAGCAGCAGGCGGCGCGCGAATCCGGTCTGGAAGTCGATCGCGATTGCGATCCCGGCGATCGCGCCTCCGGCGGCCGCCGACTGCAAGAGGACGAAGACGAACTGAAACGACGCGTAATCGCCGGCGAAGTCAAAGCCGGGCACGTCCTTTACCGAGGACAGCCCGCCGATCAGGGCGACGAAGAAGAAGAGCGGAAACGACAGCAGCGGAATGAACATCGACGTGGTGGCCGCGATTTGACGGATGTTCCGCCAGGCGATCGCCGCCGCGACGCCCCGAAAGCCGCCATTCATGTTCGCACCAGCCTCTTCGGCAGCTCATTGCTTGCCGCCGCGATGCCGACCAGCGCAATCGCCGCGGCGCAGCCGAAGCCGAGCGCCAGCGCTTCCGCGTCCCAGCCGGTCATCATCAGCGACCGAATCCCCTCGACGAGGTAGGAGACCGGGTTGTATGTGGCGATCTCCCGAAACCAGTCGACGGCGATCAGGTTGCGGGGGAGCAGTAACGAGGACAGGAACACGAACGCCACCAGGACCGGGTAGAAGCTTCCGACCAGATATCCGGACCCGGTGCGCAGTCCGACGAACAGTCCCAACGCGCCGCAGCCGACCGTGATCAGCATCCAGAGCGCGAGCAGCACGGGCACCCCTCCCACACCGGCCTCGAAGTGTGCTCCGGCTGCGAGCCCGACCGAAAGGAATATGGCGGCCTGGATTAACGCCAGTGCCACCGCTCCGGCGAGAAAGCCGACGATCAGGGAAGGCCCCCGCAATGGTGAGAGTGCGATTCGTTTGAGAAACCCCGACTGAATGTCGATCGCGAGATCGGTGCCGGTATTGGTGACCGCGAACAAAGCTCCCTGGATGAACGGAACCGCTAGTGCGAATGTGACATAGGAGCTCGTCGGGAAACCGGGAAGCAGCGTCGCCGACTTCAGGCCAGGGGCGGTGACCGCGAATATGAACAACGGAACGAAGATTGCGGGAACCAGTTGTGCCGGTTGGCGAAGTGTGCGGAGCACCGAACGCCGCGCCAGCTGCCCGATCTGGGTGCGCCGCGCGCTGCTCACGTCCCGGCGACGGCGGGGTCTGCGGGACTGACGGCCTCCGGCGCTTGGGGCGTCCCCGCCCCCTCGAGCGAGCGCCCCGTCTTGGCCAGGAATACGTCGTTCAGCGAGGCGGCGTGCAGTTGCAGGCTTTCGATCCTGATGCCCTCGGCGTCGAGAGCTCGCACCACCTCTGCGAGGTCCGACTCACCTCCCGCGAGCAGAGCCGCCGCCCCCCGAGGCGACCCGCGCACCGGCTCGCCGAAGCGCGCCAATACTCTCGCTGTCGAGTCGAGATCTGCCGGGTTCTGAGGGGTCGCCTCGACGGTCGGGCGCCCCACCTCCGCCTTCAGGGCCGCCGGAGTGCCCTCGGCAACGATGCGTCCGTGGTCGATGATCGCGACCCGGTGGGAGAGCGCGTCCGCCTCCTCGAGGTATTGGGTGGTCAGAAAGACGGTCACCCCTTCTTCGGAGGCGAGCCGCGCCACCTCGTCCCAGAGCGCCACCCGGCTCTGGACGTCGAGGCCGGTCGTGGGCTCGTCCAGAAACAGGATGCGGGGACGGTGGACGAGGGCCAGCGCAACGTCGAGCCGTCGTTGCATGCCGCCCGAGTAGCCCATCACCTTGCGGTCTGCCGCCTCGTCCAGCCCCAGCTGCTCCAGTAACTCGTCGCTGCGCCGGACCCGTTCCCCTTTCGGCAGTCCGTGAAGTGCGGTCTGAAAGAGCATGTGCTCCCGGCCGGTGAGCAGGGGGTCAAGGGCCGCCTCCTGCAGCGCCGCCCCGATCGCGGATCGCACCTGCGCGCCCTCGGTGACGATGTCGTAGCCCGCGACCCGCGCACCGCCGCTGGTCGGCGGCAGCAAGGTGGTGAGCATCAGCACGGTGGTCGACTTGCCCGCCCCGTTGGGCCCCAGGAAGCCGTAGATCTCGCCTGGCGAGACGAAGAGGTCGATTCCATCGACGGCGCGGGGCCCGTTTTTGAACTCACGAACCAGGCTTGCGGCCTCGATGCCTCGCTCTTCGGTCATCGGCGCCCGCAGGCTAGCGGTCCGGTGAGCGCTCAGGAACGATCTGGCCGCTGGACGGGAATCCTCACCGACGGTCCATCGTCGGTCTGAATCACGTCGTAGGCGCCGTAGGGCACGATCTCGGCCTTCAGCGAGCGCCGTACCTGCTCGACCTCCCGATCGAAGCGCCGCTCCATTTCGGCGGCGCGCTCCCGCATTCGTGCCAGCTCGGCGCGCATCCGCTCAACGGTTCTCTCGAGCTCGAGCACGGTCTCGACCCCGGCCAGGTTCAGCCCTTTCTCCCCGGTCATTCGCTGGATGCGGCGAAGCTGCTCGACGTCGCGCTGCGAGTACAGCCGCGTGTTCTTCGCCGACCGATGCGGGGTTATCAGGCCGCGGGCCTCGTACATCCGCAAGGTCTGAGGGTGCATTTCGGCCAGCTCGGCGGCGACCGAGATCATGAACACGCCGCGGGTCTCGTCGAGGCGGCTGCCGTCGGCCGAGGAAGCCCTCCGGGTGCGCTTGTTCTGTTTGCGCTGCGCCATTGTCTCGTCGCTGGCTACTCGTCAACCTTGCCCGAAGCCGCGGACGCGTCTCGGATCAGCTTTTCTCGCTGTTTGGAGCCGTTGAACGCCTCCGCCAGCGCGTCCACGGCCTGACTCTGCTCGCGGTTGAGGTCGCGGGGGACGTCGATCGTGAGCCGGTAGCGGATGTCGCCGCGCCCCCGCCCGCCGGGACGTGGCGGGCCTTCGCCGCGCAGCCTCTGCACCGTTCCATGCTCGGTCCCTGCCGGGATCCGGATCCGCTTCGTGCCGTTGAGGGTCGGCACCTCGACCGTGCCGCCCTGAATCGCCTCCGCGATCGAGATCGGGACCGTGACTTCGAGGTTTCCGTCCCCAAGTTGCTTGAAGACCGGTGAGGGGGTGACCCGGGTGGTCACGAAGAGATCTCCGGCCGGCCCGCCGCGGGGGCCGGCTTCCCCTTTTCCGGCAAGCCTGATCCGGGTTCCGTCCTGGACGCCCGGAGGAATGTTCACGCGGTAGCGCTTCGTCTGGCGGGTGAGACCGGAGCCGCCGCAGGTCTCGCAGGGATCGTCGATCACCTCGCCGGTGCCGCCGCACTGCGGGCATGGCTGGCTGATCGAGAAGAACCCCTGGCTCTGAGCGTCGATGCCGCTTCCGCCGCAGCGAGGACAGATGTGAGGGCTGCTGCCCGGCTTGGCCCCCGAATCGTGGCAGGTCGGGCAGCGATCGAGCTTCGGCACCGAAACGGAGATCTGCGTCCCGTTGACCGCCTGGTCGAAAGAGAGTCGCACCTCGGTCTCCAGGTCGGCTCCCCGGATGCTCCGCGGCTGCCCCCTTCCGCGTCCGAAGACGCTGGAGAAGATGTCGCCGATGTCGGCGCTGAAGCCGCCGCCTCCGGCCCCCCCGAAGGGCTGCCCGCCGCGGAGGCCCGAGAACATGCCGCCGGCGTCGTACTCCTTGCGCTTCTCGGGGTCCGAGAGCGTGTCGTAGGCCTGCTGGATCGTCTTGAAGCGATCCTCGGCCTTGGGGTCGTCCGGGTTGCGGTCGGGATGGTTCTCGCGCGCCAGCTTGCGGTAGGCCTTCTTGATCTCCTCCGGGGATGCTTCCCGGGAGACCCCGAGCACGTTGTAGAACTCCTCTGCCATCGGTCCCCTACTCGCTGACGACCACCCGGGCGGCCCTGATCACCTGGCCGTCGAGGCGGTATCCCTTCTCAACCACGTCGAGCACCATCCCGGGGTCGGTGCCCTCCACGGGGCGGGTCGAGATCGCCTCGTGCCATTCGGGGTCGAACTTCTCGCCCGTCGGCTCGTACACCTCGACCCCCGCCCGCTCCAATGCCTTGCGAAGGTCGCGGTAGGTCAGCACCACGCCCTGCTCCAGGGCCCCATCGACTGAGACCTCACCCGCGAGCGCGGCCGCCGGGTCGATGCCGGCGGCAATCAGCGCTCGCTCGAGGTTGTCGATAACCGGGACCAGCTCGGCAGCCAGCTCCGCCTTGCCGCGGCGCTTCGCGCTTTCGGATTCGCTGGCGACGCGCTTGCGGTAGTTCTCGAAGTCCGCCTTGGTTCGTTGTGCCAGCCCGAGGTACTCGTCGCGCTCGCGCTTGGTTTGCTCCAGCGCCTCGAGGTCCTTTTCAACGACTCCTGCGGCCGCCTCTGAGCTTTCGCTCGGGCGCGCATCGGCGCCGGGCACGTCCTCCGAAGGAGCCGGAGGCGACTGGTGACCGGAGCTTGCTCCGCTGCGTCCGGAACCAACCCCCGCCGCCTCCTCAGCTTCGCGTCCGGGGGCGGCGGGGTGGGTTCCACCCTGCTCACGCTCGGGTTGGTCGATCATTTCGGGCCCCTAGGACTCGTCGTCGACGACCTCGGCATCGACGACCTCCTCCTCGGAGGAGGCGCCGTTGCCCGACGCTCCGTCTCCGGAGGGCGCCTGCTCCTGAGCAGCCTGGTAGACCTGCTCGGAGACCTTGTGGAAGGCCTCCTGCAGTGAGTCGGTCTTCGCCTTGATCTGCTCGGCGTCGTCGGAGTCGAGGCCTTCGCGGAGATCCTTGATCGCCGCCTCGATCTCGGACTTCGAGCTCTCGTCGACCTTGTCGCCGAGCTCCTCGAGCTGCTTCTCGGCCTGGTAGGCGGCGTTCTCGCCCACGTTGCGGGCCTCGGCCAGCTCCCGTTGGCGCCGGTCCTCGTCGGCGTGCTCCTCGGCGTCCTTGATCATCTCTTCGACCTCGGTCTCGTCGAGTCCCGAGCCGCCCTTGATCTCGATCTTCTGCTCCTTGCCGGTGCCGAGGTCCTTCGCCGACACGTGAAGGATGCCGTTGGCATCGATGTCGAAGGTGACCTCGATCTGCGGCACGCCCCGCGGTGCGGGCGGGATGCCGGTGAGCTGGAACTTGCCCAGGCTCTTGTTGTGGGCCGCCATCTCGCGCTCGCCCTGGAGCACGTGGATCTCCACCGAGGGCTGGTTGTCATCGGCGGTCGAGAAGATCTCCGACTTGCGGGTCGGGATCGTCGTGTTGCGCTCGATCAGCTTCGTCATCACGCCGCCCTTGGTCTCGATGCCGAGGGTGAGCGGGGTGACATCGAGCAGCAGTACGTCCTTGACGTCTCCGGCCAGCACGCCGGCCTGGATCGCGGCTCCGACCGCGACCACCTCGTCGGGGTTGACCCCCTGGTGGGGATCTGTCCCGGTCAGCTCCTTGACCTTCTCGCGTACCGCCGGCATGCGGGTCATCCCGCCAACCAGCACCACATGGTCGATCTCGGCGCCGGAGTCGGCGAGCGCCTGCTTCACAGGGCCCACGATCCGATCGAGAAGGTCAGATGTCAGCTCGTTGAGCTTCGCCCGACTGAGCTTGATGTCGAGGTGCTTCGGCCCCGCGTCGGTGGCGGTGATGAAGGGCAGGTTGATCTGCGTCTCCTGCGTCGTGGAGAGCTCGATCTTCGCCTTCTCGGCCGCCTCATAGAGCCGCTGTAGAGAGTTCTTGTCCTGAGAGAGATCGACGCCCTGGTCGCGCTTGAACTCTGCGACCAGCCATTCGACGATCGCCTTGTCCCAGTTGTCGCCACCGAGATGGTTGTCGCCGGCGGTCGACTTCACCTCGAAGACGCCGTCGCCGATCTCCAGCACCGAGACGTCGAAGGTCCCGCCGCCGAGGTCGAAGACGAGGATCGTCTGGTCGGTCTCCTTGTCGAGCCCGTAGGCGAGCGACGCGGCGGTCGGCTCGTTGATGATCCGCTTCACGTCGAGGCCGGCCACCTTGCCGGCGTCCTTGGTCGCCTGGCGCTGGTCGTCGTTGAAGTAGGCGGGAACGGTGATCACCGCCGAGTCGACCGTGTCGCCGAGCTTCGCCTCGGCGTCGGTCTTCAGCTTCTGAAGGATCATCGCCGAGATCTCGGGCGGCGAGTACTGCTTGCCGTCGATCTCGATGCGGACGTCGCCGTTCGGTCCCGCCACGACCTTGTAGGGGACCATCGTCTCCTCTTCCTTTACCTCATTGATCTTGCGGCCCATGAACCGCTTGATCGAGAAGATCGTCTTCTCGGGGTTCATCACCGCCTGGCGCTTGGCCACGGTTCCCACCAGGCGCTCGCCCGAGTCGGTGAAGGCGACGACCGAGGGGGTTGTGCGCCCGCCCTCGGCGTTCTCGAGCACCGTCGGCTCCCCGCCCTCCAGTACGGCCACGCACGAATTGGTCGTGCCCAAGTCGATGCCTATTGTCTTACCCACGTCTGTCCTCCGTCTTGTTCCAGGTTTCGTCGTTGCAATCTAAGAAATCTAAGTCAGAGTATGGCAAATCTGTGCTCAGCTGTAAAGGCGCGGGGCAGCCGCAGAGGCAGGCCCACGAACTCCAGCAACACCCTTTGGGCGTCGTCATCTGACCGGTCGGCGACCTTGGTCTCGCTACTTGCCGGCTTCTCGAGAAACGAAGTCGGCGACCTGCTGGACCTGCTCACCGGAGAGGATGCCGGCCGGCATCCGGCCCGGAGTCGAGGAGTCGACCCCGTTCTCGACCGCGTTTACGACCCGCGTCTTGGTCGCCTTGATCGTCGCCGGGTCGGTCGCTGGACCGGTCGGGGCGAGCAGCTGGTCGAGATCGGGGCCGAAGTTGCCGTCGGTGCCCGCCGCGTAGAGGGTGTGGCAGGTGCCGCAGTTGGTCTCGAACAGGTGCCTGCCGGTCTGCAGATTGGCCGGCACCTCCCGTGTACCGGTGTTCTGGTCGGCGTTTGAGAGATAGGCCCAGAGCGGGATCAACACCGCCAGGCAGACGGCGAGGATTCCTGAGATGACGAAAGGTCGCTTGCTCATTCGCTGCCGGGCGGGACGGCGCCGAGATACTACCTTCCGCCTGGCGACGCTCTGGCCCTGTTGGCCTTGTACCAGGGGCACATCCGACGCAGGTCACAGCGATCGCAATGCGGCACCGGACGGCACACCTCGCGGCCATGGCGGATCAGGTTCATGTGTAGCTCGTAGGCGTCGGCCGGGTCGGTGATCGCGAGCATCTCGTCATGAGCGCGCTCCGGCGAAGCGTTGGGCGGGAACAGCCCCAGACGCCCGCCCACGCGGTACACGTGGGTATCGACCGGGATCTCGGGCCGCCCGAAGGAAAACATCAGCACGCAGGCGGCCGTCTTGCGCCCGACGCCCGGCAACGCCGTCAGGTAGGCGATCGCCTCATCCCGAGGATCGTCCGCCAGCCAGTCGAGGTCGATCGAGTCACCGATCTGGCGCAGGATCTGCTGGATGCGCGGGCCCTTCTGCTGTGCGAGCCCACCGGGCCTGATCGCCTCGATCACCTCCGGCGTCGGGGCGTCGCGGACTGCCTCCCAGCTCGGGAAGCGCTCGCGAAGGCGGTCATAGGCGACGTCGCGATTGCGGTCGTTGGTGTTCTGCGAAAGCACAGTTCGCACCAGCTCCTCGACCGGCTTGCGGTGCGGGCGGTTGCGCGGGCGCCCGTACATCTCGCGCAAGCGGTCACGAATCGCCCGCACCCGCCGCTTCGGCGGCCGTCGCCACTTCTCCGGGCTCAGACCTGCGCCCCCCATCCGGTGCAGGCTCGCGCGCCGGCCTCGACAGCTCCCTTCAGCGTTTCGGCCCCTCGCGAGGGGTCCCACTCCGCCTGGGCGAGACCCGCGGCCAGCGCACCCGTGAAGGCGTCACCGGCCCCCAGCGGTGAGACGACCTCCACCTCCGGTGAGGCCTCCTCGGCGTTTGCCGCGCCTCGCATCATGGCGCCCTTGCGCCCCGTCACCACCCCCAGCTGCGCTCCTCCCTCGACGAACGCCGACGCCGCGGCGGCAGGATCGCCCTCGCCGGTCAGCTCGCGCGCCTCCCACTCGTTGGCACGTACGACGAGCGCTCCATCCATCATCTCGCGGCACAGCCGCACCGCGCGGTTCATGTCGCGCCAGCGGTTCGGTCGCAGGTTGGGGTCGAAGATGATGTGGGCGCCGCGGTCGCGTGCCGCGCGCCTGGCCCGCAGCGTGAGCTCGCGCTCCGGCTCGGAGACCAGGGTGTTGGAGCCGAAGACCAGCGCGTCAGCGATCGCGATCGCCTCGGACAGATGTGAGGTCGCCGCACGCATCGCCTGCCCGATTCCCTCACCGTAGATGGCGAAGGAAGGCTCACGCTCCCAGTTGAAGGTGACGAAGGCCACCGGTGTCGCCAGACCCTCGGTTGTCTCCAGCCAGCGGATGTCGACCCGCTCCTGCCAGAGCTTCTCGCGCAGCCAGCTTCCCCAGGCGTCGTCGCCGACCGCGCCCAGCAGGGCCGCGTCGGCTCCCGCGCGGCGGGCGGCGACAGCGACGTTGGCCAGCGCCCCACCTGGATGGGGTACGAAATTGTCGGCCTCGCCCGGCTCCGCGAGCTCGCGCTCGCAGACCAGGTCGACAATCGCCTCTCCAAGGCAAACGATCACGCAGCGAGCATATGCGGGCTTGCGGCGCTCGCCACAGGCGCGCGATCGCGGTCCGCTAACGCCCCCTTTACAATTGAAGCCGTGCGCCGCGCCGTCGATCGAATGGGGGGCCGATTGCCCCATGGCTGGGGGGACATGTTCCGCCAGCTTGGCCTCTTCGTGCTCGCCTTCGCCTTCTATGACGCCGTTCGCGGGATAGCCGATGGCGAGCGCGCCGTCGCCTTCGCGCATGGGCAGCAGCTGATCGACCTGGAGCGCTCGACCCACACCTTCTTCGAGCCCAACTTTCAGGGCTTCTTCCTGCACGCCCACTTCCTGATCGACATCGCGAACCAGATCTACCTCAACAGCCAGTTCGCGATCGTCATCTCGTTTCTGATCTGGCTCTATCTGTTCCGCAACGACTCCTTCTACTTCGTCCGCAACATGTTCATGGCCGCGATGGGCCTGGCGCTGGTCGGCTACGCGCTCTACCCCGCCGCCCCGCCGCGGCTCTTCCTCCAGGCCGGCTTCACCGACACGATCACCGACTTCTCCAGGGTCAACCACGACACGGGCCTGGTCAAGCTCTTCGTCAACCCCTACGCCGCGATGCCGAGCATGCATTGCGCGTTCGCGCTGATCATCGGCGGTGCGGGGATCCGGCTGGTTCGCAACCGCGTCGGGAAGCTGTTCTGGGCGCTGTGGCCGCTGCTCGTGATGTGGGTCGTCGTGGTCACCGCCAACCATTACTGGATCGATGCTGCCGCCGGGGCCCTCGTCG
Organism: Solirubrobacterales bacterium; assembly: GCA_038317345.1. GTDB lineage: Bacteria > Actinomycetota > Thermoleophilia > Solirubrobacterales > 70-9 > Mayfieldus. The sequence goes on from JBBQBH010000020.1 coordinate 44,456, forward strand.
CCGCGGCCGCAGCAGTGATCGCCTGGCGGCTGGCGCGGGTGCGCCCCCAGGCCTGGTCGTTCAATACCGCGCCCAGCGAGGCGCAGGCGTAGGCTCCACAAGCGATGGACGCTCCGGCGCCCCCCAGGGCCCCGCGCCGCGCACGAAACGGGCGCCAGATTCGCAGCACTCAGGAGTTCCGAGCCTTGGCTCGGGATCGACTAATCGAGTCGCGGCTGACGCCGAACGCGATCTCGAGCGTCGGATTTGCGCTCAACCTGGCGGCCGCGGTGCTGGTCACGCAGCGACTCTTCTTCCTGGCGGGCGTCGCATTCGTCATCGGCTCGGTCATGGACACGCTCGACGGGCGCTATTCGAGGATGTCGGGCAAGGGGACGCTGTTCGGTGCCTTCCTCGACTCGACTCTGGACCGGGTCGAGGAGGGGATCGTGCTGGCCGCCGTGGCCGGGTACTTTGCCGCCCGCGGCGACGATTTCGCCGCCGCGATGTGCGTGGTCGCGGTGCTCGGCTCGCTGATGGTCTCCTACACGCGCGCCCGGGCCGAGGCGCTCGGCGTCGAGTGCAAGGTCGGTTTGGCGACACGGCCGGTGCGGGTGGTCATTCTCTCGATCGGCCTCGTCTTCGCACGCGGCGCCTCGCTGGGCGACTTTCAGCTGCTGGCGCCGGCGATCTACGTGCTCGCGGCGCTGACCACGATCACCGTGATCCAGCGGGTTTGGCACGTGAAGCGGGAGCTGGAGCGAGGCGCCCAATCATCGAGCGGCGATGGGTCGCCTGGCGCCGGGGATGTAACGTGATGCCAGTTCGGGTGTGAGTTTGGACCCCGAGCCTTTCCGAGGAGGAATCTGCAGGTCATGACCAAGACCAATGGAGCAAGCGGCAATGGAGTGGGTCGCCCGGACGAGAAGGTCCGTGTGGCGATCGTCGGCGTCGGCAACTGCGCAAACTCATTCATCCAAGGGGTCGAGTACTACAAGGACGCAGATCCCGCCGAGCAGGTCCCCGGGCTTATGCACGTCGGTCTTGGTGGCTACCACGTGCGGGACATCGAGTTCGTTGCCGCCTTCGACATCGACTCCGAGAAGGTCGGCAAGGACCTCTCGCAGGCGATCTGGTCGGGCCAGAACGACACCTACAAGTTCGCCGAGGTCCCACAGGTGGGGGTCGAGGTGAAGCGGGGCATGACCCACGATGGTCTCGGCAAGTATCTGAAGGAGAAGATCACCAAGGCGCCGGGCGAGACCTCCGACATCGTCGGCGAGCTGAAGCGAACCAAGGCCGACGTGATGGTCTGCTACCTGCCGGTGGGCTCCGAGCAGGCGACCAAGTGGTACGTCGAGCAGGCGCTCAAGGCGGGCGTGGGATTCGTCAACTGCCTGCCGGTCTTCATCGCCCGCGAGTCCTACTGGGACAAGCGCTTCGCCGAGGCCGGGCTGCCGATTATCGGTGACGACATCAAGTCACAGGTCGGCGCGACGATCGTGCACCGCCAGCTTGCCCGCCTCTTCCACGATCGCGGTGTGCGACTGGAGCGCACCTCGCAGCTCAACGTGGGCGGCAACATGGACTTCTACAACATGCTCGAGCGCGAGCGGCTGGCCTCCAAGAAGGAGTCGAAGACCAACGCCGTCACCTCGATCGTCGGCCACGAGCTGCCCGAGGACGACGTTCATGTCGGGCCTTCCGACTACGTCCCCTGGCTCACTGATCGCAAGTGGGCGCACATCCGGCTCGAAGGACGCTCGTTCGGTGACGTCCCGCTCAACCTGGAGCTGAAGCTCGAGGTCTGGGACTCGCCCAACTCGGCGGGAGTAGTGATCGACGCGGTGCGGATCATCAAGCTGGCGCTCAACAATGGCATCGCCGGTCAGCTCGACGGCCCATCCAGCTACCTGATGAAGTCGCCGCACAACCAGCGGCCCGACGAACAGGCCCACGAGCTGACCGAGCAGTTCATCGCCGAGCACGCCAAGGACAAGACCCCGGCTGCGACCTCGGAGCAGGTCGAAGCCGACCGGGCTGAAGCCCAGACCTAGCGGCCGCGCTCATATGCTGGACCTGTGAGCGCGAGGCTCTTCAAGAGAGCATTGGGTGGGGCTGAGCGCGAACTTGAGGTGGTGTGGTGAGTGCGAGGCTCGTCAAGAGAGCTTGGCCGTGGGTGGAGCGCGAACCACTGGTGTTGTGATGGAGCCGCTCACCATCGTCCAGGTCACGCCCCACTCCTGGAAGACCCGACACGAGGTCAACGAGTTCGTACGCCGCAGCTCCGAGGAGCTGAGCGCGTGCGGGCATCGGGTGCTGATCGCGGCGCCGGCCGCGACAAGGAAGGCGGCGCGCGAAGCGCGGAGCGCAATTGCGGCAGCGCGCCAGCGCCCGGCGGCACTGTTCAAAGGCGACGGGCCCAGGTTGCTGGAAGTCGGTGGCCGGGTCGCGTTGCCGCGAGGGCCGCGTCCGCGCCCAGCCCCGATCGCGGTCGATGCCAGCCGCGATCTCGAGATCTTGCTGGGGTCGGTGCCTATCGACATCGTCCACGTGCACGAGCCGTTCGCGCCCAGTCTCTCCTCAACGGCGCTGCGCCATTCGAACTCGCTCAACGTCGGCACCTTCCACGAGCCCTCCGAACGAGTGCTCTCCACCCAGGTCGCGCGGCCGTTGGTGGAGATCTTCTTCGGGCGCCTGGATGCACGCACCGTGACCTGCTCCCAGACCGCCGAGCTTTTAGAGCGTTACTTCCCCGGCGCCTACGACCTGATCCTCCCCGGCGCCGACGCGAAGCCACGGCACAGCGACCGCCAGAGTGGACCGCTGCGGATCCTCTTCTGCCTTGAGGAGGAGCGGGGGGCGCTGCGGCTGTTTCTGCGTGCCCTGCGGCGCCTGCCGCCGGATCTCGACTGGGAGGCGACGGTGCTGACCCCGTCTCCCTCCGACACCCCGCTGCGCATCGCCCGCCCCCTACGGGAGCGGATCCGCCTCGTCGGCCCGGCGGCGGGGCCGCCGGAGGACCTGATCGCGGACGCCGACGTACTCTGCGCCGCCTCCGGTGGGCCGGCCCCGGCGCCGCAGTTGATCCGCATGGCGTTGGCGGGCGGCGCGGTCCCAGTTGTATCGCGGCTGCCGTTGTATTCGGAGCTGCTCGGCGACGGGTCGCTGGGGCTGATGTTCGTGCCCGGCGACGCGGAGACCATGGCCGGGCAGATCGCGAGGTTGGGAGCTGACTGCGAGCTGCTTGCCGAAATGCGCAAGCGCGCAAAGGCGGCCGTCCCCGCGTGGAGCGAGGTTGCGGATCGACTCGAGGACGTCTACCGCAAGATCGCCGCGCGCCGCCATGACTCGGCCGGCGACGGCAACGTGCGCCGCCGCATCGCGCGCCGCAAGCTGATCGATGTCGACCTGCACATGCATACCGACCATTCCCCCGACTGCGCGACACCGGTCGAGGTGCTGCTGGAGACGGCGCGCGATCGCGGCCTCGGCGCAATCGCGATCACCGACCACAACGAGGTCTCCGGAGCGCTCGAGGCGCGTGAGATGGTTGCAGGCATGGACGGCCTTCAGGTGATCGTCGCCGAGGAGGTGAAGACCGCGGAGCAGGGTGAGGTGATCGGCCTCTTCATCAATGAGCGAATCCCGCGCGGGATGACGATGTCCGAGACGATCGCCGAGATCCGCCGCCAGGGCGGGCTGGTCTATGTCCCACACCCATTCGACCGTCTGCACTCGGTGCCCGACTACGAGCATCTGCTGGACATCGTCGAGGAGATCGACATCCTCGAGGTCTTCAACCCACGGGTAGCGCTGACCGCGTTCAACGACGAGGCGGAGCGCTTCGCCCGCAAGTATCGGATCGTTCCCGGCGCCGGCTCGGACAGCCACGTCGCCCAAGGTCTGGGCAGCGTCCGGGTCCGAATCCGTAACTTCGAGGGGCCGCAGGAATTCCTCGAGGCGATGCGCGATGCCGACATCGCCCGCAAGCACAAGAACCTGATCTATGTGCAGGCGCTGAAGTTCCTGCAAACCACGGGGCGGCCGAAGGCACCGAAGCGAAAGGTCGCCGACGCCCGGCCGGTGCGGGGCGGAAAGCCGCGGCGCCCCGCCCGTGCCAGGTCGCACCGTCGATCCCGCTCCGGAGGAGGTGGCAAGAGCTGATGCAGGCGCGCGCCGGAAAAGGAGCGGCGAAACGGTCGTCAAAGAGGTCGGGGCCCGTGCCAGCAACCGACGACGAGATCCAGGAGAAGTACCTCGAGCGCGCGATCCGCGAGCTGAACCAGCTCACCCGCGAGCTTCAGGAGTGCGAGCACTGCCCGCGCGGAAAGCT
>JBBQBH010000021.1:0-47662 GCA_038317345.1 Solirubrobacterales bacterium
GCCGATGAACTCGCCGCCGTAGGGGTAAGGAGGGCGCACCGCGGAGACCAAGGTCTTGGCGGTGAGGATCATCATGTCCCCCACCTGCTCGAAGAGGCTCTTGGCGGGAAGGAATGCCCTATCTACGGCGGTCCTGACCATTACTCCTCCCGACGAGGCGAGCGTTTGCTTGCGCTCGATCCCGTCGAGGCAAGGATATGCCATAGGAATCCGCTCCGCCACCCACAACTGACGGGGGAGTCGTCAACTCCCAGCCGACGGCAGAAAGCACGAGAAATGTGGCTGGAATTGATGAGTTTGCGTGGTATGTTGCGCCCGCCTTGCGGGAGACCGGTCGACAAACCCGGCAGGCCCGCCGAACACGCTCTGGGGTAAGTCTCGCTTTCGGCGCGCTTGTGCTGGCCCTTGCCGCTTGCGGCAGTGGAGGGGCGCGCCAGGACGCCAACGAGCCGGCCGGCAAATTTCCGGTCAAGATCGTTACCTCGAGCTTCCCGACCCGCCAGCGGCTCGCCGAGACGTCGTTGCTGCGGCTCGGGGTGCAAAACACAGGCGACAAGGCCGTGCCGGCGCTGGCGATCACGATCTCGATCGACAAGAACGCCGTCCATCCCTTCTCTTTCTACGACCCGCAGCCAGGCCTCGCCGATCCGGACCGGCCGGTTTGGGTATTGGAGAACGACTATCCGAAGCTGGCCGGCCAGAAGGCCTCGGCCGGCGCCCAGACCGTCAACGACAAGACCTTCGATTTCGGCAGCCTGAAGCCGGGCAAGACGGTGGAGGCGGTGTGGAAGGTGACGCCGGTTCGGGGCGGCATCTACACGATCGACTATCAGGTCGACGCGGGATTGAACGGGAAGGCCAAGGCGGTGACCGCGGACGGAAGCCCGCCGACCGGCTCGTTCGCGGTCAAGATCTCCACGAAACCCCCACAGACCCGGGTCAACGACAAGGGTCAGGTGATCGTCGTTACGCCGGGCGGCGGGGGCCAGTCGGGCGCGGGCAACTCGGGCGGCGGGGGCAACTCCGGCGGCCAGGGCAAGTAGTTCGGCGAGCGGCCCGGATCCTCTGAAGCGCCACTGCCTGTCACCGTATTGAGCGAGATGAGATCGCTCGCGCGCACGATCCTGCTATTGGCAGTCGCTGCCGAGGGCGCGCTGCTGGTCGGCTGCGGCAGCGGCGACGGGTCGACGACCGCAACGGCGCCGGCTCCTCCAGCCCACCAGGGCAACGGGCCGGCCAACCTTCCGACCGGCGACGGCAACGGCGGCGTCACGCTGACCAAGCTCGGCGACTTCGACGAGCCCATCTACGTGACCCAACCCCGCGGCGAGAGCGCCGACCTGTTCGTGGTTCAGAGAGGGGGGCAGATCCGACTGATCCACAACGGCACGGTTCAGCCGCAACCCTTCCTCGACGTCAGCGGCCGGATCACGTCGGCAGGCACCGAGCAGGGGCTGCTCTCGATGGCCTTTGCCCCCGATTACGCCAAGTCGGGACGCTTCTACGTCGACTACACCGACACCAATGGCGACACGCGGGTGGTCGAGTACCGCCGCTCGGCCGGCAATCCTCTGGGCGCGGACCCGGGCAGCGCCCGCGAGATTCTGGGGGTGAACCAGCCGTTCGAGAACCACAACGGAGGTCTGCTTCTGTTCGGCCCCGACGGCGACCTCTACATCGGCCTCGGGGACGGAGGCGGGGAGGGCGACCCGCAGCGCAACGGCCAGAACCTCGAAACGCTGCTCGGAAAGATCCTGCGCATCGATCCATTGCAACAAGGCGGGCGGCCGTACGGAATCCCGAAGGGCAACCCGTTCGTGGACCGCGCCGGCGCCCGTCCGGAGATCTTCGAATACGGACTGCGGAACCCGTGGCGCTTCTCCTTCGACCCCTTCAACGGGGCGCTTGCGATCGGAGACGTGGGCCAGAGCGAGTTCGAGGAGGTGGACTATCTACCCCGCGGGCGGACCGCCGGCGCCAACCTCGGCTGGTCCGCATTCGAGGGCGATACGCGATTCAACGACGATCAGAGCCCGGCTGGGGCCGTGCCACCGATCTTCGTCTACAGCCACTCGAGCGGCGGCTGCTCGATCACCGGGGGCTACGTGATCCGCGATCGGCACCTGCCCACGCTCTATCGCCGTTACCTGTACGGAGACTTCTGCCTCGGCGAGCTGCACAGCCTGATCCCCGCCCTGCCCAGTGCGCGCGACGACAAGCCACTCGGCCTGGAGGTGCCGGCGCTTAGCTCGTTCGGCAAGGATTCCGCCGGTCGCGTCTACGCGACTTCGCTGTCGGGGCCCGTCTATCGGCTCGATCCCGGATAGCCGCGTAGCCACCCCGAAATCACTCGGCTAGTCTGCACCGCTCCGCGGCCCCGGCGGCGGTGTTGATCTCTTCGAACCCGCGGGGTTTGATCCAAGATGAGCCGACCGATTCGTACCTGCTTGCTGCTCTGCGCCGGCCTCGCGGCGATGCTGGCGATTGCGCCCGCCGCCGGTGCGGTGAAGAAGCGCAAGATCGGCAACTTCGATCGTCCGGTGTACCTCACCGGCGCGCCCGGTTTTCCGAAGCTGGAGTTCGTGGTCGAGCAACCCGGTTCAGTGCGGGTGATGAAGGGACACCACAAGCTTCGGCACGCGTTCCTCAATATCCGCGGGCTGGTCGGTTACGACGGCGCCGAGCGGGGGCTGCTCTCGATCGCCTTTCCGCCCGACTACAAGAAGTCGGGTCGCTTCTACGTCGACTACACCGACAAGCAGGGCGACATCAACGTCGTCGAGTACCGACGTCGCAGCGCCACCAAGGCGCGCGCCGGATCGGCCCGGCTGGTCCTCAACATCAACCATCGCGCCAACGCAAACCACAACGGCGGCCAGCTGCAGTTCCTCGGCAACCTGCTCTACATCTCCACCGGTGACGGCGGCAGCGGTGGAGATCCGCCGAACAACGCGCAGAACACCGACAGCCTCCTGGGCAAGGTCCTCCGCATCGACCCCCGCCCCAGCGGCGGCCAGCCATTCTCGATCCCGAGCGACAACCCGTTCGTCGGCAAACCGGGGCGCGACGAGATCTTCTCCTACGGGTTTCGCAATCCGTGGCGCTTCTCGTTCGACACCGCGGGAGCCGGCGAGCCGTTCATCACGGTCGGCGACGCCGGGCAGGATCGCTTCGAGGAGGTCGACTACGAGCCGGTCAGCGCAGCCAATGGAGCCAACTTCGGCTGGGACGCCTTCGAGGGCTTCGGGCCCTACACGGGCGACAACAGCGGCACCCCCGATCCCGGCGGCACCACGAAGCCGGTCTTCGTCTACGGCACCCACGCCGACGGCAACTGCACGATCATCGGCGGCTACGTGGTTCGCGACAAGCGGCTCCGGGGCCTGCGCGGTCGCTATCTGTACTCGGACTTCTGCGCCGGACAGCTACGCAGTTTCGTGCCCTCTGTGGGCGGGGCGAAAGGCGATCGGAAGATAGGCGTGCACGTCGATAGCCCGAGCTCGTTCGGCGAGGACACGCGGGGCCGAATCTACGTCTGCTCGCTCGACGGTCCCGTTTACCGCCTCGTCCCTGGCCACTGAGCGGCCCCTCCGGCAGGATCCAACACAGGTCCGCCACCAAACCCTCTGCAGAGGGCTAGAGGTCCGGCATCGCAACGATTGACCGTAAATGGCGGTCCCAGGTCGCCGCCATGCTGCGTCCTCGGTCGCCTGAATAGGCACGGCTATTCAGGCTCCCTGCGTCCTCGCCTGGCGACGACCTGGACCTCGCCATTTCCTGGCCACCGTCGCGAGCCGAACCACTAGAGTCTGGCTGACCAGCCAGGATCGAAGGAGGAGACAAGTGGAGAGCGGCACGGCGCAGTCGAAGGTGACCGGCGCGGGGAGCGGCAACGGCGTCCCAACCGGCGAGAGCTTCGAGGTCCACAACCCGGCGAACGGCGAGGCGATTCGGAGTGTTCCGATCGACTCGCCGCAACAGGTCCATGACGTCGTGGCGCGGGTGCGCGCGAACCAGGCGGAGTGGGAAGCACTCGGCAACAAGGGGCGCCATCGCTGGCTGGGCCAGCTCCGCGACTGGCTGATCGACAACCACGACCGGGTCGCGGACACGATGCAGGCCGAAACCGGCAAGGTGCGCGCAGACGCTGCTTCCGAGGGCGTCTACCTGACCGACCTGATCAATTTCTACGGGAGCAAGGCCGAGCAATTCATCGGCGACGACAAGATCCGGCCGCACTCGCCGTTGCTGCGGTCGAAGAAGCTTCGCGTCCAGTATCGGCCCTTCCCCGTGGTGGGGATCATCAGCCCCTGGAACTTCCCCCTGATCCTCTCGCTGGGCGATGCGATCCCGGCGCTTCAGGCCGGCGCCGCAGTGGTAATCAAGCCCTCCGAGTTCACGCCGCTGGGCCTGATGGAAATCATCGACGTTTGGAAGCAGGAGATCGGCGGTCCCGACGTGTTCGACTGCGTAAACGGCGTCGCCGAAACGGCCGCGGTGCTGATCGACGAAGCCGACTTCGTCCAGTTCACCGGCTCCGACCGCACCGGCAAGAAGGTGATGGCACGGGCGGCGGAGACGCTGACCCCGGTGAGCCTGGAGCTGGGTGGCAACGACCCGATGATCGTCTTGCGCGACGCCAATGTCGCGCGCGCTGCCAACGCCGCCGCCTGGGGCGGATTCGCAAATTCGGGCCAGATCTGCATTTCGGCTGAGCGCGTCTACGTCGAGGAGCCGATCTACGACGAGTTCATGGCGAAGCTGACCGAGGAGGTCCAGGGCCTGCGACAGGGGGCCGACGGCGCCGACTACGGGAAGGACGTCGGAGCAATGACCTCGCCGAACCAAACCGCGATCGTCGCCGACCACGTCGACGACGCGATCTCCAGCGGCGCCCGGGCGCTTACGGGCGGCAAGCCGGTCGAAGGCCCCGGCGACTACTTCGAGCCGACGGTGCTGGTCGACGTCGACCACTCGATGAAGGTGATGCGCGAGGAGACCTTCGGCCCGGTGATCGGGGTGATGAAGGTTCGCGACGACGAGGAAGCGATTCGGCTCGCGAACGACACCCGGCATGGGCTGTCGGGGTCGGTCTTCGGCGCCAAGCGGCACGCCGAGCAGGTGGCGCGGCGCATCGAGTGCGGCAGTTGCAACGTCAACGACGTGATGGTCGGGTTCCTCGCCTCAGACGTTCCCTTCGGCGGTTGGAAGGACTCTGGGATCGGCTACCGCCACGGTGAGGGCGGGATCAAGAAGTTCTGCCGAGCCGAATCGCTGGTGATCACCCGCTTCGGCGGCAAGCGCGAGCTGCTCTGGTTTCCCTACACCGAGAAGCGCCGCAACCTGCTGGCGCGGCTGACTCGCATGTTCAACGCCCGCGACCTGCGGCGGCGCTTCGGCAAGGGCAGCTAGACAGCCACGTTCATACGGGTGACGGGGATCATTGAGCCGCGTTCCCGTGGGGTCTAGGCTGGGCGCGATGGAGGAGCACGACGCGGTCATCGTCGGTGCGCGCTGCGCCGGTTCATCGCTGGCGATCGACCTCGCCAGGCGGGGGTGGGACGTGCTGCTCGTCGACCGCGACGAGTTCCCGAGCACGACGATCTCGACCCACGGGATCTGGCCGAACGGGCTGGCGCGACTGGAGCGGCTCGGGGTGCTGGAGAGGATTCGGTCCGAGCACGAGCTTCCGATGTACGAGAGCCGCTTCCTGGGCCTCGGTCACGAGATCGTCGGCGCCTTCACGCCGATCGACGGCTTCGACCGAGCGGCGGCACCGCGGCGGATCGTTCTCGACAAGGCCGGGATCGACGCCGCCCTGGCGGCTGGAGCGAAGGCCGTTTTCGGAAAGCGGGTCGTCGGCCTGCTCGGAGCCGGTACCGAGGAGGACCCGGCCCGCGGAGTGACCCTCGATGACGGTAAGCCGATCGGGGCGCCGGCGCCGACGGCCGGGGGTCGGCGGTGGCGAAGCTGCTCGGCATCGCCAAGGAGCGCCCGATGAAAGGCGAGATGGCGTTCTCCTACTCCTACTGGGAGGGCATCCCCAACACCGGCTACGGCAGCATGCAGATCGAGTTCGACCGGGTGCTGAACCGAGTGCCGGTCGAGGACGGCCTGCATATGTTGATCGCAATCGGCACGCACGAACTCACCCGCGGGACGCAGCGCGAGCGCGAGCGCAAGCACCTCGAGATGCTGCGCACGTTCCCCGAGACGATCGACCCAGATCTGCTGGACGAGGCGCGCATGGTGAGCGAGGTGGCGGTGGCGCCGGAGTCGCTGATGCGGGGGTTCTTCCGCAAACCGGCCGGTCCAGGCTGGGCCCTGCTCGGCGATGCCTGCCACTTCAAGCACCCTGGGACCGCACAGGGGATCGGCGACGCCTTCGAGCAGGCCTTCTACATCGCCGAAGCCCTCTCCGAATCGCAGCCCAGCCTCGACGGCTATGAGGATTGGCGCGACGCACGCGCAGCCGAGCAGTACGAGTGGTCGTTCGCCTGGGGCCACTTCCCGAGGCCGGGCACCGGGGAGGCGCTGTTTCGGGGGTGGGCGACCGAGCCCGACGCCGGACAGGATCTGCGCGACACCTTCAGCCGCACGGTCCAGCCCTCGCAGCTGAACACGAAGGAACGGCTGGCGCGCTGGTTCGACTCGAGTCCGAAGGCGGCTGCCGAAACCGCCGCCGGCGCCTAGCCGGCCGGGACGAGCTGCTCGCGCGCCTGGCGGGCGGCGTCGACCATGTTGCGCAGGGCCGCCTCGGTCTCCGGCCAGGCGCGGGTCTTCAACCCGCAGTCCGGGTTGACCCAGAGCTGCTCGGGACGCAGCACCTTGGCCGCGGCCTCCAGCAGCTTCGTCATCTCCTCGGCGGACGGCACGCGCGGCGAGTGGATGTCGTAGACGCCCGGCCCAATCTCCTGCTGGTAGCCGGTGCGCTCCCACTCGTGCAGCAGCCCCATCCGCGATCGAGCCGCCTCGATCAGCAGCACGTCGGCGTCCATCGCCTGGATCTGCTCCATGATGTCGCCGAAGTCCGAGTAGCACATGTGGGTCTGGATCTGGACCGCGTCATCGACCCCCGAGGTGGCGATGCGGAAGCAGCGCACCGCCCACTCGAGGTACTGATCCCAGTTTTCGCGGTGCAGCGGCAAACCCTCGCGGATCGCCGGCTCGTCGACCTGGATGATCCGAACGCCGGCATCGGCGAGGTCGTGGACTTCGTCGCGGATCGCCAGCGCAAGCTGCAGGCAGGTCTCCTCGAGCGGCTGGTCGTCGCGCACGAACGACCACTGGAGCATCGTCACCGGGCCGGTCAGCATCCCCTTCACCGGCCGCTCGGTTAGCGACTGTGCGAACTCGATCCACTCCAAAGTCATCGGGTGCGGCCGCGAGACGTCGCCGTAGAGGATCGGAGGACGCACGCAGCGGGAGCCGTAGGACTGCACCCAGGCGTTCTGGGTGAACGCGTAGCCCTGCATCTGCTCGGCGAAGTACTGGACCATGTCGTTGCGCTCCGGCTCGCCGTGTACCAGCACGTCGAGTCCGACCTCCTCCTGGAAGCCGATCACGCGCTCGATCTCGGCCCGCATGCGGAGCTCGTACTCGGCGTTGTCGATCTTGCCCTCGCGCAGCTCGGCGCGGGCGGTGCGGATCTCCGCCGTCTGCGGATAGGAGCCGATCGTCGTGGTCGGGAACTGGGGCAGGTCGAGCTCGGCCCGCTGCGCCTCGCGGCGCACCTCGAAGGGGCTGTCGCGGCGGTCGGCGTCGGCCTCCAGGGCAGCGACCCGCTCGCGCACCTCCGGGTTTTGGGTGCGCTTCGACTGGCTGCGGCTCTCGAGCGCCTCGACGTTGTCGGCCAGCTCGGTCTCGATCGCCTCGGCGCCCTCCGCGAGGCCCTTGGCGAGCACAGAGACCTCGCCCACCTTCTGCTTCGCGAAGGCCATCCAGGAGCGCAGCTCGTCGTCGAGGTCGGGCTCGACGTCGAGGTCGACCGGCGTATGCAGCAGCGAGCAGGAGGTCGATACGACCACCTCGTCGGCGATCTCCTCGAGGTTGCGAAGCTCCTCGAGGCTGGCGTGCATGTCGTTGATCCAGACATTGCGCCCGTCGACGATGCCGGCGAAAAGCGTCTTGCCGTCGAGCCGGCCGACGTCACGCGCGATGCCCATGTTCTCGCGCCCATGCACGACATCGGGCCCGGGTTCGGCACGTTCTGGAACGCCACTGAAGTCGAGTCCGATTCCGTCGATCGGCGTCTCGCGCAGCACCGCGTAGGCGTCGCCGACATGGTCGAAGTAGGTCTTAACCAGCAGCCGGGTGCGCTCATGGACCTTCGAGAGCTCCTCGTAGGCGAGGCGCAGGGCGTCGAGCTCGCGCTCGTCGCGGTCCATCACGAAGCAGGGCTCATCGAGCTGCACCCACTCGGCGCCGTGTTCGGCGAGCCGCTCGATCACCTCGCCGTAGACACCGAGCAACGGCTCGATCAGGCTGATGCGGTCGAAGTCCTCGTCGACGCCATCGCCGGGCTTTGCCAGCAGCAGGAACGAGACCGGCCCGATCAGGACCGGCACGGTGGAGATGCCGAGCGCCTGCTGCGCCTCGGTGAACTCGTCGAACGGCTTGCTGCTGGACAGCGAGAAGCGCATGTCGGGGCCAAGCTCGGGGACGATGTAGTGGTAGTTGGTGTCGAACCACTTGGTCATCTCCATGGCAGTGACGTCGACGCCCTCTGCCTGACGGCCGCGGCCCATTGCGAAGTAGGTGTCGAGGTCGACCTGCCCGCCGCTGTGGCCGTAGCGCTCGGGCACTGCGCCGACCAGCGCCACCGCGTCGAGCACCTGGTCGTAGAGGGAGAAGTCATTCGAGGGGATCAGGTCGATGCCCGCCTCCTGCATCAGCTTCCAGTTCGCGCGCCGGATCTCACTCGCGGTCTGGGCAAGCTGCTCGGCCGAGGTCTCGCCCCGCCAGTAGCCCTCGGTCGCAAATTTCAGCTCCCGGTTCGGTCCGATGCGCGGAAAGCCCGCGATGTTGGAAAGAGTCATCCTTTTCAGGCTATCTGAAGCGCTCTAGACCGAAGCCGATGCACTGCCCGAATCGCGGGCCGGCGGCTTCGAGGAGAGGCGCACCGGGGCGGCAGAGAGCGCTCGCAGACGGAGGTCGCCCCAGGTCATCCCCTCGCGGACCAGGGCGGGCAGGCCGAGCGCAACGGCGGTGGCGATCTCAACCGCCTGAAGGATCACGCCGTAGGCGAGCGCGTTGGCCGAACCGATCCCGAAGCCGGTGGTCAGGACGCTGATCACCGCGAGCTGAAAGATCCCGATGTTCGAAGGGGTGGCGGGAACGACGGCGGTCACGTTGACCGCGAACAGCACTGCGGCGGCGGCGCCGATCCCCGCCCGATGATCGAGCCCGAGCGCAGCCAGAAGCGCCCAGCAGGCGGCGAGCTGGATCGCCCAGGCGCCGAGCTGCGCCACGGCGGCAACCGTCCCGAGGCGCGGATCGCGGAAGACACGGAGGCCGCTGCGCACCTGAATGACCGCCCCCCGTACCCGGGTCGCCAGGCGTCCCAACCTGCCGCTGCGGTTGCTGCGCATCACCATCGGTGCGATCAGCACGATCAGCAGCAATGCAAGCGGCACGAAGCTGAACGCGAACAGCTTCTGGGAGCCGGAATGGAAGAGATCTGTGGTCGAGACGATGATCACACCGAGCCCCACCAACGCCACGAGGTTGAGAACGGTCTGCGAGACCAGGGTGCCGAGAATCACCGGGAAGGTCTCGCGCATGCGACCGATGCGACGCGCGAGCACCATCGCGCGAGCAGGCTCGCCGAGGCGGGCCGGCAGGGTCGCCGACATCAGCACACCGATCATCGTCGCCGAGGTGACGTCACGACGGCGGATCGGGCGGTTGGGCAGCGCCGCTCGGACGATCGCATACCAGGAGGCGGCACGCCAGAACAGCGACAGCGCCATCAGCCCGAAGGCGATCATCACCCAACCGAAATCGGAGCGAACGATGCTCTCGACCACGTTGGAGACTCCGATCTTGTGGGCGGCGAGCGCGGTCAGCACGATCCCCAGCGCGCCGGCCACGCCGAGGCCGATGCGGCGCACGGCGCGGCGGCCGCGTCCCCCTTCGCGGGCGGGCTCGGGGTCCAGCGAGGGCAGCCTGCGCGCGGGTCGCGGCGGGCCGCCGTCGGCGCGCATCAGACCGACCCGCCGAGCGATCCGCTCGGTTCTCGTGGCTGGCGCCGGAGCTTCGATCGCGCGCTCGTAGACGTGGCTGACCTGGTCGGCGACGCGGGGCCACGCAAAGCGCCGGGCGCTGTGGCGGGCGGCGGCGCCCATCTCGCGCAGTCGCTGCGGCTCGTGGTGAGCGCGCTGTAGCTCCTCGGCGAGACGCTGCGCATCGGCGGGCGGCACGAGGACGCCATCGACGCCGTCGGTGACCACGTCGTTGTAACCGGCGATGTTGGAGGCGATCACCGGGGTTCCGGCCGCGAATGCCTCGGTTATCACCATGCCGAAGCTCTCGCCCGACAGCGAGGGAGCGCAGAGCACATCCGCCTCGTGCAGGGCCCACAAGAGCTCGTTGCCGGAGACGCGTCCCCGCGTCTCGATGTGCTCCGCAAGGTCGGGGTCGGGGAGATAGCGATCGATGTCCTCCTTTTCGGCGCCGATCACGGTCAGGCGGCAGGGGACCTGCTCGACCAGGCCCCCGAAGGCAGTGAGCAGGACCGGCAGGCCCTTGCGCTCCTCCGGCCGGCCCACGAACAGCACCCGCAGCTCCCTGCTCGGCGGCTTCGGCCCGGCAGGTGCGGCGTCGACGTCGACGCCGTTCGGCACGATCGCGTACTCACCGCCGAACCAGCGCCTGCCGGTCCAGGCGGCGGCCTCGGATACGGCGATGCGGGCGGAGAGCCTGTTGAAGGCGCGTCGCGCGCCGAGCAGGGTCGCGAGGTGGTTGGGAAACGCCTTGGTCGAATAGGCATGGAAGGTGCCGACGACCGGCGCCCTGGTGCTCTGCATCGCATCCCAGCCAACCAAGGGGGCAACCGGCTCGTGCACGTGGACGACGTCGAAGCCGCCACCGCGCAGCTCGCGCCGCATCGTCGTCACTCCGTCGGGGAAGGCGCAGAGGTTGGACACCGCGCCGTTCGCGCCGAAGCCGATTGTGCGCCCGAGAGGGATCAGGTAGTCGGGCCGCTCACGCTGCTCGGCCCAGGCGCCGTGAAGCCACCGGCTGAGCCGATCGGAAGGATCCCAGGGGGCGAGCACCCGAACGTGATTGCCACGACCGATCAACTCCTCGGCAAGAGCCTCCACGTGCCGGTTGACCCCGCCCTGATACGTCCAGGAATAGGGCGAGACCAGAGCGATGCGCACGCAGGAATCGTAAAGGACGACCGTGCTGCCTTCAGGCCGGGCGCGAGAGGCCCTGATCCGCCCCGGCGCTTTCGCGCCTGGGCGACGGCAACCCCGCCTGAGCCCAGGCAAAACCCGCGATTAGCAGCAGGTAGACAGTCCCAACCTCGAGCAGCAGGGCGCCGGAGTCGTTGGCCAGGGTGCCGACCAGAGTCGCGAAGGCGGCGGCGATGAAGCCGGCCCGCAGCGCCGGCGTCGGCGCAAACCAGGCGAGGATTCGGTCGCGTTTGTAGAGCGCAACCCCGATCCCGACCAGCGCCAGCCAGAGCAGCGGCGAGTCGATGCCGCGGCTGAAGCTGTGGGCTGATAGCCGCAGGCGGCGCTCGGCCACGTCGCCAAGGCCGTGCAGGCCACCGGCATCGAGCACCGAGCGGGTCAGGTGCGCGTTTCCGCCCAGAGCCAGGTCGAGGACGGCGAGGAGCAGCAGCGCGACGAGCGGTACAGCGACCACGAGCAGGACCGCACGTCGCGGGGCTTCCAGCGCCGCGACCGCCATCGCGGCGCCCGCCGGCAGGACGATCGCGGCGCCCACGTCGGCGCCGAATCGCCCAAAGGCAAAAATGAAGGCGCCGACGAACCCGACGACCAGAAAGACGGCCGCCGCGCGGCGAGGCGCGAGTTCCGGGCGCAGGACCGTGATCGCCGCCCCGGTGCCGACCAGGATCAGCGGCACGAGTGTCGCCTCCAGCTCGTTGCCGATCCCATAGAAGCGCACGCCGAGACGGGGATCGGGACCGATCAGCGACAGCGGCGTCAGCGGCGAGCCGGCGATCACGTCGATGGCGAAGGCCAGCACTGTCACAGCACTGGCGAGCGCCAGCGCCCGGTAGCCGGGCAGCAGCACCAGCGTCGCCGCGGCGAGCAGCGGCGCCCCGAGCAGCAGGATCAGTCGCTCGACCCCCTGGGAAGGCTCGGTCGCCGCCCCGACCAGGAGCAGCAGCGGTAGATAGATGGCGCTCAGGGTCAGCATCCGGGCCGCGAGCCTCGCAAGGCGCCCGCGACTCGCGACGACGGCAAGCGCCGCGATTGCGATCCAGATCAGAGCGCTGACCCCGATCACCGAGCCGCGCCGATGCACGATCGAGGCGAGGCGGTCCTCGAGCGAGACCACCGCCGAGACGTCCCGGTCGCCCTCGCTGCGGATCGGCTCGCCGTTCATCTGCGATGGGACCGGCACCCCAAGGCGGCGCAGGATCGTCGGCGCGAGGTCGGTGGAGAGCACGTAGCCGCCCATGCGGGTGCTGTCGGAGGTGAGGTTGCCGTCGAAGCCGTGGCCGGCGATCCCGATCGTCAGCTGGTGGTCGGGCTGCGGCGGCGGGCGCTCGAGGGCGATCAGCAGATCGTTGCCGCGCAGGGTGCGAACCAGGGAGCCGAGCTCGGCGGGCTCCGCGTCAAAGATGCAAACCGTCGTGAAGCACCGTCGCGGGCGGCCTCCGGAGCGGGCGTGCAGGACGAGACCGTGACGGTCCGCCGCAATCAACGCCGGAAGCACCGGCGGCGCCAGGTTGGTGTTGGCCGAAATCGTCTTGCCTTCATCCTTCAGCGTCGCGGCAAGCAGGCCGGGGACGATGTCGGCAGGCGCGGAGTCGGCTCGGGCGACTATCTGGCGCCAGTTGGGAACCCGGAAACCGAGCGGTTGCGTGGCCGCCAACGAGTGGTCGTAGAGCGTCTCGGAGACGCGATTGCCCTGGCCGATGTCGAGATAGGTCTGCTCCGCCGGCACCGAACCGATCCCGGCGCCGAGGATCCCGGGCGCAATCCGCGGAACCCTTGACAAAGCCTCGGGAGGCGTCCCGTTCGGGAGGAGCGCGATCAGCACCCGCGGGCCGCCCGCAACGTCCTTCGCTAAGGCGGGCGCGGGCACCACCGCGATCGCCGCTGCGGCGATCGCCGCCCAGAGGCGCAGCCGGCGAAACCTATACTGGAACACCGTGGCCGATCGGACCTTCGCCAAGTTCACCTTCTTCAAGATCGATCCGGCCTGGCGCCGGCGGGATGACGAGCTGCGCGCCGACGACAAGCGCGAGTTCCTCGCTGCCTGCGAGGACTTCGCTATCGACCGCTCGCTGCGCGCCTACTCAACCATAGGAACCAGGGGCGACGCCGACCTGCTGTTGCTTTCGCAGAGCCCGGTGCTCGAGGACATCCACACATTCCATGTCGTGCTTGGCCAGAGCGGCCTGGCGCAGTGGGCGACCACGCCGTACTCGTACCTGTCGATGACCAAGAAGTCGCCCTACTCGGAGGAGGGGGCAAGACCGGAGATCTGCACCTCGAAGCGCAAGTACCTGTTCCTCTACCCGATGGTCAAGAAGCGCGAGTGGTACTCGCTCCCGATCGAGGAGCGCCAGCGGATCATGCAGAGCCACATCGAGGTCGGCCGCCGCCACCCGGAGATCACGATCAACACCTCCTACTCGTTCGGCCTCGACGACCAGGAGTTCGTGGTCGCATTCGAGGGCGACGACCCTGGCCAGGTCCTCGACCTCGTGCAGGAGCTGCGCCCCACCGAGTCGAGCGCCTTCACCGAGCGCGAGACGCCGATATTTACGTGCGTATCGATGTCCGCCGGCAAGGCGCTAGATGCTCTTGACGGGCAGGCTGTCAGCGCAGTGTCAATCGCGTAACTCGTTCCTCGTTCCTCGTTCCTCGAGCCCCGAGTAACGAGCTGCGAGCAACGAGCAACGAGCAACGAAGTCCCTTCCCTATCCTCCCGAAGCTCATGCCCAACGTCGGCACACCAGAACGTCCCCTGCGCGTAGCCGTGATCGGTTCCGGCCCGGCCGGCTTCTACGCCTGCGAGCACATCCTCAAGCACGAGCCGACCACGGCGGAGGTCGACCTCTTCGACCGCCTCCCCACGCCCTACGGCCTGGTCCGCGGCGGCGTCGCGCCCGACCATCCGAAGATCAAGTCGGTGACCCGCGTCTACGACAAGACGGCGGCGCGGGACGGCTTCTGCTTCTTCGGCAACGTGAAGCTCGGCGAGGACATCTCGGTGGACGACCTCGAGCGCCATTACCACGCGATCATCTACACCTTCGGCGCCGAGACCGACCGCCACCTGGGCATCCCGGGCGAGGACCTGCCTGGCAGTCATGCTGCGACCGCCTTCGTCGGTTGGTACAACGCCCACCCCGACTACGCCGAGCAGCAGTTCGACCTCAGCTGCGAGCGCGCGGTGGTGATCGGAAACGGCAACGTCGCCACCGACGTCGCCCGGATGCTGGCGCTGACCGAGGATGAGCTGCGCGAGACCGACACCGCCGACCACGCGATCGACGTCCTGGCCCAGAATCGGATCCGCGAGATCGTCGTCCTGGGCCGCCGCGGCCCCGTCCAGGCCGCCTTCACCAACCCCGAGCTGCGCGAGCTGGGCGAGATGACCGACGCCGACATCGTCGTCGACCCCGCCGAGGTCGAGCTCGACGAGCTGAGCCGCGCCTACCTCGAGTCCGACGCGGCCGACATCACGACGCGAAAGAACGTCGAGATCCTGACCGAATTTGCGGAGCGTCCGATGGAGGGCAAGCCGAAGAAGATCATCCTGCGCTTCCTGCGCTCACCGGTCGAGCTCCAGGGCGAAGGCAGGCTGGAGAAGGTGATCGTCGGCCGCAACGAGCTGGTCGAGAAGGACGGGGCGCTGCGCCCCCAGGACACCGGCGAGCGCGAGGAGCTGGATTGCGGCCTGCTGCTGCGCTCGGTCGGCTACACCGGCGTCGGGGTCGAAGGGGTGGCCTTCGACGAGGGGCGGGGCACAATCCTCAACCAGGGCGGGCGGGTGCTGGAGTCAGAAGGCGGCGGGCACCGCCTCGGCCACTACACGTCGGGGTGGATCAAGCGCGGGCCCAGCGGCGTGATCGGAACCAACAAGAAGTGCGCCCAGGAGACCGTCGACGCGCTGTTCGAGGACGTGGAGTCCGGAAGCCTTGGCGAGCCCGACGCTCCGGAGCCGGCCGCGGTCGAGGAGCTGCTGCGCGAGCGCGGCGTCGACTTCGTCAGCTTTCCGGGCTGGCAGGCGATCGACGCCGCGGAGACCGCGCGGGGGGAGACGCAGGGCCGCCCCCGGGTCAAGTTCGTGCGCGTCGAGGAGATGCTCGAAGCCGCGCGGGATTCCGTCCCCAGCTAATGGCCGACCTCGCCGAGGTTCAGTCGATGATCGAGCGGGCGCTGCCAGGTGCAAAAGTCGAGGTGATCGACGAGACCGGGCAGGGCGACCACCTTCGCGCCACCGTCGCTGCGGCCCAGTTCGAGGGCCTCAGCCGCCTCGACCAGCACCGGCTGGTCAAGGCGGCGGTCAGGGAGCGCTTCGACGACGGTTCGATCCACGCCCTTTCAGTCAAGACCTCGGTTCCGTAACATCGGGGCATGGCCAATCCAGAGTTCAAGCAGCAGGTCGAGCAGCTGATCAGCGACAACCAGGTGCTGCTGTTCATGAAGGGCACCCCCGAGGCGCCGCGCTGTGGGTTCTCGATGCGGGTGGTCGGCGTGCTGGACTCTCTGGGAGCCGAGTACGGCTCCATTGACGTCCTGCAGGCGCTGGAACCGCTGCGCGAGGTGACCGGCGAGATCTCTGACTGGCACACCTTCCCGCAGCTCTATGTCAACGGCGAGCTGCTGGGCGGTGCCGACATCGTCGAGGAGATGTACGAGTCCGGCGAGCTGGCCGAACAGCTCGGCGTTGAGCAGCCCGCGGAGCCTGCCGCACAGCCGGAGCCCGGCCAGGCCCCGCCGCTTCAGATCGACTCCAACTAGCCGGGGCCAGCATGGGTCGAGGCCTGCTGTCCGGTGATCAGATCCTGCGTATCGACCTAACTCACATCTACCCTGACAGTGTGAACTAACCGAACGTTTGGTAAGTCGCACAATTACTTACTTTCAGGTTGACGGTCCGGTTCAGTCATGTAAGGGTCGGGCCATGATCAAGAAACGGCTTTCCCTACTGTTCGCTCTTGTCACGGTCGTGGTGTCCCTAGTCGGGACGCTTGCGCCATCCAGCTCTGCTGCCCCGCGGCCCGTCAACCGCGGCCAGGTGAAATTCTGCCCGCCGTCATACCCTCCATCACCCTGGGGGATGACATTGCGTCCCGGTCAGATATGCCTGGCCCCGCCCCGGCAGCGGGTGTACTTCGTCGACTCCAGCGCATTCGAATATGCGAGCGGTGGCTATGGCCTCTGTGTCGGGGTCTACAACTCGTATCTTCGTAAGTGGGTCGCCGCCCCGTCGGGTCGTAACCCGCGTTGCTCGCATACCAACTACGCCTCCAACTATCTCGGCGATCTGTTCGGCGGCCTCAACGGTTCGCCGGCGGTGTTGAACGCGAGCGCGGTGACGCTGCACGTCCAATCGTCGTTTAGCTCGCGGCTTGGGTATTGATGCCTCGCGCTTAGCAGCAGGCGGGCGAATCTTCGGGTAGAGCGCTCGAGACCTTCTCGTCGGCGTCCTGATGGGTCACGAAGACCTCCCAGGACTCGCCATCGGGCGCGGTGACCCAGATCTTGTCCTGCTTCGCGTAGCAGCAGGTCGTGTCCATCTCATCGAAGGTGGCGAGGCCGGCCTCGACCAGCCGCGCGCGGGCGCGAAGGACGTCGTCGGTCGAAGCGACCTGGATGCCGGCGTGGTTGAAGGCGCCGAGCCCGTTCTCCCGTTCGCCCTCGTTGAGGGTGAAGTTGAGCGCCGGGTCGGCGACCTCGAACTTCGCGTAGCCGGGGCGGACCTTGCTCGGATCGACGCCGAACAGCGCCCGGTAGAAGGGGATCGCGCGCTCGACGTCGGCGACGGTGAGCGCGAGGTGCGGTCTCAGGAAAGCCATTGGGAAAGCTCCTTTACGGCGTCTGGATTGACGTAGTAGTAAGCCCATAGCCCCTGCCGCTCCGAGCCGACCAGTCCGGCCTCGCGAAGCACCTTCAGGTGATGGGAGACGGTCGGCTGTGAGAGATCGAACAGCGGCACCAGCTCGCAGACGCAGACTTTTCCGGCGTGCTTTCTGAGCACGTCGACCAGCTGCAGGCGAACCGGATCACCGAGCGCCTTGGCGACTGCCGCCATCCGCTCCGCCTCGCGGCGCTCGACGTCGGGGTAGACGACCGGCTCGCAGCATGGCTCACCGGCGGGGCGCTTCTGCTTCGGGGCGAGTTCCAAATCGACGGGCATCTATCTATATATATCGATTGAAATCATATTTGTCAATGTTTAGTATCGCCGCGATGGACGGCTCCCTGCAACTGTGGCGACGCTGCGCGGCCGAGGGGTTCGCCGCCTTCGCCCTGGTCACTGCCGGTTGCGGAGCGATCATCACCAACGCCCAGTACGGCGAGGCGTTGGGGACGGTGGGCATCGCGCTCGTCTTCGGGCTGGTGATCATGGTGATGGTCTATGCGACCGGGCATCTCTCCGGAGCGCACATCAATCCGGCGGTCACGCTGGCGTTCACACTGACCCGCCACTTCTCCCTCCGCGAGGCGGCGGCGTACATCGCCGCTCAGCTCGCCGGCGCGACGGCGGCGGCCCTGCTTTTGCTCGCGGTCTGGACCGACAAGCCGGCCTCGCTTGGTGCGACGCTGCCGAGCGTCGGCGCCGGCAGCGCCCTTGTCTACGAGGCGGTGCTGAGCGCCTTTCTGATGTTCGTGATCATGGCCGTGGCCACCGACACGCGGGCGGTCGGCGCCGCGGCGGCGATCGCAATCGGTGGAACGATCGGCCTCGACGCCCTGTTCGGGGGACCGGTGACCGGTGCCTCGATGAACCCGGCCCGCTCATTCGGACCGGCGCTGGTCTCAGGAGAGTGGCGGGACTTCTGGGTCTACGTGGTCGGACCGGTGGCGGGCGCGGCTATCGGTGCTCTGGCCTACCAGCTGATTCGCGGCCCGCAGTCGCAGGACCCTGCGCCGTTGTGAGCGAGCGCTAGACGCTGGCGGTCTGCTCGGCCGCGTCTTCGCGAACCTGGAACGAAGAGCCGCAGCCACAAGCCGCGACCACGTTCGGGTTGTTGACGCAGAAGCCGGCGCCTTGGAGGCCCTCGACGTAGTCGACCTCCGAGCCGAACACGAACTGCATGCTCGTCTTGTCGACGATTACCGAGACGCCGCGATCCTCGAAGACGTGGTCGTCGTCCTTGACGCGGTCGAAGGCGAGGGCGTACTGAAATCCGGAGCAACCGCCGCCGCGCACCGCCACTCGCAGCGCCTGCTCCCCGGCCTCCTGTTGGCCGGAGAGAAGCTCGCCGATCTTGCCGGCGGCCTTTTCGGTGAGGGTGATCGCTGTGGTCGACGTTTCCGTCATCGCTTTACAAATGATAGCCGCCCGCGCACTCGCCCCCGGATGCGCCCAATCGGGCGGTCAATTCCCGTATTTCCAGTCGAGGTACTGCCTGATTCGCTTCGAGTCGTGGATCACCTCGTCGCCGTCGACCACCACTGGGACCCGGCTCTGCTTCGTCAGCTCGACTATCTCGGGGCGGTCCTTGCGCGAATAGGGCACCCGTTCGGTGCTGTACTCGAGCCCGTGCTTGGCCAGCCGCCGGGCGACCGCCCCGCAAGGGCAGAGGAAATTGGTCGGGGTGCGACAGCGGTACAGCATCAGCCTGGGGGCGTCCTTGCTCAACCGAGCCCAACCCTTTCGCCGAGCTGAAGGACGCGACCAAAGGCGCGCAAGGCGATGTCGGTGCGCGGAGCGCGCCCGACCCGGTCGCCGAGTCGCTCGGCCTGCCAGCGCACCGCCTCCTCCAGCGTCTCTTCGTGTGGGCGCGCCTTGAAACCGAGCTCCTTCTTCGCCTTGGTCGAGCGATAGGTCCACCAATACTCGGCCGAGCGCACCTCGTCCTCTGAGACCGGGACCGGAAAGCCGACCCGGCGTGCAACGGCTACAGCGGCCTCGGTGAGGTGGGGCGGAACCTTCACCGGGGGTGGCGGTACGCCCGAGATCCGTCCGATGTCGGCGAACAACCTGCCGAGCGTGAAGTTACGGCCACCGAGGATGTAGCGCTCGCCCACCTTTCCCTTGCGCGCGGCGAGCAGATGCCCCTTCGCGACGTCGCGAACGTCGACGATGTTGAGCCCACCGTCCACATAAAAAGGGATCTGGCGCAGCATCACCCGCTTGATGAGGGCGTTCGAGGTGCCGTTGGTGGGGTCATCGGGGCCGAGCACGAAGGTCGGGTTGACGACGACCACCGGCAGGCCGCGGGCGGCGGCCCGAATCGCCTCCACCTCGGCCTCGTGCTTCGAGTTGACGTAGGCGATCCCGATGTGGCCGGCCGTGAACAGCTGCGTCTCGTCGGCGGTCCCACCGGGCCGAGCCGGCCCGACCGCCGCCGCCGAGGAGGTGTGAACGACCTGCTCGACCTCGGCCCGCATCGCCTCCTCGACGACGTTGCGGGTGCCGGTCACGTTGACGTCGAACACGCGCTCGCGCTGACTGGCGCGCATCGACGTCGAACCGGCGACGTGAAACACGTGATCGGCGCCCTTCATCGCCCGCCGCACGGCGCGCCGATCGGTGACGTCGCCGGTCGAACGCTCGAACTCCAGATCGGCGAGGTGCTCAAGGCTCGATCCCCGCCGCGCCAACAATCGCAGCTCGTCGCCGCGGCCCGCCAGCGCCCGCGCTACGTGGCTGCCGATGAACCCCGAGGCGCCGGTGACCAGCGTCTTGGCCATTGGATCGCATCCTATTGCCGCGCCTTGGCCGTCCCGGCCGATTGCCGCCGAGAAATAGCTGATAGAACCGCCCTGTATGCCGGAGCGCCGCACCGAGGTCGTCTGCGACACGACCGCCTACCTACCCGCAGACCTCCTCGCCGAGCGCGGGATCCATCTGATCAGCCTCTACGTCGGCCTCGAAGGCGAGCTGGAGCCGGAGTCCGGGATCTCCGACCTCGATGAGTTCTACGAGCGGCTGCGCACGTCGGGCTCCAAGGTCACGACCTCCCAGCCCTCCGTGGGTGACTTCGTCGAGGTCTACGAGCCCCTGTTGGCCGCCGACAAGGACGTCGTCTCCCTCCATATCGCGGGAGACATCTCCGGTACCTGCGAGGCCGCGGAGCAGGCCCGCAATCGGCTCGCGGAGGAGGGAAAGGGCGGCGAGCGAATCCGGATCTACGATTCGCGCACCAGCGCCGCCGGCCTCGGCCTCTGCACGCTGGCCGCAAGCACGGCCGCCGACTCGGGTGCCGGTGGCGACGAGGTGCTCCAAAAAGCAGTCGACGCACGCGAAGTGTTCAAGATGTGGTTTGCGCTCGACACGCTCGAATACCTGCGGCGCGGTGATCGGATCGGCAAGGCACGAGGGTGGCTCGGCTCGACACTGAGGATCAAGCCGATTCTCACGTTCGAGGCGGAGATCACGCCGGTGGAGCGGGTACGGACCCGCTCCAAGGCGCTGCAGCGGCTGCGCGCCTACGCCGGCCAGCGCCATGAAGCAGGCGCCGATGCCTGGGTGGTCCAGTACATCCAGGACCGCGACACGGCCGAGGAATTCGCGGAGGAGTGTCGCGAGATCTTCGGCCGCGAACCGGTGTACATGTCCGAAGTTGGACCGGTGCTCGGCGCCCACCTCGGTCCCGGGATGCTCGGAGTCGGAAGCGTGCCCGAGTCGGCCCTGTCAGCCTGACCTACGCCTCAGCTCCCTCGGTCAGAGGCGGCGCCTCCGCCCCCGCGCCCTGACGGTAGCGCCACCAGTCCCGCACCACGCTCTGAATCGCGGCGGCAGCGGGGATCGCAATCAGCACCCCGAGCACGCCGAGCAGCGCGGCGCCAATCAGCACCGCGACGATCACCGTCAGCGGATGGATCTGCACGGTGCGCCCGTAGATCACGGGTTGGATCAGGTTGTTCTCGACCTGCTGATAGCCGATTTGCACGACCACCCAGACGATCAGCGCGGTCGGGAAGTCGACGAAGGCGACCACGATGCCAACCAGGATCGCGCCCAGCGTCGCGCCGATCAGCGGGATCAGATCGAAGAACCCGAACAGCACCGCCAGCGGCAGCGCGAAAGGCACGTCGAGGATGGTCAGGGTCACGTAGGTGACGGCGCCGGCCAGGATGCTGATCACGAAGTTGCCGAACACGTAGCCGCTGATCGCCTCGGAGATGTCGTTGGCGACCGCGCGGATGCGCGCCTCGCGTTCCCCGGGCATCTGGCGGTAGAAGAACTCGAGGATCTTCGACCCCTCCATCAATAAGAGGAAGGCGATCACGAGGATCGAGAACAGCTGCACGAAGCGGTCGAACACTCCAACGGTGACGTCGCGCAGCGTGCCGACGGCGTCGCCGAGCTTGGTCGGCAGCTGATTTGCCTGCTGCTTGAGCTTCGGGACGATGTCGTACTTCTCGTTGTACTTGCGGAAGGTCTCGTTCTTGTTCAGGTCGTCGATGTAGCCGGGAAGGTCGGCTGAAAGGTTGTTCACCCCATTGACGATCGGCGTGACCAACAGCAGGCCGACACCGAAGATTCCGCCGGCGATGCTGAGGTAGACCAGCAGGATCGCGATCCACCGAGGAACCTTGTGGTCGTTGAGCCAGTTGACAGCGGGTGCGATCGCCAGCGCGAAGAAGGCCGCGATCAACACCACGCCGACGACCTCGCGAATCAAGTAGATCAGGTAGAGGCCGGCGAGAACCGCGCAGGCGACGAGCACGATCTTTGCGACCAGGCGCGAAGACACGGCCGAGGCATCGCCCGACATCGCGGCGAGAGTATTCGCCGTCCCGGACACGGCTGTCGTGCCAGATCAAGGTCGGCTCAGTGGGGCCCTTGCGACGCGAAACGCGTGATGTGGACGAGTTTCGCGTCGCGCCAGCGCTATTACTGGCGCCTCGCGTGCCAGGTGATGGTCGGGCTGGTGCAGGTGCTGACCGGGTGGCCGCCGGCGTCCAGCAGCACGGCGGTCGCCTGGAAGGTTCCCTCTGCCTTCTTCTTGCCTGAGAACCTGCCGCTCACCGCGTCGGTGACCGTCGCCGTGTATTGGGTGCCCTCGAGGTTGCCTTTGTTGCTCGAGTAGCTGCCATGCCCGCGGAACTTGCCACGGCTGGTCACCGAGCCGGTCGCGTGCGTGCCCTGGGAGAGCGGCGTAAAGCCGCCGTCGCAGGGCGCGAGCCAGGTGATGTCGAAGCTGCGGATCCTGCGGCCGTGGTGAGTCATTTTTATGGTCACCGCTCCCAGGCTGCCGTCCGGATAGGTCTGCGAGGTGGCGCCATCGAACTTTCCCGGCTTCGGGATCGTCGCCAGCGCAATGCCGCTGAAGCCGAGCAGCATCGCGACCCCCACGATCAGGGCTCGTCTTGCCCGGCGGCGCCTCTGCCTCGCCATCTCCAAGCCAACGTTACGACGAGCGCGGCGAATCAGCGCCGGCGGCGCAGCGCGACGATGCCGCCGATCACGAAGCCCGCGATCGCCGCCCCGGCGATCAGCTCGCGGCGGTGCTCACGGACCTGACGGCGCCAGTCGGTCAGCTCCCCAACTCGGTTCCGCAGCGTCTCCACCGACTGCCCCAGCTCCTCGCGCTGGGCCTCGATGTCGCGACGAATCTCCTCGGAGGAGCGGTTCGGCATCCCGACCGTCGATGGGCGGCGCTGCTCCGGATAGCTCACGGTGCGCCCTTCTCGAGTCGCTCGCGGGTCAGCTTGGCCTGCTCGATCGCGAGGTCAGGGGTCGGAGGCGCGCCCTTGAGCAGCGAGCGGTAGGCGATCCATCCGCCGATCGCCGCGATCAGCAGGAAGAGCCCCGCCTCGACGAAGAAGCCGAGCCAGAAGTTGTCGAAGACGAGGTCATTGAGCAGCCAGGCCACGCCCTCCATGATCAGGATCAAAGCGAGGAAGAGGAACACTCCGGCGACCACGCCCACCACCGAGCCGCGCACGAGCTGGCTGAGCTTCTCTCTGATCTCGGTCTTGGCAAGCTCGATCTCCTCGCGGACCAGGGTCGAGGTTCGCTCCGAGACGTCGAAGACCAGCTCGCCGACGGACTTGTCGGCGCGATCGGGGGGAGTTTTGGCGTGGGGGTCGTCCAAGGGAAGATCAGTCGGGTGGATCCTCGTCGAACAGGCGCCGGTAGATCACCGCTGCGACCCGCGCTGCGAGGATGCTGGCCAGCGCACCGGTGCCGGCCAGAAGGCCGCTCCAGACAATGCGCCTGACGATCTCGTTATCCACTTAGCTGCACCTTCCCGCTCGGCGCGGAGTAAACCATCTCCCCGCCTGAATCGCGGTCGGGATATGCCGCCCAGCGCTCGAAGAAGCGCCGGTAGACGGAGTAGGTCCAATCGCGGTCGACTGCGTCAAGGGCGCCGTGGCCGCCGCCGGGCAGGGTCCAGACCCGGACCAGGTCGTTGTCCGCCGCCGCCTCGGCCAGCATCTGCGCGTGGCTGACCGGGATCACGTGGTCGTCCTCGGGGTGCAGAACGAGGACCGGGACGCGCGCCTTGGCGATGTGGTTGACGGCTGAGGAGCGCTCATGGATCTGCTCCACGTCGAGGCCGTAGTAGGCGGCGCTGACCTGGTCGAGCGCCTCGCTGAGCAGCGAGACGTCGGGCCAGCGCGAGCCGCGCACCCGGGATAGAAGCATCGCGCGGAAGCCGTAGTTGAGCGCGTAGCCGGGATGGTTGATCGGCACGTCGCGGGACAGCCGCTCGGTCGCCGCAGCGATGTCGGCCGGGGGCGAAACGGCGAGGATCCCGCCGGCCAGCGCCTCCTCGGCCCCCTCGGAATGACTTGCCCCGAGTACCGACGATGCCCCGAGCGAGATGCCCAGCGCGCCGACGCTGGTGGCGCCGAGCCGCTTCAGCTCGCGGGCCACCGCAAGCAGGTCCTCGCCCTCCTTCCAGCCGCCGCTCGAGGGCGCCTCGTTCATCAGGCCCGTGAGGCCGAAGCTGCGAAGGTCGACCGCGGCGACGTTGAACCCCCAGTCGAAGAAGGCACGCACGGCGGGCTCGCGCACGTAGTCGAAGCGGTGGGTGGTAAAGAGGCCGTGGACCACGATCAGCCCTGGGCGCGGCACGTCCTGCAGCGCCACCGAGGCCGCGATCCGGACTCCGTCGGGCGTATCGATGGTCAGCTCGTGGAACTGGCGTGGGTATGCGTAGCCGTAGTTGGCCAGGTCGTGATTCTGGGTCAACACGAAGGTCGAGATGTCGGCGAGGCCCTTGCGCGGCTCGGCCCAGGGAGAGGAGTGGAGATGGTTCGGGATCGCCTCGAGCTCACTCATCAGCACCTCCATCGAGCGTTCGCCCTGCGGCGGCACCGGCAGCTCGCGCAGGCGCTCCCCGCGGCGCTCGAGCATTCGCCTCAGCGGACCACCGAGTCGCTGGGCGATCAGCCAGATCGGCAACGCGACGATGCCGATCAGGACGTTGAGCAGCTTCGCCGAGCCGTGCAGGACGCGGTCCTGGCGACGCGTGGTGGCCAGCGACTCCCACATCTGGCTAGCGAGGCTCCAATCCGCCGCAGATCGTCTCCACCACCAGGTCTGCGGCGCGATCGAAATCCTGACTGCCGGAAGGGATGAGGTCGAAGATCCACCCCGAGAGCAGCTGCTCGATCGCCCCGTAGAACGACAGCGAGGCGAAGTTGGGGTCGATGTCGTCGCGGAACACGCCCTGGGCCTGACCCTCGGCGACGATCTCCGCGATCAGCTCGTAGGCGTTGCGGATCTCGGGCAGGTGCGTGCGGCCAAAGGAGTTGGCGGCCCGAGTCACCTCGACGATGATCACCTTCATCAATTCGGGGTCGTGGCGGTAGGAGTCGACGATGAAGCCGGCGACCGCCGCCAGCCGCTGGCGCGGCGGGGTGTCGCCGTCGGTCTCCTCGATCGTCGCCAGCAGCAGCGACCAGCGCTCGCTGAACAGCTCGTTGAGCATCTGGTCCTTGGAGCGGAAGTAGTGATAAACGAGTCCATAGGCGACGCCGGCTTCGTCGGCGATG
Organism: Solirubrobacterales bacterium; assembly: GCA_038317345.1. Lineage (GTDB taxonomy): Bacteria > Actinomycetota > Thermoleophilia > Solirubrobacterales > 70-9 > Mayfieldus. The sequence continues at coordinate 25,344 of JBBQBH010000021.1, forward strand.
TCCGAGACGCGGGTGGAGTGAAAGCCTTGGCGGGCGAATACACGCACCGCGGCGTCGAGGATCTGGCGGCGCTTGTCGACCGCAACGTCTGTTGTTCGCTCTCGGCTTGCCATCAATGCTCCTTTACTGAGCCTCGCGCTCACGAGCCTGAGCCATCAGCCGACCCCCACGTGCTCGGGCCACTGGTATGCGGCGGGGCGCCGGTTGGCCAGCGCCGGCAGCTTCTCGCGGATCCGCTCCTGCGCCTCAATGTCGAGGTTGGCGCCGACGAAGCACTCCTCGTCCGGCGCCATCGCCAGCACCACGCCCCACGGGTCGACGATCGCCGAACGCCCGTAGGAGTTGTAGTGGGGCGGCGCCTCGCCGAACTGGTCCGCGGCGACCATGAATGCCTGATTCTCGATCGCCCGGGCGCGGAGCAGCACCTCCCAGTGGTCGCACCCGGTCGCCTGCGTAAAGGCGGACGGTACGGCGATGATGCGGGCGCCGCGCACGGCAAGGATCCGGTACAGCTCCGGGAAGCGCAGGTCGTAACAGACGCTGAGGCCCAGCTCGAGCTCGCCGAGCGGAGCGCTGACGATCTCCTCCCCGCCCTCCTCGTGGTCGGACTCGCGGTAGGTCACGCCGCCGACCTCGACGTCGAACATGTGGATCTTGCGGTAGGTGGCGACGTCGTCTCCCTGGGGCCCGATCAGGACCGAGGTGTTGAAGAGGCGGTCGTGGCCCTCGACTCGCTCGGCGATGCTGCCGGCGACCAGATGAATGCCCAGATCGCGGGCCCAGGCGCGGGCAGCGGAGAGACTCGGCCCATCGAGCGGTTCCGCGCCTCCGACCAGCGCCTCGGAGCCGCCCAGCAGGTTCCACTTCTCGGGCAGGCAGACCAGCTCGGCGCCGTCTCGCGCCGCGGCGCGCACCAGACGCTCGGCAACCTCGAGGTTGCGTTGCTTGTCCTCTTGCGAGTTGAGCTGAACTACCGCGGCCCGCATGCGATCCCTTCTCCTACCTGGCTGACTGACCAGTCAATCGGGAACCCAGTATCCCACAGGGCCGGGCCTGGCCGAACGGGCGGAATAGGATCGCCAGTCGATGCCCACGACGTTCGTCACGGGAGGCTCCGGCTTCATCGGCGGCAGCCTGATCCGGCGCCTGGTCAAAGATGGTTCGACCGTGCGCGCCTTGGCCCGCTCGGACGAGTCTGAGCGCGCGGTCGCGGAGCTCGGAGCGGAGCCGGTCCGAGGTGAGCTGGGCGACACCGATTCGATCGCCGCCGGAGCCCAGGGTTGCGAGATCGCATTCCATCTCGCAGCCCACCTCGGCGATTACGGCCCCTGGGAGGAGTTCGAGCGCGGCAACGTTGAGGGCACTGGCAATGCGCTCGACGGCTGCGCGCGTGCCGGGGTCCGCCGTTTCGTGCATTGCGGTACGGAGGCGGCGTTGATGGCCGGCAAACCTTTGGTCGACGTCGACGAGACGGCGCCCCTGCGGCCGGACTCGCCCGCCCCCTACCCCGCGACGAAGGCAAAGGCCGAGCAGGCCGTGCGCTCCGCGAACCGCGACGGCTTCGAGACCGTGGTGCTGCGGCCGCGCTTCGTCTGGGGGGCGGGCGACACGACATTGCTGCCCGAGATGGTGGGCATGGTGAAGGCGGGACGTTTCGTCTGGGTCGGCGGCGGGGGCCAGCTCACCGACACGACCCAGGTCGAGAATGTGGTCGAAGGCCTGGTGCTGGCAGCCAGCAAGGGCGTGCCGGGCGAGGCCTACTTCGTAACCGACGGCGAGCCGGTCGTCTTCAAAGAGTTCGTCTCGGATCTGCTGCGGACGCAGGACGTCGATCCACCGACGCGGACGATGCCGGGCTGGCTCGGCGGTGCGCTGGCGAGCGTCGGCGAGCCCGCCTGGAAACACCTGCCGTTGCCCGGGCGCCCGCCGCTTGCCCGCTTCACCTACTGGATCCTGACCCAGGAATGCACGATCGACGACTCGAAGGCGCGTCGCGAGCTCGGATACGCGCCAATCGTCTCCCGCGAGCAGGGCCTCGCCGAGTTGCGCTAGTCGAGCCGCCTGACCGATCACGTGCCCAACGCGACCAACGGGTAAAAAGAAACAACGCCACCAACGGGTAAAAAGAAAGAACCCGTGCGACGGTTCTGGACAAAAGACAGAGCGCGGCGCGTATTCGAGAGCCGCACCCAGGAGTGGCAGGAGGTAGGGCTCGGCGCGGAGCTGGACAGGCGCTCGGCGACTCGCGCGCGCCGCGAGCTGGTCGTCGTCGCGGCACTGATCATCGGCGTCCTGGTCGTCTTCAACCACCGGCACGAGCTATTCCCAGGCGCCGGCAGACCGGTGCGCTACGCCGCCGCCGTGGCACTGGTGCTTCTCGGCTGGGCGTTCGCCAGTGCCCTGGCCAGGGGCGTCGCCCCATCGCTTTTTCGCCGCATGGACCCGGGCACGGCGGGGACCGTCGGCTTTCTGATCCGGCTGTTCGCGATCGTCGTCGTGGTGATCGGCGCTGCGGCTGGCGGGATTGAGCCCCGCCACCCTCGCGGTCGGCGGAGCATTCACCGCGGTCATCCTCGGTCTGGCGGCGCAGCAGACCCTCGGCAACATCTTCGCCGGAGTCGTGCTGCAGACCACACGACCGTTTCGGGTCGGTGAGCGGGTGCGCCTGCAGGGCGGCCCGATGGCAGGACAGGTGGAGGGGATCGTGGGCTCGCTGGGGCTCTTCTACGTGAATCTCGTCGACGGCGCCAACCGCCTCCTGATCCCTAACAGCCTGCTGCTGCAGCTAGCGATCATTCCGCTGCGCGAGCCAGACAGGGTCGAGCTTCGGGCCCGCTTCCCCGCCGACGTCAGTCCCAGCGAGGTGCAGGCGATGCTCAGTGAGCAGGTGACCACGCCAACCCGCTATCCGCCCCACATCGCCCTCGAGGAGGTCGACGGCGACGAGGTGGTGGTGAGGATCACCGCCGTGCCCGAGCATTCGGCCGACGGCGCCAAGCTCGCCTCCGAGATCCTCGCCGTGGCCCGCTCAAAGCGTCCCGGTGCGAGCGCGGCCTAGCTAACTAGGAGCTCGAGCGCTGGCGCTCGAGCTCTGCGATCAGGCATTTGGTGTGCATGGCCGCGATCAGGTCCTTGAGCGGCTCGGCGCCCGCCTCGATCAGCTCCATGGCGCGGTCGGGGTCCATCTTTCCGGCCACCCGATCCATCAGAACCTCGACCTCTTCGCGCACCAGGTCCTCCATCGCGCGTTTGTAACGCAGCGTGTCGTAGACGGTGAACCCGATCGCCTCCTCGTAGCCGCCGGCGCGGAAGCGGCTGATCGCCTCGATGATCTTCACGTCGGAGGGGGTGTAGCCGCGGCTGTTGGGGCTCAGCACCTCGATCTCCTCGAGACGGTCGAGGACCTCGGCCGGGACGTCGTAGCGCTCCCGCACCTCGGCGGCGCTGGTCCGGGTCCGTTCGCCAGCCAGGGCCCGCTCGAGGATGCGGTCCTCGAGCTCGATCAGCGTGCGGGCGCGGTCGGGATCGTCGTCGAGCATCGAGCGGATCACGCGCAGGGGCATGAAGCGCTCTTCCTGGAGCTGTTTGATGAGCCGGATGCGGTCGACGAACTCGGGCGGGTAATAGGCCATATTGCGGCTCGTCTTCACCGGCTCGGGCAGAAGCCCCTCACGCAGGTAGTGCTTGATCGTCGCCGCGGAGACCCCTGAGGCCTCGGCAAGCTCGCCCATCCGCAGCAGCTGCGGGGCGTCGCGGTCGCCTCGGCCGTTGCCCTTCGCGGACGTCTTCGCGCCCGTCGATTCGGTGCCCTTCGCCATCGCTAGCTCCCCGCGCTCGCCGGCTCGCGCCTCGGGACGCCCAGCATCTCGCGCGCCTCGCCGACGGTCGCCGCCCGCCGCCCCATGTCCTCGGCCATCTGCCGGGCCTTGGCGATCAGCTGGCCGTTCGACTTCGCCATCTCGCCGTCGGGAAGGTAGAAGTTGTCCTCGAGCCCGACCCGCGCGTTTCCGCCCAGCGCCAGCGCCGCGCCGACAAGCTTCCACTGCTCGCGCGAGACGCCGATCACCTGCCATTGGTTTTGCCCTTCGGCGCCGCCGGGGATCTGATCCGACATGAAGACGATGTTGCGCGCATTGGGCCGGATCCCGCCGGTCACCCCCATCACCAAGGAGATCTGCAGTGGCTCGGCCAGAAGCCCCATGTCGAGCAGCGGATCGAGGTTTGCGATGTGGCCGGCGTCGAAGCACTCGTGCTCGGGCTTGATCCCAATCTCCCGCATCGCGGTGAGGAACTCGATGATCGTGTCGAAGCTGTTCTCGAACACCGCCTTGAAGACGAACTCCTGGCGCCGCTTCGAGTACTTCGCGTAGTTCATCGAGCTCATGTTCAGCGCCGCGACGTCGGGGCGCAGCTCGCGCAGGTACTCGATCCGCTTCTCGATCGGGACACCGATCGCCCCGGTCGAGTAGTTGATGATCACGTCGTCAACCGCGGCCCGGATCGCTTCGGTGATCGCGCGGAAGTCCTCGATCTCGTAGGAGGGAACGCCTTCCGGCGTGCGGGCGTGGATGTGGATCTGCGAGCCGCCCTCCTCGACGATGCGCGCCGCCTCGGCCCCGTACTCCTCCGGCGTGTAGGGGATCGTCGGGCACTGGTCGCGGTTGGCGACCGCGCCCGAGATCGAGCAGCTGAGGATCGCGGGGTCCTCGAAGCGGCTCATTCGATCCTCTCCTGCCTCGCGGCTTCGGTCGCGGCGGTGGGATCGAGAAAGCTGCGCGCGCGGACGAGCTTGTCACCGCGAAACCAGAGGGTCATCGCGACCGGCTGATCGAGCTCGAGGCCGCTGCCTCGCCCCTTCGCGTGCAGTTGCCCGACACAGACCACCTGCTCATCGACCTCGCGGTACTCGACTCCGCCGATCACGAAGCTCTCCCAGGGCTCGTCGAGGTCGGCGAAGAACTGGCGAATGGCATCCACGCCTCGGACTGCACCCCCTGGCCCCTCCACTCCGGAGACCACGGCGGGGATGAACTCGAACTCCGGCGTGCAGTTCTCGACGAACCATTCCGCATCCCTTTCGTCCCAGGCCTCAAAGGCTCTGCGGGCAAGCTCGAGATTCGCATTGGTCATACCGGCATCACCCCGTGCTTCTTCCAGGGCCGCTCGACTCGCTTGTCGGCGGACATCCGCAGCCCGTTGACGATCGTCGGCCGGGTCTCGCGGGGGTCGATGACGTCATCGACCAGGTCGTTGCGGGCGGCCAGATAGGGGTCGATCTGCTGCTTGACCTGCTCCAGCATCTGCTCGCGGGTCGCCTCGGGGTCGTCGGAGGCCTCGATCGCCGAGCGGCCGATGATGTTCACGGCGCCCTCCGGCCCCATCACTGAGATCTCGGCGCTGGGCCAGGCGACGATCAGGTCGGGCTCGTAGGCCTTGCCGCACATCACGTAGTAGCCGGCGCCGTAGGCCTTGCGGACGACGACGGTGATCTTCGGCACCGTCGCGCGGCTGACTGCGTAGAGCATCTTCGCCCCGTGGCGGATGATCCCCTCCTGCTCGACCTTCGAGCCGACCATGAATCCCGGCACGTCCTGGAGGAAGAGCAGCGGGATGTTGAAGGCGTCGCAGAGGTTGATGAAGCGGGCGGCCTTGTCGGCGGAGTCGTTCTCGAGGATGCCGGCCAGCTGCTTGGGCTGGTTGGCGACGATCCCGCAGGGCATGCCCCCGAAGCGGGCCAGGCAGGTGATCAGCGTCTTGGCGAACTTCGGCTTGATGTCGAAGAGCTCGCCGTCGTCGACGATCTCGCGGATCAGCTCGTACATGTCGTAGGGCTGGCGCGAGGACTCGGGGTCGATGTCGAGCAGCGTCTCCGACATGCGGTCGTCCGGATCCGAGGTCTCGCGGATCGGCGGCTTCTCTTCGCAGTTGGAGGGGAAGTAGGAGAGGTAGGTCTTGACCGCCTCGATGCATTCGGGGTCGTCGGCCACCTCGAGGTCGCCGACGCCGGACTTGCGGCAGTGCACCTTCGCGCCGCCCAGCTCCTCCATCGAGATGTCCTCGCCAGTGACCGCCTTGGTCAGGTGCGGCCCAGCGAGCGCCATCGCGCCCTGGCCGACGACCATCGGCACGAAGTCCGAGAGCCCGGGGATGTAGGCGGTGCCGGCCGCGCAGGGGCCGAGCATCGCGGCGACCAGCGGTACCACGCCGGACATCACCACCTCCTCGCGGAACAGGTGGCCCGAGCCCGCGAACATCGAGCCGGCCGCCTCCTGGATGCGAGCGCCGGCGGAGTCGAGCAACCAAATCAGCGGCATCCGCTTCTGCAGCGCCATCTCGCGCAGCCGCCCAACCTTGAACTCGCCGGTCATCCCCATCGATCCGGCCATCACGGTGAAGTCGTAGGCGGCGATCGCGCAGCGTCGGCCGTCGACGTCGCCCCAGCCGGTGATCACGCCGTCGGCGGGCGCATCCTTGCCCTCCATCGCGCGCTGCGATGAGTGCGGTCCGGCCTGGATGCCGATCTCGACGAAGGTGCCCGGGTCGACGAGCAGGTCGAGACGCTCGCGGGCGGTGAGCTTTCCGCGCTCGTGCTGGACCGCGATCTTCTCCTCGCCGCCGCCGAGCTTCGCCACCTCGCGGCGTCGATGGAGATCGTCGACGAGATCCTTCATCCCGGTCTGCTCGCCGTGCTCGGTCGTCGGTGGGGCCTCGGGAGCTTCGCCGCTGTGTTGGGCGGAGGCGCCGTCCTGAGCCTTCGGCTTGCGCGCCTTGCCGGCTGGTTTCTTTGTCGTGTCGGCTTTCTTGGTCGCCATCAGCGTCCCTTCCAATTCGGCTCGCGCTTTTCGAAGAACGCCTGCACGCCCTCCTGGATGTCCTCGGTGCTGAAGGTCAGCGACAGTTGGCTGCGCAGGAACTCGAGCGCATCGTCGAGCGCCATGTCCTGCTGGCGGTACATCGCGTCGTGCCCGAGCCGCATCAGCACCGGGCTCTTCGACGCCAGCTTCGTCGCCCAGTCGCGGACCGCCTCGTCGAACTCATCGGCGGGCACGACCTTGTTGGCGAGCCCGAACTGGACCGCGTCCTCCCCGCTCATGCGCTCCCCCAAGAGCATCATCTCGTTGACCTTCTTGCGCGGGACGTTGCGATAGATGATCGCCATGATCATGTAGGGGAAGGCGCCGACGTTGATCTCCGGGGTACTGAAGGTGGCGCCCTCGCGGGCGATCAGCAGGTCGCAGGAGAGGGCCAGCCCCATGCCGCCGGCGAGAACGTGGCCGTTGAGTGCGCACAGCGACGGCTTTCCGAGCCGCGGCATCAGGCGGAAGAACTCGAGGAAGAGGTCGGAGGCGAAATGCTTCTCGACCAGCGGGGCGTCGGCGCCGAAGCCGCCGAGGTCGGCGCCGGCGCAGAAGACCTTCTCGCCAGCCCCGGTGAGAACGACGGCGCGGACATCATCGGAGTCGCGCGCGGTCTTCAGCGCGTCGACCAGCTCGGTCAGCATCTGGCCCGAGAGCATGTTGCGCTTCTCGGGGTCGTTGAGGGTCACGGTTGCGACCCCGTCGGTGACCTCGTAGAGCACCTTCTCGTCGTCAGGCACGCGGCCACGATACCACCAAGTTGGAAGTAGGAAGTGCTACTGTCCGCTCTGCCCGGAGCCGACCAGGAGGAGAGATCAGTGGCAACAGCGACGACCAACGGCGCCTCGACCGTGATCAAGCCCGACCACGCGGCGGGCCGCAAGCACTTCATATTCAACGACGAGCACGAGGCGCTGCGGGAGTCGATGCAGGCCTGGGTGCAGAAGGAGCTCTACCCCCACCGCAACGAGTGGGAGGACACCACCTGGCCCAATGAGGTGATGCGACGGGCAGGAGAGCTGGGCTATCTCGGGCTCTGCTTCCCGGAGCAGTACGGCGGCCAGGGCGGCGACTACTACTACTCGCTGGTTCGCGCCGAGTGCATGGCCTACGCGGGGTCGGGCGGCACAAACATGGGCTTCGCTGTGCAGACCGACATGGTCCTGCCCCCCGTCCACCTGCTCGGCACAGAAGAGCAGAAGCAGCGCTTCCTGGTCCCCGGAATCAAGGGCGAGCGGATCGGCGCTCTTGGCATCACCGAGCCCGGCGCCGGGTCCGACGTCGCCGGCATCCGCACCAAGGCGATCCGCGACGGCGACGAGTACGTGATCAGTGGGTCGAAGATGTTCATCACCAACGGCGCCCGCGCCGACTTCTGCGTGCTGGTCTGCAAGACCGACCCCGATGCCCGCCACGAGGGAGTGACGCTGTTCGTGGTCGACCTCCGTGACGAGGACGGCAAGGAGGTGCCGGGCTTCTCGGTATCGCGCACCCTGGAGAAGATGGGAATGCACGCCTCCGACACCGCCGAGCTGACCTTCGAGGAGATGCGCGTCCCGGCCGAGGCGGTGCTGGGCGAGGTCGGCAAGGGCTTCTACCACATCAGCTGGGAGCTCCAGGGAGAGCGGCTTGTCGCTGCCGCCGGCTGCCACGCGGGAGCCGAGCGGATGTTCAGCAACACCCTCCAATACGCCCAGGAGCGCGAGGCGTTCGGCCGACCGATCGGCAAATTCCAGGTGATCCGCCACAAGTTCGCCGAGATGGCGACCAAGATCGAGTCCGCGAAGCAGTTCACCTACGCGACCGCCTGGCGCTTCGCCAACGGCGAGTACCCAGTGCGCGAGATCACGATGGCAAAGCTCCACGCCTCGCGGATTTGCTGCGAGGTCGCCGACGAGTGCGTACAGATCCTCGGTGGCTACGGCTACATGAAGGAGTACGAGATCGAGCGCGCGTACCGCGACGTTCGCCTCAACCGGATCGGCGCCGGCACCGACGAGATCATGCTCGACGTGATCGGCCGGTCGTACGGACTCTGAGCCACCTCGACCACATCCGCTCCTATTACGAGGCGCTCAACACGGGCGACGTCGATCTGATCGCCTCGCACTTCACCGACGACGCGGTCCACTACTACACCCGCCTCGGTCCCCACGAGGGCGCCCGGGCGATCGGCGAGAACGCCCGCTGGGGAGTCGAGCAGGCCGACGGGCAGTGGTTCCTGGAGAGCGGCCTCGAGCAGGGCGACGAGGCCTGCATCGAGTGGTCGATGACCTGGCGCGACCCGAAGTCGGGCGAAAAGCGGATCAACCGCGGCGCCGAGTTCTTCCGCCTCCGCGACGGCAAGATCTGCGAGATACGGGCCTACCACCACGGCGACCAGAAGAACCCGACCGGCGACCTGCTCGGCTTCGACCACGAGGGGCGCGGTTACACGACGATCGACGACTGGAAGGCACCGGGCAAGTGAGCACCGTCGTCAAGGACAGCGGCGAACGCGCGATCCTGCCCCCCTTCACCGAGGAGCACGAGGAGCTGCGCGAGACGGTGCGCCGCTTCGTGAAGAAGGAGATCGCCCCCCACGTCGACGAGTGGGAGGACGCGCGCGAGTTCCCGCGCGAGCTTTACAACCGCTGCGGCGAGTTGGGCTTGTTCGGTCTTAAGTTCCCAGAGGAGTACGGCGGCCAGGGGGGCACCTATGTTCACGACGCGGTCTGGGTCGAGGAGCTCTCGCGCTCCGGAGGCTCGGGCGGGGTAGCGGCGGGGCTCAACGCCCACGGCGGGATCGCGATGCCGCCCGTCTTCAATTTCGGCACCGAGGAGCAACGTCAGCGCTGGATCGTCCCCGGGATAAGGGGGGAGAAGATCGGCGCGCTGGGGATCACCGAGCCGGGCGGGGGCTCAGACGTGGCGAGCATCCGCACAATGGCGCGACGCGAGAGCGGCGCCTACATCGTCAACGGCTCCAAGACCTTCATCACCAACGGGGTGCGCGCAGACTTCCTGGTCTGCGCCTGCAAAACCAGCCAGGAGGGCGGCCACCACGGGATCTCCTTCCTGGTCCTGGAGCGCGACATGCCGGGCTACGAGGTATCGCGCAAGCTCGAGAAGATGGGCTGGCACGCCTCAGACACCGGCGAGCTCTCGTTCACAGACGTCGAGGTGCCGGCGGAGAACCTGCTCGGCGAGGAGAACGGGGGCTTCCATCTGATCATGGCCAACTTCGCCTGGGAGCGGCTGGCGATGGCGATCGGCGCCGTCGGCGGGATGCAAAAGGTGTTCGAGCGCACCTTGGAGTACGCGCTGGAGCGCGAGGCGTTCGGCCGCCCGATCGGCAAGTTCCAGGCGATCCGCCACAAGTTCGCCGAGATGGCGACCCAGATCGAGGCCTCGCGCGCCCTCACCTACAACGCGCTGCGCCTCTTTCACGAGGGCCAGGACTGCATCCGCGAGGTGACGATGGCGAAGCTGATGACGCAGCGCGGCCTGGTCGAGATCGCCGACGAGTGCCTGCAGATCCACGGCGGCTACGGCTACATGCGCGAGTATGGGATCGAGCGCGCCGTCCGCGATGCCCGCCTCGGCCCGATCGGAGGCGGCACCGACGAGATCATGAAGGAGATACTGGGGAAGCAGATGGGGCTGTAGGGAGGCCGAACGCGATCAGCTCTCCGACTTCATGCTGAGATGATTCTGGCGGTCCGCCGGGGTTAGCATCGTCGAACCATGGAGGAGCCTGGCGGGATCACCCGCCGTACCGCGCTGAAGTCCGCGGCCGGGGCGAGCATCGCCCTCGCCGCTGCCTTCAGCCCCGGCCCACCCGCCTGGGCGCGTCCGATCCTGCGCGCCACGAGCATCAAGGGTCCCGGCGCCCTGCCCTACCCCCGCCTGCCCGAAGGCACGGAGACGATGCCCCAGATCGATCACATCGTGGTCGTGATGATGGAGAACCATTCCTTCGACAACATCCTCGGCGTGCTGCCCCGACACGCTCGCCGCGGCCGGCCGGTCGACGGATTGCCGGTCAGCCACGGGCGACAGCTCGCCTTCAACCTCGACGCCCAGGGCAACAAGGTCTACTCCGCACACGCCGACACGCCCTGCCAGGAGCAGGGGGAACCCCGCCAAGCCTGGAACGCCAGCCACCTGTCATATGACGGCGGGCGCAACGACGGCTTCGTCCGCGCCAGCGGCCCGGTCGCCATGCGCTACTCCGACGACTCCGACCTGCCCTTCACCTACTCGCTCGCGGAGCACTTCCCGGTCGGCGAGCGCTACTTCTGCTCCTGCCTCGCCCAGACCTATCCGAACTTCCGCTACCTGCTGACCGGCACCTCGAGCGGAGTGATTCGCACCGACGGCTCGACCTTCTCGACGCCGGCGGCCAACGGCACGATCTTCGACCGATTCGACCAATTCGGGGTCGAATGGAAAAACTATTACGACAGCCTCCCGGCGCCGCTCGTGATCCCCGGGGTGCTGCCGCCCTCGCGGGGACCGAATTTCGTCAGAGGTGTCCAGCACTTCATCGACGACGCTGGCGCGGGTCGCCTGCCGCAGTTCAGCTTCGTCAATCCCGATTACAACTCCGTCTCCCAGGAAAACCCGCAGGACGTCCAGTTTGGCGACCGCTTCCTCGCCAAGGTGACGACGGCCGTCCTCGGGTCGCCGCAATGGCGGCGCACCGCCCTGTTCATCACCTACGACGAGCACGGCGGCTACTACGACCACGTGCCGCCGCCGGCCGCGATCAAGCCGGACAACATCCCGCCGCTGCTGCAGCCCGGTGACGTGCCCGGCGGCTTTGACCGCTACGGCTTCCGCGTGCCGCTGATCGTGGTCTCGCCGTGGGCACGCCGCAACTACGTCTCGAGTGTCGTGCAGGACCACACCTCGATCACACGCTTCATCGAGACGAAGTGGAACTTCGGGGCGATGACCTTCCGTGATGCCAATGCGGCCAACATGACCGACTACTTCAACTTCCACAAGGCGCATTTCCACGATCCGCCGATCCTCGCGCAGCCGCCCGATCCCGCACCGGGCCTCCAGCTCTGCGCCGAGCACGGCCAGCACCCACCGCTGCCGCCTACGGGCGTGATCGCGCGCCACCGCCGCGCCGCTGTGCGCCGCCGCGGTCTACCGCGAACCTGAGCGTGTTGCGCGGTCATCGGTGTCATTCCTGCTCGCACCAGCCAGCGATCCGCCGCCGACAGTGGCTGAACGGCTCGGGACACGAACGAGTCGCCCAGCCCGAGGTTCAGCGAGTTTCCGCCGTGCGTTGCCGGGTCAGTAACCAGATGCCGCGAACACCTCGTCCGCGAGCTGTTGGTAGCCGAGGTCGCTGGCGTGGATGTCCTTTAGCGGCGCGCAGATCAGGGTCAGCTTGCAGATTGTTGGGATCTCGTTGACCGCCGGGTTGAAGTCCGGTAGCGGGTCGGCGAACCGGGCACGGTATTGGGCGGCCGTCTGCGCCAGCGCCGCGTTGAATTGCGCCGCGACGACGTCGCTGCCCGGAATCGAAACGATCAGCGGGTTGTAGACCCCAAGGACGATGATCTCTGTGTACGGCGCCGCGTCGCGCAGCTTGGCGAGGATCGTCGACAGGTTTGCCTGGATATGCGCGAACGATTTCCCGCCGAGCAGGTCGTTTGCGCCGATGTCGATGGTCACCGGGCTGACCTGGCCTGGGTGCGCGCGCAGGACGGCCACCGCGGCGTCGATCTGCGAGCCGCTGTAGTTGCTGTGCAGGGCGAACGGCGGGTGGTATATGCACGGCTTCAGGCCGAGCAGCGAGTCGGTCGTCTCACCGGGGCAGCCGAGGTTGACCGTCTGGATTTTCGGGTCGATCGCGGCGAGCTGCTTGGCGAAGTCGTCGACGTAGCCGGTGTTGTAGGCGGCGGGGTCCTCCGTCGGGAGGTTCTGTATGAACTTGGCCTGTTGGTAGCCGAAGGCGAGCGAGTCGCCTAGCGCCAGATAGATCGACTTCGGCGGATTGTGTTTCGGCCCAGGGGCCGCCTGGACGACCGGCACCGCGAACAGCGCGACCGCGATCACTGCGAGAAGACACGCGATGCGCGCCCGCGAGCGCACGATTGAGGACCTAGAGCTCCTTCGCAGCGTGGTTCCGCAAGCCGTCCACCAACTGCCCCCTGCTCCGTTTCCCTGGCTCGCGGAATGCATATGACCGAGAGAAGACTCTATTCGAAGACCGCGCTAGCCCTACCCCTTGGAGTTGTCACCCCCGTTGCCGTTACCGTTGCCGCTGGCGTTCGGGTTGCCATTGCCTTTGCCTGGGGCGGCGCCGCTCGGACTCTGATTTCGGGTTGGTGCAACGAAGTGGAGTCCGCCGAAGATCGTTGCACGGCAGGCTTCCGGAACTAGTCTTTTCGTCAGATGCGGCTTGCCCTGGCCATCTGCGTGTTTGTCGGAGTCGTCCTCGCCGTGACGTCGGGCTGTGCGTTTTCAGGGCGACCGCCTCTTGCGCAATGTCAGCCGCATCCTGCTCCCAGGGCCGCATCGGCCAGGTACTACGTCGATGCCGAGCGAGGCCGCGATTCAAACCCGGGAACAAGTCCGGCGACGGCATGGAGAACACTCGCCCGGGTGGAACGGAGCAGCTACCGCGGTGGCGACACCATCTTGCTCCGGGGCGGGCAGCAGTTCAGTGGGTCGATTTGCCTCGGGACCGCCAACCTCAGGGCGACGTCAGCGAGCAGCAGGCTCACGATTGGCTCTTACGGTCGTGGGCGAGCCACCATCCTTGCTCCGTCGCGTACAGACGGGATCGCCGCGATCAACGTTGCCGGAGTCCGGGTATCGGGCGTCAATGTCGTTGGCCGTCACGACCTGTGCAGCGAGGACGTCAGCAATGGCTATCGCTACGGCACCGCCGGCATCCGATTGGAGGCCCGTTTTCTCCATGGAACGCTCGACCAGGGGATCACCGTCGATCACGTTGACGTGAGCAGGTTCTGTAACGGCATCGTCGTCAGCTCGGGTGACGACGGGAGTCGGATCTCTCACGTGCGCGTGAGGGACGTGAGGTCACATGACAACGGCGACGCTGGAGTGTGGACCTATGACCAGGCCAACGCCCGGCACTCGATTCGAGACGTCAGGGTCACCAACACGCGGGCGTATCGCAACCACGCCCGCGGTGGGATCATGCTCTTCGGGGTCGACGGTGCCAAGGTCGCGAACAGCGTGGCCTTTGCCAACGCGAGGGAAGCGGGAGGAGTTGGCATCTGGGCCTTCGACTCGAACCGGATCCTCTTCACGCACAACGAGTCGTACGGAAACGGCAGGACCACGCTCACCGACGATGGTGACGGATTCGACTTCGATAAGGGAGTGTCGAACTCGGTCATGGAGCACAACTACTCGCACGGCAACGGCGGAGTCGGATTCCTGGTGTGCTCCTGTAACGCCGGCTCGCCTCCTTTCTATCGCATGCACGACATCATCATTCGGTCCAACGTCAGCCGCAATGACGGGAGCTCCGGCCAGGCGAGTCTCTACGTTGATGGCGGCGAGCCGATGATCGGCGTCGACATCGTGTCCAATCGGGTGGAGTCTGGGACTGGCAGCCGGCCGCTCGTCGACGTGAGCGGTTGCCGCTATTGCGACGCTTCCAAATTGGCCTATGTCGCACAGGGACGCCCCTATACCCGCGTGCGCGTCCGCGGGAACACATTTGTCTCACGGGGGGGCAAGCCGCTTCTGCAAGTGCATCCGGGGCGCGCGACGGATCTCGTCTTCCAGGGCAACAGCTTGCGAGCGATCGGCGGCCACTTCAGGGTCGACTGGGGCAACCGACGATTCGTGACGCCGCGGGGATGGCAAGCAGCCGTGGCGAGCAGGGGCCGGCGCTGATGGCCCGGTGAGTTCGGGGCCTTCGACCGGTCATTCATGGTGGAACCTAACGACGAGGAGGCAAGGCGATGACTGAGCACAAGGTGGGAACGCGCGAGGAGTGGCTTGCGGCCCGCAGGGATCTGCAGGAGCGAGAGACTGAGCTCGCCGAGCTCGGCAAGGAGCTGGCGCAGCAGCGGCGGGAGCTGCCATGGGTGCCGGTCGACAAGGAGTACACCTTCGACACCGACGAGGGGACGAAAACGCTGGCGGAGCTGTTCGACGGGCGCTCCCAGCTGCTCGCCTACCACATCATGTTCGGCCCGATGAGCTCGAAGCATCCCGCTGCTGCTCCTCGCGCGAAGGAGCAGCCGCTCGCGGACCTGGAAGCAGCCGTTCGGATAGGTTCACCCAAGTGACTGCGACAGAGGACCTTGACGAGTTCATCAAGCGATACCACAACGAGTACCACCCTCTTTCAGAAGGGCTGGCCCTGCCGCCTCTGATTGTGGAGATCTCCAGCGGCTAAGTAAGCGTCAGATCGTCTCGATCGCTGGGTAGCGACCGGAGGTCATGTGCCCCCGTGTCCTCTCGTCGGGGGCTGCCTGTGCGATCGTCGTGGCTGACATGCGCACGCTCGTGGTGTCAGATCTCCATCTCGGCGCCCGCCTGCAGCGCGACGTGCTGCGCCGCGCCGAGGTGCTCGAGGCGTTCCTCGGCGCACTTGAAGACGTCGAGCGGCTGGTGCTGCTCGGTGACGTGGTTGAGCTGCTGGAGGGGCGCCCGGAGCGGGCGATGGAGGTCGCCGAGCCCGTGCTGCGGGCGGTCGGAGCGCGGCTCGGTGGCGGACGAGAGGTGATTGTCGTGCCCGGCAACCACGATGCCGCGCTCGTGCGTCCGTGGGTGCGCGCTCAGGGGAAGTCACTGGCTGCCGATACCCCGATCCCGTACGACGCGACGCCCTTGCTCGCCCAGGTTGCGTCCTGGCTTGGGCCGGCTGCCGTACGGGTCCAATACCCGGGTGTTTGGTTGGCGGAGCGTGTGTGGGCGACCCACGGCCACTACCTCGATCGTCACCTGCTACCGGAGACCGCCTATGGAATCGCTCGCGGGCTGCTGGGGCGCGTGCCGCGGGGTGGCGCCACGCCCGTCGACTACGAGCGAGCCGGAGGCCCCTCCCTGACGCGGCTGGAGGCGCTGCTGACGCGCTGGCTGCCGCGCCCCCTGGCGGTGCTTGCCGACGACTTCGCGGAATTCCTGCGCGCCGCCACGATGCCCGGTATCCCGCGGCGTCTGCTCAGCCATCGCATGGCGCCGGTGCCCGCGATGCTGCTCGGAGCGCAGATGCGACGGGCGAGCATCCCCGCGCTCGCGCGGGTCGTCCATCGGCTCCGGCTCGACGCCGATTGGGTCATCTTTGGGCATGTGCACCGCTGCGGCCCCCTTGCCGGCGACGATCCGCGGCGCTGGCGTGCCCCAGGTGGGCGCCCGCGGATCGCGAACGCCGGCTGCTGGGTGTACGAGCCGCTGCTCGTTCATCGCGCCGCGCCACCGCACCCGTACTGGCCCGGCGGCGCGATCCTGCTCGAGGAGGGTCGTGAGCCGCAGGCGATCGGGCTGCTTGACCACCTCGACGCCGCGCTGCTGCATTGACCGCCGATCACCCGACGCCAAACGGCATCGGGCGATCGTAGATCGCGGCGAGGCTTCCGCCTGTCAGACCCGCCACCCGCCGAGGCCCCGTAGCCTCCCGGCCTCAAGGCCCGGGCTCGCGGCGGCGCGCTGTCCAGGCCGGGATGAATTCGTCTGCCTAGTGGCGGATATTCAGCAGGCTGAACAGCCCAGCGTGGTCGGAGTCCCAGTATCCGTTTACTGGCTGTCGCCCGGTCACCGACGAGTTGACCAGCGTGATCTGCGGGTCATTGGTCAGCACGTGGTCGACCTGGTGGTCGAAGTCGCTGACGCTGCCGAAATTGCCGGTGATGATGCTGGTGTTCAGGCAGCAGCTGAGTGGGTTGTTTGTGCTTCGCTCGCTGAAGCCGGCGCTCGTCAGATCCTGGTAGGCCAGCCGGTCGCCGCCCTGCACGGTGTCGTCATCCGAGTTGAGATCGCCGACCAGAACGACGGGCAGGCTGCCTGTCGCCGGTCCGCCCGGCTCGACCAGCTCCTTGGCCTGTGCCTCGCGGATCGTCGGGTCGCCGAAGGCCTCCAGGTGCGTGTTTACGAACCGGAAGGTGCCGCTTCCCCGCACTTTGACGTCGGCAGCCTCCCAACCACGGAGTACGTGCACTGTGACGAGGCCGGCGACCGTCGGCGAGAAGAGCGTCCGGTAGTGACCGCCGAAGGCGCGTTCGACCTTCACGCCGTGCCCGACCCGGGCCAGCATGACGTCTCGCATCGTCAGGCGCCCGTTCTTGTCGGCGCCAAGGGTTCCGGTGGCTGGGTTGCCGTCGTAGTCGGCGGGAGCCTCGAAATCGAACTCCGGCTCTGTGAAGACGACCTGGTAGTGCTCCTTTCCCTTGTTGAGCTCGTTGAGGAGCAGCTGCAGGTAGTCGTAGGTCACGTGCGAGGCGGTGTATTGGCCGGTCAAGGGTGCGTTGAAGTCCACCGGTCCATCGCGCCACAGGGAGACTTCCTGCAGTCCCACGAGGTCGGGGCTCTTGCTCAAGATCTCCTGCGCCAGGCCCTTGGCCCTTACGGGGAAGTTGTTGGTGTCGACGTCCCTGAGGATCTGGCCGTTGGCCTCGATGAACTGGCCGGCGCCCGAGGCATTGATCGCCGGGCTCAGGTCTGCGCCCAGGTACAGGTTGCGGGTCATCACTCCGATCTCGTGCCCTTGTCCCTGTCCGAGCGCCGCGCTCGGTAGCAGGCAAAGCGCCAGCGTCGCGATCAGCGCCAGCGTCGTGGCGATCGCCCCGCGGCGGGGCCCGGTGCGTGGATTGACAAGGCTCACAGCAAACATCGACTCCTCCTCTCGACGGCCCGCTGAGGCCGAAAACGCGGCCATCCGATGCCACACGAATAACTCGTAAACCACTATCCGATGCCACACGAATAACTCGTAAACCACTATATGAGAGCCGGCCACTTGCCCGCTTCCCGGGAGACGAAGTCGGCGATCTGCTGTGCCTGCTCGCCGGAGAAGATGCCGCGACCGGCGTACTGAAAGCAAAGCGCGGGGCCGCCACGGCGACGGCCCCGCGTTGTCTTCTTTACCGCGCGATCGTGCCGGCGAGGTCAAGCGCCGTGTGGGCGCCGGCCCCCTTAAGAGTTGCGGTGCCGCTGCCGGTGGCGCCGGCAAAGGCCCCGGTCCCGCCCGTGATCACGAACGTGCCCTCTGCATTGAAGGGGTTGCCGAACGACTTAAGGTGCCCAGGAGCGCTGTGCGAGTTCCCCGGGAAGCAGACCGTGGCCGTGGCATCCGCCGTGAATGAGCCGCTGTGGTCCGCGAGCGTGATCGTCGCCACGGCGGTCTCCAAGAGACACTGGCTGTTGGGGATCGGCGTAACCCCGGTCGCCCGCAAGTCGTAGCTGGCCGGCCCGAAGCCTGAAACGGTGCCGGTGCCGCAAAAGTCGAGGATCCCTCCCGGGCAAGGCGGCGCGTTTCTCTGCTGGACGCCTGTGAAATGCGCCTCAAAACTTTGCGTGGTCTGCGCCTCGGCGAGCGGCGGGATAACTAGCAGGGCTACCACCCCGAGCGCGCCGAGTAGGGTGATGCGTCGCATTGGTCCTCCTTTGGTGGGGCGGGTCGCTGCAGCAGACGCCGCATCGCTCTCGCCTTTTGACCCCCGGGCGCCACGAACCTATTCGTGTTCGGAGGGAGCTGTCCATCCCCAATAGTGGGTTTGCCCCCATTTTCCCGCGTGGAACCGCCGTTTCGGGGCCCCGGGGCGATCATGGTGACACCCCATCTCGTGCGAGGTTTGCAGGACATTTCTCTTCCGGGTGCCACCATAGCTGCGGATCTGGAGTCGTTTTTTTGCGTATTCCGTGCGGGCGCACCCCCCCTGGCTACCTGCCAAGGGCCCAGCATCCCCGCCGAAGTGGCCCGTTCAGTCTCACCCTCTCTAGGTTGGAACCACGAGCGATCAAGGCCGATGCTGGGAAAGCGCTAGAGCCCGTTGATTTGCAGGCGATTAGAGAACGCGCCCGACAGAATTCGAACCTGTGACCTTCGGTTTCGTAGCGCGGAGGTGTTTGGCTCCGCGATGCGAGAATCAGCCGGTGTAGACCAGAATGAGACCAATCGCCGCCGAACCTCCATAGCGCCGCCGATGCCGATTAACCTGCAGTTCGGTGCAGCGCTGAGCAATGGCCCATCCGCACGGTGAGCTAGGCGAGGAAGCGGTGATCGCCCGCGTCGGCGATGCAATTGCCGACGCGGCAACCGCGCGCAGAACGGCTGGCGAGGATGCCCGCCAGGCGGCTTGCCGCGTCGCGATCGGCATCGCCACCGGGATGCTCACAGCGAGCAGGCCTGAGATCGCGGCCCACTGCGATGACGTCCACATCGTCGCGGGGGCGATTGCGCGCTGGCTCGGCCTCTCCGGGCAGCGACTCGAGGACGTCCTGGTAGGGGCGCGTCTGCACGACGTCGGCAAGCTGGCGATCCCGGAGGGGCTTCTGGACAAGCAGACGCCCTTGGACCCGATCGAGTGGGTGGCGATCCGTCGCCACACGATCGTCGGTGAACAGATCCTGGTCTCGATCCCCGAGCTCAGGGGAGCCGCGCGCCTCGTTCGTCATTCGCATGAGCGCTGGGACGGATTCGGGTACCCCGACGGGCTGTCCGGAGAGGAGAATCCGCTCGGCAGTCGGATCATCTCCTGTGCCGACGCCTTCGTCGTGATTCGCTCCGACCGCTCCTACCGGCCGGGGTCCTCCACGGCAGAGGCACTGGCCGAGATCCATGCCTGCGCCGGCACCCAATTCGACCCGGCCGTGGTGGAAGCGCTCGAGGCGCTCGCGGGCGGGCTACGCATCGCAGCGGACCGCCTCCGGCCTCAGTCGGACCGGGCCAGTCGGCTGTTCGCGCTGCTGCTGATCGTGGGCGTTGGCGCCAGCGGTTTGGCGCTGGCTCGCAGCGGCCTGATCCCGGACGCAAAGCCCCCGCGCACCGCGCCCGCCGCCGTCGCGGGGCCCGGGACGTCTTCGGCGCCAGGCAGCGGTGGGCTTGCGCAGACGGCGGCCTCTGCCGCGGCACCGACCGACCGACCGCCGGGGGTGCCCGGTCTCGCTGGGACCGTCGGCACAACCGGCAGCCCGTCGCGTCTCACGTTGCTGTCGCACGGGCTCGGCCTTCCATCAGCAACGGTTGCCAATCCCGACAGCGGGGAGACTCCCAGCGGCGGAACGGCCTCGTCGGGGGGCGAAGGGCAGCCCGGCGTCCCCGGCCACGGGCAGGGTGACGGGCAAGGCAGTCCGGCGGGGCATGGAAACGGCGCAGGGAAGAGCAAGCCGCATTCCAGCTCGAAGGGGGTTGGGGCGTCGAAGGAGGGCGGCAAGCCGAAAGCCAACCCGCATGACACGCCCGTCGGCGGCTCGAGTCAAGGTCAAGCAGGAAACGGCGTGGGCACCGGAAAGGGCACTTCGAAGGTCAGGCAGCCAAAGCCGGCCAAGCCCGGCAAGTCGTCGCACACCGTTCAGACCCCCGATCAGAGTCCGAGCGGCGCCGCCCCAGGCAATGGCAACGCCGGCGGCAACGGCAACCCGAACGCCGGCGGCAACGGCAAGGGTCAGGGCTAGCGCTAGCGCCGTGTACTTGCCGGGAGAAGCGAAGCAGGACTAGATCGCCGCGGTCCGATGCTTGGCCTCGCTTTGAAGCGCGCTGAGTCTCATCCGCGGGCTCGTCGAGGTCGCGTATGAACTGCGAGAGCTCTTGGAGTCGGTTTGCTCCGCGTTAGGAGCCAACTGATCGTCGTCTGAAACCGGTTGCTCCCGCTTATCGGTAGCCGGCAAGTCGACGCTCTTACGATTCGTGCTTCCTCCTATGTAGAACTGCCTACTGCAACACGGACAGCTCGCCGAAATCACGCGCGGGTTGGGAGCTCTTACCGTTGAGGAGCAGAAGGAGCGCAACTTGATTGCAAGAGCCCCGGCGGCATAACGTCAGGGCAGCGAGACTCATCGACCACAGGCGCATCGAAGAGTGCATCCCTGACCATCGACTCGCTGCACGATCACTGGATCGGAACGGTCGCGCTGTCGCCATGAGAAGTGAACGCCTGCTCGTGCCGCTCAGCGCTTGCTGGTCTCGCGGACGCGGCTGGCCCGACGCCCGATCGCCCAGGCGCAGCGCTTCACTACCACATACATTCAGCGAAGCGCGTCCTCGGAGGGACCGTCGTAGAAGCGAAGAAACGCAAGGCAGGCGTCCTGCAGCGCATCCGGCGGCGCGCCGGACTACCCGGCACTCGCAACGCCTGTGGCCCCTGCGGCGGTCTCGACGCCGCGATCCGGCGACTGCGCGATCGGAGCTCTGGCGAGAGAGGACGGCTCGTACGCGGAGGGAGCCGGCGGGGCCGAGCTACAGCTCGGCCTGGTCGAGGCGGCGCTTGCCTGCGGCGCCGAGGTCGACCCACGCTCGACCCGCTTCCTCATCCTCGATAGGCATCGCTGGTCGCTGTCCGACGCCGAGCTGAAGGAACTGGGGGGCCTGGGCTTTCGCGGCTCTGCTGAGCAGAATCGAAGGGCGGTCGAGCGGCGCCGTCGCGAGGTCGAGGCTCTCAGCGGCGGCCCTCGGGTCGGCGCTGGAGGACGCTGAACGCCACCGCCGCTGACCTCAGACGCAAACGAAGTAGCGATGGCTTCGAAAACGAAGTAGCGATGGCCTCGATCGCAGCGCATCAGCCCGGTGCGCGCCCGCTTCGCTGACTTATCGTCAGTTGCAGGCTAGAGTACGCAGGGACAGGACGTCGGACCCAGAGCTTCCGTTCCCACGGCAGGCATCGGTGCGGGGCTCTTCAGAAAGGATGCATTCAACCGGGAACGTGGCCAGTCCAGGGAGATCCGAGACGCTCAAAACCAATGGTGACCCCCCCGAAGAGGTGGAGGGGGTCGAGATCGTGCAGGTCGACGGTCCGGAGGAGGGCGTCAGAAGCGCCTCCCTACCGGCTGTGGATCGGGCTCGACCGACGCAGCATGTCGAAGTCGACGGGAAGTTCTTCGCGGCAGGCGGGGAGCGGTTCGAATTCCGCGGCGTTACCTACGGCACTTTCGCTCCACGCACCGACGGGGCGCATTTCCCCGAACGCGCACAGGTCGAGCAAGACCTGGCCGCGATGCGCGAGGCCGGATTCAGCGTTGTGCGCACGTACACGCTGCCGACTGAGGACGTTCTGGACGTGGCCTCGGAAAAGGGCCTGCGCGTCCTGGCGGACGTCTTCTACCCCGACTGGCGCTACCTGCTCGGTGGCTCGCGCCGCCAAAAGCGGAGGGTGGCGCACGAGGCGTACAAGGAAGTTCGTAAAGCGGCGCGGCGGTTGGCCGGCAACGAGCAGATCCTCGGACTCTCGCTGGGCAACGAGGTTCCGGCCGACGTGCTGCGCTGGCATGGCATCGACATCGTGGCCGACACCCTGCGCGAGCTCGTCGAGATCGTGCGGGAGG
>JBBQBH010000022.1:0-42802 GCA_038317345.1 Solirubrobacterales bacterium
AGAGCGAAATGCTCTACATCGATCCCGACGAGTGCATCGACTGCGATGCCTGCGTCGAGGCCTGCCCGGTAGACGCGATCACCCCGGAGGACCAGGTGCCGGCCGAGTGGCAGAAGTACATCCAGATCAACGCCGACTACTACAAGCGACAGAGCTAACCATTCGCGGCGCTGAGCCAGGCTCATCGAGCGGCGCGAAATGATGCCGGCATTGTCTGGATCTTTGCCGCGATGGCGCTTTGGCATGAAGGAACCCAATGAGCGACGCTGATCTCTGGCAGGCAGTGCTCTACGTGCACCTTTTGGCGATGGCCTTCTTCGTCGGCGGCCAGTTGTTCATAGCCGTCGCCGTGGTGCCAGTTGAGCGCGTCTCGCCGGACCCACTGCGCTTGCGACTGATCGCGCGTCGCTTCGGAATCGGATCGCTGGTCGCCCTAGGTGTCCTGCTGGCCAGCGGCGCGGCGATGGCCTCGCACTATGAGCTGTGGAGTTCAACCACGCTGCAGCTAAAGCTCGGGTTGGTCGCTGCGGTGATGCTGCTGACGGCGGTTCACTTGCGCTACCCGCGAGCACATCTCTTGCAAGTGACGATCCTTATGGCAACCCTTGCCATCGTCTGGCTCGGCCTCGATCTCGCTCACTAACTAGATGAGACGCCACCCAGCCCTTCAGACTCTCTCGCGCGATCACCATCAGGCGCTTGTCATCGCACGACGCCTTCGCAGAGCCGGTGATCGCGGTTCCGGCGAGGCGCAAGCGGCGTTTCTCGACTTCTGGCGGACCGAATGCGCGGCCCATTTCCGTGCCGAGGAGGAGGTGCTGCTGCCGCGCTTCGCAGCCGCGGGTGGGGCCGATAGCGCAGCGGTTGCGCGGGTGCTTGTGGACCACGCCGAGATCCGCTTGCGTGCCTTGCGGCTGCAGGGAGGACCAGTGTCGGCAGCGGTGCTAAAGGACCTAGGGGAGCTGCTTGCCGAACACGTGCGCCTGGAGGAGCGCAACCTCTTCCCGGCGATTGAGGAGGTGCTCGACGACTCTGAGTTGCGCAGATTGGCCACCGACGTGATGGCCGTGGAGCGCGACTAGGCGAAGTCAGGCGTGAAGCTTGCGCCCCCGTTTAGCCACGCTTGTCATTTGCGAATTTCGTCCCGAACTTCGTCCCCGACTCGGCTAATTCCACCGGACTAGACCGAACTCAACTGACCGAAACCGAGCTTGATCGACCCTAATGGACGGCTTTTCCACCTAACTCATAATCCGTCGGTCGGAGGTTCGAGTCCTCACCGGCCCATAAAGCTCGCAATTCGCGAGCAATCAGCGACTCAAGCAGAGTGGCGATCAGCCATCGCGGATGATGCGCAGGATCACCGCGCGCGTAGTGTGGCCCGCTGCCTCGAGCATCGCCGCCAGCTCGTCCTCCCGTAGCTCCTCGGCGGCCTCCACGACGACGACAAGTGGCTCTACGCCCGTGCCCGCCCGCGCAATCACCTCGCGAACCTCGCCGGCCTGGCGCGCCAGCGCCTCGGGCGAGGGGACGGAAAGCACGACCTGGCCCGCGGCGGCCGGCTCGAGGTCGCCCTCGGCGTCGGTCGGGCCGACCTCGACCACGACCTCGCCGCTGGCGATGCTCGGCGGCGCTTGCGCGCTGAGCTGTCGGTCGACCGCGCCGCCGCCCGCCAGCTGGATGATGAGCCTGGGGTTAGCCATGAACTGACCCTAAAGTACGATCGTGACCGGGTCTATGAGTTAGGAGAGTCGTTGTGGCGTATCAGGATCTGACAGACGCAGATACGGCCGTCGCCGACCGAAGGCCAAAGGCCAGCTCGCCGACCGTGCTTGTGAGTCGCCGCGAGACATTCAATGCGGCCCACCAACTGCGCGATCCGGGCCTATCCGATGAGGAGAATCAGCGCCTCTTCGGGAAGTGCGCGAATCTGCACGGCCACAACTACGTCCTCGAGGTCGTCGTGGCGGGCGAAATCCAAGACGGCACCGGTTACGTCCTGGACCTGAAGCAGCTTTCGGATCTGATCTGTCGGCGCGTCATCGATGACGTGGACCACTGCAACCTGAATACCGATGTGCCATGGCTAAAGGGGCGTATACCGACAGCCGAGAACCTAGCCCTGGCGTTCTGGGAGAGGATCAGCTCCGAGCTCCCGGAGGGGTTGCTCCGCTCGGTCCGCCTATGGGAGACCGACAAGAACTGGGCCGAAGTTGGTGATCACGCCTGAGACGCTGCGACGGCGGGGTCGGGAGGTGCGAAGGCGCTACACCGCTGCGGACCTCAGCGTCCTCACCCGGGATGAGACGAAGCGGTTCGTTCCGCAAGGGGGCGGCGATCCACAAACCGACGTTCCCTTGGCCTGGGAACTGCTTTACCGGCTCGAGCCGGAGCTCTATGACCGGCTCGTCAGCGCGGAGCGGCTCCACCCCGGCGTGCTCGGGTGGCTGCCTGACGACGTCGAGCGGATCGTCGAGGTCGGCGCGGGTACGGGTCGGCTGACGCTCGAGCTCAGTCGGCGTGCGCAGGAGGTCGTTGCGGTCGAACCCGCGGCACCCTTGCGCCAGCTCCTCAATCGGAAGCTCTTACGTGTGGACCATCGGCATCGGGTCCGGGTGACCCACGGCTTCTTCGACGACCTGCCGGTGACCGACGACTGCGCCGACCTGGTCGTCGCGTGCTCGGCTTTCACGGCCGCCACAGCTCATGGCGGTGAGGCAGGCCTGGCGGAGATGGAGCGGGTCTGCAGGCCCGGTGGCTGCGTCGTCATCGTCTGGCCGAATGAGGTCGATTGGCTCGCGGCCCATGACTACCGGTACGTTAGCTTTGACGGCCCGATGTTTGTCGAGTTCGCCAGCCGCGAGGAGGCTGCCGAGCTCACCGAGATCTTCTATCCCAGCGGGATCGAGGAGGTCCGTCGCCGCGGGCTGCGACGGGTTCCCTACGAGGTGTTGGGGATCAATTCGCCGTGCGACCTTGCGTTCAAGGTGATCGCGCGATGAAGGTCGCGATCGTCGCCCCGCTGGTTTCGGCCATCCAGGAGCCACAGCGCGGCGGGTCGCAGGCGTTCGTATCCGATCTCGCGCGCGGCCTGGTGGACAGAGGTCACGAGGTCCACCTTTACGCCGCTTCCGGATCCGAGGTGCCGGGCGTGCAGGTGGTCGACACAGGGGTGGATCCCCGCGCGTTGGCCGCGACGCTCTACCGGGCTACTGGTCCAGCCACTGACGGGCTGGCCGTGGCCGAGGCGGCCTTCGCCACCGTCTACGCCGCTGTAGGGGAGGCTCGATACGACGTCGTCCACAATCACGCCTTCGACGCGCCTGCGATCAGCCTCGCGTCTAGAGTGCGGGCGCCGGTAGTGCACACACTTCACCTACCCCCGGACGCGGCGGTGGCCGACGCGCTGCGAGATGCCGCTCGGTCCGACCGAGCCCCAGCGGTTGCAGGCGTATCCGCGTGCCAGGCGAGCGCTTGGCGCCAGGTCGTCTCAGTCGACGCGATCTTGCCGCCGCTCGTCCCGACGCGGTTGATCCGCTGGTCGCCATCAGCAGGGGAAGGCGCGGTCTTCGGTGGCAGGCTGAGTCCGGAGAAGGGTGCGATCGAGGCGATCGAGATCGCGCAGGCTGCAGGTGTCCGAATCGATGTTTACGGCGACAGCTATGACGCCGAATACATCCGGGAACGGATCGACCCGCGACGCGCCGATCCAGGCGTCGCTGTTCATCAAGGCGTTCCGCGAACCGTTATCTGGGAGGTGATGGCTCGCGCGGCCGTCGTTCTGTGCCCTGCCAGGTGGGAGGAGCCGTTCGGGATGGTCGCCGCTGAGGCGCAAGCGTGCGGGACACCCGTTGTGGCCTTCCGCCGCGGCGCACTTGATGAAGTGATCGTCGACGCGGTGACGGGCTTCCTGGTGGCGCCCGACGACATCGATGCGGCAGCAGATGCGGTCACCAAGACGTCCGAGCTCTCGCCCTCGGAGTGCCGCGATCATGCGGAAAGCCACCTCGATCTGGAGCTGAGTCTCGACGCGCACGAACAGCTCTACGGGCGAGTGGCCAGAGCTGGTGCAGGGGCCGCAATCGGTGGCTGAGGCGAGGCATTGGCTTGCGGGACGCCTGGCGGTCGTCACCGGCGCCAGCCGCGGGATCGGGGCAGCCACCGCGGAGGCGATCGCGGCGGCCGGTGCGCACGTCGTGCTCGCCGCCCGCGACGGTGAGGCTCTCGACGCCGTCGCCGGACGCATCCGCGACGCCGGCGGCGAGGCCACGGCGGCGCCAACGGACGTCAGCAGCGTCGAAGAGGTGGAGCGCCTTTTCGCGGCCGCCGAAGGGGTGGGGAGGCCCGAGGCTCTCGTCTGCGCGGCTGCCGTACTGAGGTCCGCGCCATTCGCCCAGACAACGCCGGAGATCTGGGCAGAAACGCTCGACGTCAACCTGACCGGCTCGTTTCTCTGCTGTCGCGCGGCGTTTAATGCCATGGGCAAGCGCGGCGAAGGGCGCATTGTCAACATCGCCTCGCTCTCCGGCGTCTACGCCACCGAGAAGTTCCCGGGGCTGACCGCATACAACGTCTCCAAGTACGGAGTCATCGGCCTCACGGAGGCGATCGCAGGGGAGGGCAAAGAGCACGGCATCAGCGCAATTTGCCTGAGTCCGGGCGCCGTCGACACCCAGATGCTGCGTCAGGCCAATCCCGAGCTGCGTCCCGGCCTTACCCCCGGGGATGTCGCCGAGCTGATCGTCGCGCTGCTCGACAGCGCCCTCGCCCCGGCCAGCGGGGCGAACATCCCCCTCTTCTCGAACGCCTAGCGCGGGCGTCCTCTGCGCCTTATTGTGCGAGCGACCACAGGTCCACGCGCTCGTCGGCAAGCTGGCCATCGGCAGGTCGGGCTCGCATGCCAACGAGGCGGGCGCATGCCGCCATCTCCGAGTCGGTGTCCTCCTCGGGGTCACCTCCGCGGTCGAGGCCGACCGCTGCCTGCATCAGTCCTTCCTGCAGATAGAAGCCGATCAGCCTTCTTTCCTCCAGGCTCCCGCGAATCACGAACTCGTCCCAGTTCGTGGTATGGCCGACGTACTCGAGCTTGTGCTCGTACTGATCGGACCAGAAGCTGTGGAGGTAGTCGTATGGATCGGTGGACCCGAGCATCGACCTCGCCGCGGCGCGCCCCATCTTTTCGCCGTTGTTGAAGTGCTCGACACGAACTCGTCCGAAGAGCGGGTGGAGGTGGTTGGCGACGTCGCCGGCTGCGTAGACGTCAGCGGCGCTGGCGCGGCACAGCTCGTCGACGAGGATCCCGTTGTCCAGCGCGACCGCTGACGCGAAGGTCGGCACGTCGGGCTCGATCCCGATGCCGACGACTGCGAAGTCGCATGGGACACGATCGCCGTTGGCGGTCACTGCGGCCTCCACGCGTTCGGTCCCCTCAAAGGCGGCGATCTGAGTTTCGGCGAGCAGCTCGACTCCGTTGGCGCGATGAAACGCGCCGACCACCGCGCCGACCACCTTGTCGAGAACCCTTTCGAGGGGCACGCTCTGGGGAAAGGCCGCAGTCACCCGAACCCCGAGCTGGGTCAGTGAAGCCGTCACCTCGCAGCCGATGAAGCTCATGCCCACGACCATCGCGTGCCGATTCGCCACAGCCTCACGTTTGATCGCGTCGCACTCCGCCACCGTGCGGAGCTGGTGGACCCCGGGCAGGTCAGCCCCGGGAATGTCAAGCCGCCGGTTCCGTCCTCCGGTGGCTATCAGGACCTTCTGATATTCGATCTCCTCGCCCGAGTCCAAGACCACGTTGTGCGCCGCGGGATCCACCGCAACAACGCTCGACTCGACGAGCCTTTCGACATCGTGCTCCTCATACCAATCGGCAGGTCTGACATACCAGCCGTCGAGATCCTCCTCCGACCGCAGGTAGGTCTTCGATAGCGGAGGACGACCGAACGGGATGCCCGGCTCGCGGCCGATGAGCACGACGCGGCCCTGAAAGCCCTCGTCGCGCAGAGTGGCCGCGGCGTTGCCTCCGGCGAGACCGCCGCCGATGATCACGATCGGCTTACCACCATCTCGAGGAGACATCGCGCCCATTCTGTCAGCGCCCCGGCTAGGCAGAGGCGCGTTTCGCCAGCCCCGGCCAACCCTCGATCGGGTCGGTCGAGCGAACGACGTGCATACCTGCGGCGGCGTAGCGCTCGAAGGCGGCGTCCGCCTGGTCCGTGTAGTCGATGACGCCCGGCACGACGATCGGGGACGTGCAGTCCTCGAGCAGGTAGGTGCGCTTCGCAAGCCGCTCACGCACTTCCTCGTCCTGGAGGAGTTCATCGATGGTCCACGCGATGCAGTGGCTCTTCGCCTGCCCGGCCACGACGACCGCATCGAAGCTGAGCAGCTTCTCGATCAGCTCAGTGTTCCTGGCGCCGAGGCGATCGCCATCCGGTCCCTCGGTCACCTCCGGCCCCAGCATCGAGTAGTGCTCGGTGAGCGGGTTGTCCCCCTTGACCTGGAACTCGGGCTGGCTGTGCCGCGCGATGCCGTGGAAGAAGACGGCTTCCTCGACCGCCGAGGCGAGCGCGTGGCCGATGCCGCCGAGCATGGCGTGATACGGCCAGACGGTGAGGTCGTACTTTCCGCCTTCGGCCATCTGGCGCGTGTAGTGGGCGAGGTGGCGCTCGGCGTGGTCGAGGTCGATACCGAGGGCCCGCGCGACCGCGGCGTTCATCCTCCAGCGGCCGGCCTCGACATCCTCGGCCGAGACGAGGGTGAAGGGAACGGGGTGGTTGCCCTGCTCGTCGACCAGCCAGATCGCATGGAACACCTGCATCGCGTGGTGGGTGTCGAGGCTCGGATAGACCTGCGTGATCGTGCCCAGGTTGCGGTAGATGAACTCGCACAGGCGCCGGGTGTCGTCGACCGCGGCCGTTCCCGATCGCCCAGCGACGAAGAGCTCGAAGTCAGGGAGGCAGAAGGTGTTCTGGACGTCGACGGCGAGGAGGCAGAGGCGAAAGGTGTCCTCCGCGGCCGCGCCGAGGCCGTGCTCCTCGGCCCACGCAGGGGCCTCGCGCGCGCGATCCTCGTACGAAACCCGCCAGACCTCGCCTGCGCGGCTCGGATCGAAGTGGGGCGGGAGCGGAAGCTGGTGCATTTGCCGGATTCCAAGGCGCTGGCCAATTGAGGCCACCGGTTCGCGAGCCTACGCGATGGCTTGGAGCAGCTCGTTGCAGGCCTGCTCGCAGGTCCGGCACTGCTCGGCGCACACGCGGCAATGCTCCATGCCGTGCTCTGCGTGCTGCTCACATTCGTCAGCGCAGCTCTTGCAGGCCGCGATGCACGCCGCGAGCTGCGGCCGCGTGACGTAGGCGTCGTGCTCGGTCTGGCGGCTCACCACCCGAGCCGTGGCGGCGCAGATGTCGGCGCAGTCGAGGCATAGGCGAATGCACTTGACGAGCGACCCAACCTGTCCCTGCTCGCCCAGGCAGCCGTCGGCGCAGGCGGTACAGGCTTCGTCGCACTGGGAGCACGCTTCGATGCAGCGCGCCAACAAGGTCCTGTCGACCTTCAAGTCACCCGGGTACGTGTCGAGCATCCGCTCGGCGATGGTCATGCGATCCCTTTCCGGCCGCTTCCCGCGAGACTCTCCTCCCACCGATCCGTCGTGTCAAGGTTCTCCGCCTGCCTCATAATCCGTCGGCTGCCGATGAATGCCCAGCTCGACAGTCGTCATCGCGACACGGTCGAGAAGATCTTCAGCCACCCGGCCAGCGGCAACGTCGAGTGGCGTCAGGTGCTGTCGCTGCTGGAGAACATCGGGGACACGACCGAGGAGCACAATGGCAAGATCAGAGTCACGCTTGGCCCGGAGACCGAGGTCCTGACCCCGCCTCGCGACAAGGACATCGATACGCAGATGATCGTCGACCTGCGCCGGATGCTGACCGAGGCGGGGTTTGCGCCCGGAGTGCCGGCAAATCCGCGCGCCGCCTGATCGGCGCCGCAGCGACTGCTGCGGTGATTGCCGGATTCGCCATCTCCGCGCAAGCGCCGGCTCCAGCGCTTGGCAAGATCAACCATCACAAGACCTACACGATCAATTACAACAAGGGCATCGGCAGCGTGTACATCGGGATGACGCGCGGCGGGCGCTTCGGGGTATCCAGGACTCTGGGCGCCCCGCAGACGACGACCAAATTCACCGAGGCCGGGGTCAGCGGTCACATCTACGAGGCCGACTACACCGACGACGAGCTGTCGGTCTTCTACAAGAACACGGCGGGCAAGAAGCGCTTCGATCCCGTGCTCGGAGTGGCCACCGTCAGCTCTGAAATTTGCGTGCCCTGCCCATAACAGCCCCGAAAAACCACGTACTTTCAGGCAGGAGGGGAGAGGATTCAGGCAACAGGAGACACGGGCATAGTCTTCTCGGGGAGCATGAAGGTCCTATGAGCCCCGGATCAGAATCAGCGATGTGCGGCAGCTGCGGCGTCCGGAACCCGACTGACTCGCGATTCTGTGGGTCGTGCGGGGCGAGTCTCGAGCGGCCGCAGAAGTGTCGGAGCTGCGGCGCCGAGAATCCCGCTGGCCAGCGCTTCTGCAACTCCTGCGGTGGTGCACTCGCGGAGGCGCCGGCGGCGACCAGCGATGCCCGCGTCGAGGCCGACGCGGTGCCGCTCGACGGCGAGCGCAAGCAGGTGACGGTTCTTTTCGCCGACGTCATGGGCTCGATGGATATGGCGGAGCAGACCGACGCCGAGCAGTGGCGACAGATCATGCAGCGCTTTTTCTCGCTTCTCTCCGACGGAGTGCGGCGGTTCGAGGGCACCGTGGACAAGTTCACCGGCGACGGCATCATGGCCCTGTTCGGGGCTCCGATCGCGCACGAGGATCACGCTGCCCGGGCCTGCTTCGCGGCTCTACATATTGAGAAGCTGGTCTCCGAGTACGCAGGCGAGCTTCGCCGCGCCAAGGGGCTCAACTTCTCGGTCCGCATCGGGATCAATTCCGGCGAGGTGGTGGCAGGCGCGATCGGGGAGGACGAGGAGCCCCAGTACACAGCGGTCGGCCATACCGTCGGCCTGGCGCAGCGCATGGAGGCGCTCGCGGAGCCGGGCAAGGCCTTCCTGACCGAGCACGCCGCAAAGCTGGCTCACGGCTACCTCGAGCTGGAGGACCTGGGAGAGTTCGAGGTCAAGGGCGCGAGCCGGCCGATTCGGGTTTTCGAGCTGATCGGGGCGGGATCGGCGACATCTCGCCTTGACCTCTCGCGGGAGCGCGGGCTGTCCGCGTTCGTTGGCCGAGACGACGAGATGAAGGTGCTCGAGGAAGCGCTCGAGCAGGCCAAAGAAGGGCGCGGGGGAGTAATCGGCGTGGTCGCCGAGCCGGGCGTCGGCAAGAGCCGGCTATGCCACGAGTTCGCGGAGCGATGCAGGGCGCGCGGGATCGAGGTCTACGAGGCCCAGGCTCAGGCGCACGGAGAGGCGATCCCGTTCCTGCCGATATTGCAGATGATGCGTGCCTATTTCGGGATCGAGGACCGCGACTCCGAGCGGGTCGCGCGCGAGAAGATCGCCGGCAGGCTGCTGCTTCTCGATGCCGATTTCGCGGACGATCTGCCGCTCGTCTTCGACTTTCTCGCCGTGCCCGATCCGGAGCGCCCGGCCCCGCAGGTGAGCGCGGAAGCACGGCAGAGGCTCCTTCGCGGAGTGATCAGGCGCCTCTATCGGGTCCCTGGGCGCACCGAGGTGGTCGTCAACGTGATCGAGGACCTGCACTGGATGGACGAGGGCAGCGAGGCGTTCGTGGCAGAGATGGTCGGCGCGGTGGATGGAACCGCGACCCTCGCGGTGGTCAACTTCCGACCCGAGTACGAGGCCGAGTGGACGGATTCGCCGGCCTACCGGCGCGTTTCACTGGTGCCGCTGGGACCCGAGTCAACCGAAGAGCTGCTCGAGGACCTCGTCGGAAAGGACGCCTCACTGGACGGGCTCGCCGACCTGATCCACGAGCGCACCGGCGGCAACCCGTTCTTCATCGAGGAGGTGGTCCGGGAGCTGGTCGAGGCCGGATATCTGGAAAGCGACCATGGCGGATACAGGCTGACCAAGCCCGTCGGTGACACCAGGGTTCCGGACACAGTCCAGGCCATTCTCGCCGCGCGAATCGACCGCCTCGCGACTGCGAAGGCGCTCCTGCAGGCGGCCGCTGTGATCGGCAAGGAAGTACCCGAGCCGGCGCTGCGCCTGGTCGCCGGCGTCGACGATGAAGTGCTCGAGCAGGGGCTGAAGGAGCTGATTGGTGCGGGCTTTCTATACGAGGCGGAGATTTACCCGGAGCGGGTCCTCGCCTTTAGCCATCCACTTACACAAGAGGTTGCCTATGGCTCCCAGCTCGGCGAGCAACGGGCCAGGGTCCACGCGGCGACGGCCCAGGCAATGATCGAGCTCAACCCCGATCGCCACGACGAGCTGGCGGCGTTGTTCGCCCAGCACCTGGAACAGGGCGGTGAGACGCTGGAGGCGGCGCGCTGGTACGCCCGCGCCGCGCACCGGGCCGGATACGGCCATCCGCAGGACGCGATGCGGCTGTGGGGGCGGGTCACCGATCTCGCCTCAGAGCTGCCTGAGTCCGAGGAGACATCGGCGCTTGGGGTCTTCTCGCGGTTGCTGCAGCTCGACTATGCCTGGAGGCTCGGGATGGAGAAGGAGCGGGTTGACTCCCTGGTCGCGGAGGCCCGTGAGATCGCCACCAGGACCGGTGACCTGCGCTCGCTGACCATGCTGCGCCTGCTCGAGTCGGCGCGCCCGGGACTTGTTCAGCCGGCAGAAGACTGGACTCGCGCCAGCGACGAAGCCATCGCCCTGGCGGATGAATCCGGCGACGATGCGCTTCGAGTGGCGATTCGAGCCGCGGGCTCATACGCGTATCTCTGCGCCGGTGACTACGACGAGTGTTGGCGGTTGCTCGACGAGGCGCTCACGATCGCTGGAGACGACCACAGCGCGGGAAACGGAATCGTGATCGGCTGTCCCTACGCGTGGGCGTTGATGGCGCAGGCGTGCATCAGCCGCGACCGCGGCGATTACGACGCCGGTGAGGAGCTCTTCGAAAGGGCGCTGCGGATCGCCTCCGAGCAAGGCGATCCAGAGACCGAGAGCTGGTCGCGCGGCAACCTCGCGGTGCTGCTGGCTTTGTGGGGCGATCTCGATGCGGCCCTCGGGCTGGCACAGCGCAACTACGAGCTGACCGAGCGCCTTGGCGACGTCTTCTCCCGCCACTGGGCACTGGTCCACCTCGGATTCGTGCAGTTGGAGCGCGGCGATGCGGAGGACGCCCTCCGCTCGCTCGAGCGCGCCGACAGCCTTTATCGCGAGGCAATGGCGACTGGCGGCGAGGTCGAGGCATGGCGCGAGGCGTTGATCGCCGAGGCGCTGCTTGGCGTCGGCCGCAAGGCCGAGGCGTTGGAGCGTGCTGAGAACGCAGCTGCAATCGCGAAGGAGCGCGGTCTGCTCTGGAGCCTTTCCCGCGGCCTTCGCGTCTTTGCTGAGGCCCGCATCGCGAACGGTGAGCCGGGCGCGGGTGAGCTTTTCGACGAGGCCGAGAGGGTGGCGAGGGCCAGCAGTCAGATGGTCGAGCTGCAGGCAATCGAGCGCTCCCGCAGCGCGGCCCCCACCGCCCAGGCCTAGACCATCGACCTGGCGACGGGAGGTGGGGCGAACCCGGCTAGCGGTAGCCTGCCGTCATGGACCCTGAACGCGCCCGTCAACTGCTGGCAGTCGAACGGGCGCGGATCGAGGAGGCGATGGCCGGCCTCAGCAAAAAAGCGCCAGAAGCTTCCGAGGACGAGCCGGGCGATGAAGGCTCGGAAAACCTTTACCAGGCCGAATACGACGCAGGCCGCGTCGGGGACTTTGCCGAGAACCTGGCCGCCGTGGAACGCGCCGAGGCGCGGCTTGCCGACGGGACGTATGGGCTGTCGATCGAAAGCGGAGAGCCGATCCCAGACGAACGACTCGAGGCTTCTCCGACCGCCGAGCGCACAGTCGAGGAGCTCGGCGAGGGCTGAGGCCGCTTACTGGAGGTAGCCCTCGACGGTCCCGGATTCGCGCGCCTGCGCGTCATCAGGGTCTTGATCGAACTCCTCGCGCGCCCGCCGCTGGCGCAGTAGATCCCAGCAGCGGTCGAGTTCGAGCTTCACTGACTCAAGCTGGACCTGCCGAGAGTCCTCTGGATCTTTGCCCTCGCCTGCTTCGCGGAGTGCCTGCTCCTCTTCGATCAACTTCTCGATCCGGCCCTGCACCGTCTGGTCCTCGCCCAGGGCGATCTTGTCGTGTGTCGACGACTCGACCACACCGGCGATGTCGGCGGTGCTCCAGCCATTGAAGACAACTGTGTTCTCGGCACGGGCGATCCGCTTGGCGGCCTTGTCGAGCGCGGCGAGGTCGACGTCCTCGGCTCCGCGCTCGGCGTCCTCCAGCTCCGAGCGGGCGACCGAGAACCGCGCTCGCAGCTCGACAAGGCCGAGGACGCGCCGCTGCAGCGCCGTGACGCCTTTCTCGGGCGGATCGGAAAGCTCCTGCGTTCGGCCGAGATTCGTCGCCGAGTGCTGCCAACCGTGAGACCCAGCGAAGTCGACCAGCTGTCGGGCGGCGAGACCGGGAGTCAGCCGCTCCTCTGCCTCCGAGTCGAGGAGCCGCCAGCCCGCATCCGAGATCGGAACTTGCTCGCGAAGTAGGTGGCTCACCGGTTGCTCCCGCGGAGGCCGCCGATACCGAGCGACTCGCTGCCGGCAAGCGGTGCTCCCCGGGAGGCCTCGTCCTCCGTCGCCTCCTCCTCTGCTTCTTCGCCGTGCTCGACTATGTCGCCGTCCTGGAACAGAATTCCCTCTGCGATCTCGCGCCACAAGGCGGTGCGGCGCAGCAGGAACTCGAGATCCATGCAGAAGTGCTTGAACTCCTCACCCTGGGCGTCGCGCATGATCGCGCGTGCCTCACGGTCGGGCTCGACCGCCATGCGCTGCTCATACCAGCCGATCGCCTCTGCCTCTTCGGTCAGGGAGGCGCAAAGGCGGACGAAAGTCCGGGTCTCCTCCGGAAGCTCTGCTGCGGGCTCGTGGTACTGGTCGAATCCCACGCCGACATCTTAGGCTTCCCAGCGCGGACGCCGAGATGATCAGGCGATCAACGAGCGCGCGCCGGCGGCCCGTACGGCGGCCGAGAGAGTCTCGATGTCGTAGGCGCCGTCATGGCGACGCTCGTTGATGAAGAAGGTCGGCGTCCCGGCCACCCCGCTCTGGTCGGCGGAATCGACGTCCTCCTCCACCCGACGTGTGCCGTCGCTGCCGCGGAGGTCGTCCTGGAACCGATCGAGATCGAGGTCCAGTTGCTCGGCGTAACCGAGCAGGTCGTGCGGCTGCAAGGCGTCCTGATGATCGAGCAGAAGATCGTGCATCTCCCAGAAGGCGCCCTGGCGGTCGGCTGCCTCTGCAGCCTCGGCCGCCAGCTGGGCATTCGGATGCACGTCTGACAGCGGCAGGTGCCGCCACACATAGCGGACGTCGGCGAAGTCCGAGAGCACCTCACGCACGACCGGCTCCGCCCTGCCGCAGTACGGACACTCAAAGTCGCCGTACTCGACCAGGGTCACGGGCGCCCCCTCGCGGGGGCCGCGGATGTGATCGCGTTCGGGGTCCACGGGCACGGCCAGATCGACGATGCTCTCCGAGGTGCCGAACAGGGCGCGGATGCGCGCCCGGCGCGGCATCATGGCGGTGATCCGAACGATGAGCCAGGTCAGCGCCGGGGCGCAGATCGCGGCGCTCAGCACACCCAGCTTCGCCTCCTTCAGATCCGCGCCCTGCAGGGCGATCGAGGCGATCAGAATGGAAACCGTGAACCCGATCCCGGCTATGGCCCCGGCTCCGGCCACCCCGGCCCAGCCCACCGGGGGGCGCAGCCGCCCGCCGCTGAGCTTGGTCACCAGCCATGCCATCGCGCCGATCCCTGCCGGCTTGCCGAGCACGTAGCCGAACAGGATCCCGAGGGTGATCGGCGACGAATAGGCGCTGGAGAGAAAATCGCCGTTGACCGCAATGCCGACGTTGGCGAGGGCGAACAGCGGCACGATCACATAGCTCGTCCACGGGTGGTAGATCTCCTGCAGGCGGGCGTTCGGTGAGACCGCCGCCCGCAGGCCGGCGCGGGCGGAGCGGGCCAGCTCCGGCGTCGGTTGCTCGCGGAACCTGCGAAACAAGTTGGTGGCGCTCTCCAGCTCCTCGCGCCCCGCCGGGTAGGCCCAGACGATCAAGCCGGTCCCCAGCCCGAGGACGATTGGATCGATCCCCGACTCATATAGCGGCACCCACGTTGCGACGCCGAGCAGGAAGTAAAGGGGGCCGCCGCGGATTCGCAGCGAGACCAGCACGACGATCACCGCGAAGATGCCAGCGGCGGTAAGCAGCGGCAACAGATCGATTGCGCCGCTGTAGACGAAGACGATCACGCCCAGCGCCACAACGTCGTCGAGGACGGTGATCGTCAGTAGAAAGACCCGCAGCCGGGCGGGAAAGCGCGACCCGACCAGGGCGAGCATGCCGAGGGCGAAGGCGGTGTCGGTCGAGATCGCGGCGGCCCAGGCGTGCGCGGAGGGCTCGCCGGCGTTGAACGCCAAAAAGATCAGCGCCGGGACGGCCATGCCGCCGAGCCCGGCGAGAACCGGGAGCGTCAGCCGGGTGCGCTCGCGCAGCTCCCCGACGTCGAACTCGCGCCGAAGCTCGAGCGCGACAACGAAGAAGAAGAAGGTCATCAGCCCGTTGTTGACCCAGTGGCGGAGGTCCTGCGAGATCCCCGAGTCGCCGAGGCGGAAGGAAAGCCGCGTGCGCCAGAGGTCCTCGTATGAGGAGTGGTCGATGTTGGCCCAGGCGAGCGCCGCCAGCGCCGCGCCGAGCAGGACCAGGGCGCTGCTGGACTCGGTGCGTAGGAAATTGCGCAGCGGCGTCTGCAGGTTCCGCGCCCAGGCGGTTCGCCCGGTGAAGCTGGGGCGCTCGGTCCCCTTCATCACTCGGCCTCGCGGCCGGGCGTCACGACTGCTCGAGGAGTCCGGCGACGGCAGACGCGACCCGCTTGCCCTTCGCGGTCAGCCTGTACTCCGCATGTGGCGGGCGGCCGGGGACGAGGCTTCGCTTCACGATCCCAGCCGCCTCGAGCTGCTCGAGGCGCTCGGAGAGAGTCGTCGGTGAGACGCCGGGGAGGGACTGGCGAAACTCGTTGAAACGTGCGGCGCCGCTGGAGCAGGCATAGATCGTGCCCAGCGTCCAGCGGCGCTCCAGCAGGTCCGCGACTGCGCGAAGCTGCGAGGGGACCGGGTCGCAGCTACGACACCGCTGCGACATCGGCTCCTTGGCTCGCAGGCTCGAGCGCCTCGTCGAGGACCTCGTCGATGCTCATCACCGGATGGAAGGCCATCTGCTCTCGGACCTCCTCGGGGACGTCGTCGAGGTCGCCACGATTTCGCTCCGGCAGGATGACCTCGGTCAATCCCGCGGCGTGGGCGGCGAGGACCTTCTGCTTCAGGCCGCCGATCGGCAGCACCCGGCCCTGCAGCGTGACCTCACCGGTCATGCCGACAGTGTGCTTGACCGGTCGGCCACTCAGCAGTGATGCAAGGGCTGTGGTCATCGCCGTGCCGGCGCTCGGACCATCCTTCGGGATCGCCCCTGCGGGGACGTGGAGGTGAAACTCGCGCTGGAAGCGGTCGGCGTCGATGCCGAGCTGATCAGCGTGCGAGCGCACGTAGGAGAGCGCGATTCGCGCCGACTCCTTCATCACGTCGCCGAGCTGCCCGGTCAGCACCAGGCCCTGGTCGCCGTCCATCGCCGTTGCCTCGATGAACAGCACGTCGCCGCCGGTCCCAGTGACCGCCAAGCCCGTGGCCACGCCGGGGGTCGCGGTGCGCTCGACCGACTCCTGGAAGAAGCGCTGGCGCCCAAGGGCATCGGTGACGGTTTCGGAATCGAGGATGATCGGGGCCTCGGCCTCGCTGGAGGCGATCCGGGTGGCGACCCGGCGCAGCAGCTTGCCCAGCTCGCACTCGAGCTGGCGCACTCCCGCCTCGCGGGTGTACTCGGTCACGACCTTGCGCAGGAGCGCGTCCGACTAGTCCACGAACGAATGGCTTCCCTCTAGGCTGGAATTGAGAAGAGCGACCAATGGCCTCCTGCACCCATCTCGATCACGTACACACCACGCAGCTCCCCCGAGTCCGTTGACGGCTGCGAGGAGTGCCTGGCCACGGGAGACCCGTGGCTACATCTGCGCATCTGCCTCGAGTGCGGCAAGGTCGGGTGTTGTGACGACTCGCCCAACCGTCCCGCCAGCGCCCACGCTCAGAGCAGCGGCCACCCGATAATCCGCTCGCTCGAGCCCGGCGAGACGTGGTCTTGGTGCTTCGTGGACGACATGGCGCTGCTGATTCCCGAGGTGCAGGGCGAAACGCGCATCCCGCCGTCGCCGTTGGGCTGACGCGGGCGGTCAGCTCATCCGCCGATAGCGCCAGACGCAGAGCGGAATGAAGATGACCAGCAGCCCGCCTATCCACGCCAAGGTGCCCGGCAGCAAGCCGGAAGTGCTGCCACCAAGCGAAAACGCGCGGGCGGCGTCGGCGGTGAGGGTGACCGGGCTGATCTTGGCGAACGCCTCGAGCCACGCGGGCATGGTGTCCACAGGGACGAACACAGAGCTCGCAAAGACGAGCGGGAAGATCGCCACGAAGCCTGCCGACTGTGCCGCCTCGGCGCCGCGAACGGTTAGTGCGACGAAGGCGAAGATCCAACTCAGCGCCAGGCCGAAGGCGCTGACCACCGCCACCGCCGCGACCGCGTCCAGCAAGCTGCCCCGGAAACGGAAGCCGATGATGTAGCCCACGGCGATCATCAGGATGATGATGAGTACGTTGCGGATGAGATCGGCCACCGTGCGTCCGGCGAGCACGGCGGACCGCGCCATCGGCATCGAGCGGAAGCGGTCGATGACGCCACGTTCGAGGTCCTCTGCCAGCCCAACCGCGGTCTGGGTAGCCCGGAACGACACCGACTGAACGAAGATGCCGGGGAGCAGGAAGTCGATGTAGGACACGCCCCCTGGAAGCGCCTGCCCGATCGCGCCACCGAATACATAGGTGAAGAGCAGGACGAACATGATCGGCTGCACGGTCGAGAAGATGAGCAGCTGCGGCTGGCGGACGAAGTGGCGAAGGTTTCGCAGCGTCACCACCCAGGTGTCGTCGGCGGCGCGCAGCAGGGTGCTGGCGTTCGGGAGCGCCGGCCGGTGCAACGCGGTCGATCGGGCGCCGTTTGTCCTCGCCTTCACGTCGGCGACGTCGACTGGGGCGGGAGCCGCGCCGTCTTCGCTCGGGGTGCCGTCTTCGCTCGGGGGATTCCCAGTCAGCTCGAGGAACACGTCGTCGAGCGTCGGGCGTCGTATGGCAAGATCGCTGGCGGCGATGCCGGCATCGCGCAGCGCCGCTGCAGCTGCCGTCACCAACTCAACGCCGTCGCGGCTGGCCGCCATCGTGAGCTCGTCCGGGCGCTCGGCGGGCTGGGGATCACCACAACCCACCGCGGCCAGCGCCGCCCGCGCACGCTCCCGCTCGGCGGCGCTGGCGAGCTGGACCTCCAAGACCTGGCCGCCGACGCGATCCTTGAGCTCGTTGGTAGTGCCCTCCGCGATCACCCGCCCGTGGTCGATGACCGCGACGCGATCGGCAAGCTGGTCGGCCTCCTCGAGGTACTGGGTGGTCAGCAGCACTGACGTCCCCTCATGCACGAGGCCCCGGATCGTTCGCCAGATCTCATTGCGGCTGCGGGGGTCCAGCCCGGTAGTGGGCTCATCGAGGAAGAGCATCCGGGGACGACTGATCAAGCTCGACGCAAGGTCGAGCCGTCGTCGCATCCCGCCCGAGTAGGTCCGGGCCGGGCGATCCGCGGCGTCTGCGAGGTCGAAGCGTTCGAGTAGCTCGCTAGCCCGCTTGCGCGGCTCGCCGGCCGGGAGGTGAAAAAGCCGCCCGAACATCTCCAGGTTCTCCTGGCCAGTCAGCAGCTCGTCCACCGCGGCGGACTGACCGGTCAGTCCGATGAGCTCCCGCACCGCACTTGGCTCGTGGACGATGTCTCGCCCGAAGACGTCCACGCGACCGGCGTCCGGCCGTAGAAGCGTCGTGAAGACACGGACGAGCGTCGTCTTGCCCGCTCCGTTGGGCCCCAGAAGGCCGAACACCGTGCCCTCCCCGATTCCCAGAGACACGCCCGCCAGTGCGACGGTCGCCCCGAAGCGCTTGACCACGCCTTCCGCGCGGACCGCCGGAACCTCGTTCGTAGAGGGGGCCATCGAGGCTGGACGCTAAAGGAACATCCGCTCACTGATGACCTGGAAGCGAGCAGAGTGCCCGGGTCCGGTAGAAGTGGAGGTGCGCACAAAGACCAAAGGAGAGAGGCATGAGCGAGGGTCAGACATCAGATCGGGTGCTCTACACCGCGGAGGCGCACGTCGGACGGGGCCCTGGAGGTCGAGCTGCGCTCCCCGACGGAGTTGGGCGGGGAGGGAGGAGGCACGAACCCCGAGCAGCTCTTCGCAATCGGCTTCGCTTCCTGCTTCGAGAGCGCCCTGGGCGCGGTCGCCCGACGCCAGAAGCTGGAGGCCGGAGACGTGGAGATCGACTCCAAGGTGATGCTGCTGCC
This sequence comes from Solirubrobacterales bacterium, assembly GCA_038317345.1. Lineage (GTDB taxonomy): Bacteria > Actinomycetota > Thermoleophilia > Solirubrobacterales > 70-9 > Mayfieldus. Next base: position 18,725 of record JBBQBH010000022.1, read on the forward strand.
GACCGAGGAGCGAGGGTTCAAGCTTGCCGTCGAGCTCGACGTCACCCTGCCGTCGATCGACGACGAAGGTCAGGTGGTCGAGTTGGTTCGGTCCGCACACAAAGTTTGCCCTTACTCGAACGCGACTCGGAACAACATCGAAGTGAAACTGACGGCCAACGAGGCTCCGGTCGGGGAGGCGTAAAGGGGAGAATCCGCTCTGTAGCGCGGTTTCCTTGCCTCCGCCGGGGGACTCTCTAACCTGTTCATTGGGGCTGCCCGAGACTTTCGGTCGCGAGCAGCGCTCACATATCCTCGCTCGCTGGGCATCCCTCTTCCTTTCGTGCGACAGACCAAGAGGGCACGGAGGTTTGAAGACCATTAGCACCAATGGGCACGAAATCCCCACACGCTGGACCTGCGGCTACTGCTCCGTCGAGGTGCATTGGGTGGGCGGCCAGGAGAACCGTGGGCTGCCTGCCAACTGGACCGAGGAGCGCGAAGGTCCGGTTTGTCTCGCCTGTCGGCGTGAGCTGGCGGCGGACGCTGCAGTAGCCGACAACTCGTCGGAGCTGTCCGTCCAGGAGCGGGCTCGACTTCGCTCTTTCGCGCTTCTCGAGTTCGAGGTGACGCGGGACCCAAATCGCTCCAACGCTCAGATCGCCAGTGCCGTGCACACCTCCGTGGTGGCGGTGCAGAAGGCGCGCGACCGGCTCGGCGCCTCCGCCGCACCGGCGTAGCGATCGACCCTCGGATCAACCCCTATTTATAAGGACGCCGCGCGGGGCCCCGGCCAGCCCGAGGCCCCGCTGGCGAGTCAGGGTGCTGAGGTTCTCTCGGGCTCCCCGTAGACGACGAGACCATGAAGCACGATCACGCAGAGCGCGAAGATGCCCAACGACCAGAACGGGTATGCGCCCCCGACGGACAGCAGGGCGCCGATCGCGCCGATGCTGGCGGCGGTGATCCCGATTACCCGTCCGTAGGCCCCGCCGCTCACCAGCGAGAACCCGCCGGTGAGCTGGATCACACCCAGGATCACTGGTGATCCAGCCCCAGGTATGCAGGCTCGAAAAGACGTAGTGGGTGCCGGTGCTGGTGTAGAAGTGCGCATCGCTGATTGCAGCGATGCCATAAATGATGTTCAGCGTGCCCGCGATCATCAACAGCCTCACGTACCAAAGCCGCGGTTACGTGCCGAGTCCCTCACCGAGGCGGAGCTGCCGCAAGCATTGGGACAATCCTGGCGCTTCGGGTCAGGTAGCCGTAGCCAGCCCCTGCGCGACTGGATAGACCGCGGCCGCCGCGCAAAGTGCGATCGCGATCTGGCGCGCGTGGGTGCCGAGCCAGTCGTTGAGAGAGCGGATCACGTGCTCGGTCCTCTCGGGTGCCACGGCGTAGCCGACCAGCGGGATCTCCGCCCACTGGAACATGATCAGGTTGTAAAGGAGGACGTAGAAGATGGTCGCCGCCGTCGTCAGGTCCGCCGCCGCGATGTCCTTGAGGGCGACGAGGTAAAGGGCCCCGGGAGGTTCAGAGCGATGCCGATGACGAATGTGAGAAATAGGGAGTTGCGGCTCAGGACCCGCTGCGACCACGGCACGCCGCCCTCCGTCTCACGATGCTCCTTCTTCCTTGCATGGTGCTCACGTAGCGCCCGGTCGCGGTCGGTGAGCAGGACGTAGACCAGCAAAAGGGCGAACGCGGCGATGACGAAATCGACCGCCGGACCGACCGTGTGGTCAGACCCGCCGACGGTATTCCCCGAATTGAGCGCGGTGACGACCAGGAAGCCGACCGTGAGGCTGGCGAGCATCCCACCGCAGAAATATGCGGCGAGCAGTCGCCTCGGGTTCGGCTGCCCGAGGATGATCACAACCATCGCCAGCAGCGTCGGGTAGATGGCGGACCCGATCGCGAGCGGCAGGATCTCGACCAGCATCTCGGAGCCGATCCTATTCGCGCCCTGCGAAACTCGCCGTGCTCGGCGGCGGTGCTATACGGTCCTCTCGGGTACTGGTCATGGCGAACGTTCTCTGCGTCCTCTACGACGATCCCCTCGACGGCTATCCGCCGGCATACCCGCGCGACGACGTCCCCCAGATCGAGCATTACCCGGACGGGCAGACAACGCCCACCCCGAAGGCAATCGACTTCACGCCGGGCGAGCTGTTGGGTTGTGTCTCCGGCGCACTCGGCCTACGGGAGTTCCTGGAGCAGGGGGGACACACCCTCGTCGTCACCTCCGACAAGGACGGCCCCGACTCCGAGTTCGAGCGCCAGCTCCCCGAAGCCGAGGTGGTCATCTCACAGCCCTTCTGGCCCGCCTACCTGACCGCCGAGCGGATCGCCAAGGCGCCGAACCTGAAGCTTGCGATCACCGCCGGTATCGGCTCAGATCACGTCGACCTGCAGGCCGCGATCGAGAACGGGATAACGGTTGCCGAGGTCACCTACTCCAACAGCATCAGCGTCTCCGAGCACGTGGTGATGATGATCCTGGCGCTGGTCCGCAACTACATCCCCTCCTACCAGACCGTGGTCAAGGGCGGCTGGAACATCGCCGACTGCGTCTCGCGGTCCTACGACGTCGAAGGGATGCAGGTCGGAACGGTGGCCGCCGGCCGCATCGGCTCTGCGGTCCTGCGGCGCATGAAGCCGTTCGACGTCGGCCTTCACTACACCGACCGAAATCGCCTCCCGACCGAGGTCGAGGAGGAGCTCGGCGTCACCTTTCACCCCGACGTCGAGTCGCTGGTAGGAGTCTGCGACGTGGTGACGATCAACGCACCGCTTCACCCCGAAACCGAGAACATGTTCAACACGAGCTGATCGGGAAGATGAAGCGCGGCGCCTACCTGGTCAACACGGCGCGCGGGAAGATCTGCGATCGCGACGCGATCGTGCGGGCGCTGGAGAACGGGCAGTTGGCCGGCTACGCCGGCGACGTCTGGTTTCCGCAGCCGCCGCCCCGCGACCACCCCTGGCGCTCGATGCCCCACCACGGCATGACCCCGCACGTCTCGGGAACCAGCCTTTCGGCTCAGGCCCGCTATGCAGCGGGAACCCGCGAGATCCTCGAGTGCTTCTTCGACGGGCGACCGATCCGCGAGGAGTATCTGATCGTCGAGGGGGGAGCGCTGGCCGGAGCCGGCGCCCACTCATACAGCGCCGGCGACGCGACCGGCGGCTCAGAGGAAGCGGCCCGCTTCAGCGCCTAGCCCTTCGGCAGCCAGCCTTCGCGATAGGCGGTCGGCGTCTTGCGGTTCGGGAAGCGACGGTAGGCCTCCTTAGCCGAGTCGGTCTCCCGCTCGACGCCAGCGCCATGGCGCTGGGCCAGCTCGGATTCCGGATACAGGACTTGGTCTTCGGGCCCTCGCGTGCTGACCATCAGGATCGCGCAGGGCCCATCGCCCGCGCCGACGAAGATGTGCTCGGTCCAAGCGGGGCAGTGCACGAAGTCCCAGGCCTTCAGCTTCCGCTCCTGCTCCTCGATCAGCAGGATGCACTCCCCAGCCAGGACGAGGAAGTCCTCCTGCTCGTCCTCGCCGTGGTACACGCCGTTCGGCTGCCCCGGCTCGAGCACGGCGACGTTGAACCCGAGACGCGAAAACCGCTTCTCACCCTCGAACGGCGTGTAGTAGCCGAGGCCGCCGTCGTCGAGCCAGCGAGCCTCGCGAGCGTTGACGACGAACCAGCCCTCAGCCTCCGGCACGAGCCCGTAGTCGGTGCGCCTCAAGGGGGTCTCGTTGACCATGCGGACAGACTAGGGGCGAGGACTTGCAACCCACGGTGCGTAAAGCGGCGAGCCGCCGTCGGTCAGGAGCTGCCGGGTCCTCGCGATGCCACGGGCGCTGGCAGGCTCCTCGACCTTCGCGAGGTCCCGGGCGAGAGAGAGGAGCTGGAGCCGCGTCTCGCGGATCGCGACACGCTCAAGGACTACAGCCGGCCGCCTCCTGCTCGAGGGCCGATCGGCGGCATCAATCAGACTCTGGATCAAGTTCGCGAGCTCCTCCCGTGTCTGTTCCGACGTCAGGCGGCGGGCGCGCTGGGTGAGCTCAGGATCCTCTGTGGGGTCGGCGCCCTCCGCCAGACGCCTGTCGAGCGTGCTGGCGCGCAGGCTCTCGCGGACTCGGGAGAGGGGTTGGAAATTGGTCAATCGAGAAGACACGAGGCTCACCTCCGTCACCCGGTTGCCCGGGCCCCAAACAGGCGTGTAGCTCGATTCACATTTGCACACTCTGGGCGCCGAACCGTAGAAACGTCCAGATTCGCGGCATGTTCCATTTGCTGTGCCACCATTTTGGACGGGAAGGCGCACGAAAGTGGGCGAGCGAATAGATCCAGAACGCTATGCAGAGTTGCTTCTGCTCCTCGACGGAGCGGCGGCCGCCCGTGGGATCCTCGAGGGAATCCTCGAGGACGGCGTCGAGACGATCGATGTGGACGAGGTCGAGGCGGTACTCGATCCCCTTCAGGCGATGGGGAGGGTGCCGCCCGCAGGAGCGGTGATTGGCACGCACGGCGCGCCCCTGCGGGTGCTCGGGCCGATCGACGCGGCGGCCGCTTTGCAGGAGTTTCGAGTCGGAACCGTCGTCGTGGACTTCTCGGGCGAGGAGCAGGACGACCTCGACCGGGTGATCGGCGCGCACGTGATGCTCGAGCTCGAGGACCCCGATGAGCCCGGCTACGAGCTGGTTCGATTCGGCGAGCTGGAAGAGCTGGTCTCCTACCAGGCCGATTGGGGGATCGCGAGCGTGCCCGGATGTCGTGGCGTGCTTGCCCGCCTCGATCTCGAGTTCGACAGCCCGCACCGCTTCTCCCTGCACCTGCTGTTCGACGTCACCTCGCATCAGTGGGCGCTGCGGGCGATGGAGTTGACCGGCGGCTGCACCGTCACGGTTCGCACCGACAACGAGCAGCGCAAAGTCCGGGTGCGTGCACCGCGCTCGGCCTATCTGATGAGTGCCCTCACCGTCGTGCGGATGCTCGACCCAATGGCCAGCCTCTTCGAGGCCTCCGACCTCGAGCAGGTCGATCTGGGGTCGGAGCTCAACTCGCCTTTCCCCACCCAGTCCAGCTCCTGAACGGCTGATTCCCGATCAGGCGTCCAGGCGGGTTCAAGTCGCCCCGCTGCTCTGCCGAAGTTATGAGCACCTATGGCTCTCAATGCCACCCAGGAAGCACGCCAAGAGCTGGCCGAGCTTCGCGAGCGGATCGTTGAATGCCGTCGCGAGCTCGGGATCAGCAACAGCAAGGCCACCCGTCACAGCACAAAGCGCACTGCGGGACTGTTCCGCAGGGGATTGCGTAGCTCGCGCCAGGCTCGCCGCCAGGCGCCGGTTGCCTAGCTAGCCGTTCGCTTAGCTACCTGTGGCGGCCGCTGCCCCTTCGGGCATCGCGCCGATGTCCTTGCAGGAGTGGGGCGGGGTTTACGTAACCCGTTGCTACCGAGAAGGCGGTATACGCAAAACGCGAGATCAGCCGATATGGAAATACGGAAGGAGCGCATTTCCATGGTCGCACTCATAGCACTCGCAGTCGTAATGCTCATCTGGGCGATTGTCACCTGGGATGAGCCCGCCGAGAAGCCCGCGCCCAAACGCCACCGGCACGTCTAGGTCTGCGGCGACGTTGTCGCCGCACTAATTCCGGCGTTTCTTCGGCTTACGCCTGCCCCGCGCCTGCAGGCGGTCCATGCTGGTCTCAGAAGAGCGCACGCGGCGCACGCTGCGAAGCTCCGGCAGCAGCAGCTCGCTGACGCAGCGCGTGTGCCAGTGGTGGTGATCGGAGCCACCGGCGCGGCGCACGTAGTGGACGATCACGTGCTCCTCGCCAATCTCGACCGTTTCGTGACACCCCGGGCAGCGATAGAGCTTGCCCGCGATTCCGCGGATCAGCCATGCCTCGTGCCCCTCGGCATCGAGGCCGCGCAGGCTGTGGCGGGAGTCGGGAAGCTCAGTCACGTCGAAGAGACACCGTAGCCTCCAGGCATGGACGTCCTCGTGCTCGCGGCGGGCCACGTGAGCAGCGCCCTCGGCGAGTCCACACAGGAGCATCTGCTCGCCGCTCGCCACACGCAGGCCCTCTCGTTCATCTTCCACATCCCCCTGGTCTGCTTCGGGATCGCGTTCCCGGCGATGGTGCTGTTCACCGAGGGGCTCTGGCTTCGCAGCGGCGACCCGGTCTACAAGACGATCGCGAAGCGCTGGTCGAAGGTGATGCTGATTCTCTTTGCGGTCGGTGTCGTGAGCGGCACCATCCTCTCCTTCGAGTTCGGCCTGCTATGGCCGAACTTCACCGCCACCTTCGGCTCGGTGTTCGGGCTCGGCTTCACTCTCGAGGGCTTCTCCTTCTTCATCGAGGCGATCTTCATCGCCATCTACGTCTACGGCTGGGACCGGCTCTCGCCGCGCCGGCACTTTCTCTGCGGGATACCGATCGTGATCACCGGACTGACCGGCTCGATGTTCGTGATCTCGGTCAACGCCTGGATGAACCATCCGACCGGATTCGACCTGGTCGGAGGCCATGTAACCAACGTGCATCCGTGGGCGGCGCTGTTCAACTCCCAGCTTCCCTTCGAGCTCACCCACATGTACTTCGCCGGGTACATGGTGGCCGGCTTCCTCGTTGCCGCCGTCTACGCGCGCGCCTGGCTGCGAGGGGACCGCAGCCGATACAACCGCGCCGCCCTGATCATCCCGCTTACCTTCGCGGCGCTGGTCACACCGGCGCAGCTGATCGTCGGCGACTGGGCGGCCCGCACGGTGACCAAGGACCAGCCGCTGAAGCTCGCCGCCTTCGAGGGGCTCCCGAAGACCGAAAGCGGCGCGCCCTTCCACATCGGCGGCATCTATGAGGACGGGGAGGTAAAGCACGGGATCGAGATCCCCGACCTGCTGTCGATCCTCGCCGACCACGATCCGAACGGGACCGTGAAGGGGCTGAACATCGCTCCGCCCGACGATCGCCCGCCGATCAACGTCACCCGACTCTCGTTTCAGACCATGGTCTTCGTCGGCACCGGGCTGGCGCTGATCACGGTCGCCTACCTGTTCACCTGGTGGCGCCGCCGTCGACTGCCGCGCTCGCGATGGTTCTTCCGCGCCGTGGTGCTCGCCGGACCGCTATCGCTGCTCGCGCTGATCTGCGGCTGGGTCACAACCGAGGTCGGCCGCCAGCCCTGGATCGTCTACGAGGTGATGCGAACCGAGCAGGCGGTCACCGACGCCGGCGGGTTGCCCGTCATCTTCTTCTCGCTGCTGGCGGTCTACCTGTCGCTGCTCGGCGCGGTGATCTGGCTGCTGCGCCGGCTGGCGCGCAGCTCGCCCGAGGCGGCCGCAGAACCGCAGGGGGCGGAGAGCTGATGCTGCCGGAGATCTGCCTGGGGCTGGTGATCGCCGGCATCACCGCCTATGCGGTGCTCGGCGGCGCCGACTTCGGCGCCGGCTTCTGGGACCTGACCGCCGGCGGAGCGAGGCGGGGGGGACGGGTGCGCGGGATGGTCCAGCAGTCGATGGGCCCGGTCTGGGAGGCCAACCATGTCTGGCTGATCTTCGTCCTGGTCCTGATGTGGACTTGTTTTCCGACCGCGTTCGGGTCGATCTTCTCGACCCTCTACGTGCCGCTGCTGATCGTCGTCGTGGGGATCATCTTGCGGGGTACTGCATTCGCCTTGCGCGGACAGGCGGCGACGATCGGGGAGGCCCGCTTCATCGGGGCCCTCTTCGCCTCCTCCTCGGTTCTGGTCCCCTTCTGCCTCGGCTCCTGCCTGGGAGCGATCGCCTCCGGCCGGGTGCCGGTCGGAAACGCCGCCGGGGATCCGATCAGCTCCTGGTTGAGCCCGACCGGGGTGCTGGTCGGAGGGCTCGCCGTCATCACCGGCGCCTACCTGGCGGCGGTCTACATGGCCGGCGACTCCGTGCGGGCCGGGCTTCCGGACCTGGCTCGCGCCTTCAGGGCCCGGGCGCTGATCGCCGGAAGCGTCGCCGGGGTCGTCGCAATTGGCGGGCTGGTGGTGTTGCACGACGACGCACGGTCCCTCTTCGACGGCCTCACCTCGGGCGGCGGCCTCGTCTTCGTGATCGCCTCGGCGCTGGCCGGCATTGCGACCCTGGCCCTGGTCTGGGTGCAGCGCTTCGAGCTGGCCCGCTTCTCCGCCGCGGCGGCGGTTGCCTGTGTGACGGTGGGGTGGGCATTCGCACAGTCGCCGTACCTGCTGCCCGACCGCCTCACCCTCGATCAGGCGGCCGCCCCGAACGCGACCCTGGCCGCGACCCTGATCGGCGTCGGCGCCGGGCTGGTGGTCCTGATCCCGTCGCTCTACCTGCTCTACTCGCTGACCCTCCGGGGCCGGCTCGACCAGGAATTCGAGCCGCTCGACCAGCGCTTCCAGCCCCTTCCGGGCAGCGGGTCCACCGAGGGCGGGACATGAGCGCCCGGGGTCGCAACGTTCTGCTGGCGCTGCTGTCCTTCCTGCTCGGAGTCGGGCTGATGATCCCCTTCGAAGCGGCGATCACCCGGGTGCTCGGGGTCGGCTTTCTGCTCGCGGCGATCATCGGGGGCGCCTTCGTGATCGCCGAGCCCGGCTTTCTTTCCGGCGACGAGGATTAGGGCCAACCGCCAGGGCCGACGGCGGGACCTGGCACCATCCCCGGCCGATGCGAGCGCCTCGCCCAAACCCACGCCTTGCGGCCGGCCTTGCCTGTGCCGCGGCGATAGCCGCGCTGACGTCCTGCGGTGGGAGCAGCAACAGCGGGTCGATCTCGCCGCAGGAATTTCAGAGCGAGGCGAACCAGGTCTGTCGGGACTCGCAGCAGCAATTCGACCGCATCCAACGGATCCAGCCGCACACGGCCGACCAGACCGAGAAGCAGGCCGCGGCGCTTGCCGACGTCTCGCAGCAGGCCCTCGACAACCTTCATCAGATCGAGCCCCCGGCCGAGCTGAAGGCGGACTACAGTCGCTATCTCGCCGCCCGCGAGAAGGACCTGGGATTCATCGAGGACGGCCGCGATGCAGCCGCCTCCAAGGACATCAACGCCTATGTGCGGGCCACCCACCGCGCAGCGGCACAGGCGCCCCTGCGCCGACAGCTTGCGCTTCAGCTCGGTTTGCGCTTCTGCAGTCGCCCGTCGGTGACGCTGGGCAAGTGACCGGCGGCTAGCGCCGCGACAGCCAGCCGAACCCGACGGCGACCGCCAGGTTGAAGACGCCGGCCAGCCGCAACCCCAGCTTCGCGCCCGGGCGGCTGAGCGCCGGCGACTGGGACCACAGTGCGTCGGTTGCGATCTCGGTGCCGCGCAGCCAGGCGAGTGCCCACCAGTCCTCCTGGAAGCCGCGCCGGTCGGCGACCGCGTGGGCGGCGGCAAAGGTGAGCCAGATCGGCCCGCAGCGGCGGAACAGGTGTTTCGCGTCCTCGGAAGGTTCCTCGTGCCCGAGCACGCGAAGCGTCTGGGCGGGCGCAATGAGCGTGGCCGACCCCAGCAGGAGGTCGAAAACAATCAGGTTGCGGTTGGTGAAGCGCAGTGCCTGCTCGGCCGTCACAGCCGCGCCATCCAACCACATCAGGTAGGCCCGCCGCCGCGCGCGCCTGCAATATCAGCGGCGGCGGCGGAAGGGAAAACCGTTGCAAAGGCGAATCTCAGCGCCGTGACCCGGACTTCGACACGGTCTCGTCCGAAGCGCAAGAGCTTGTCCGGCTTCATCTCCGAGCGCTTCGACGAGTTCTCCCGCTCCCAGAAGGACGTGGCGCGCTACATCGTCGACCATCTCGACGAGGCGGCCTTCCTCACTGCTGAGGAGCTCGCCAGGCGTGCCAGCACCTCGTCATCGACGGTCGTGCGCTTCTCGCAGGCGCTGGGCTTCGACGGCTATCCCGAGCTTCAACAGGCGGCAATCGAGGAGTACCGCAACACCACCGAAGAGGGCGACGCCGGCGCGCAGAGCGGGTCTCTGTTCGACTTCGATCACTCCGAGTTCGAGGCTTCGCTGGGCGCCGACCACGCGAATCTCGAGGAGACCGCCCGCAGCCTCACCCGCGAACAGATCGAGGCTTCGGTCGCCGCGCTTGCCACCTCCCAGCGCGTGGTGATCGTCGGTGTCGATCAGATGGCCTTCTTCGCCAGCTACCTGCGCCACATGCTGAGCCTGCTCGACGTCCGTGCCGAGATCGTCGCCAGCACCGGCGGCGAGTCGCTTCAGCGGCTCGGCCGCATCGACGAGGACACGCTGGTGATCGCGCTCTCCGCGGGGCGTGCGCATCCGCTGCTTCTGCGGGCGATGAAGCTGGCGCTCCACCGCCGGGCCCGCACCCTGGCGATCTCCGACGCGACCATGTCAGAAGTGGGCGAGCACGCCGAGCTGACCCTCTACTACTCCTCCAACAGCCCTTCCTTTGCGCGCTCCAACACCGCTCTGATGGCGCTCGTTCAGGCGCTCGCCCACGGCGTCTATGCCCGCGACGAGGCCGCCCACCGCGACCGCATCCGCGCCTTCAAGCTCAAGTAACGAACTTCTCCGATCACGCACCCGAGCCAGCAAAGGGCCCGCTTCGGCGGGCCCTTTGCTTTGCGCACCCGGCCGCAAGTCCGCCGGTGTTGGGGCCAGGCGCGCTTTAGCCGAAGCGTCCAACACGTCAGCGCAGAGCGATCGAGGCGGAGACCGGTGTGCTGGTGCATGGCCTCTATATTTGGGTCATGGCCGAACGCGCCACATTCCGCGTCAAGACCGGGCTCGCCGAGATGCTGAAGGGCGGCGTGATCATGGACGTGACCAACGTTGAGCAGGCGAAGATCGCCGAGGAGGCTGGCGCCTGCGCGGTGATGGCGCTGGAGCGGGTCCCCGCCGACATCCGCGCCGAGGGCGGAGTCGCGCGTATGGCGTCTACCCGCAAGATCGCCGAGATCCAGGAGTCGGTGACGATCCCGGTGATGGCGAAGGCGCGGATCGGCCACTTCGTGGAGGCCCAGGTCCTGGAGGCGCTCGAGGTCGACTACATCGACGAGTCCGAGGTCCTTACTCCGGCCGACGAGCACAACCACATCGACAAGTTCGCGTTCGAGATTCCGTTCGTATGCGGCGCGACAAACCTCGGCGAGGCGCTGCGGCGGATCGGTGAGGGCGCGGCGATGATCCGCTCCAAGGGCGAAGCCGGCACGGGCAACATCGTCGAGGCCGTTCGCCATATGCGCGAGATCACAACCGGCATAAAGCAGCTGGCTGGGCTTGGCCCCGAGGAGCTCGCCTCGGCGGCGAAGGAGCACAGCGCGCCGCTCGAGGTCGTGCGCGACGTCGCCGAGAGAGGGTCGCTACCGGTACCTCTGTTCTGCGCCGGTGGCATCGCGACGCCGGCTGACGCGGCGCTGATGATGCAGCTCGGCGCCGAGGGCAACTTCGTCGGCTCGGGGATCTTCAAGAGCGAGGACCCCGAGCGTCGCGCCCGGGCGATCGTCGAGGCGACCACCCGCTACGAGGACCCGGCCCGCATCGCCGAGGCGATGTCGGAGCTGGGCGAGGCGATGCCGGGGCTGGAGATCGCAGCACTGGGGGAAGACGGCAAGCTGCAGGGTCGCGGCTGGTGAGCGCGGCACAGCCGTTGCGGGTCGGCGTGCTCGCCGTCCAGGGCGATTTCGCCGCCCACTCGCGCGTACTGCGGGAGCTGGGGGCATCTCCGAGCGAGGTGCGAGCTCCCGGACAGCTGGTCGACCTCGACGGGTTGATCATCCCGGGCGGCGAGAGCACGACGATCATGAAGGGGATGGAGTCCGCCGGGCTCGACGAAGGGGTCCGCGCGCACCACGGCGCCGGCCGGCCGATCCTCGGGACCTGCGCCGGGATGATCGTCTGCGACGACCAGCATCTCGGTCTGCTCGACGCCACCGCCCGCCGCAACGCATTCGGGCGCCAGCTCCAGAGCTTCGAGACCGACCTAGAGGTCGAGGGCCTCGGCCCCGAGCCGCTGCGGGCGGTGTTCATCCGGGCGCCGTGGATAGAGCGTTACGGACCGGGGGTCGAAGTACTGGCGAGCTGGCGCGATCACCCTGTGGTGGTGCGCGACGATTCGGTGCTGGCCGGCGCCTTTCACCCCGAGCTGACCGACGATGCTCGCATCCACGCGTTGTTCATGGCAATGGTCACCGAGGCGACCAGAGAACGGGAGAGCGCGCGATGAGGGATCCCCGAGTCACCAACCTGGCCCAAATCCTGGTCGGCTATTCGACCGGGGTGAAGGAGGGGGAGGCGGTGATGATCGACGGGGAGAGCGCCGCCGAGCCGCTGCTCGCCGCGATCTACGAGGAGGTGCTGAAGGCCGGGGGCAACCCGGTTCTTCACATGTCCCTCGATGGGCAGGACGCCACCTACTACAAGCATGCCTCCGACGCCCAGCTGGAGTGGGTCTCACCGGTCTCGAGATGGATGGTCGAGCAGGCAGACGTGCGGATCTCGGTTGGTGCCAGCACCAACCCGCGCAGCCTCTCCGCGGTGCCGCCGGAACGCCAGCAGCGCCGGTCTCAGGCCACCGGCGCTCTGATGGCAAAGGCGATGGAACGGAGCGCCGCTGGCTCGTTTCGCTGGGTGTACACGCTGTTTCCCACCTCGGGCTACGCCGCCGAGGCCGAGATGAGCCTCGCCGACTACGAGGACTTCTACTTCGAGGCCTGTCTTGCCACCGGCGGCGATCCGCTGAGCAATTGGCAGAAGGCCTCCGAGGAGACGCAGCGCCTGGCCGAGTGGACCGAGGGGCGTGAGGAGGTCCACGTGACCGCGCCAGGCACCGACATCAAGCTCGGTATCGAGGGGCGCAAGTTCATCCCCTCGCTCGGCAAGCACAACATGCCCGACGGCGAATTCTTCACCGGTCCGATCGAGGACTCGATCGAGGGCGAGGTCACGTTTCACCTGCCGGCGGTGATCAGGGGCCGTGAGGTGAGCGGCGTGCGGTTGCGTTTCGAGGGCGGAAGGGTCACCGACGCGGGCGCTGAGCGCGGGGAGGAGTACCTGGTCAAGCTGCTCGACACCGACCAGGGCGCGCGCTCGCTTGGCGAGCTGGGGATTGGCACCAACTTCGGGATCGACCGCGGTACCCGTGAGGTGCTGCTCGACGAGAAGATCGGCGGCACCGTGCACATGGCCCTCGGTCGCTCCTACCCGGAGACCGGCGGGGTGAACGAGTCCGCTGTGCACGAGGACCTGGTCTGCGACCTGCGGAACGGTGGTCGCATCACCGTCGATGGTGAGGACCTGCAGGTGGACGGGAAGTTCGTCGTTTAGCTACTGATTCGGCAGTGGCGATCCGGCCGCGACGAAGAACCACACCGTCATCGCAAGGATCGCCAAGATCACCGAAGTGACGATCACCGTTTCCAGCACGGTCGGGTAGTTCGGGACGCCGGCCGTGTCGCGCATGCTCTTCAGCCAGTTAGCGCGGATCGGCTCCACCGTGTTGGTGCCGGTCAGGTGCACGTAGGCACGGTTCAGTCGTCCCAACAGCCAGGAGACGACCAGGATCGAGACGACGATCCCGACCAGCACGACCATGTAGGGGCCGCCCGCGGGGTCCTGGGTCTTCGAGATCCTCGAGCCGATCCAGACCCAGCCGAGTGGGATAACCGTCCACATCGACAGCGCGGCGACGATCATCAGCAGAACCAGGATCATTGCCGCGACGTGGCGACCGGCGCGTCGGGGGGCGTTGGGCGTGGGCATTCCGTCCATACAATCGACGTATGTCAGGTCACTCTAAATGGTCGTCAATCAAGCACCGCAAAGCGGCCGCGGATGCGAAGCGGGGCCAACAGTTCACGAAGCTCGCCCGCGCGATCACCGTCGCGGCGCGCGAGGGCGGAGGCGAACCTGACGCGAACCCGGCGCTGGCGACGGCCGTGCAGAAGGCGCGCGACGCCTCGATGCCCAAGGACAGCATCCAGCGGGCGATCGACCGCGGCACCGGAGAAGGCGCCGACGCGGCGGCGATCGAGCGGGTCGTGTTCGAGGGATACGGACCGGGTGGGGCGGCGATTCTGGTCGAGGCGCTGACCGACAACCGCAATCGCACCAGTGCAGAGGTCCGCCACTCTTTCTCCAAGCACGGCGGCAGCCTCGGTGAGCCGGGCTCGGTCGCCTGGATCTTCGAGAAGCGCGGGGTGATCGTGGTCGACGCCGATCGCTATGGCGAGGACGACCTGATTCCAGCGATCGACGCCGGCGCCGAGGACGTACAGCAGGATGGCGACCTGCTGAAGGTGATCAGCGAGCCATCGCAGCTGACCGCGGTGCGCGAGGCGCTGGAGCGGGCCGGCGTGGAGATCCAATCATCCGATCTGACGATGGAGCCGAAGAACCTGGTCGAGGTGGACGAATCGGCGGCCCGGCCGCTGCTGCGCCTGCTCGACGACCTCGAGGATCACGACGACGTCAACGAGGTGCACGCGAACTTCGACATCCCGCAGGAAGTGCTCGAGAGCGTCGCCTAGCTCGGGCGGTCGGCCACTGCGTCCTCGGGGGCGGCGGCCGCGATCGCATCGGAAAAGACCGCGCACAGAAGGGCAATTCCTCCGAGGGTCAGAGCGACGAACGCCCCCTGCGCCATGATCGCGTCCTCGTATTCTGACTTCGTGAGGACGCCCGTGACGTTCCCGTGCGAGGTGCTCACATAGTGGCCATCGCGCTTCTCGGGATTCTCGAATGCGGAACCCGCATCGACCAGGAATGAGATGAGGAGCACCGCGAACAGGGCAGCGGCGATCGCGCGGCTGCGAATCGAGGGCACGGGAGGTCGGGTGACACCGGCGGCGCGAGCCGTGAAGAACCACCACCAGCCCCCGGGGACCAGAACCACGCCGCCGATCACCAACACCACAGTCCAGAGCGCTGGCAGGTAGATCGCATGGCTTGCGAGGCTGGCGGCGATGGCGAAGATCGCCACGGTCGCAAAGAGGTTGCGAAGGCGAAGCAACCTCGCGGACAATTCGGGCCGCACGTCCCTAATCGCCATGGCTGCCCGGGCCCTTGCCCGGTTTCGGTCCATTCCCGGGCTTTACGCCGCCCGACGACTCACCGCCCTCGCCGGGTGGCTGGACTCCTCCCGAAGTGCTTTCCCCGGCCTGCTGCTCGGCCGCCGCCAGCTCCTGGGCCACGGCGCCGCTCTGGTCGGAGATCTGGAGGCGCTGCTCGAGGATCGGGATCGCTTCCTGCGCGCGTCCCGCCAGCCGCAGGGCGTGCCCGAGGTTGTACAGCGCATAGGCGTAGTTGACGTCGCTTGTGCCTTCGGGGAAGGCATTCACCGCTTGCCGCAACAGCGGGATCGCCTCGTCGGAGCGACCCTGCTGGATCAGCGAGTAGCCCTGGTCGTTGAGCTGTGCGCCGAGCGCCGCGCCGGTAAGGGGCGCCGGGGCCGGAGATTTCGGCTTCGTGGTCACGGTGCGGATCTGGGTCTTGACCCTTGCGGTCGGCTTGGCTTGATCGGAACCGCCACCGAGCGCGATCACGGCGATCAACGCTCCGGCCAGCGCCACGATCGCGGCCACGATCGCGGTTCGCCGGCGTGACCACCCGCCCTTCGACGGTCTTGTCTGAGGCTGGATCGCAGGTACCGGTCGAGGCGGCGCCATCAACGTCGCCGTCGCCTCGTCGTCCGCCGGGACTGGTCCATCCTCACCGTTCAGCGCGACCGAGAGGCGGTCGGCCAGCTCGCCGGCGCCGCGCGGGCGGCGCTGCGGATCGCGCGCCAGCCCTTCGCCCAGCACCTCTGCGGCCGCCGGCGGGGCCGCGGGCCACACCTCGCGCAGGTCGCGAGGACGCCTGAGGCTGACGATCTCTGTCGGCGTCTGCCCCTGCTGCGCCCGCTCACCGGAAATGGCCTCGAAGGCGACCGCGGCGAGCGAGTAGACGTCCGCAGAGGGGTCGTCCTCGGCGTTCTCCAGCCGCTCGGGGGCGATATAGGAAAGCGTTCCGATGATGTCATTGGTGTTAGTGATGCTGGTCGCGTCGACCGCGGTGGCGATGCCCAGATCGGCGAGCTTCGCCGTGCCGTCGTCTCCGATCAGCACGTTCGACGGCTTCACGTCGCGGTGGATCACCCCGGCCGCGTGCGCATAGTCGAGCGCCGCGGCGATCTGCGTGAGCACCTCAACCGCGCGCTGCGGAGCCAGAGGTCCGCTCTGGAGTTCGTCTTTCAGCGACTTGCCCTCCACGTACTCCATGACGATCAGCAGGGAGTCGGCGTCGGCCGCCGAGTCGAAGATCGAGACCACGTTGGGGTGGTTCAGCGATGCGCCCAGGCGAGCCTCGCGGCGGAACCGGGCCAGGGCGTCCTCCGGGCTGGACGTCGGCAGGCGCTTGAGCGCCACCAAGCGACCGAGGCGCTCGTCCTCGGCCAGCAGAACACTGGCCCCCATACCGCCCGAGCCGAGTCTCTTGATCACGCGGTAGCGCCCGCCGAGCACCAGCGCGTCATTTGCGCGCGGTAGCCGCATCGGCGTAAAGCCTGCCACATGAGCCGGTCTCTCATACGCAAAGAGGCATCCGAGGCGGCGCGCAGAATCAGGTCCCATGAAGGTCGTCATGGGAGTGGATCCCGGCGCGGCCAACCTCGGGTTCGGCGTCGTACGGATCGAGGGCGCCCACATGGTTGCGCTGGATGGAGGGGTGATTGAAACCACCTCCGATGAGCCGCCTGAGCGGCGGCTGGCGCGCATCCATAAGGCGCTCTCGGAGCTGATCGAGTGGCACGAGCCGAAGGCGCTGGCCCTGGAGGATCTCTACTTCGGACGCAACGTTCGCTCTGCGATGACGGTGGGCCAGGCCTGCGGCGTGACCCTGCTGGCCGCCGGTCAGCGCGGCGTGGGCTGCTTCGCCTACACCCCGCAGGCGATCAAGATGGCCGTTTGCGGCAGCGGCGCCGCCGGCAAAAAGCAGGTTCAGCGCATGGTCGGGACGCTGCTCGGCCTCCCCGAGCCACCGATGTCCGAGCACGCCGCCGACGCGCTTGCGGTGGCGATCTGCCACGCGAGCGGTGGCGCTTTGAAGGATGAGATCTCGGTGAGGCGCGTGGCGCAAGCCGGCGAGGCGCGGACGCCTGCTGCCAGTGCGGAGCACTTGAGCGGATGATCGCCGCGGTGCGGGGCGAGGTCCTGGTCCGACGCCCGGACCACGTGGTCGTCGACGCCGGCGGGGTCGGCTACCGGCTCACGGTCTCTGCCGAGACTCTGAAGTCCGTGCCGGCCACCGGCCGCGAGGGGTTCCTGCACGCGGAGCTGATCGCCCGCGACGACTCGCTTGCGCTCTACGGCTTTGCCTCCGAGGAGGAGCGCGATCTGTTCCGCGAGCTGATCTCGGTCAGCGGAGTCGGTCCCAAGGTGGCGATCGCGGTGCTCGGCGGCGGCACCTCGCGCGATCTTCTCCGCGCGATCGCGGCCGGCGACGCGAAGCGCTTCCAGGCCGTGCCGGGGATCGGCAAGCGGACCGCAGAGCGGATCATCGTCGAGCTGCGCGAGAAGGTGGCCGGAAGGCTCGAGGAGGCAATCGCGATAGGGACTGAAGAGGGTGGCGATCCGCGGTCGCTGGCCCGCGACGGCCTCGTCAACCTCGGCTACTCGCCGGCGGAGGCCGAAGAGTTGCTCGGCGCCGCCGACAGCAAGCAGCCCGAGGAGCTGATCGCGGAGGCGCTGCGCCGGGCCGGGTCGAGAGCGTGAGCGAGGCGCCCGACATCGGCGGCCCGAGGATCCGTACCCCGGGAGCCGACTCTCTGCCTCCCGACGACGCCGAGGTCCGGGTGCACGATGCCCGCGCCGGGGGAGTCGACGAGGAGCTGGACCGCTCGCTGCGGCCCTCGACCCTCGCCGACTTCGTAAACCAGGTGCAGGTCACCGAGCAGCTCTCGATCTTCATCGAGGCGGCCAAACGTCGCGGCGAGCCGCTCGACCACGTGCTGCTGGCGGGTCCACCGGGTCTCGGTAAGACCTCGCTCGCCTGCATCGTGGCCGCCGAGATGGGCGTGCCGCTGGTGCAGACCGCGGGGCCGGCGTTGGAGCGAAAGGCCGACGTGGCTGCCTTCCTGACCGCGTTGGAGCCCGGCAGCGTGTTCTTCATCGACGAGATCCACCGCCTCGGCCGCGCCGTGGAGGAGACCCTCTACCCGGCGATGGAGGACTCACGGCTTCCGGTCGTACTCGGCCAGGGCGCCGGGGCGCGAACCGTGACCCTGCCGCTGCCCCCGTTCACGCTGATCGGGGCGACGACGCGCAGCGGTTTGCTGACCACGCCGTTGCGCGACCGCTTCGGCGTCGCTCATCGGCTCGAGCACTACTCGCCGCCCGACCTGGCCAAGATCGTCGAGCGCTCGGCGAACATCCTCGAGATCGAGGTCGACCGAGAGGGAGCGGTGGCGATCTCAGAGCGCTCGCGCGGCACCCCAAGGGTCGCCAACCGGCTGCTGAAGCGGGTTCGCGACTTCGCCCAGGTAAAGGGCGAGGGGAAGGTCACCGCAGAGGTCGCGATCGCGGCGCTGGAGATGCTCGAGGTCGACCTCGCCGGCCTCGACCGCCATGACCGCATCCTGCTGGAGACGGTCGCGACCAAGTTCTCGGGTGGGCCGGTCGGCCTTTCGACGCTTGCGGTTGCGATCGGGGAGGAGGAGGACACGATCGAGGACGTGCTCGAGCCCTACCTGCTCCAACAGGGCCTGATGAAGCGGACCCCGCGGGGGCGGGTCCTCACTCAGCGCGCCTTCGAGCACCTCGATATCCCGGTGCCGGAAGGCGCCGCGACCCTGTTCTAGGCCCGGCTCGCGGACGTCGGAATGCCGCTGGGTACTCCACGTACGGTCGGGTCAGCCGACTGCTATTTGTAGCCTGTTCAAGGCATGCCGTTCTTCATTTGTCCCAACTGCGGAAACCGCGAGGTGAGCGGGGATCGGACCGCGGGCTTCAGCGGCCGGCCGAAAGGCTGCTCGAAGTGCGGGTTTGGCTTCCTGTTCGAGCTGCTCGACGACTACTACCCGGCCCCCAACGCGGCCTTCTTCGTCTGCGACAAGGAGGGTCGGGTGATCGGCGCCGGGCGGGGAAGCTTCGAGCTGACCGGGCTGGGCGAGGACCAGGTGATGGGGCGCCCGGTGAAGGAAGTGCTCGGGCTGCACTGGATTGAGGAGGGCGACGGCGGCGAGGAGGCGGACACCAACGGCGACGGTTTCACCGACCCGATCGAGACCTCGCTGGAATGGGGTGTGCGCTCGCTCGGCAAGCGCGTCTCGGTCAACGCCGAAGGAGACCTCCCGGCCGAGGCTGTCGCGGATGTCTTTCCCGGCTACGACGAGGACGGCGGGCTGCTGATCGTTCTCACACCTGAGTCCTAGGCCAGTGGCGACGCCAGCGAACCGGTGCGGGAGGCGCCACTGATGGGCGGACACCGCCGCAACCTTTTCGTGCTGCTGTTCGTGGGCGGGCTGATCGCCGTCTCGGCCTGGGTGATCGCGAGCAAGCAGACCAAGCTCGGCCTCGACCTGAAGGGCGGAATCCAGCTCGTGCTCCAGGGGCGGCCCACCCCTCAGCAGCCGACGATCGACAACGCTTCGATGACCCGGGCCGTCGACACGATCCGCAACGGCTGCGACCAGCTCGGCGTCTCGGAGATCGAGGTTGCGCGGGTCGGCGCCGACCAGATCCAGGTCGGCATACCCGGGGCGACCAGCGTCGGCAAGGCGACCGACTGCGCGACCAAGCCCGCGCGCCTCTTCTTCTACGACTGGGAGCCGAACCTGATCGGGATCGAGCACCAGGTAGGCGGCACCCCCGGCACCACCAATCAGGCAGCGCTCGCCAAGCTGAGCAAGATCTGGACGGCAGCGGGCCGCAATCCCACCAGCACGCTCAATCAACAGCTGGTCGGGTCGGGGGCGCTGCCGACCGAATGGGATGCGGCGCAGCTCGCCGCCCAGCAGAAGCCGGTCCCGAACTGCTCGGACTGCAGCCAGGGCGCCACCTACTACTTCTTCAGCAAGGACAAGTCCCACCGCCTGATCGACGGGCCGGAGACGGTGCGCAGCGACCTCTTCGTCAGCCCCAATGGCCGCAAGCGGCCTGAGAGCTCGGGGATCGTGGTCAAGGTGCCCGAGGGGACCGTAATCGTCAGCCAGGTCCCCAGCGACTCCAATGGGCTCGCGCAGACCAATGCAACACCTGGCTGGTACGCGATCAAGGACCACCCTGCGGTCTCGGGCACTCAGATCACCAACCCCAAGCAGGGCTACGACTCGCAGACCAATCAGCCCAACGTGACCTTCGGGCTCAGCGGCGACGGCAATTCGAAGTTCGAGGACGTCACCCGCAGGATCGCCGAGCGCGGCTTGGCCAACGCGATTCCCGGACAGAGCTCGGCGGCGCTCTCGGGCAGCTTCGCGATCGTGCTCGACAATGAGGTCAAGTCGCGGCCGATCGTCGACTTCAACCAGAACCCGCAGGGGATCGATCCGAGCCGCGGCGGCGTGCAGGTCACGGGCCTGCAGCTTGGCGAGGCGCAGCAGCTGACCGACTTCCTGCAGCGTGGCGCCCTGCCGATCGACCTGAAGGTGATCAGCCAGAGCCAGGTCTCGGCGACGCTCGGCAAGCAGGCGCTCGACGAGGGGCTGCGGGCCGGGGTCGCCGGCGTGATCATCGTGGTCCTCTTCTTGCTCCTCTTCTACCGCTTCCTGGGGCTGGTGGCGAGCATCGCATTGGGCGCCTACGGCGTGATCTTCTTCGCGCTGATCAAGCTGATCCCGGTAACCCTCACCCTGCCAGGGATCGCCGGGTTGGTGCTCACGATCGGGGTCGCCGCCGACTCCAACATCGTGATCTTCGAGCGCATCAAGGAAGAGGTGCGCTCTGGGAGATCGATGGCGGCCTCGATCGCCGCCGGTTACAGACGCGGGATAGCGACGATCGTCGACGCCAACGTCGTCACCCTGCTCACCGCCTTCATCCTCTTCGTCCTCGCGACCGCGGGGGTGAAGGGCTTCGCGCTGACCCTGGCGCTGGGCACGATCACCTCGCTGCTGACTGCGGTGGTCTTCACGCAGGCGCTGCTGGGCACGATGAGCCACTCGCGCCTGCTGCGCTCCCCCGCCGCGCTCGGCGCCGGCGGCAAGCCACGGGTGCGCTGGCACTTCGACTTCATGGGGGCGAGCCGCTGGTTCTTCTCGATATCGGGGACGATCCTGATCGTCGGCTCGATCGCCCTGGCGACCAAGCAGCTCAACCTCGGGATCGATTTCAAGTCCGGGACCCGGGTGGAGGTGGGCCTGCTGCACCTGACCGACGAGAACGGGGTCCGCAACGCACTGGACGGTGTCGGGATCCCCAAAGCGGAGGTCCAGCGGGTGACTGGCAATGCGGCATTGGGATCGAATGCGTTTCTGATCCAGAGCAAGACCCTGCAGCCGGGGCGCATAAAGACGCTTCAACGGACGCTGGAGAAGGACTTCGGCATCCGCACGAACGCGTTCGACAGCACCAGCGTCGGCCCGACGTTCGGGACGACGGTGGCGAACAGCGCCCGAAACGCGTTGATCTTCTCGCTACTGGTGATCTGCGCCTACGTGGCGCTTCGCTTCCAGCCGAAGTTCGCCCTGCCGGTTCTGATCGCGCTATTCCACGACATCCTGATCACGGCCGGGGTCTATGCGCTGACGGGGAGGGAGGTGACCAGCGGGACGATCGCCGCCTTCCTAACCATCCTCGGGTTCTCGTTATACGACACGATCATCGTCTTCGATCGCATCCGCGAGAACCTGCCGCGGATGCCGCGCGCCGCCTTCTCGCAGATCGTCAACCGCTCGATGAGCGAGGTGCTGACGCGATCGCTGGCGACCAGCTTCTCGACCCTGCTCCCGGTGCTGGCGCTGCTGCTGTTCGGCGGCACGACCCTGAAGGACTTCGCCTTCGCGCTGCTGGTCGGGATCGCCTCCGGTACGTACTCGTCGATCTTCATCGCCTCGCCGGTGCTGAGCGCGTGGAAGGAGCGCGAGCCCGACTTCCGCGCCCGCCGCGACCGGATCGTGGCCGCGATGGGCACCGTGCCGCCGTTCGCCGAGGAGGCACCGGTCGCGAAGCTGGACGAGGAAGAGGAGGAGGCCGAGCCGGAGGAAGCGCCGGAGACGGCGGTCACGCCGGCATCGCAGGCCGCCGGTCGTCGCTCGCAGGCGGAGATTCTGGCCGAGGCGGGCCTCAGTCGCGAGAAGGAGGAGGCCGGAGACGGAGTCCCGGATGAGGTGTCCGAGGATGAGGTCGTCGGGGCGAGCAGCGACGGCGAAGGGTCGACCGGGACAGGCCGGCAGGGCGACAAGCGCCGCCGCCAGCGGGGGCGACGTCGCAAGCACGGAAGGCGCCGGTGAAATAGTGCCCCGTCCACCAATGAACACCTCGTTTTGGCGGCTGCAAGCACTCCGCCTGGCTGCGTCCTCGGTCGGCCCAATAGCGCCCACTATTGGGCCTCCCTGCGTCCTTGCCATGCTCGGCTTTCGCGCGCCAAAAGCGGGCCGAAATTGGCGGAAGGGGCACTAGATGGCCCTATTGGTCTGGTTCATGACCGGCATCGCGCTCTGGCACTTCACCGTGTTCCTGCCCGACCACTTCTGGCAGGGAATAGTCGGCGCCTTTCTCGGCGCGGTCGCCGGGGCGATGATCTCGGGCGCGGCGGCCCAGATTGCATCCGGGCGGACGATCGGCGATACCGACCTGGCGACGGTGCTCTACGCGCTGCCGGGAATCGCGCTCGGCCTGGCGGTGGTCTACGTGATCGGCTTGCGCGACGAGCGCGCCGCTTAGCTGCGGTTCGCCGCTCGAGCGACCAGCAAGCAGCAACTTGCGGCCAATAAGCGGGGCGATTCCGTCCTTCTGCCTGCTTAGCCTGGCAGCGTGGCCGAGTCTGCCCACGCATACGTGACCGAGCCCTACTCCTACGCCGAGGCGCGGGCGCTTTCCGACGAGCTCGGCGTCAGCGACCCGATCGCGGTGACCCTGGTGCGACGCGGCTACCGAACGGTCGACCAGGCACGCCAGTTTTTGCAGGCCGACGAGGCCCACGACCCGCTCGAGTTCGAGGGGATGGCCGACGTCGTCGAACTGCTGCTCTCCGCGGCGGGCGGCGGGCGGCGCATCACCGTACACGGCGACTACGACGTCGACGGCGTCTGCTCGACGGCGATCCTGGTCGCCGCCCTGCGGAACCTGGGCGCACAGTGCGACTGGTACATCCCCGATCGCCTCGGCGAGGGCTATGGCCTCAGCGTTGAAGGGGTCAGAGGGCTCGCCGCGCGCGGGACTGACGTCCTGCTGACCGCCGACTGTGGAATCACCTGCGCGACAGAGGTCGAGGAGGCCAGGTCGGCGGGGATGGAGGTCGTGGTCACCGACCATCACTCGCCCCCCGAGCAGCTGCCCGACTGCCCAATCCTGCATCCCGAGCTCTCCGGCTACCCCTTTGCCCAGCTGTGCGGGACCGGGGTCGCGTACAAGCTGGCGTGCGCGCTGCGAGCGTCCGGCGCCGCACCGAGCGAGGAGGCCGATGAGGCGGACCTCGACCTGGTGGCGCTGGCCACGGTGGCCGATGTCGTGCCGCTGGTGGGAGAGAACCGCTCGCTGGTGCGCCGCGGGCTGGCTGTTGCCCGTCGCGCCAGGCGGCCGGGGATGCGGGCGCTGATCGCCGCCTCGGGGTCCGAGGCCGAGCGCCTCGACGAGGGTGATTTCGGCTTTCGCCTCGCCCCCCGCATCAACGCGGCCGGGCGCCTCTATCGCGCCGACGCCGGCGTCGAGCTGTTTCTCACCGACGACCCCCAACGGGCCGAGGAGATCGCATCGGAGCTCGACCGCGTCAACCGGGAGCGCCAACATGCCGAGCGCGAGGTGGAGGCGGCCGCGGAGGCGGCGCGCCGCGACCTTCCGGATCACCTGCGCGACGCGGCGGCGCTCGTGATCGCCGGCGACGGCTGGCACCCGGGCGTGGTCGGAATCGTCGCCTCGCGGTTGGTCGAGCGCCACTGGCGCCCGGTCATCCTGCTCTCGTTCGACGGCGATAGCGGGCGCGGCTCGGGTCGCAGCATCACGGGCTTCGACCTGCTCGGCG
>JBBQBH010000023.1:0-40621 GCA_038317345.1 Solirubrobacterales bacterium
CGGTCATCGGGGCAGGTTACCCACGTGTTACTCACCCGTTCGCGGCTTTGCTCCAGGGCAAGCCCTGGTTCGTCGCTCCACTTGCATGTGTTAGGCACGCCGCCAGCGTTCGTCCTGAGCCAGGATCAAACTCTCCGTAAAAAGTTAAAAAACAAAACGAAGAGCTGTCATACCTAGCGGCCGCCGCGTACACATACTCGACGGCTGGCATGACGGGTTGATGGCCCGTCCCGCGCTGGCGCGGAACGGGTCGGGCTCAACACCCCGCACGGGCAATGCCCGGCGGGGATGCACGCTGCTCAGTTTTCAAAGACCGCGGCGCCTGGGCGACGGGATTCGCCGCCGGAAAACGCCTGAAACGGCAGAAAAAAGGCCTCTCGCCAGAGAGGCCGCACCGGTCCCGCAGATCGGGTTCGGTATGGGCTCTCGACTCTAGGACGCTCCTTTCAAGGTCCGCCTCAAGTGCGACCGAAGAGTATAGCGCCCGCCAGGCACGAAGCTCAATGGCAGCGGCGTGCCGGGCAGTTCTACCGATCAGCGCTCGACGCGCAGCCGCTTGTGCCGCCGCTTCCCAACCTGCACGACGGCTCCGTCGAGGCCGTCGAGCGGCAGGTCGAGCTCCTCCCCATCCACCACCCGGTCGTCGATCCGTACCCCGCCCTGTTCGATCAACCGTCGCGCCTCGCTTCGGCTGAGGCCGAACAACTCGGCGAGCAAGGCGGGCAGGTGGACCGGCCCGTTGGCAGCCACGGTCGCCTCCTCGATCTCCTCGGGAAGCTCGTGGCGCACGTGCAGGCGATCGAAGTGCTCTTCGGCTGCCGCCGCGGCGTCGGCGTCGTGAAAGCGCTCGACGACCCGCCGCCCCAGCTCGCGCTTTGCCTGGTTTGGCTCGGCGTCCGGCACCTCCTCTGAAAGTAGGAGGCGAAAGTAGTCGGGCATCAGATCGTCGGGGATGCTCATCAGCCGTCCGAACATCTCCTCCGGGGCGTCGGTGACCCCGACATAGTTGCCGAGCGACTTGCTCATCTTCTGGGAACCGTCGGCCCCAACCAGAAGCGGCATCGTGATGATCGACTGGGGCGGCTTGCCGTAGGCGCTCTGAATGTCACGGCCGAACAACAGGTTGAACTTCTGATCGGTGCCGCCAAGCTCAACATCCGCGTCGATCGCCACCGAGTCGTAGCCCTGTAGCAGCGGGTAGATCAGCTCCAGCGCCGAGATCGGCTCATCCGCCTCGATCCTGCGCTCGAAGATGTCGCGCTCCAGAAGACGGGCGACGGTTGCGCGTGAGAGCAGTCCCAGCAGTTCCCCGGACCCCATCTCCAACCACTCGCTGTTGAAGCGCACCTCGGTGCGATCGCGATCGAGCACCTTGAACGCCTGCTCCTGGTAGGTGGCGGCATTCGCCGATATCTCCTCGTCGGAGAGCACCGGGCGCTCGGCCGAGCGGCCACTTGGATCCCCGACCCGAGCCGTGAAGTCGCCAATGATCAGCACGACGACGTGGCCGGCGTCCTGGAATTCGCGCAGCTTCGAGAGCACCACTGTGTGCCCGAGGTGGATGTCCGGCGTCGTCGGGTCGATCCCCAACTTGACCCGCAACGGACGCCTCAGTTCGAGCTGTTTGGCCAACGCGCCCTCGGGTAGGACGTCGACCGCATTGGTCGCCAATCGCTCCGCCTCAGCCCTCGGGTCCGCCATGGGGCCAATGCTAGACTGCCCGACCGGCTTGGCGGCTACCGTCTTCGCTGCTCTAATGGGTGGTGACACGGTCTTTTGGCGCGTCCTCAGTAGCAGCGACGCCAGCCCCGATCAGGCACTCTTTGATGGAACGAGGCACAGAGTCGCGATCCAAGCGCCTTAGGCGCAAGAACGGCAAAGGAAAGTCGCCGACCCCGGCGCAGCCGCCCGATGGACCCGGCTTCGTCGAGACATCCGAGATCCAGTTCGAGTTCTCAAACGGCGACGACGAGGCCCCAGGTACGGACCAGCCCGATCGCAGCGAGTCGGACGTCGAAGGCGCCGCGGCAGCCGATCAGGCCACCGCCGCACCGCACCGTGACACCCGCGCGACACGGGTGGACCGTGAGATCCCCGCCCCCCCGCAGTCGCCGGCTCCCGCAGACAGCGACGGCAGCGGGGGCAACGGCAAGCCGCCCGACGGCATCGCCCCGCCATCTGCCCCGCCGAGCCCACCGCAGGGCCGCGGGAAGCCGCGACTGAAGAAGCTCCGAATGCTCTTCGTCCTTGCCGGTCTCGCCCTGCTGGCTCTGGTTTCCACCGTGTTCGGAATGATGGCCGCGGTCTCGACCGACCTGCCGGCGATCTACAACTTCGCCCAGTTCCGCGCCGCAAAGAACACCGTCGTCCTCGACGACACCAACGCTCCGATCGGCACCCTGAGCAGCGACCAGAACAAGATCCTGCTCACCTCCGGGCAGATCTCCCAGAACGTCAAAAACGCCACCGTCTCGATCGAGGACAGCCGCTTCTATCAGCACAGCGGCATCGACTATCACGGGATCGCCCGGGCGCTGGTCGAGGACGTGCTCTCGCGCAGCGCGAAGCAGGGCGCCTCGACGATCACCCAGCAGTTCGTCAAGAACGCGCTCGAGGCGCAGGGCAGCCGCACGGTCTTCGAGAAGTTCCGCGAGGCGGCGCTCGCCTACCGGCTCGAGCAGCACTGGAGCAAGGACAAGATCCTCACCGAGTACCTGAACACGATCTACTACGGCGAGGGCGCCTACGGGATCGAAGCGGCCGCCCGCACCTACTTCGGCTATAACCACCCCGGCTGCGGGACCCAGGCCGAGTCGTGCGCATCCGTATTGCTGCCGCAGGAAGCGGCGATGCTGGCCGGCGTCATCTCCTCGCCTTCGGCGTATGACCCCAAGGTCGACGCGGTCGCCGCCAAGGGCCGCCGCGACGAGGTGCTGTCGAAGATGCTCGACCAGGGGTACATCACCCAGGAGCAGTACACCGAAGGTGTGAGATCGGCCCTTCCCTCCGCCTCCGATATCCAGCCGCCCAAGATCGACTCCAAGGCGCCCTACTTCACCACCTGGCTGCGGCAGCAGCTGGTCGACAAGTACGGGGCCGGCAAGGCCTTCTTCGGGGGCCTGAAGGTGAAATCGACGCTCGACCTGAGTCTCCAGAGCGCCGCCGAGGCCGCGGTCTACAACCGCACCGCCGCACTCGGCATCACGTCCTCAGTGGTTGTGATCGACAACAAGACCGGGGGTGTGAAAGCGATGGTCGGCGGTCCCGGCTACGACAGCCAGCCATTCAACATCGCCTCCTACGGGGCCAGGCAGCCCGGCTCGTCCTTCAAGCCCTTCACCCTGGTCTCGGCGCTCGAGTTGGGGCACTCACCGTATGAGGTGTTCAGCTCGCAACCCAAGGTCTTCCACTTCGGCAAGCACGGAAAACAGCTGTTCCCGGTCCACAACTACGGCGACAGCTACCTGGGGTCGGCCTCGCTGATCACGGCGACGCAGTACTCCGACAACTCGGTGTACGCCGACCTCGGGCTGCATCTGAAGAAGACCCCCAAGGAGAGCACCAAGTACATCGCCAGGACCGCGCGCAGGATGGGGATCGTCTCCTCGGTTTCAGTCAACCCGGCAATGGTGCTCGGTGGGTTGAAGGTCGGTGTCAATACGTTGGAGATGGCGCACGCTTACGAGACCCTGGCCGAAGATGGACTCCGCATCAGCGGCACGCTCGCCCCCGACCCGGGGATTGATCCGATCGCCTACACAAAGGTCAGCACTGGGGACGGCCACACGGTCGACGAGAACAAATCTGTAAAGACGAGGGTGGTGCCGACGTCCGTGGCCAACACGGCAAAGCAACTGCTGGCGAACGTGATCAGCGGCGGCACCGGCCAGAACGCCGCCGGCGTTTCGAGCTACGAGTGGGGCAAGACCGGAACCACCGAGAACAACGGCGACGCCTGGTTCTGTGGTGCGACGCGGGACTCCACCGCCTGCGTTTGGGTCGGCCACGCCGACTCGGTGACTCCGATGCTGACCGAGTACGGCGGCGCCCCTGTCGACGGTGGCACGATCCCGGCGCTGATCTGGCACGACGTGATGAGCTCCTGGGAGCAGATCAGGGCAGAGCACGCAGCCGCGGCCAAGAGCGGCCGCACGAGCACCCCCTATGTCCCGGCGCCCTCGTCCGGCACGCCGAGCTACTCGGCGCCGGCGCCATCCAGCGGCAGCACATCGACCGGTGGTGGAGGCGGAGGCGGAGGCGGAGGGGCCGGCAACGCCGCCCCACAGCAGGCGGCTCCGGCGCCCACCCCCGCGCCCAGCGGTGGCGGCTCGGCAACGGGCGGCGGCGGCGTCTCCCCCGGCTGACCAAGCCCGCTCGGTTTAGTCCTATGCCGCCTGGTCGACCGGCCAGGGACGGGAGACGAAGTGATTGTCGGTCGCGCAGAAGCGCCACGGCCTCTCGGTCGCCTTACTGATCCCGATCCGTGGTCCGGCCGTGACCCCAATCGCCCTCCATGCACCCTCGGGCGGCAGGACCGTGAACGGCGGCGCGCTGAGGCTGGCGCCGTTGTCCGACAGGCCGACGCCGAGCGCCTCGGTGAGCTTGCCCGGACCCGAGCACAGCTCCTGATCGCGTTGGCGGTCGCGGCGCTGACGCATCGCCTCGACACCGACCGTTGGGTCGAGAGCCCGGATCAGCACCGCGGCGGCCTCCCCATCGGGCTCGGCCACCGCGTTGAGAAGGCTGTGGATCCCGTAGGACAGATAGACGTAGGCGCGACCGGGCGGGCCGAACAGCACCTCGTTGCGGGCCGTGCGTCCGACATAGGCGTGGCAGGCGGGGTCGTCGCGCTCGTAGCTCTCGGTCTCCACGATCACGCCGCCGCAGTCGCCGTGCATGAGCGTGCAGCCGATCAGCTCCTGGGCCACCTCATGGACCGAGCGCTCGAAGAACCGCGGTCCCAGCGCCTCGCTCACGACCCCCGCTCGCTGATGATCGCATCGACACCGCGCAGAGCGGCGCGGGCGGTCGTCAGCTGCTCGGACAGCCGCGCCGAGGCGGTGCCGCCCTCGATCGTCTTCGTCTCCAGCCAACTGGTTTCGCGAAGCACCTCGTAGTACTCCTCGTCGAGGTGCTCGGAGAAGCCGCGCAGCTCCTCTGCGCTGAGCTCGGAGAGCGACTTGCCCTGCTCGAGCGATTGGCGGACCAGCCCGCCGACTATCTCGTGCGCTTCGCGAAACGGAACCCCGCGCCGGACCAGCAGGTCGGCGATCTCGGTCGCGGCCAGCATCTCGTCCGCCGACGCGGCCTGCAAGCGCTCGCGATCGAAGCTGATCCCGGCCAACATCCCGTCCGTCATCTCGAGGCACAGCTCGACCGTGTCGATCGCGTCGAACAGAGCCTCCTTGTCCTCCTGCATGTCCTTGGAATAGGTGAGCGGCAATCCGTGCATCGCGCCAGCCAGGGCGGCATAGTCGGCGGCGACACGAGGCGACTTGGAGCGCAGCAGCTCCGCCGAGTCGGGATTCTTCTTCTGGGGCATGATGCTGGAGCCGGAGGAGAACGCCTCATCGAGCTCGCAGAAGCCGAACTCGCTACTCGACCAGAGCACGATCTCCGCACCGAGCCGCGAGAGGTGGATCGCGCAGCCCGTGGCGGCGGCCAGATAGTCGAGGACGAAGTCGCGGTTCGAGACGCCGTCGATCGAGTTCGGCGAGACGGAATCGAAGCCAAGCTCGTCGGCGACCGCCCGCCGATCGATCTCCCAGTTGACGCCGGCCAACGCCCCTGAGCCGAGCGGCATCACGCCCGCGGTGTGCAGCGCAAGCTGAAAACGCCAGACGTCGCGGCTCAACATCCAGAAGTAGGCGAGCAGGTGGTGACCGAGGTAGACCGGTTGGGCCCGCTGGAGGTGGGTGTAGCCGGGCATCGGCCAGTCCCGGTGGCTCTCGGCGAGGTCCACCAAGCGGCCCATCACCGCGCGCAGAAGCTCGACCGCGCGCAGAGAGTGCGACTGCACCGCCATCGCGACGTCGGTCGCGACCTGGTCGTTTCGCGAGCGACCGGTGTGCAGTTTGCCCGCCGCTTCGCCGACCAGCTCCCTGAGGCGGCGCTCGATCGCCATGTGGATGTCCTCGTCGGAGTCCTGGAAGTGGAACTCGCCGCGCTCCAGCTCCTCGCCGATCGCCTCCAGCCCGCGGTCGAGCTCCGAAAGCTCATCGTCGGTGAGCACCCCAACCTCCCGCAGCGCCTGGATATGCGCCCGCGACTGGTCGACGTCGTACGGAGCCAGCCGCCAGTCGAACTCGATCGAACGGTTCAGCCGCCAGAAGCGCGGGTCGGGGTCCTTGCGAAAGCGTGGCATCATCAATGGTGTTCGCGCTCGGCCCCGCGGAATGCTCTTTGCTTGAGCCTCGCGCTCACGTCGGCGATTATCGCTGCCGGCGGCGCGCTCGATGCCAGATACGCTGCGGCGATGCGGCTCATGGTCACGGGCGCGACCGGAAAGGTGGGCAACGCGGTCGCGCGGCGGCTGGTCGAGCGCGGCGACGAGGTGGTGGCGCTGGTGCGCGATCCGGCGGCCGCCGGCAAGGCCCTGCCCGCCGAGGTGAAGCTCGCGCAGGGCGACGTCACCGAGCCGGGGACGATCTCCCCTGCCGTCGATGGCGCGGACGGCGTCTTCAACTGCATGGGGATCTACGAGCAGTGGCTTTCGGACCCCGGAACGTTCGAGCGCGTCAACGCGGAGGGGGCGCGCAAATGTAGTCTCCGAGGCCCGCCGAGCCGGCGTCGGCCGGGTCGTCCACACCTCGACCTTCGACGTCTTTCACGCCGAGATCGGCGGCACGATGACCGAGGAGCAGCTCGCCGACTATCCGAAGGGGACCGCGTACGAGCGTTCAAAGCAGCACGCCGAGGAGCTGGTGTTGGCCGAGGCTGCTGACGGGATCGAGGTCGTGATCGTCAATCCCGCCGGGGTCTACGGGCCGGGGCCATGGGCGGCCTCCGGGCTGGACAGCGGGATCCGCGACGCGGTCCGCCGTCGCCTGCCCGCCGTGCCCCCCGGCGGGATGACCCTCGGCTACATCGACGACGTCGCCGAAGGGCACCTGGCGGCTTTCGAGCGCGGCCGGCCCGGCGAGCGCTACATCCTCGGCGATGGCTTCGCGTCGATGCGCGAGATCGTCGCTGCGGCGGTCGAGGAGGCGGGCCGCGGCTGGGTCCCTCCCACCATGCCGGTCTCGCTGGCGAGGGGAATGGCGGCTGCGGGCGAGCGCCTCTCGCAACTGATTCGTCGCCCACCGTTGCTCGGCCGCGGCCAGCTCCACTTCCTGCTCTGGCAGGCGAGGGTGGACAACTCCAAGGCCCGTGAGCAGCTCGGCGTCGAGTTCACCCCCTGGAAGGAGGGCATGCGGCGCACGGTTCGCTGGATGGCCGAGGAGGGCAGGATCTAGTCGGCTAGGCGCCCGCCGGCGCCTACGAGGCAGTCGAAGAGCGGTCCATGGACTGAGCCAGCGCGGCGGCGAACGTCTCGCAGACCTGGTCCACCTGTGCCTCGCGCATCGCGGTGAAGAAGGGCAGTCCAAGGGACCGTGCCCCGGCGCGCTCGGCGATCGGGAACTGGCCCTCCCGGTAGCCGAGCTCGCGCAGGTGCGGGAACAGGTGCAGGCACGGGAGATAAGCCTTGGAGGGAATCCCCTGCTCGGCGAGCGAGGAGATCACGGCTTCGCGGTCGACCGATAGGGGCAGCTGGACGACGTAGACGAACCAACTGCGGCGCTCGTCGCCATGATCCGCGGCGGGGACCAACAACCCATCCTCTCCACCGCCGCCGTATTCGGCCGCGAGCGCGGTCAGACGCTCCTCATACGCCGCAGCGACGTAGGAGCGGCGCAGCAGCAGCTCCTCGATGCGCTCGATCTGGCCGATGCCCAGGGCGCAGGCAAGCTCGGAAAGCCGGTAGTTGAAGCCAAGGCGCTCGTGTTCGAGTACCTCCATGTCGGCGGCACGCCCCTGGTTGCGCTCGCTGCGGTAGCGCGCCGACTCCTCCGCCCCGGTCGGGATCAGCATCCCTCCCTCTCCGGTGGTCATCTGCTTGTTGGGATAGAAGGCAAAGGTGGCCGCGTTTCCGCGCGTTCCCACACGCCGGCCCTCCGAGTCGATTGCGCCGATCGCCTCGCAGGCGTCCTCGAGGATGCCGAGGCCCTGTCTGGCCGCCAGCTCCTCGAGCTGCGGCATCGCAGCGGGCCAACCGAGAACGTGGATCGGAAGGATCCCCGCGGTCTTCTCGGTGATCGCATCGGCGGCGGCCGCCGGATCGAGGTTCAGGGTCACTGGGTCGACGTCGCAGAACACCGGCCGCGCCCGCTCATAGAGCAGGCAGTTGGCAGAGGCGACGAAGCTGAACGGGCTGGTGAGCACCTCGTCGCCCTCGCCCCAACCAAGTCCCCGCACCCCGAGATGAAGCGCCGCGGTGCCGCTGGAGACGGCGACGGCATCCTCGACCTCGAGCCAGAGGGCGAACTGGTGCTCGAAGCGCTCCAGCATCGGCCCCAGAGAAAGTCGGCCGGAGCGAAAAGCCTCCAGCAGCAGGGTCTCTTCGCGCTCGCGAAGGTCAGGGCGCGAGAGGGGGATCTGCTCGCCGCTCTGCGGATTCACCGCAGCCAGCCTAGTCGCCGGCCGCCAAAGCTCCTGAGCCCTGGGCCTGCACGCTGTTCTGGTCTCCCTTGCTCGGCCGCGGCTGGAACGCGTACTCCAGCGACTCGACCAGGGCCTCCCAGGAGGCCTCGATGATGTTCTCCGAGACGCCGATCGAGCCCCACTCCCGCTCCCCGTCGGAGGAATCGAGCAGCACCCGGGTCACGGCACCGGTCCCGTGGTCCTCGTCGAGGATCCGGACCTTGTAGTTGGTCAGCTCGATGTCGGCGAGGTGCGGATGGCGGTCGGTGATCGCGCCGCGCAGGGCGCGGTCGAGGGCGTTGACCGGACCGTTTCCCTCCGCGACCCGCACGTAGCGCTCGCCGTCGACCCAGATCTTGATCGTCGCCTCGGTCTGCACGCGCCCGTCCTCGCGCTTCTCGGTCATCACCCGAAAGCTCTCTAGCTGAAACAGCGGCTCGTACTCGCCCGCCTCACGGCGCAACAGCAACTCGAACGAGGCGTCGGCGGCCTCGTAGTGGTAACCGCGGTGCTCACGCTCCTTCAGCCGCTCCAGGGTCCGCTGCGCAACCTCGTCGTCGACTTGGAGGCCCGCTGACTCGGCTCGGCTGACGACCGTGCCCTTGCCCGACAGCTCCGAGACCAGCACGTCACGACGGTTGCCGACCAGCTGCGGATCGGTGTGCTCGAAGGTGCGCACGTCGGCGCTCACCCCGGCGACGTGCATGCCGCCCTTGTGGGCGAACGCGTTGCGTCCCACGTATGGCTGGTCGGGATCGGAGGCAACGTTGCAGACCTCGTCCACGTAGTGCGCGGTCTCGGTCAAAGTCTCCAGCTGCTTCGGCGTGACGACGTCGAACCCCATCTTCAATTGCAGCGCCGGCAGGATCGAGACAAGGTTCGCGTTGCCGCAGCGCTCGCCATAGCCGTTGATCGTCCCCTGGACCAGTCGCGCCCCCTCGTCGACGCCGGCCAGCGAGTTGGCGACCCCGCAGCCGGCGTCGTTGTGGGTGTGGATCCCGACCTCGACCTCGCCATCGAGGGCGCTGACCACGGCGGCTGTCGCCTCGGCGACCTGGTGGGGAAGGCTGGAGCCGTTGGTGTCGCAGAGGGTCACGTTCTCGGCCCCGGCGGCGGCGGCGGCGCGCAGGCACTCGATCGCGTAGTCGGAGTCCTCCCGCCAGCCGTCGAAGAAATGCTCGGCGTCGTAGATCACCCGCTTTCCCTCCCCGCGGCAGAAGGCAACCGAGTCGGCAATCATCGCCAGGTTCTCCTCGCCCGAGACCTTGGTCACTTTCTCGAGGTGAAGCGCCCAGGTCTTGCCGACCAGGGTCACAGCAGGCGCGAAGCTGCCGACCAGTACCCGCAGCGCCTCGTCGTCCTCGACCGCGACGTCGCGCCGGCGCGTCATCCCAAAGGCGCACACCGTCGCCGCCTCCAGTGGCTGATCGGAGAGCAGCTCGAACAGCTCCGCCTCCTTCGGGTTGGAGCTCGGAAATCCGGCCTCGATGAAGTGCACCCCGAGCCGATCCAGCGCCTGGACGACGCGCAGCTTCTCGCGCGCCGAGAGCGACATGCCTTGCCCCTGCATGCCGTCCCTAAGGGTCGTGTCGTAGAGCTTCACCTGTTGCATCTGATGCCTTCCTGGTTTCGAGGGTTCGGGCGGGAGGCCGGTCGGCCTTTGCGCGCAAGCGCGCTTGCCGCTGGTCGCTAGGCGACAGCGGCGGCGCTAATTCGCCCGATTACCTCGAAAAGGTGCATCAGGATGTGACTTTACTCCCCTCGTCGACAGGCGCCGCCTGCTCGACGAAATCGAGCCACTCCAGGTATTCCTCGGCGCGCCCGTAGATCGCGTCCTCGAACTTCGCCTGGATCACGCGTGTGATCTCGCCGGGCGGTCCGAGCACCGCGTGGTCGATCTCGCGAACCGGGACCAATTCTGCCGCCGTGCCGGTCAGGAAGACCTCCTCGGCCAGATAGAGCTCGGCGCGGGCGATGTCTCGCTCGAGGACCGTGAAGCCGAGGTCGCGGGCGATCTGGATCACCGACTTGCGGGTCACCCCGTCGAGGATCGAAGCGGTGTGCGGCGGAGTCACGAGCACCCCGTCGCGAACCAGGAAGATGTTCTCGCCCGAGCCCTCGCAGACCATGCCGCGGTGGTCGAGCAGGATCGCCTCGTCGTAGCCTGCCTCGACAGAGGCGTTCTTGGCCAGGATCGAGTTCAGGTATTGGCCGGAGGCCTTGGAAGCAGGGATCAGGCTGTCAGGGGAGATGCGGCGCCACGGCGAGACCGTGGCCCGAATGCCGTTTTGCTTGCCGTCCTCGCCGAGGTAGGCCCCCCATGGCCAAACGGCGATGATCAGCTCGACCGGAGCCGAATCCGCGTAGAGGCCCATCTCGCCATAGCCACGGAAGGCGAGCGGCCGGATGTAGCAGCTGCGAAGGCCGTTGCGACGGATCAGCTCGTGCGTGGCGTCGCTGATCTCCTCGATCGAGGAGGGAAGCGTCAGGTGGTAGAGGCCGGCAGAGCGGTCGAGGCGCTTCAGATGCTCGTCGAGGCGGAAGATCGCCGGGCCGCGCTCGGTCTCGTAGCAGCGGATCCCCTCGAAGACTCCGGTGCCGTAGTGAAGCCCGTGACTGAGCACGTGGACCTTGGCCTCGTCCCAAGGCACGAACTTGCCGTTCATCCAGATCAGCTCGGCCTTCTCCACAGTGGCGGAAGTATGCCCGATGGCGGCGACCACGGCCGCGACTAAGGTGGCCGCGTTGGGTTACAAGGACCAAATGGCCACCCCTGGAGGTAACTCATGCTGAAGCGGCTGCGTTCCAAGCTCACCTACGCCAACGTGATGGCGACGATCGCCATTTTCTTCGTGCTGACTGGGATCGGATTCGCGGTCGCGCGGTCAGGGAAGGTCGGAACGCGGCAGCTGAAGAATGGCGCGGTATCGAGCAAGAAGATCCGCAAGGACGCCGTAAACGCCACCAAGATCAAGTCCGGCGCGGTGGGCCGCTCCGAGCTCGCCAAGGCAGCCGTGGGCACCGGCAAGATCTCCAACAGCGCCGTGACCACCGGCAAGCTCGCCAACGGCGCGGTGACGAGGGCGAAGATCGACAGTGCCTCGCTTCCGCTGATCAGCACCTTGAACACCGGGCAGACGCTGCGCGGGAGCTTCGACCTCGGCGGCACGCCCGGCGGCGCGGGCATCGACACCCGCCAGGGCTACAGCTTCCAATTCCCGCTCGTCAACGCCCCAACGGCGCCGCAGGTCAATGTCATCGACCAGGTGGCCGTCCCTGGTGCGACGACGGCGAGCTGCCCCGGGGTCGCCGGCGGAAACCAGCAGACACCCAACGCCGCGGGTGGTCAGCTCTGCATCTACATCACCGGAAAGACCAACCTCGGAGCGACTCCGGTGGTGCTCAACAACGTTTCGCGCTTGGGCTTCGGCCTGCAGGCCAACTCCGGCGCATTGACCAGTGCGTATGAGGCAGTCGGATTCTGGGCGGTAACCGCCCCCTAGCGCCGCCGCCGCGTATCTAGCCCGCCAGCTCGGCGAGCACCGCCTCGGTCATCTCTTCGGTGCCGACTTCGACCTCGGCGGGGATGTCGGCCATCGGCGGCACCTCCGGCTCCACCGAAGCGAGGTCGGGCGTTCGCAGCCCCCGCTCCAGCACCGCGTCGACGGCCTCCTCGATCGCCGCTGCCCGCTCGGGCATATCGAGGCCGTAGCGAAGCATCAGCGCCGCCGAGAGGAAGGTCGCGAGGGGGTTGGCGATCCCCTTCCCGGCGATGTCGGGCGCCGAACCGTGGACGGGCTCGAAAAGTCCGGGGCCATCGCCTCCAAGGCTCGCCGACGGGAGCATTCCCAGCGATCCGGTCAGCATCGCGGCCTCGTCGCTGAGGATGTCGCCGAACAGGTTCTCGGTCACGACGACGTCGAAGGCCGCCGGCTTGGAGACCAGCTGCATCGCCGCGTTGTCGACCAGCATGTGCTCCAGCTCGACGTCGCCGTAGTCATCGGAGACCCGGGTCACGGTCTCACGCCACAGCCGCGAGGTCTCGAGTACGTTGGCCTTGTCCACCGAGGTGACGCGCGCTGCCCGGCCCGAGGCGCCGGCGCGCTGCCGCGCGGCCTCGAATGCGGTGTGGGCGATGCGCTCGATCTCGGCAACCGTGTAGCGGCAGTCGTCGTGGGCGGCGTCGCCGTCGCGCCCGCTGTCACCGAAATAGATCCCGCCGGTCAGCTCGCGGACCACCAGCAGGTCGGTGCCGACGATCAGCTCCTGGCGCAGCGGGCTGGCCGAGACGAGCGCCAGGCTGGGCCGCACCGGGCGCAGGTTTGCGAACAGCCCGAGGCCCTTGCGCAGGCCCAGCAGCCCCTGCTCGGGACGAGGGGCGTCGGGGTCGGTGCTGTCCCACTTCGGCCCCCCAACGGCGCCGAGCAGGACCGCGTCGGCGGCACGGCAGGCGTCGAGCACCTCGTCGGTGAGCGCCGTGCCGTGGGCGTCGATCGAGGCGCCGCCGACGAGGCGCTCGTCGAACTCGAATTCGCCGATCGCCTCCAGCAAGCGTCGAGCCGCGGCAACGATCTCGGGACCGATGCCGTCACCAGGCAGCAGGACGATTCGTTTGCGCAGATTGGCCGCAGTCACGCGGCGCGGTCTCTCCAGCTGTACCTCGACGGGATAGGCATCACCGTATTCCTCATCATTCACCGCCGCCGGGCCTCGATGTTGAGCCGCACGTAGTCGAGCACCAGCGGCTCGCCCATCTCGGCGGCGACGTCGGCGACGAACGGGGCCTTGAGCTCGTCGGGCAGTCGCTCCAGATGCGGGCCGAGGGTCACGGTCTCCAGGAAGGCGATCGGCTCGGAGGGCTGGACGTCCTTACGCTGCAGCCAGCAGCGCACGTCTTCGAAACCCACGCCGCTCAGCACCGCCTCGGTGTCCTCGGCGGTGGCGAAGTTCCACATCCCCTGCATCTCGGCGAAGTGCTCGGCGAAGCGCGGCTGCGCGGCGACCTCGATGATCACCTCGGCGAGCGAGGCGACATTCCCGGCCCCCCCACATTGGGCAACCAGCCAGCCGCCCGGGCGCAAGGCCGCGAAGAGGCGACCGAAGAGGTTCTCGTGGTCGGTGATCCAGTGGAAGACCGCGTTGGAGTAGACAAGGTCGACCTCCTGATCAAGTTCGAGCTGCGCCAGGTCGCCCTCCCGAACGTCGGCCCGATCGCCGAGCGCCTCGCCTGCCTTGGCGACCATCGAGGCAGAGCCGTCAATCGCGATCACCTTGCCCTCTGGGAGGCGATCGATCAGCAGGGCTGTGACCCGGCCCGACCCGCAGCCGGCGTCGAGCACGGTCTCGTCGCCGCGCAGACGTAGGCGCTCGAGCACTTCCTGGGCCCACTCGAATTGGGGATCGGAGACGCGGTCGTAGACCTCCGCGTCCCACTCGCGCGGGCCGGTGTGAGCTGCTCCAGCGCTCACAACACCCTCGGTTCGCGCTCGGCCCACCACGAACCTCCTTGCTTGAGCCTCGCGCTCACAACGCCGTCGTCACGGGGCCGGCGTCGGCCTTGCCCGCGGATTCGAACTCGTCGATCGGGGCGGAGTTCTGAAGCGTGATTCCGATGTCGTCGAGCCCGTGCAGGAGCCGGTGCTTTACCTCCTCGTCGATCTCGAACTTGACCACGCCGCCGGCGTAGTCGACCGTCTGATCGTCGACGTCGATCCGCGCCTCCCCCGCCTCGGCCACGCCGCGGCAGTGCTGCTCTTCGAGGATCACGGGCAGCAACCCGATCTTCATGCAGTTGGCATAGAAGATGTCCGCGAACGAGGGCGCGACGACCGCCTCGAAGCCGAAGTCCTGAAGCGCCCAGGGAGCGTGCTCGCGCGACGAGCCACAGCCGAAGTTGCGTCCCGTGACCAGGATCGGGTTGGGCTCCAGCTCGATCTCGCCGTCGCGAATCCAGTCGTAGAACAGGAACTCCCCGAAGCCCGTTCGCTCGATCCGCTTCAGAAACTGCTTGGGGATTATCTGATCGGTGTCGACGTCGGCGCGGTCGAGAAAGGAGACTCGGCCTTCGATGATGTCTATGGCGCGCATCAGCTAGCTACTCCACTCACGGATGTCCACGAAGTGTCCTTCGATCGCGGCCGCGGCGGCCATCTTCGGGCTGACCAGATGCGTGCGCCCGCCCTTGCCCTGACGGCCCTCGAAGTTGCGGTTCGAGGTAGAGGCGCAGCGCTCACCCTCGGCGAGGATGTCCGGGTTCATCCCCAGACACATCGAGCAGCCTGCGCTGCGCCACTCGAAATCTGCGGCACGGAAGATCTCGTCGAGCCCCTCCTCCTCGGCCTCCGCCTTGACCTGCTGCGACCCGGGGACGACCATCGCGCGCAGGGAGTCGGCGGCGCGGTGGCCCTCGACCATCGAGGCCGCCTCTCGAAGATCTCCGACCCGTGAGTTGGTGCAGGAACCGATGAAGACCCGATCGAGGGGAATCTCCCGCATCGGCGTGCCGGGCTTCAGCGCCATGTAGGCGAGGGCGCGCTCGGCGCTCTCCCGGTCGACCGGGGAGTGGAGCGCAGCGGGGTCAGGTACCGAGTCGGTCACCTCGACCACCATCCCGGGGTTCGTGCCCCAGGTCACCATCGGCGCCAGCTCACCGGCGTCGATCTGCACCTCGGTGTCGAACGATGCTCCGTCCTCGGTCGGTAGGGAGCGCCAGCGCTCCAGCGCCGCGTCGAAGTCGTCGGGTGCGCCGGGTCGGCCCTCGACCCACTCGAAGGTCGTCTCGTCGGGGGCGATCATGCCGGCCCGGCCGCCGCCCTCGATGGTCATGTTGCAGACAGTCATCCGGCCCTCCATCGAGAGGGCCTCGATCGCCGGGCCCGCGTACTCGACCGCGTGACCGACCATGCCGCCGGCGCCGAGCCGGCCGATCGTCGCCAGGATCAGGTCCTTGGGCGTGACGCCAACACCCAGTTCGCCGGAGTAGTCGATTCGCATCGTCTTCGGCCGATTCTGGACCAAGCACTGGGTCGCCAACACGTGCTCGACCTCGGAGGTGCCGATCGGGATCGCGAGGGCGCCGAAGGCACCGTGGGTGGCGGTGTGGCTGTCCCCGCAGACGATCGTCAGACCGGGCTGGGTAACCCCCAGCTCGGGGCCGATCACGTGCACGATCCCCTGGCGGTCGGAGCCCAGCGAGTAGATCGGGATGCCGAACTCTTTGCAGTTCTGCTCCAGCGCCTCAACCTGCTTGCGCGACAGCTCGTCGGCGATCAGCCGCGCGGTCGCCGTGCCGTCGGTGGGGACGTTGTGGTCGGCGGTGGCGATCGTCTTGTCGGGGCGGCGCACGCCGCGATCGGCGAGGCGAAGGCCCTCGAAGGCCTGCGGAGAGGTGACCTCGTGGACGAGGTGCAGGTCGACGTAGATCAACCCGTCCGAGACCTCGTGGGTCTCCCAGATCTTTTCGAAAAGGGACTTCGGCATCACGACCTCCTCAGGCCGGCGGCCACGACGGCCAGAAAGCGGGTGTCACCGCTCCCGTGATTTTCGAAATGGTGAGGCAGATCGGCGTCGAAGGTGACGCTGTCGCCGGTCCCCAACTCGTGGATGGCGCCGTCGATCACAAGCGTCAGCTCCCCGTTTAGGACGACAGCCGTCTCGCGACTGCCGGGCTCGTGGATCGGGGGATCGCCGGCGCCTCCGGTCGCCGCCTCCGGCTTCAGGACGTGCAGTGAGACGTCGGCGCGCTGCCCGGGGAGTGGCGGAGTCAGCTCCTCGTACTGGTGACCGCCGTGCTTGTAGCGACGCCGCTTGCTTTCGCGACTGACCAGGGCGTGCGAGCTCTCGTCGAGCCGCAGCAGCTGCGAGAGAGTCAGATCGAGGCCGGCGGCAATCTTCCCCGCGATCGCGAGCGTCGGGCTGGTCTCCCCACGCTCGACCTGGGACAGCATCGGGGCGCTCACCCCGCTTCGCTCCGCCAGGTCGCGCAGCGACAGCCCCATCGCCTCGCGCAGGGCCTTTACGCGCGGACCGGTGGCCGGGATCTCTTCGCTGACCGCGCCCGGCGGCGCGGGTTTTGCGGTCGCGGCGAGGCTCACAAAGCGTACGTTATCACGTACGGTCGTATGCCCCGTTTGGGTCTGCGCTGCGACCCTTCAGATGCCACTCAGCCCAGAAAAGCCAGCACCAATCGGCGGAACTCCTCCGGCGTCTCGAGCGGCGCGAGGTGGCCCGCGCCTTCGATGACGGCGTGGCGCGCGCGGGGCAGCGTCCGGGCCATGACCTCGGCGCCGTCCCGGAAGTCGCGCATGTCATGCTCGCCCGCCGCCACGAGCGTTGGGAGGTCCAGCCGGGCCAGGTCGTCTGGATTCTGCTCGACGGGGTCCGGCACGTCCGTCGTCGCTGGGGCCTCGGCTTGCAACGCGAACGCGCGTCGCTGCATTGCGGCAACCCGGTCGCGCAGCTGCGGCGGCGCATCGGGCAGAGTCCAGGCGTTTACGACTGCGTCGACGGCTGCGTCTATGTCTCCGCGTTCGAGTGCCGTTTCCTCGGCCTCCCAGGCCGCCTCCAGTTCGGGTGTCGGCTCCAGGTCCGGCGCCGGGGCAGAGATGAGCACGAGCGCGGAAACCCGCTCTGGCGCGACGAACGCCGCGCGGACCGCCACCGCACCTCCGAAAGAGTTGCCGACGAGGGCTGCACGCTCGATCGAGAGCTCGTCCAATGTCTGCAGAACATCCGCCCAGGCAGCCTGCTCGCCGGGCGGCACCGGCGCATCGCCGAAGCCCGGAAGGTCCAAAGCGACAACTCGATAGCCGGCCTCGGCCAGCGGGTCAAGCTGCTCTGCCCACATCGATCGGTCGGCGATACCGGCATGGAGCAGGACAACGGCCGGGCCAGTGCCCACCTCGTCATGGGGAAGCTTCATGGCCGCGAGCTTATGTAGCTGGACGCGGCTAGCGCTGCTGGCCGGTCGGCCTGATCAACATCTCGCCGATGTTGACCCGCTGCGGCTGGCTCACGACGTATTGGATCGCCGCCGCGATGTCCTCCGCCTGCAGCACCTCGCCGGTCTGCTCGCGCATCTTCTCGATCGCCTCCACGACGACCGGATTCTTGTTGTGGCCCTGTAGCTCGGTCTCGACGAAACCCGGCTCGACCACGGTGACCCGGATCCCCGAGTGCATCGCCTCCTGGCGCAGCGCCTCGGAGAAACCGACGACACCGAACTTGGTGAAGTTGTAGACCCCCGCCCCCATCGCGGCCACACGACCGGCGACCGACGAGATGTTGACGATGTTCCCTCCCCCGCTGTCGCGGATCAGCGGCATCGCTGCCTGCGTGCAGTAGAGAAGGCCGAGCACGTTGACGTTGATCATCTGACGCCACTCGTCGGTGTCGCCGCCCTCGACCGGACCGAGCAGCATTACGCCCGCGTTGTTGACGAGGATGTCGAGTCCGCCCATCTGCTCGGCGGCGCCCTCGATGAAGGAGCGCGCGGCGGCCTCATCGCCGACGTCGACCTCGAAGGCGTGAGCGCTGCCGCCCGCGGCGCCGATGCGCTTGGCGAGATCCTCGAGTCGGTCCTTGCGTCGCGCTCCCAGCGCCACCGTCGCGCCTGCGTCGGCAAAGGCAAGCGCCGTCGCCTCGCCGATGCCCGAAGAGGCTCCGGTGACCACTGCCTTGCGTCCCTCCAGCGTCGCGCCCATGAGCCGAAATCTATTGGAGGGATCCGTCCGAGGGCCTTGAAACCGTTACTTTGTGAAGGGGTACTTACGCAAGCCTCACGGATTCCTGGTATGAAGACACGGAGTTTCCATCAAAACTGGGTACGCCATTCGTCTTTTTGTGTTTAGGTGCCGCGCTTGATGTCGTCCAACCATCACACGCTACCCGTCCAACGTCGCCTCATGACGACGATTCTGGTCGCCGTCGCGACCGTCACCCTGGCGCTTGCATTCGCGGCGCTGAAACCCGCCCCGGGTTTTGCCAACGGGGGCGGTTGCAACGGGGCCCGCGGGAATCCCACCAAACACCCCCTTGGTGAGCTGCGCCGCGCGACGCTCTGTTTGGTCAACCAGATTCGTCACGAGCATGGGCTCGGCTCGCTGCACCCCCAGCGGAAGCTGCGCAAGGCGGCGCAGGGGCACAGCGGCGACATGGTCAACCGCGACTACTTCTCCCACGACAGCCCGGGCGGGGGCTCGATCCAGACCCGTATCGGGGGCAGCGGATACCTTGCCGGCGCCCACAGCTACCAGTACGGCGAAATCATCGGTGGCGGGACGCAGACCGGCGGCTCACCGAAGTCGGTCGCCAAGGCGTGGATGAACAGCCCGCCCCACCGGTCGGAAATCCTCAATGGCGGCTTCCACGACCTCGGGATCGGCGTCTCCTACGGATTCCCGGGTCGAGGGAACCACGGCGCCACCTTCACGATCGACTTCGGATCCAGGAACTGATTCTGGGCCGCGGCGTTGCGCCGCGGCCCTGGCATGTCAGGCGGCGCAGCCGCCGCAAGTGATTCAAGGCCCGGGAGTCGGCTCCGACGCGGCGTCGGCGGTCGCAGCCTCCGCCTCACGGATCGCGGCACCGTCGAGCGCGTTGCCAAGCGCCCGCACATAGGCGCGGGCCGATGCCTCGAGGATGTCCGTCGCCACACCCTGGCCGGTCGCCAGGCGACCCGCTGCGTGCAGCATCACCGTGACCGCACCGAGTGCGTCCTCGCCGCCGGTCACCGCCTCGACGTGGTACTGCCGAAGCTCCGCCTCCGCCCCAGCCGCTTCCTGGACCGCGCGGAAGATCGCGTCGACCGGGCCGTCGCCGGATGAGCGCGCCACCGATTCCTCACCGCTCGGCAGCGTCACCGCGACTTCGGCGACGGGTGGGTGGCGGGTGCCGGCCTCGACCTCGAACCAGGCCAGCGCGTAGGACTCGGTTCGTTCGCGCATCTCGTCGGAGACGATCGCCTCCAGGTCCAACGCCGTGATCTGCTTCTTCTTGTCGGCGATCTCCTTGAAGCGCGCGAAGGCCTGGTTGAGCGCGTTTCCCTCGACCTTGAAGCCGAGCTGCTCGAGCGCGTCGCGCAGCGCGTGCCGACCGGAGTGCTTGCCGAGCACGATCGAGTTCGAATCGAGGCCGACTTCGGTCGCGTCCATGATCTCGTAGGTCGTGCGTTCCTTTAGCACCCCGTCCTGGTGGATCCCGGACTCGTGCGCAAAGGCGTTGCGGCCGACCACCGCCTTGTTCGGCTGCACCATGTAGCCGGTCAGGCGCGAGACCATGCGGCTGGTGCGGGCCAGCTCGCGGCTGTCGATGCCGGTGTCGAGCCCGTGCACGTCGTTGCGTGTCCGCAGCAGCATCACGATCTCCTCCAGCGAGCAGTTGCCGGCTCGCTCGCCGATCCCATTGACCGCACACTCGACCTGGCGCGCACCGGCGAGAATGCCGGCATATGAATTGGCGACCGCGAGGCCGAGGTCGTCGTGGCAGTGGACCGAGGTGCGAACGTTGCGCAGCGCCGGGACCAGCTCGTAGAGGCGCCGGAAGTACTCGGCGTACTCGTCCGGCGTCGTGTAGCCGACGGTGTCGGGAATGTTGACCACCGTCGCCCCCTCCTCGACCGCGATCGCGCAGACCTCGGCCGTGAACTCGACGTCGGC
Source organism: Solirubrobacterales bacterium (assembly GCA_038317345.1). Taxonomy (GTDB): domain Bacteria; phylum Actinomycetota; class Thermoleophilia; order Solirubrobacterales; family 70-9; genus Mayfieldus. Next base: position 20,334 of record JBBQBH010000023.1, read on the forward strand.
GCGGGTCGCGTCCATCGGCGAGAACTCGATGGCCTCGCAATAGGAACGCGCCAGCGCCACCGCCGCCTTCGCCTGGCCCTTGACGTCGTCGCGGGTGGTCTGCAGCTGGTGCTCGATGTGGATGTCGGAGGTGGAGATGAAGGTGTGAATCGAGGGGCGCGCGGCGTCCTTGACCGCCCCCCAGGCGGCGTCGATGTCCGCCTTGTGGGTGCGCGCAAGGCCGCAGATCACAGGACCCTCGACGCGCCGCGAGATCTCCTGCACGGCCTCGAAGTCGCCCGGAGAGGTGATCGGGAAGCCGGCCTCGATCACGTCGACGCCGAGGCGCGCGAGCTGCTGGGCGATCTCGACCTTCTCCTGCGTGTTCAGCGAAATGCCCGGCGACTGCTCGCCGTCGCGAAGCGTTGTGTCGAAGATGTGGACGCGGTTTGCGTCAGATACGTCGGGGCCCATTGCCCTACCTCCTTCTGCTTGCTGTTCCGATGACCTTGTTGTTCTCGCGGCTCCGCGCCGCCCAGCGCTCTATCCCCCTAGCGGGGGAGCAGAAGGAGAAGCGCGAGGCTGTGGAGCCGGTGAGTCATTCGGTGCGCGCAGCTTAGCGCAGCACCTGGGCAAGCTTCGGCCCGGCGCCGGCTAGCAGCTGATCTCTTTGCCGTGCCCGGGTCCGGGGACGCACTGGTCGTTGCCGCCGCCCCCGAAGATCTTGTCGGGTGCCGGCCCGCCAAACAGTTTGTCGGCGCCGCCCTGGCCGAAGAGCTTGTCGCTCGAGCCGCCGCCGCTGAGCCTGTCGCGGCCGCCGGCCCCGTAGAGCTTGTCGCTGCCGGGACCCCCGCTCACGTTGTCGACCTCCGAGCCGCCCTGGAAGTGGTCGTTGCCCGATCCCATCGCGACGCTCAGCGACGCCACGCCGGGCGGCAGGTTGGCGTCGACCTCGTCGCTCCCGATGCCGGAGTCAACCCGGATCGCGGAGATCAGCGAGGCGGAGCAGTGGATGACCCGCTGTGGGTTGGTGGGGTCGGAGCTGCACTCCGCGGGATGGGGACCGAACACATCCTGGCCGAACACGAACTCGTTGCGGCTCGAGTCGTAGTCGATCGTGACGAGGTCGTTGGGCTTTGGCTGTCCATTGTGCTGTTGATCCCCGTGATCGTCATGACCCCGCCCGAAAGCGTCGCGACCTGATGGGCGGGCGCGAGCGTCGGCAGGGCGAGCGCGACGGCCGCCCCGGCCGCGGCCAGGCGTGCAGCGAGACGTAAGCGATTCCCGATCACGAGGCGAAACTATCCGACCCGGGCGACGTTTACCCGCGATTGGACAAAACGTTTGGGACGTTGGTCCAAATGACGGCTCTCGCGTGGGCGGCGTCGCCCCCGGGGCCTAGGCTCCAGCCATCGAAGCCAGCCCGGACACCTCGATTTCCCGCGCGACCTGGCTTTCGCTGCTGGCGATGGGGCTCGCCGTGATCGTGATCGCCAACGACTTCTCGGCGATCAACGTGGCGCTGCCGGTGATGGAGAAGGACTTCCACACCAATGTCAACACGCTGGAGTGGGTGATCAACGCCTACGCGCTGACCTTCGGGGTGCTGATCGTCACCGCGGGCCGCCTCGCCGACCTGTTCGGGCGTCGCGAGGCGTTCTTCGTCGGCTCGGCAATCTTCGCCACGATGTCGGCGCTCGGGGGCGCCGCGCAGACCGAGACCTGGCTGATCGCCTCGCGGGTGTTGATGGGAATCGGCGGGGCGCTGATGTGGCCCGCGATCCTCGGCATGACCTACGCGGCGCTTCCCGAGGACAAGGCCGGGCTGGCGGGCGGGCTGATCCTCGGCGCCGCAGGGTTGGGCAATGCGATCGGGCCGTTGCTCGGCGGCACCCTGACCGACCTGCTGAGCTGGCGCTGGATCTTTTTCTTCAACGTCCCGGTGACCGCCTTCGCGGTGTTCATCACCTACCTGACGGTCCACCAGCCGAAGCCCGAGACGGAGGGACACGCGGATCGACTACCCGGGCATCGCGACGCTGTCTGTCGGGCTCGTGGCGTTGCTCGTAGCCCTCGACCAGGTCGACGACTGGGGCTGGGGCGACACACGCATACACGTGCTGCTCGCGACCGCCGTCGTCCTCGTGACCGCCTTCGTCTTCATCGAGCGTCGAGCGGGAAGGCACGCGCTGGTGCCCCGCGACGTGATGCGCAACGAGAGCTTCACCGCCTCGTGCTTCGCGATCCTGCTGATGTCGGCGACCTTCTTCGCCCGCTTTGCTCTACCTGCCGCAGTTCATGCAGCACCAGCTCGGCTATTCGCCGATCGAGTCGGGGGCAGGGATGCTCCCGTTCCTGGCCGTCTTCGCGCTCGTCTCCTTCATCGCCGGCCCCCTCTACAACCGCATCGGCCCCAAGCCGATCGTCTGCGCCGGCGCCGCCTGCATCGCCGCCGGGCCGCTTCTGTTCTCGCAGATCGACGCCGGCTCGGGCTATCCGGAGTTGATTCCCGGAATGGTCATCCTCGGGATCGGTGTCGGGCTCTTCTACGCCACCGCGACGACCGCCGGAGTGACCTCGGTGGATGCGTCGCGCACCAGCCTCGCCGGCGGGATCATCTACATGTTCCAGATCGCGGGAGGATCGATCGGGCTCGGCCTCACGACCACCGTCTTCTCCTCGGCCGACAATTTCATCGACGGCCTACAGGAGGCATTCCGGCTCGACGGCCTCTTGGCGCTGGGCGGCTTCGCGCTCACCGTGCTGCTGGTCGGCGGACGGTTGCGGCTGCGACGCGCTGCGCCGGCTGGCGCCGATGGCTCCTAGGGAGCTACTGCTTCTCGACGTCGCGGCCGGGGCCGCCGAGCAACCTGTCCTGCCCATTGCCGCCCTTCAGCACGTCTCGGCCCTCGCCGCCCTTCAAGACGTCGCTGCCGTTGCCGCCAGTGAGAGTGTCGCGGCCGTTGCCCCCGAACAGCCGATCGGCGCCGGCTCCACCCACGAGGGTGTCGGAGCCGCTGCCGCCGCGCAGGCTGTCGCCTCCGATCCCGCCGCTCAGCGACACCGGGATGTGAATCGACGGCCCGACCGAGAAGGCGTCCCGGCCGATGCCCAACGAAGCCGAGAAGGCAACGAAATCCGACGTCGGGCAGCTGATCTGCGAGGTCGAGATCTGGGTGCATTGGACGGGCACCGCCGTGATCGGGTTCCGCGACGTGATCAGAAACTGGGTCTGGGTCCCATCCAGCGCCACCGAGATCTCATCCGCCTGCGGGGAGCCGGTGATGTTGAGCTGTAGCGCCGATGCCCGCGCGTCGCCCCCGCCCGGACCGGTTCCGACCCAGACACCGGTGTCGCCGGCGCCGGCCGGCGCAGCCGTGGCCAAGCCGGCCGCCAGCACCAGGGCAGTGATGAAAGTCCCCTGCTTCATGGGCGCGAGACTAGAACACCACCCTGCCGACTGCGATGCGGTCAGGGGACGAGGACGACCTTGCCGATGTTGCGCCGCTCGGCGATGAAACGGTGCACGTCTTCGGCCTGGTCGAAGGGGAACGCCTGCGCGACCACGGGGACCAGGTCCCCTTTCTCGAGCTGCGGAATCAGCGGCTCGAGCACTCGATCGAGGCCCCCCTCCTCGTCCCACCAGTGCAGCATGTTGAGGCCGAAGACGCCTTTGTTCTCGTTCATCACCCCGAGGCTCTTCCACCAGGGCATCGTCGCGAGTGGCGCCTTCAGCGCCGTCCGCGCCGCGTGCAGGAGGTTGCGGGTCTCGCCAGCCTGCGCCTCGCTGGCGCCGTACATGATCAGCCGTCCGCCGGCCCGCAGGATCGCGTAGTCCTTCTTGAAGCTGCTCGGGCCGATCGCGTCGAACGCCACGTCGATCCCCTCGCCGCCGGTGATCCGCGTGACCTCCTCGGCAAAGTCGAGGCTGCGGTAGTCGATCGCATGGTCGACCCCCTGCTCGCGGATCGCGTCGTGCTTGGAGGCCGATGCGGTGCCGAAGATCTCGGCGCCGCGCAGCTTTGCGATCTGGGTCGCGGCGATCCCGACTCCCCCCGCGGCGGCGTGGATCAGGACCCGCTCGCCCTCCTTCAGCCCTCCCATCACGACCAGGCCAGCCTGCGCGGTCGCATAGTTGACCGGGAAGGCGGCGCCCTGCTCGAAGCTCAGCTTCTTGGGCAGCGGAAAGGCCTGCGCTGAGGGGACGGTGACCAGCTCGGCATGGCCGCCGAAGCGCGTGCCGGCCATGACCCGGTCGCCGGGCTTGTGGTCCTCCACTCCCTCGCCGACCGACTCGACCTCGCCGGCGACTTCGTAGCCGACCACGCTGGGCAGCTTCGGAGCGTCGGGATAGAGGCCGGTGCGCGCCATCGTGTCGGCGAAGTTGATCCCCGCCGCCTTGACGGCGATCCGCACTTCGCCGGGCCCGACCGGCGGATCGGGCAGCTCGCGGACCTCGAGGACCTCCGGCCCGCCGTGCTTGCTGATCACCACCGCGCGCATCGGCGTCAATCTATCTTCGTGGCGGCCTAAACGTCCACAGCGCGGCCGACCGAGAATCCGTCCAGTCCGATGATCTTGTCGATCGTCGACTGCTGCACCGGGGCGTCGGTGGTCAGAGCCATCACCGCACGATCGCCCGACTGCTCGGCGCCGACCGCTGCCGAGATGATGTTGACCCCCTCCTCGCCGAACGCGGTACCGACCCGGCCGATCATGCCCGGCCGGTCGGTGTAGCGGAAGATCGCCAGGTGGTCGGCGAACGGCAGATAGAAGCCCTCGCCCCAGACCGAGACCAGGTAGGGCTCGTTGCGCGGCCCGACCCCGGTGCCAGCGACCTCCACCCCCTCATCGCCCGACTCGATGCGGACCCGGACCAGCTCGGTGAAGTCCCCCGATAGCGAGTCGCGCTGCTCGATCAGCTCGATGCCGCGCTCCTCGGCCATCTGCGGTGCGTTGACCAGGTTGACCGGCTCCTCGGTGTGACCGGAGAGGATCCCGACCAGGACCGCGATTCCGAGCAGGCGGGTGTCGTGGTCGGCGATCCGGCCACGGAACTCCGCCACGACGCGGTCGATCGAGCCGTTGCCCAGCCCCTGGGCGAGCCGGCCCAGCTTTTCGCACAGCGGCACGAACGGGGCCAGCGCCTCCATCTCCTCGGGCCGGACCGCGGCGATGTTGACCGCGTTGGTGACCACGCCCCCGGTCAGCGCCGCCGTGACCTGCTCGGCAGTTACAAGGCCGGCGCGGTCCTGGGCCTCAGTGGTCGAGGCGCCCAGGTGGGGAGTGACGACCACATCGTCGCGCTGGAATATCGGATGGTCGGTGAACGGCTCCTCGGGGAAGACGTCCAGCGCCGCCCCGGCAATCTTGCCTGACTCCAGCCCCTCGACGAGTGCGTCGAGGTCGATCAGCTCGCCGCGTGCGGCATTGACGATCATCACCCCGTCACGCATCTCGGCGATCGCCTCGGCGTCGATCCAATTCGCGGTCTCCGGCGTCTTCGGCAGGTGCAGAGTGATGATGTCCGCACGCCCGTAGAGGTCCGCGGTGTCCCCTACGCCCTCAGCGCCGAGCTCGCGGAAGCGCTCCGCGGAGACGAACTTGTCGAAGGCGACGACCTCCATCTCGAACGACAGCGCGCGTTTGGCGACCAGCTGGCCGATGCGCCCAAAGCCGATCACTCCGAGGGTCTTGCCGTAGAGCTCCGTGCCGCCGAATCGCGACCGCTCCCAGGCGCCACCGGTGAGCGAGCCATGCGCCTGCGGCACGTTGCGAGACAGGGCCAGGATCAGCGCCATCGTGTGCTCGGCCGCCGCGACCGAGTTGGACTCTGGCGCGTTGGCGACGATGATCCCGCGGCGGGTCGCCGCCTCGATGTCGACGTTGTCGACGCCGGTCCCCGCCCGGCCGATCACCTTGAGGCGCTCGGCCCGCTCGATCAGGTCGGCGGTCAGCTTGGTGCCGGAGCGGATCAGGATCGCGTCGTATTCGCCGATTCGATCCGCGAGATCGCCATCGGACATCTCGAGACCGAGGTCGACCTCGAAGTTCTGGCGCAGCAGCTCAACTCCGGAGTCGGCAATCCGCTCCTTGACCAGGACTCGCTGAGGCTCGTCCGCCACTAATGCCCGGTCCCGTGGCGCTGGCGCCGTCATTTCCGGTCAGATGTTGCGGAACAGGGCACTAACTAGGTGACCGGCTCCGGGGCGACGCCGGCTTCGAAGAAGACCCGCTCCGCTGCTCCCACCGCGGCGCCGGGCTCGGCGTCGTGGCCGAGCTCGCGAACAGCCATCTCCAGCCCGGTGAGGGCGACGACGATGTCGAAGGCGCCGTAGTAGCCACAGTGGGCGATGCGCACGATCTTGCCCTTCAGGTGGCCCTGGCCGCCGGCAACGGTGATTCCAAATCGATCGCGCATCAGCTTCGGAACCGCAGCGCCGTCGATCGAATCGGGCATTCGCGCAACGGTGACCACGTTGGCATCCGGGTCGTCGGGCCCGAAGCGCTCAAGTCCCATCGCCTCGATACCGGCGCGGGCGGCACGGGCGAGGATCGCGTGGCGCTCGAAGACGTCCTCGAGGCCCTCCTCGAAGATCAGGTCCAGCGCCACATCGAGGGCGCGCCACAGGGTCACGGCCGGCGTGAAGGGGCTGTTGGCAGGCTGCTCGCGCTGGCCCTCCGCCGTCTTTGCCCAATCGAAGTAGTAGCGGCGACCCGGGTTCTCGGCGGCGGCAGCCAGCGCCCGCTCCGAAACCGACGCGAATGCCAGGCCGGGCGGCGTCATCAGCGACTTCTGCGAGCCCCCGATCACCACGTCCACCCCCCACTCGTCCTGGGGCAGATCGACGGCGCCGAGGCCCGAGATCGCGTCGACGGCGAGGATCGTGTTGTGGGTCCGCGCCACCTCGGCCAACGCGTGCACGTCGTTGACGACCCCGGTCGAGGTCTCCGATTGGGTCGTAAACAGGGCGCGAACCGGGCGGTCGAGGGCGCCCAGCGCCTCGTCGACCCGGTCGGGATTCACCTTCTCCCCCCACTCGAACTCCAGCTGGATGGTGTCGGCGCCGAACGCGTCGCACAGCTCGGCCCAGCGCTGGCCGAACTTCCCCGCCGCCGCGACGACGGCGGACTCCCCGGGCACGACCAGATTGGCCACCGCCGACTCCATCGCCCCCGATCCCGAGGCCGCGAAGGAGAGCACGTCGTTGCCGGTCTGGAACACCTTCGGCAGGCGTTCCAGCGCCCGCTCGTAGACCTCGACGAACGCGGGCGCGCGGTGGTAGGTGATCGGTTCCGCCATCACCTGCGAGACCCGGGGCGGCAGAGGCGTCGGGCCGGCGGTCATCAGGTACTGCTTGTTGAAGATTCCTGGATTCATGGTCGTGCCTGCGGTAGGCAGGAGATTCACAGGTTATTGGTCGCCGTGGTCGTGGAACTGACCACAAAGCCGGGTTATCCGTCCATTCACCCGAGTGGCGTCGGCAGCGCGGTCTACTCTGCGCACGCGGCCCCGAGGGGGTGGGCCAACCCAAGCCGATCGGAGGACTCCGATGTACCCAGTCACCTATGAAGCTGACTATGCCGGCGAGGGTAGGAACCGGCTGACCACGTTCCTGCGCTACATCGTCGCGATTCCTTGGTTCATCGTCGCCGGGATTTACGGCTTCGTCGCCGGCATCGCCGTCTTCATCGCCTGGTTCGCGCTCGTCTTCACCGGCCGCTATCCGGAGGGCCTCTACAACTTCGTCGCCGGCTATGTGCGCTTCAACAGCCGCGCCAACGCGTTCATCTATCTGCTCACCGACGAGTATCCGCCGTTCAACGGCGACACCAACGAGGGATACCCGGTGCGGATTGGCATCCCCGCGCCGTTGCCCGAGTACAGCCGCCTGAAGGCGGGCTTGCGGATCATCGTCGGGATCCCGGTGATCCTGCTTGCCTACGTGCAGCAGCTGATCGCGCTCGTGATCTCGGTCATCGCCTGGTTTGCGATCGTCTTCACCGGCAAGATGTCGGAGGGCCTGTTCGACCCGCTGCGCTCGGCGCTTGCCTACACCGCGCGGGCAACCGCGTACTTCGCGCTGCTGACAGAGGATTGGCCCCCGTTCTCGCTCGAGGAGTCCTCGGCGGGCGCCCAGGCCGCGCCCCCTCCCCCGCCGCCCCCTCCCCCGCCGGTGCCGCCGGACGCAGGCACGCAGTAGCAGCCCGAAACCTGCAACTGAGAATGGGAGGACGAGATGTACCCAATTGCGTATGAAGCTGACTACGTTCGAGAGCGAAACAGGCTGACGACGGGCTTCCGCCTGATCCTCGCGATTCCCTGGATCATCGTCGCCTACATCTACGAGCTCGCCGCCACCGTGGTCGCGATCATCGCCTGGTTCGCACTCGTGATCCTCGGTCGCTATCCCGAATGGGCGTACGACTTCAACGCCGGGGCGCTGCGGTACTTCGTCCGCTTCTTCGCCTGGGCGTTCCTGCAGACCGACCAGTTCCCGCCCTTCGGCATCGGGTCCGATCCGACCTACCCGGTGCGGCTTCAGGTCGCACCCCGGGCCGAGAAGCAGAGTCGGCTCAAGGCCCTGTTCCGGATCATCCTCGTCCTGCCGCTATTGGTGGTCCAGTACGCGATCAATTTCATCCACACCGGAGCGGCGATCGTGGCCTGGCTGACGATCGTCTTCCGCGGTTATCAGCCGGCCGGCGTCCACAACGCGCTGGCGTTCGCAAACGGCTGGCACGCGCGCACGTTCGGCTACATGCTGTTGCTGCGCGACGAGTACCCGCCCGTCGGTGACGAGCCGGTGCAGGTCGGTGACGTTCCCGCCGGCGGCCAGCCGGCGCTCGGCGGCGCCGCCGCGGGCCAGTAGACATTGGCTCAGGACTCAACCCGGGTCGTCGAGGGCGAGGGCTATTCAGTAGCCCAGCTCGATGATCTCGGAGAGGGGCCCGGCTTCCGCAAGATCAGGCGCGAGCTTGGAGTCGAGGCCTTCGGCGTCAACGCGATAGTGCTGCCGCCCTCATATGACGCCGGGCGCCACTACCACGACGAACAGCAGGAGCTCTACTTCGTGCACAGTGGGCGGGTGTCGATCGAGTTCGGAGACGGGACCGTGCACGAGCTCGGCCACGGGGGAATGGCACGAGTCGATGCCGCGACGGTGCGCAACCTGCGCAACCTCAGCGACACAGAGGACGCCGTCTACCTGGCGATCGGCGGCAAAGGCGGCTACGTCGGCCGCGACGGTCGCCTCCCGGAGGGCGAACCCGACCCCCACGGGTCGCCGGACTCGTAGCCGGACACTTGGCAGCGAGCAGCTCAGCCCTTGGCGTAGAGGTGCAGGAGCTGTAGCTCGACTCGCTCGGAGGGGCTTGCCAGAAGCGGGCCGATGCGGATGTTGAAGCTGGCGAACTCGGGGTCGCTGTTGACGGCATCGTCACCCTCGCGATCCGAGAAAACCCCAATGCCCCGCACTATGCCCTCCGCCTCGTCACCGAGGATCAACACGCTCTCGAGCGCGGGATGACCGCTGAGGAAGTTGGCGGCGAACTCGGAGTAGATCTCGGCCACCTGGTCGAAATGTCCCGGCTTTGCGTGGCGGGTGAACTCGGCTACGTTCATTGGGCGGTCCTTTCACTGGGAGTCGCTGGTCAGGGTCGATCGAAGCTCGTTCTGGGACGGTGCGGTCCGCTTCGGTTGATCCGCCTGGGCGTGCCCCGCCCTGAAGGAGCAACGACTATCGCATTCGTGGAGGCGGAATGGACGTCTTTCAGCGGCGAGTGGCCCGGACCAGTGAGAAGCTCAACACGATGACGACAGCCGCCGGCAACACCCACCAGGCCGAGATGCCGGCACCGGCGAACGCAGCCGTGAGCCCAAGAGCAACGACGACTGCCAGGGCAATCAGTGGGTCATCGCCGATGACGAAGTCATAGGGAAAAGCCCCGAACGCGCGCAGTCGATTCGTCATGTCGTGGGTGCCGAGGAGATTGGTGAGGCCGGATACCGCGTGTGGCGTCGCCGCATTGCAACCACGAATATGACTGAGCTCGCAAGCACGAATGCGACCAGGGCCAAAATCGCCGCGTCCCCGCCCGGCCAGTGCCCGCCGGCCCCTTCGGCGCCCCAGAAGATGCCGAATGCGGTGAGCATCACGCCGACGGCGAACTTGAGTGTGTTCTCGGGCACCCGGCTCAGGGGTGCACGTACGGCGATGCCGGCAGCAACGACCAAGACCACCGCGGCACCGGCGGCCATCGCCGCGAGCGCGACATTGTGTTCGTTGGATCCGAATGTGACGACGATGAACGCCACCTCGAGTCCTTCCAGCAATACCCCCTTGAAGCTGACCGTGAAGGCATAGCCGTCGACATCTTGCGGCTCATGGCCCTCCGCCCGCGCCGCTGCAAGCTCCGCGGCGAAGATCGCAGCCTCGTCGTGCAGTGCCCTTGAACCCGCTTGCGCGCAGGATCGCCTTGCGTAGCCACTGCAGCCCAAAGATCAGCAACAGCCCGCCCACAACAAGGCGCAGAACGTTGATCGGCAGCACGGTGAGCGCCGGTCCCAGTACGGCGACTGTTGCCGCCAATACGACGACCGCGACGCCCACCCCCGCAAGCGCTGACCTCCATCCCCTGGTCAACCCAGCAGCCAGAACGATCGTCACCGCCTCGACGCTCTCGACCCCGCAGGCGACGAAGACCGCAATAAAGAGCAGGACGGCGTGGCTCACAGGGTCAATCGGTAGTGGTCAGATGGCATCACCAGAGCCTCACCTGGCGGGATCACGATAGCCATGCGCCAGGCGCTTTGTTGTCACAACTTCACGGTCGAGCGTTGGCGCGGACCCGTGGGTTTCGGGGCGCCCTAAAAGTCCTGCTCGATCCAGGGCATCATGTCGCGCAGCTCCTTGCCGACCTCCTCGACCTGGGCCCCGGCGGCTTCCTCGCGCATGCGCTGGAAGTTCTCGCCCCCGGCGCGGTTCTCGGCGATCCACTCCTTGGCGAACTCGCCGGACTGGATGTCGGCGAGGATCTGCTTCATCGCCGCCCGCGACTCTGGGCCAATCACCCTCGGGCCGCGGGTCATGTCCCCGTATTCGGCAGTGTTCGAGATCGAGTAGCGCATGCCCTGGATCCCCTTCTCGTACATCAGGTCGACGATCAACTTCAGCTCGTGCAGGCACTCGAAGTAGGCGAGGCGCGGGTCATATCCAGCTTCGACGAGGGTCTCGAAGCCGGCTTGCACGAGCGCGGTGGCTCCCCCGCATAGGACCGACTGCTCGCCGAACAGGTCTGTCTCGCACTCGTCCTTGAAGGTCGTCTCGATGACCCCGGCCCGTCCGCCGCCGATCCCGCTCGCGTAGGCGAGCACCGTGTCGCGCGCCGTGCCGGTCGTGTCCTGGTGGACAGCCATCAGGCATGGAACGCCGCGGCCCTCGGTGAACTGGCGGCGCACCAGATGCCCCGGGCCCTTCGGCGCCACCATCCCTACGTCGACCCCCGGCGGCGGGACGATCTGCTCGAAGTGGATCGAGAAGCCGTGCGCGAACATCAGCAGGTTGCCCTCCGCGATCCCGTCGGAGATCTCCGCCCCCCAGACCTCGGCCTGCTTCTCGTCAGGCAAAAGAATCATCACGGCGTCGCCCCGGCTTGCCGCATCGGCGATGCCCAACACCTCGAGGCCCTGAGCCTCGGCGTCGGCGCGGCTCGAGGAGTCCTCCCGCAGTCCGACCACCACGTCTACCCCCGAGTCCTTGAGGTTCAGCGCGTGGGCGTGGCCCTGCGAGCCGTAGCCGAGGATCGCAACCGTCTTGCCCTCCAGATTGGAGAGATCCGCGTCGTCGTCGTAGAAGATTCCTTCGTCGCTCATCGAGGGCGAGATCCTACGCGTCGGGACGCTTCACGTACCACTCGACGAAATCGACGCAGCGCCCGTCGTCGTCGAAGCCGATCACGAAGCAGTTGTCATAGACGCGCTTGACCTCCCCCTCTGGCGAGTCCTTGTAGGAGCTGGAGCCAATCGCCACCGCGGTGTCGCCGTCGATCGCGACCGGCCGGTATTCGGCCTCGAAGGTGCGCGCCTCGTCGGGCTCGTCGAACCAGGACTCGACTATCGCCCCACGCCCGCGGATCGGCTCGTCGAAGGGGTGAAAGCGGTAGGTGGCGTCCTCGGCAAACAGCTCGCGAATCTGGTCGCGGTTGTAGCTGCCCCAGGCCTCAACGTAGCGAGCGAGCCAGGCGTTGACCGCCTCGCGATCGGTCATCGCAACGCCCTGCGCAGCAGCTTGCCCGACGGGGTGCGCGGGAGCGCCGAGGCGATCTCGATCCGCTTCGGAACCTTGTAGCCGGCCAGCTCGGAGGCGCAGTGGCGGCGCAGCTCCTCGGTCTGCAGCTCGGCGTCCTCGCGTAGGACCACGACCGCGGTGACCGCCTGCTGCCACTCCGGGTCCTCGCGACCGATCACCGCCGCGTCGGTGACCTGCGGGTGGCTCAGCAGCACCTGCTCGACTTCAGCGGGGACGACGTTCTCTCCCCCGGTCACGATCAGGTCGTCGATGCGGTCCTCGACGTAGAGGAAGCCCTCCTCGTCGATTCGTCCGAGGTCTCCGGTGTGCAGCCAGCCGTCGGCGTCGGCGCAACCCGGCGCCACGGTCGGGCCCTGGACGAGGATCTCGCCATCATCGATCCGCAGGTGAGTGGTGAGCAGCGGACGGCCGGCGGAGCCGAGCTTGCGCTTCGCGTCGGCGGGCTCCAGCGTTGTCACCTGCGAGCAGGCCTCGGTCAGCCCGTAGGTCTGGACGACGCTGGCGCCGCGCCCGACCGCCTCCTCGAGCGCCTCCTTTGGCACCGGACCGCCCCCGATCAGAATCGCCCGGGGCCCCGAGAGGTTGACCTGCGCCTCGAGCAACCGGATCAGCATCGTCGAGACCAGGGAAGCGACCGAAACCTCGCCGCGCTCGAGGGTCTCGGCCACGCGGTCGACCTCGAATCCGTCGTGCAGCCCGACCGCGGTGCCGTAGATCACCGAGCGCATCACGATCGAGAGCCCCGAGACGTGGCTGAGCGGCAGGCAGCAAAGCCAGCAGTCGTCGGGCTGGACGCCGATGTTGAAGGCAGAGCCGACCGCGCTCCAGAGGTGGTTCCCATAGGTGAGGCCGATCGCCCGCGGGGCCCCGGAGCTACCCCCGGTGAGCACCCGGCAGTGGACGTCATCCATGTCGTGCTCGCCCAGCAGCGGCATGTCTGCCTCCGTCTGGGTCAGCTCGCCGGCGTCGCTCAGCTCGACGGCCGGACGCTCTGCCTTCACGACCTGGTCCCGCTCGGCTTCGGTGAGGCGCGGGTTGAGCGGCAGGACCACCGCTCCGAGCTTCATCAATGCGTGGATCAGAACCACCATCTCGCGCCCCGCGGGCATCGTCAGGGCGACCGTGGCTTCCCGCCGCACGCCCTGGGCGGCCAGCCTGCGTGCCACCCAGGTCGACTCCGCCTCGAGCTCGGCGTAGCTGGTGCGGGCGCCGTCGGCGACCAGCGCCGTGCGCTCCGGGGAGGTCTGGGCTCTCTGGGCAAGCCAGTTGTCGAGCTTCATGACAATCTTTGCGCCCCCATTCTTGCGGACCTGTTAACCCGTCCTGAACCCCCGAACAGCGTGCCACAACGCCACAAGGACGCCCCACCCGAGCAGGAGCTCTACGCGCCGATCAGCTGGCAGAGCGCCGGCGAGTACGGCGACATCCTCTATGAGCGCGGCGACGGGCTGGCCAAGATCACGATCAACCGCCCCGAGGTTCGAAACGCCTTCCGCCCCCAGACCCTGGCCGAGCTGCGTGACGCGTTCTCGCGGGCTCGCGACGATCTCGAGGTGGGAGCAATCATCTTCACGGGCGCGGGGACCGAAGCATTCTGCTCCGGAGGCGATCAGCAGATTCGTGGCGACGACGGCTACATCGGCGACGACGAGGTCGCCCAGCAGGGCGTCGGTCGGCTCGACGTCGGCGACCTTCACGTGCAGATCCGCCGCCTGCCGAAACCGGTCGTCGCGATGGTTGCCGGCTTCGCCGTCGGCGGCGGGCACATCCTGCACCTGGTCTGCGATCTGACGATCGCCGCCGACAACGCAGAGTTCGGCCAGACCGGCCCCCGGGTCGGCAGCTTCGACGGCGGCTTCGGCGCCAGCCTCCTGGCCCGCAACATCGGCGTAAAGAAGGCCAAAGAGATCTGGTTCCTGTGCCGGCTGTACTCGGCCGAGGAGGCGCTGGCTATGGGCCTCGTCAATTCGGTCGTCCCGCTTGCCGAGCTGGAGCGCGAGACGGTCGCCTGGTGCCGCGAGATGACCCAGCTCTCGCCGCTATCGCTGCGGCTGCTGAAGTCGAGCTTCAACGCCGAGGAGGACGGGCTCACCGGCCTCCAGCAGCTCTCCCACGACGCGACGCTGCTCTTCTACATGACCGAAGAAGGTAAGGAAGGGCGCGACGCCTACCAGCAGGGGCGCCGACCCGACTTCAGCAAGTACCCGCGCCGGCCTTGAGCGGAGCCCGCCTCTGGCTGATGGCGGCGCGGCCGCGCACGTTGCCCGCGGCGATCGCGCCAGTGCTGGTCGGAACAACGGCGGCGGTCTTTGCCACCAGCGGCGATCGGTTCCGGATCGGGGCCTTCGCGGCGGCGCTGCTCGGCAGTGTCTTCATCCAGATCGGGACCAACCTCGCCAACGACTACTCCGACGCCAAGCGCGGCGCCGACTCGGTCGACCGCCTGGGCCCGGTTCGAGTCACCGCCGCCGGGTTGGTCGCACCGCAGCGAGTGCTGGTCGCCACCTGGGTCGCCTTCGCGGTTGCGATCGGCTGTGGGATCTATCTCACCGCAGTCGCCGGGCCGCTGATCCTCGTCGTCGGGCTGTTGTCGATCGCGGCAGGCGTCCTCTACACCGGCGGCCCGCGGCCCTACGGCTATGAGGGGCTCGGCGAGTTATTCGTGTTCCTGTTCTTCGGTTTGGTGGCGGTCAACGGCTCCTACTACGTCCAGCTCGAGAGACTCGACGGCCTGCCGTTCGGACTCTCGATCTCGGTCGGCCTACTGGTGAGCTCGATCCTGGTCGTCAACAACATCCGCGACATCGAGACCGACGCCCGGGTCGGCAAGCGGACCCTTGCCGTCCGCTTGGGCCGAGAGCGCACCCGCACCCTTTACAGGGCGTTTCTGGTCGGCGCCATCGTTGTACTCCCGGTCACTCTGCTGGTCTGGAACGGGCCGGCGGCATCGCTGCTCGGGCTTCTTGTGGCTCCGCTCGCATTGCGGCTCGACAAGGTCGTCCATACGCGCACCGACGGGCCCGCCCTGAACGGAGCGCTCGCTGGCACCGGGGCGCTGGTCGGCATCTTCAGCCTGCTGGTCTCGGTGGGACTTCTGTTCGCGAGCTGACCGATGGACTCCGCCGTCACTCGCGCCGAGGTCATCCCCTACGCACTGCCGTTCAAGGACCTCTACGTGACCGCCCGGGGCGAGCTCAAGCAACGAGAGATGGTGCTGCTTCGCGTCCATTCCGAAGCGGCCGTCGGATTGGGCGAGGCGGTGCCGATGACGCTCCGCAACGACCACTCGCTGGCCGCCGTCGCCAACGAGCTGCGCGACTGGGCCGAGGCTCCGGAGCAGCCGAGCGAGGGGCTGTCCGGCCCGGCCCGTTGCGCAATCGAGACCGCGCTGCTCGACCTCGAAGCAAAAGCGGCGGGGGTCCCAGTGTGGAGCCTGCTCGGCGCCGACGCCGCAGAGCCGGTGGAATGCAACGCCACCCTCGGCGGTGGCGATCCACTGCAGGTCTCACAACGGGCGCTCGAGTGGGCGAACGCAGGGTTTCGATCCTTCAAGCTCAAGGTTGGTCTTCCGGGCGACATCAACCAGGTCGTGCTGGTGCGCCGCGCCGTGGGCCGGGACGCGATGTTGCGAGTCGATGCCAACGGCGCCTGGGGACCAAACGACGCCGTCGAGGAGCTGAACGCCATGCACGCCACGGGTCACCTGGAGCTCGCGGAGCAACCATGCCCGTCGCTGGCGGAGCTCGCCGCGCTGCGCGGCAGGGTCGAGGTCCCGATCGCCGCCGACGAAAGCGTCGTCGATCCCGAAAGCGCGCGCCGAGCGATCGCCGCCGGCGCCTGCGATCTGGCGACGGTGAAGCTGTCCAAGGTCGGTGGTCCCCGCGATGCGCTGGCGGTGGCCGGCGAGATCCCGGTCTACCTCTCCAGCGCTCTCGACGGCCCGGTCGGCATCGCCGCGGCGGCGCACACCGCTCAAGCCCTACGCAAATCGGGCGACGCCGGGGTCGCGCACGGCCTCGCGACCCAGCGCATGTTTGCGGGCACGATCGCCTCCCGTCACTGCGAGCTCGACGAGGGATTCCTGCATATACCCGAGGGTCCGGGCCTCGGGGTTGAGATCGACGATGCGGCGCTGGAGCGGCACCGGCTCTAACGTCTGAGGAGCATGGACTCCACGAACCGCAACACGGCATTGGCCTCCGCCCTGGTCGAGGAACTGGCCCGCTGCGGCGTCCGCCACGCGGTTGTCTCCCCCGGCTCCCGCTCCACCCCCCTGGCCGTGGCGCTGTGGCGCCAGCCGGCGATCGAGGTGAGCGTGATCCTCGACGAGCGATCGGCGGGCTTCTTCGCGCTCGGCGCCGCGCAGGCGACGCGCCGGCCGGTCGCCGTCCTCTGTACGTCGGGCACCGCGGCGGCAAATCTCCACCCCGCCGTCGCCGAGGCCGACGAAGCGGCGGTGCCGCTGCTGGTCCTGACCGCCGATCGGCCGCCCGAGCTGCGCGGGATCGGCGCCGGGCAGACGATCGACCAGCTGAAGCTCTACGGGTCCTCGACCCGCTGGTTCTGCGAGGTCGGCACCCACGAGGCCGACGACGACGGACTGCTGCACTACCGCTCGGTTGCATGTCGCGCCTACGCCGCCGCGCGGGGCGAGCCGCGCCCCGGGCCCGTCCACCTCAATCTCGCCTGGCGCGACCCGCTGGCCCCGCTGCCGGTCGAGGGCGACGTCACAGCCACTTCACCGCTCGCCCTCGAGGGGCGCGGCGACCGACCGCTGACCGCGGTGCCCCATTCGAGCGCCGGGCTGGAGCCGGCACTGCTCGACGAGCTGGCAGAGCGGATCGCCGCTTCGGCGCGCGGGCTCGTGCTCGTCGGGCGCCAGACTGACCCGGGGCTGCGCAAACCGGTGATCGAGTTGGCCGCCGCAGCGGGTTACCCGGTGCTTGCCGAGCCGACGTCGCAGCTTCGCCTCGGCCCCCACGACCGTCGCCTGGTCGTCTCCCAATACGACGCGATTGCCCGGCTCGAGGCGGACACACTGGCACCGGCCCTTGTCGTCCGCTTTGGCGACATGCCGACCAGCAAGGCACTGCGATTGTGGCTGGCGAGCCTCGCCGAATGCCGCCAGCTCGTCGTCGATTCGGACTTCGGCTGGAACGAGCCGTCGAACCGCGCCGAGACGCTGGTGCGGGCCGATGCCTCCGCGCTTGCCTACGGACTAGCCGATCGAATCTCGGGCGGCGGGCCGGAGGACTGGACCTCGGCCTGGATCGCCGCCGAGCGCACCGTCGCAGAGGCGGTGACTGAGGAACTGGGCAAGGTCGGCGGACCCACCGAGCCCGGCCTGCAAGCCGCGCTGGGCCCGGCGCTAGGGGACGGCGACCTCGTCTACACCGCTTCGAGCATGCCGATCCGCGACCAGGAGGCGTTCCTGCCCGCTGGCGACGCCGATGTCTTGTTTCTGTGCAACCGGGGTGCGAACGGCATCGACGGCCTCGTCTCCTCTGGGATCGGCGCCGCCCACGCGTCGGGCAGGCCCACCGTGATCGTGACCGGCGACCTCGGCCTTCTGCATGACATCGGCGGCCTCGCAGCGCTGCGCGACGTGCAGACGCCGGTGCGGATCGTCGTCGTCAACAACGACGGCGGCGGCATCTTCCATTTCCTCCCCCAGGACGAGGCGATGGCGCCGGACGAGTTCGAGGCGCTGCTCGGCACTCCGCGCGGAGTCGACGCGGCAAAGGCCGCGGAGATGTTCGGAGCCCAGCACCGCCGGATCGATGACCTCGGGCAGCTCCCTGACGCGCTTGCGGCCGGAACCGGACTGATCGAGGTGCCAGTTGATCGCCAGGCCAACGTCGCCCTGCACGAGCGCCTCAACGAAGCGGCCGAGTCAGCTCTGGCAGCGGTTCTCTAGTCTGCGGAAACGGACCCGACGGGGAGGTCGCAGTGCCCGAGAAACCGACGCTCGACGTCTGCCACGGCGACGACGGCGGCCCCCGCATACACCCGTGCCGGCGCGTCCAGGAGGCGCTCCGTGCCGCGGGCATCGAATACGACAAGGTGATCGCAGCTCAGGGAAGCCCGATCCCATTCCTGCGCAAGGGGAATCGCGATGAGCTCGATGCCGCGACCGGTGCGGAGAAGCTCCCGACCCTGGTGCTGTCCGACGGAACGGTGCTCAGCCACTCACGGCGAATCCTCCACTGGGTCGCGGATCAGGAAAAGGGTTCTGAGCCGACCGCTAGCCGCTGAGCAGCGGCAGCATCGCCTCGAGCTTCGGCTCGGTCTCGGCAAGCTCGGCGGCCGGATCGGAATCGGCGACGATGCCGTTGCCGGCGAAGAGGTGAGCCTCGCGGTCGCGTAGCAGGGCGCTGCGAATTCCGACGCAGAACTCGCCGTCCTCGGTCGCATCCATCCAGCCAACAGGGCCCGCATACCAGCCGCGGTCCATGCCTTCCAGCTCGTCGATCAGCTCGCCTGCGGCGGGCCACGGCTCGCCGCCAACCGCCGGGGTCGGGTGCAGCAACCCGGCCAGCTCCACGGCGGAGCGTGGATCGGCGAGCTGGGCGTGGATTGGGGTCGCGAGGTGCTGGATGTTGGCGATCTTGACAAGCCCCGGCTCGGGCGCGGGTTCTACCCAGACTGAATGGGGGCGCAGACGGCGGACGATCCGACGGGCGACGATTTGGTGCTCTGAACGGTCCTTTGTGCTCTGCAGCAGCCGCTCACCGATGTGGTCGTCGACCGCGGGATCCGAGCTCCTCCGTGCCGAGCCGGCCAGCGCCACAGTCGACGCGCTGGCTCCGGAGCGACGGATCAGCAACTCCGGGCTAGCGCCGATGAACGCCGCCTCCGGCGTCCCGAAGCAGAAGCAGAAGCAGGCCGGGAACAGCTCCCGCATAGCGCCGAACACGGCTGCGACGTCGTAGGCAGCTGGCGCTCGCAAGAGGACTTCACGGGCCAGGACCACCTTCTCCAACTCGCCTTCCCGGATCCGGCTCACCGCTGCAGACACGGACGCCTCGAACTCGCTCGGCGGGCGGACGCTCTCGATCTCGGTGCGGCCCATCCGGTCCGGGTCGAGCATTGGAAGCGAAGCGCCCCGGATCGCCGCCAACCGGGCACGCAGACGCTCTACGGCACCCTTGTGGTCGACGCCAGGTCCTCCGACGGCGTTGACCGTCAGGTGGACATCGGCCCCCTCGCGCTGCAGCGAAAGCTCCGGCAACACCATGAGGGCAGGAGGGAACGAGGACCAACTCGGGTCTGCCCCGCCATTGTCGGCAAAGGCGAAGCCACCCGTCCACACCGGTCCGGCCCCGGCGGGAAGCGCGTCCTGGCCGCTGGAGATGCGACCGCCCCCGATCGCCAGACAACCCTTTGCAACCTCCTCGAAACGCGCCGGGCCCCGCGAAACGACCTCGTGCGCCGTCCCGATCGCGGCCAGCGCGAATCCGCGGTCGGGCTGCTCCCAGCAGAACCATCGGTCGCCAGCCAGCCGCGCTTCGAAGGCGTGGGCGCTGGGATCGATGCCGGCCGCCGGTGCGGTGGCGCTGACCAGGGTGCGCCGATTGCGGTCCGCCACTTCGTCGAGGCCGTCGGCGACGCCGGCGAGCAGGCCTTCGGTGTCGAGCACGACGGTCACGGAATCTGGCCCGACGTTACTCCCCGGACCGCACTTATTGCGGCGGCTCCGCCGCCTGACATGCCTGTGCCGGCGCGCAACGCGCCGGCGCAACATCAATTGCGGACTAGTCGCCGCCGCGGGCGATCGCGATCTCGCCCGTGCGCACCATCTCGACCAAGCCGTGCGGGCGGATCATCCGCTCGAAGGCCTCGACCTTCTCGGCCGAACCGGTGATCTCGACCGTCATCGTGCGCCGCGAGACGTCGACGATCTTGGCCCGGAAGATCTCCGCGAACTGCATGATCTCGGCCCGGTTCTCGACCGCCGCGGTGACCTTGAACAGCGCCATCTCGCGGGCGATCGTCTCC
>JBBQBH010000024.1:0-40420 GCA_038317345.1 Solirubrobacterales bacterium
CGCCGCAGGTGCGGCACTTCTTCGTCTTGTCGCCAACGACACGGCCCGCTTTAACCCTCTGGATGTAGCCCAGACCGCCGCACTCTTGGCACGGCACCTTGACGGAGACCGTTAGTTCTCTTGAAGAATGCTCCCCACCCTCCATCTCGGGAGCAAATGTAGCCGCTGGGGCGGACTAACCCCAAGTTCTCGCAACACCTGCGAGACCGGTAGCGACGTCTTGAAGTCGGACGCCCGGCCAGCTGGCCGGGGCGCCCGCGCGCCCGCGCCCTTGCCAGCGCGCAGTCGAGTTTGGCCAGAATGGTCGAGTCGGCATGAAGCGCAACTCGATCCAGAGCTTTGGGTTCGATTCCGCCTCGCAGCGCGTGAGGCGCGGGTCTAGTCGCCCCGCTTAAGAAGGCTGGGCTAGCCTTGATTCAGTTAGCAGTGATCGACGCCGCCTCTCAGGTCGCATCCGTGTCGAAAGCCGGTTCCGTTTCTACCCGGCCGGTCTGGCGTGCCTCGATTGCCCCGTACGAGCGCCCGTCCTGGAGCCGGGGCCTACTCGACGTCGCGACCTCGGTCGTGCCCTACATAGCGCTTTCGGTGCTCATGTACGTCAGCCTCGGCGAGGTCACCTACTGGGCCACCCTCGCCCTTGCGATCCCGACCGTCGGCTTCATGATGCGAACCTTCATCGTCTTCCACGACTGCACCCACGGCTCGTTTCTGCCCTCGCGGCGGGCCAACCTCTGGGTCGGCCGGCTGAGCGGGTTGCTCATCTTCCAGCCGTTCGCGAACTGGCGCCACACCCACGCCGTCCACCACGGCACGGCCGGCGATCTCGACCGGCGCGGCACCGGCGACATCCTGACGCTGACCTTCGATGAGTACGTCGCCAGCGGCTGGAAGAAGCGGCTCGGCTACCGTCTCTTCCGCAACCCACTCGTCATGTTTGGGATCGGGCCGCTGTGGTCCCTGATGCTCGGGCCGCGTCTGTGGTCGCGCTCGATGCGCCCCCGCCAGCGGCGGAGCGTGGTCATCACCAATCTCGCCCTGGCCGCGCTGATCGGCGCGATCTGCTGGCTGGTGGGGTGGCGCGAGTACCTGCTCGTGCAGATGCCGACTGCGATCCTCGCCGCGACCGCAGGCGTCTGGCTCTTCTATGTCCAGCACCAGTTCGAGGAGGTCTACTGGCAAGGTGGCGAGAGCTGGGGCTACACGGACGCGGCGCTACACGGGAGCTCGTATCTGAAGCTGCCGCAGCCCTTCCAGTTCTTCACTGGCAACATCGGTCTCCACCACGTCCACCACTTGAGCGCCAAGGTCCCGAACTACAACCTGCAGCGCGCGCATGACGAGAATCCGATCTTCCAAGATGTCCCGGTGTTGACCGCATGGGACGGCGTCGGCGCGGTCCGGCTCAAGGTGATCGACCCCGAGGCCGGTCGCCTGCTCACCTGGTCCGAGGTGCGCGCGCGCCGCGCCGCGGTCCCCGCCGCATCGGTGGCGGCGCTTTAGTCCGCGAAGCCAGCGTTCGCCGCGAGTTTCGGCTGGTGACGATGGACGACCACCGGAAGCAAGGTCCCACCTGCCGGGTCCAGATCCTCGCTTCCGCTTTGCGCGAAAAGCGGAAGCGGCAGCTCTCTACGCGAGCTCGCGCGCCAGCAGTGCCATCCGCGCCACCGTCAGTGCGGCGCCGCGGCCCTGGTCGCGCTTGTCGCCGCCCGCGCGCGCAAGCGCCTGCTCCATGGTCTCGCAGGTGATCACCCCGAAGGCGCACGGGATCCCGGTTCGCAGCGCGACCTCCTGGACGCCGTGCGCCGTCTCCGCGCACACGTAGTCGTAGTGGTTGGTCTCGCCGCGGATCACGGCGCCAAGGCAGGCGACGCCGGCGAAGCGGCCGCTTTCGGCGCAGAGCTTCGCCGCCTGGGGCAGCTCGAAGGCGCCGGGGACCGGGTACTCGTGAACCGACGCCTCGCTGACACCGGCGAGGGCGAAGCCTTCGGCCGCACCGTTCAGCAACCGCTCGGCGAGGTCCTCGTAGAAGCGCCCGACGCAGATCGCGAACTCGAGCGTCGCAAGGCTCTCGCGCTCGGAATCGGTGAACTGCTCGTGGAACGCCTCTCCCTCAGGCATTCAGGTCGCCGGTATCGGCATCGTCGCTCTCGTGCTGCTCGTCCTGCACCTGCTCGCCGCGGATCATCTCATCGTCGAGCGCCAGGCCCTGGTGATGCAGCGTGTGCCCGAGCAGCTCGCGCTTGGCGCGCAGGTAGTCCTCGTTATGAGGGTTGGGAACCGCCTCGATCGGGACCTGCTCGCTGACCGAGAGGCCGTAGCCCTCGAGGCCGACGATCTTCTTCGGGTTGTTGGTGAGGATGCGGATGCTGGTCAGGCCGAGATCGCCGAGGATCTGAGCCCCGATCCCGTAGTCGCGCAGATCGACGGGCAGTCCGAGCTGGATGTTGGCCTCGACGGTGTCCAATCCGTCCTCCTGCAGCTTGTAGGCGCGCAGCTTGTTGAGCAGGCCGATGCCGCGCCCCTCCTGGGACAGGTAGAGCAGCACTCCCTGGCCCTCGCGCTCGATCTGGGCCAGCGCCGCCGCGAGCTGCTCGCCGCAATCGCAGCGCAGGCTGTGGAAGACGTCGCCGGTCAGGCACTCGCTGTGCACCCGGACCAGAACGTCGTCCTCGCCGTGGACGTCGCCCTTGACCATCGCGACGTGGTGCTTGTCGTCGATCAGCGAGCGGTATCCGACCGCGGTGAACTCGCCGTAGGCGGTGGGCAGGTTCGTCGAGACGACCCGCTCGATCAGGTTCTCGGTGCGGCGCCGGTAGGAGATCAGGTCGGCGACGGTGATCATCTTCAGCCCGTGCCGTTCGCTGTAGGGACCCAGGTCGGGGACGCGAGACATCGTGCCGTCCTCGTTCATCACCTCGCAGATCACCCCAGCAGGGATCAGGCCGGCGAGCCGCGCAAGGTCGACGCTTGCCTCCGTGTGGCCGGTGCGCTCGAGAACGCCGCCGTCCTTGGCGCGCAGCGGGAAAACGTGGCCGGGAGAGACGATGTCGCGGGGCTCCGAGTGAGGATCGATCGCCACCTGGATCGTGTGGGCACGGTCGTGGGCCGAGATCCCCGTGCTGACGCCGTCGGCGGCTTCGATCGCCACCGTGAACGCGGTTTGAAGCGGCGCCTCGTTCTTTGCCGCCATCAACCTCAGCCCCAGCTGCTCGCAGCGCTCGGCGGTGAGTGCGAGGCAGATCAGGCCACGCGCCTCCTTGGCCATGAAGTTGACCGCCTCCGGGGTCGCGAACTGCGCCGCCATCACGAGGTCACCCTCGTTCTCGCGCTCCTCCCCGTCGCAGGCCACGACCATGCGGCCGCGCCGAATCTCCTCGATCGCTTCCTCGATGGGCGCGAACGGGGAATTCGGGTCCCGTTGCTCGTTGCTCGTTGCTCGTTGCTCGTGTGTCGACTCTTGAGGTTGTGCCATCTCAGTCTCTTTCGCTTTCTCTCAATGGTGCCATCAAGCGCTGCACGTACTTCCCCACCAGGTCGCACTCGACGTTGAGCTTGCTTCCCGGTGCCGCTTCGCCGAGGTTGGTGCGATGCAGGGTCTCGGGGACCAGCGATACCTCGAGCCAGTCGTCACCGAGCTCGGACACCGTGAGGCTGACGCCGTCGAGCGCGATCGAACCGCGCTCCACGACCATTCCGATCAGCCCCGAATTCAGCCGCGCCCGCAGGCGCCGCGCAAAGCCGTCGTCTTCCGCCTCGGTGACCTCGGCGGTGCCGTCGACGTGACCCTGCACGAAGTGGCCGCCGAGCCGGTCACCGGCCCGAATCGCGAGCTCGAGGTTGACCCGATCGCCGGGCGCAAGCGGTCCCAGCGAGGTCAACCGAAGGGTCTGGTTCATGGCCTCGGCCGCAAAGCCGGCTCGATCGGCGTCGATGGCGGTGAGGCAGACTCCGTTGACCGCCACCGAGTCCCCGGGCTCGAGCTCGCCGGCGAGCCGGGTGGCGATCCGCAACCGGGCGCCGTCCTCGCCGGCCTCCAGCTCGGCGACCGTGCCGACATCCTCGATCAGGCCCGTGAACACGTCACCACTCCCGCAGCCGGGCGCGGATCAGGATGTCGCCGCCGACCGGCTCGCTCTCCAGTGCCAGGGCGCGCAGCGCCTCGCCCACGGCGGGCGCACCCTCACCCTCGAGGGGGGGTCGCCCTCCGCCGAGCAGAAGCGGCGCGATGAAAAGTCGCAGCTCGTCGATCTCGCCGGCGGCGGCGAACGCACCTGCGAGAACCGTCCCGCCCTCCAGCAGCAGCGAGTTGACCTCACGCCTGCCCAGCTCGGCAAGCGCCGCGGCGACGCGTTCCGCTGGGTCGCGGCCGGCGGCCACAATCAGCTCGGCGCCCGCCCTCTGCAGCCGTTTGACACGATCGCCGTCGGCCCCGGGCCCGATCACGACCACCAGCGGCGCCGCGTCCACGCTGCGCACCAATTGCGAGTCGAGCGGCAGCCGGGCCTCCGAGTCGAAGACCACGCGGGCGGGCTGGCGAATCACGTCGACGTCGCGGGCGGTGAGCAGCGGATCGTCGACGAGCACGGTGCCGATCCCAACCGCTACCGCATCGGCGTCGGCGCGCCAGCGATGGACCAGCTCGCGGCTCGGCTCCCCCGAGATCCACTTCGAATCGCCCTTGGCGGTGGCGACGAAACCGTCCAGCGAGGCGGCCATCTTCAAGGTCACCAGCGGCCGCCCGGTGCGGGCGCGCTTTCGGAACGGCTGGTTGAGCAACCGCGCCGCCGCCGCCTGCCCGCCGGCCGCCTGCTCGACCTCTACACCGCCGTCGCGAAGCATTCCCGGTCCCCGACCGGAGGCCTTTTCGCTCGGGTCATCGGAGGCGTAGACGACCCGCGCCAACCCCGCCTCGAGGATCGCCTCGGCGCAGGGAGGCTGGCGGCCGCTGTGGCCGCAGGGCTCCAAGCTCACGTAGATGGTCGCGCCGGCAGGGTCGTTTCCGCGGCTGCGACAGTCCTCGATCGCGGCCCGCTCCGCGTGCAGATCGCCGAGCCGGGCGTGATGACCCTCGCCGATCGTCTCGGAATCGCGAACAATCACCGCGCCGACCAGCGGGTTCGGGCTGACGGCGCCGCGTCGTGCCTGCGCGGCCAGCTCCAACGCACGCCCGAGGTGGACGTCCTGCACGGTGGCTGCCTCTGCATTCATAACTTGGAAAGTTCGCGCTCGGCCCAGAGTCAAGCTCCTTTGACGAGCCTCGCGCTCACGCCTGTACTCCTCACAATCACGGGCCTTGATTGACTGGTCAGTCAGCCAAATTGTACCCGGGGGTGCACGGCCGGCAATCCCGCGGCGAGCCGTCGTGGCGGCGGGTACTCTCAGCCCGAGCCCCATGAAGCTGATCATCCAGATCCCCTGCCTCGACGAGGAGCAGACTCTGCCGGCGACCCTCGCTGACCTCCCCCGCTCACTCGAGGGCTTCGACGAGGTCGAGTGGCTGGTGATCGACGATGGCTCCACCGACCGCACGATCGAGGTTGCGCGCGAGCACGGCGTCGAGCACATCGTCCGCCTGCCCAACAACAAGGGCCTCTCGGCGGCGTTCCAGGCCGGGCTCGACGCTGGGCTGAAGCTGGGCGCGGACGTGATCGTCAACACCGATGGCGACAACCAGTACCGCGGCGAGGACATTCCCAAGCTCTTGGCGCCGATCCTCGCCGGGAAGGCCGACATGGTGGTCGGTGACCGCCAGGTCACCCATATCGAGCACTTCTCCGGCCCCAAGAAGTTGCTGCAGCGGCTCGGCAGCGCGGTCGTGCAGCGGGTCTCGGGGACCAGGGTCCCCGACGCGACGTCGGGATTTCGCGCCTACAACCGCGAAGCGGCGCTTCAACTGCTGGTCGTCTCCAACTTCACCTACACACTGGAGAGCCTGATTCAGGCGGGCCGGATGCTGATCGCGGTCGACGACGTCCCGGTCGGGACCAACCAAACGCTGCGCGAGTCCCGCCTCGCCCCCTCCAGCGGCGCCTACGTACGCCGCAACGGACCGGAGATCCTCCGCATCTACGCCCGCTATCAGCCGATGCGCGCGTTCACCACCGCGGCGTTGGTCCTCGGCCTTCTGGCCCTCGCAGCGTGGGCCCCGTTCCTGATCGACTGGATCTTCAACGGAGACAGCACCGGCCACATCCAGTCGCTGATCCTGGGCGCTGTGCTGTTCATCGCCGCCGTTCAGCTGTTCGCGCTTGGAGTGATCGGGGACCTGCTCGCCGGCCAGCGGGTGATGACCCAGCGGGTGTTCGAGCGAGTGCGGCGAGTGGAGCTGAAGCTCGGCGTCGAGCCCTCCCATTACGAGGAGGGCCAGCGGTCCGGCGAGCCCGAAACCGAGCCCGCGCGGGTCGAGAGGATCGGGGCCTGACACCGCCAGAGGAGCGGTCCGCCGACGCGACCGCGGCGGCGGTCGACTACGGCAAGACCGCCGGTTTTCTCACCGTCGGGGTGGGGCTGACCGGTGTCATCACCTACCTCTACTTCGCGGTTGCCTCTCACATCCTCTCCAAGACCGACTACGGAGAGATAGCCGTGCTGTGGTCGGCGGTGTTCATCACCGTCTCGACGCTTTACCGGCCGATCGACCAGCTGCTCTCGCGCCACATCTCCGAGCGCCGGCAGCTTGGTCAGCCGATCCGCGAGCCGATGCGGGTCGCGGCGACGATCCAGCTCGCACTCGGCGTCGCCTTCGCGGTTCTGGCCCTGGCCCTGCGGGGCCCACTCCAGAACGATCTGCTCTCCGGGAACGAGACTCTGTACTGGGTCTACTTCTCAGCTGTGCTCGGCTACGCGGCGAGCTATTTCGCGCGCGGCTTTCTGGCCGGCAACCGGCAGTTCGGGCTGTTCTCGCTGCTGATCCTCTCCGAGTCGATCTTCCGCACCGCCTTCGCGGTGGTCGTCGCGATCGGGTTGTTCGGTGGGCAGTCGATCGTCGCGCTCGGGATCGTCGCCGCCCCCTGTCTCAGCCTGGTCGTCGTCCCGCTCGCCTTCGCCAGGCGCGCCCAAACCCAGCCGGATGCCCCTGCACCCGACCCCGAGTCCGGCGATGGAGCGGCGCCCGAGTTCAGCCTCGCCCACGGCGCCGGCTTCGCGGCGTCGGTGCTGCTGATCATGTTCAGCGAGCAGACCTTCCTCAACGCCGGGCCGCTGCTGATCCGGGCCACCAACGGCGCCGCGGCGGCCGGCTTCATCTTCAACGTGCTGATGGTCGCCCGGGCGCCGCTGCAGCTGTTTCAGGCGATTTCGACCACCATCCTCCCCCACCTCACCGGACTCCACCACTCCAGCGAGGTGGGAAGCGAGGACGCCTTTCGCAGCTCGATCCGCCTCGTTCTTCTGGCGATCGCCGCGTTCACCGCGGCGGTGGCCCTCGCCGTGCTCGCGTTCGGACCGCAGCTCATGCACCTCGCCTTCGGCAAGAAGTTCGACTACGACCGGATCGGGCTGCTTATCGTGACCGCTGGCATGGGGCTTTACCTATCGGCGGTGACGATCAACCAGGCCTGCCTGGCCCAAGGTCAAGTGCGGCGCGCGTCGTTGCGCTGGATCGGCTGCGCCGTCTTCTTCGTCAGCTGGTGCCTGCTGCCGTTGATCGACAACGAGTTTCGCCGCGTCGAAATCGGATTCACCCTGACCGCAGGGGCGCTGCTGACGTTGCTCTACGTGATCTACCGCCGACCCGTGGAGCGGGCCGAGGACGTCCCCGACCCGGGCTCGACTGAGGAGCTGGAGGGCTGGGTGGCGGCCGCCGACGAGGCCGGCTGAAACCCGGCGCCGGGTGTCAGTCTGCTCGCGGAGCGATGCCGCGGATCAGACGGCGTCGGCGGCCGAAGCGATTGCTTTATAGGCAGCGGCGGGGTCGTCGGTCCCGAACACCGCCGAGCCGGCGACGAACAGCGAAGCACCGGCGGCGGCAATGGAGGGAGCAGTGTCGGTGTCGATGCCGCCGTCGGCCTCGATCGCGGCCTCGCCGGCCAGCGACTTCAGCCGCGCCACCTTGTCCGGCGACTCGGGGATGAACGGCTGTCCGCCCCACCCCGGATTGACGGTCATGCAGAGCAGGATGTCGGCGTAGCCGCGCAGCTCGCGAACCGCCTCCACAGGTGTGCCGGGGTTGATCGCCAGCCCGGCGAGGCATCCGTCCTCTCGGATCGCGGTCAGGGTGCGATTGATGTGCGAGGTGGTTTCGGCATGGATGCTGATCGAATCCGCGCCCGCCCTAACGAACTCGGCGATCTGCTGCTCGGGCCGCTCGATCATCAGGTGGACGTCGATTGCACCCCCGGCATCGTGCACCTGGTCGGCGATCGACGCGGCGACCAGCGGGCCGAACGTGATCGGAGGAACGAAGTGGCCGTCCATGATGTCGACGTGGATCAGCCGTGCGCCGGCGGCCATCACCTCGGCGACCTGGGAGCCGAGCTGCGAGAAGTCGGAGGCGAGGATCGAGGGCGCGACGCGCTTGGCGCGATAAAGCTCGCGCCGGGTCGCGGATTGCTCGGTCGCCGCTTCCATCAGACCGGCTTCAGCATTGAGCTTCCGCAGTGCTGGCACCGCATGTCCTCGGTGCTGCTCATGCGTGCGATCGTCTGGTGCTCGCCACAGTCGGGGCACTGCGAAACGAGCTCGTAGCGGCTCAGGCAATAGACGCAGCGAAACCGACCCGGTAGCTGCGTGGGCCGCAGCCATGGCTCACCGCATCCCGGGCACGCGGCGCGCTTCAGTGGGGACTCGCCGGCCTGGTCGACGGGCCCCGCGCCTCCCTTTGCCTGCTCTGACATCGCCCTAATCATTCTGAACGATTACCCGGTCGGGGACCCGATGGCCGCGCAGGAATGCGTTCGCAGGCATCGGGCGGGCGCCCGGCGGCTGCACGACGTCGAGTCGCAGCACGCCCTCGGCGCAGCTGAGCCAAAGCGATCCGTCACGGGCCTCGAACTGCCCCGGCTCGCCATTGCCCTCCTCGGCCCTCGCGGCTCGAACGCCGAGCCGTTCCCCGTCAGGGGTCTCGACGTAAGCGCCGAAATGGGGCGTCAGGGCGCGCACCGTCCGAGCCAGCTCCGTCGCCGGGCGCAGCGGATCGAGACGCCGCTCGCCGGGCTCGATCTTCTCGGCATAGGTTGCCTCGTCGTCGTCCTGCTCGCTGAGCTCCAGCCTGCCCTCCGCCCGTAGGTCGAATGCGGTCACGATCAGCTCGCCGCCGATCTGCGCCAGGCGCGCCGCCAGCGCGCCGAAGTCCTCGTCGGGCTTAATCGGCACCCGCTCCTGCAGCGCGACCGGTCCGGAGTCGAGCCCCGCGGTGAGGCGCATGATGCTCACCCCGGTGTTCTCGTCGCCGGCCATGATCGCCCGCTCGATCGGGGCGGCGCCGCGCCAGCGTGGCAACAGCGAGGGGTGCACGTTGAGCATCTCCAGCTCCGACAGCAGCGGCTCACGGATCAGCTGCCCGAAGGCGCAGACCGCCGCCACCTCGGCGGAGCTGGAGCGAATCCGCTCCAGGGCATCGGAGGAGTTGACGTTCTCGGTCTGAAGCAGTGGCAGGTCGAGCTCACGCGCCGCTTCGGCTGCCGGCGGCGGCAGGGTGCGCCTTCCCCTGCCCTGCGGCCGATCGGGCGGCGCCAGAACGAGTTGCGGACGGTGGGTCGAGTCGGCGAGTCGGCGGAGGACGGTCGCTGCGAAGTCGGAGGTGCCGAGAAAGACCGTTCGGCTCACGCCGCGGTCGCCGCCTCGCCCTGAAGCGCCTCTTCGGCGTCCGTGGTCGGCGGGCTGTACTCCTCACCCTCGCGCACGGCGCGCAGCGCTCCCTTGCGCTGCTCGGGGGACGTCCGGTCGAGCATCAGGACACCATCGAGATGGTCGATCTCGTGTTGGAGGACGCGCGCCTCGAGGCCGGACGCCTCGATCAGCAGCGGCTCGCCTCCCTGGTCGAGACCGCTGATCCGCGCCTGCAGCGGGCGCTCGACGTCGACAGTGATGCGGGGGATGCTCAGACACCCCTCCTCTGCCACCACGACATCGTCGGAGAGCCACTCGATCTCGGGGTTGATCACCGCGGTTGGCTCCGCCTCGCCAGCTGCAAAAACCAGGATGCGCCGCAGAATCCCGACCTGGGTCGCGGCCAGCCCAACCCCGATTGCATCGCGCATGATCGCGGTCATTCGCTCGATCTCGCGACTGAGGGGCTCGTCGAAGGCGGACACCGGCGAGGCCTTGCTGTTTAGGACCGGATCGCCGAACTTGACCACCTGAGCGAGCGCCGCATCGCGACGCGCAAGGGTCTCAGGGTCCAGCGCCGGCGCGGTGGGTTGGGCGCCCTCGCGCTCGGCGGCTTCCTCGCCATCGGCGAGCTCCGGCCGCTCAGCCAGCTCGGTGTCCTGGGATTCAGCCATACGAATCGAGTCTACGCACTGGCGGCGGCGAATCCTGCCCACGAATGACGAATAACGAATGACGAGTTTTTATTGCGGATCGACGTCGACGCTGAGCGCGACCCCGCGTAAGGCGCGCTCGGAGATCAGCCGCTCCAACCCATCGCGCGCAGCCGTCACCGTGTTCTCGCGCTGGCTGGCCTTGAGCAGCAGACGGCGCCTATGGCGACCGCGGAGGCGGAAGAGGACGGCGGGGCCGAGGACGTCGGTGTCGGCGGGGGTCAGCTCGCGCAACAGCTCGCCGATGCGATCGGCGGCACGGTCGAGCGTCTCCTCCTGCTCGGCCGCCAGGTTGACCGCGATCAGATGCGAGAAGGGCGGATAGCGCAGGGCCCGGCGCCGCTCAAGCTCGCCGGCGAGAAAGCCGGGGGCGTCGTGGCGCGCGGCGAGCACGATGCTCGGCGCCTGCGGCGAAAGGGTCTGGACTATCACCCGACCGCCCTGCCGGCCGCGCCCGCTGCGCCCGGCGAGCTGGGTGACCGTCGCGAAGGTCCGCTCCTCGGCGCGGAAGTCGGGGAAGCGCAGGGTCGCGTCGGCGTCGAGGATGACGCTGAGGGTGACCTGTGGGAAGTCGTGGCCCTTGCCCACCATCTGGGTGCCGACGAGCACCCCACACGGCGCCTCCTCGAAGCGGCTGAGGATCTCGGCGTGGGCGCCGCGGCCAGTGGCGGCATCGGAATCAAGGCGAAAAGCCGGCAGCGGGGCGAGGCGCTTGGCGATCAGCTCCTCGATTCGCTCGGTGCCCGCCCCGGCCCGCGCCAGGGTGACCGATCCGCATTCGGGGCAGGCGCGTGGCGGCGCCTCGGTATGTCCACAGTGATGGCAGGAGAGGCGCTGGGTGGCGCGATGGGCGACCAGCGAGACGTCGCACTGCGGGCAGCCCCAGTGATGACCGCAGGATCGGCAACAGACATAGGGCGCAAAGCCCCGCCGGTTGACGAGCACGATCGCCTTGCCTGCGTCGCGGCGCACCCGCTCCAGCGCCTCCAGAGTCCGGTTTCCAAGCGGCCCGCCACGGGGGTCGGCGCCTCTCATGTCGACCACCTCCACCGGGGGCATTCCCAGACCGTCGACGCGGCGCGGGAGCTCGACCCGAGGAAGCGCCAGCCAGGTCTCGGGCCGCGGCGTCGCAGTGCCGGCGAGCAGCACCGCGCCGGCCTCGGCGGCGCGGTGCCGGGCCACATGGCGGGCGTCGTAGCAGGGGTCGCCCTCCTGCTTGTAGGAAGCGTCGTGCTCCTCGTCGACGACGATCAGCCCAAGATCGGCGACGGGGGCAAAGACCGCCGAGCGCGGACCGACGCAGACGTCGGCCTTTCCGGAGCGCAGCCGTCGCCACTCGTCGTAGCGCTCGCCGGCGCCCAATGCCGAGTGCAGTACGGCGACCCGATCGCCGAGCCGCGAGCGGAACCTGGCGACCGCCTGCGGCGTCAGCCCGATCTCCGGCACCAGCACGATCACCCCGCGTCCGCGGGCGAGCGCGTCCTCGGCCGCAGCGAGGTAGACCTCGGTCTTGCCAGATCCGGTGACGCCATGCAGGAGCAGCTCACGGTCGGCTCCCTGCCGACCGCCTAGGGCCACCGCGACCCGCTGTACCGCCGAGCGCTGCTCGGCGGTCAGCTCGGCGGGCCTTGCCGCCGCGCCGACGGTGCGTTCCTGTGGGCGGCGACGCAGTGCGACGCTGTGGGTCGCGATCAGCCCCCGCTGCTCGAGCCGCCGCAGCGCGGCGCGGTCGGTGCCGCAGCGCGCCGCGATCTCCCCCGCCCCCAGCTCGCCGGCCCGCAAAGCCTCCAACACCGCGCGCTGGCGGACGCCGAGGCGCTGGCCGCCCTCGAGTGCGGCCAGCCCGGCTTCGGTGGCCCGGGCGCGCAGCTCGAGGCGGGTCCGCACCTGGCGGCCCGATGCGCCCGTCCCGGGCGGCAGAACCAGCGATAGCCCCCGGGAAGGCGTCGAGCAGTACTCGCGGGCAACCCAGAGCCCCAGACGCACCAGCTCCGGGGGCACGCCGGCCTCCAGCGCCTCGATTGGCTCGGCGAGGCGCTCTGGCGGCAGCTCGGAGCGATCGACGAGGTCAACCACCACTCCGAGCAGTCGACGGCGGCCGAATGGGACCCGGAGCACGGTCCCGACCCCGACCTCGCCCAGCTCGGCCGGCAAGCGGTAGTCGAAGGGGCCGCGCAAAGCGCGGGCGGTGGTCAGCGGCTCGACCTTCGCGATCGTCTTGGTCATGCGTCCAACCTAGGGACGGCCACGGACGCCCAGCATGCCTGGCCAATATGCTGCCAGGCGTGTCCCTGAACCTCGATGCGGGCGAGCGGGTGATCTTCGAGGGCCACCCGTCTTGGCGCGCGATACTCGGCTTCTACCTGCGCGGAATCCTTCTCTCCGCGGCGCTCGGCGCAGTCGTGGCGATCGTCACCGAGATCGGCGGAGACGTAAACAAGAGCATGGTCTTCGTGATCGTGCTGGTCGCGATCGGCATCACGCTGCTGACCGGCTTCATCAAGCGCGTCACCACGACCTACACGATCACCGACCGCCGCCTCAACATCAAGCGCGGGATCATCTCGCGCGAGGTCCAGCAGACACGGCTGGAGCGGGTCCAGAACGTCAACTACAACCAGACCCTGTTCCAGCGCATGGTCCAGGTCGGCGACGTCGACTTCGACACCGCCGGATCCGGCGACTACGACTTCAGCTTCGACGGGGTCGCCGACCCCGAAGACGTGGTCGCGAAGGTCCACGACGCGCAGAGCATGCACCAGGCTGGCCCGCACGGCCTCGGTGAGCCGGGCGGCGCGACAGCTCCCACCGAAGCTCAGCCGACCCAGCAGCAGCCGCCGCAGTAGGGCTTGCCGCGGCGTTGCGCCGAAGTCCTAGGCCGTCGCCCCCGCCTCCAGCCCGGCCGCTTGGCGCAGGCTGTCGGCGCGGTCGGTGCGCTCCCAGGTGAAGTCGTGGTCCTCGCGGCCAAAATGGCCGTAGGCGGCGGTCTTCTGGAAGATCGGCCGGTGCAGGTCGAGCTCGCGGCGGAAGGCCGCTGGGCGCATGTCGAAGTTCTGCTCGATCAAGCGGCAGATCTCGGTGTCGGAGAGCTTGCCGGTGCCGAAGGTCTGGACCATCAGCGAGACCGGGTGCGCGACTCCGATTGCGTAGGCGACCTGCAGCTCGCAGCGGTCGGCGAGCCCGGCGGCGACCACGTTCTTGGCCACGTAGCGGGCCGCGTAGGCGCCGGAGCGATCGACCTTCGACGGATCCTTGCCCGAGAAGGCGCCGCCGCCGTGACGCGCCGCGCCGCCATAGGTGTCGACAATGATCTTGCGTCCCGTCAGACCAGCGTCGCCGACCGGTCCGCCGATCACGAACTTGCCGGTCGGGTTGACCATGAAGTTCTCGAGCAGTGCGTTCTCGGTGAAAAGCTCCTTGTAGTCGGCATGCAGCACCGGCTCGACGACGTGCTCCCAGAGGTCGTTGCGGATCATCTGCTC
This sequence comes from Solirubrobacterales bacterium, assembly GCA_038317345.1. Classification (GTDB taxonomy): domain Bacteria; phylum Actinomycetota; class Thermoleophilia; order Solirubrobacterales; family 70-9; genus Mayfieldus. The sequence goes on from JBBQBH010000024.1 coordinate 13,964, forward strand.
GCCGGCCTCCTCCTTGTGTTGGGTCGAGATCAGCACCTTCGCGATCTCGACCGGCCGGTCGTGCTCGTAGCGAACCGTGACCTGGGTCTTGCCATCGGGGCCCAGATAGCCGACCACACCGGCCTTGCGCACCTGCGCGAGCTGGCGGGCGAGCTGATGGGCGACCTGGATCGGCATCGGCATCAGCGCCTTGGTCTCGCGGGTCGCGTAGCCGAACATCATTCCCTGGTCGCCGGCACCGGCCAGGTCGAGCTCATCCGTAGAGCCGCCCTCGCGCTGTTCGCGGCCGTGGTCGACACCCTGGGCGATGTCCGGCGACTGCTCGTCGATCGCCGTCAGCACCGCGCATGCTTTGTGGTCGAACCCATAGCGAGGGTCGTCGTAGCCGATCTGGCGGATCGTCTCGCGTGCGATCTTCGGGATGTCGACGTAGGTCTCGGTCGTGATCTCACCCGAGACGACCACAAGGCCGGTGTTGACCAGCGTCTCGCAGGCCACGCGGCCGGTGGGGTCGTCGGTCATTACGGCGTCGAGCACCCCGTCCGAGATCTGGTCGCAGATCTTGTCGGGATGTCCCTCGGTCACAGACTCCGAGGTGAACAGGTACTCGCCGTCGGCGAGGTCTTGGAACTGGGTCATTTTGGGTTCTCCTGCGGCTACTCGATGTTCAAGAAAATTGTTGTCTTGAGTTCTTGCTCGTCGCTTCGGACGGTAAGGCCAAGCCCCTTCAGTTTGGCGACATCAGCGCCAAAGCCTCCGACTATCTGACCCAGTCCGAGCGGCTCGGCGCCCCTTACCAGCCCTTCGAGGTTGAGGAAGACTAGCGCCGAGACGCCCCCCGAGGCGTCGCTGGTCGCGGCCTTGTATGCGTCGCTGCCACCCAGATCGGCATCTCCCTGAACGGCCTGACTCACGCCTGCCGGGTTCGTCGACACGACCAGCTTGCCGTCGAAGATCGCGTAGGCGAGGTTCAGCGTCGGCGAGATGCGCACGCTGCGAACGACGGTGTCGCCGAGCTTCTTCACATCGAAGCTCAGGGCCTGTCCGGTGCGGCCGGGGGCGAGCGCCGCAACCAGCGGTGCCTGCAGGTTCGCCATCTGCACGCGGGCGCGGGCCTCGTTGACGTCCTTGAACACCACGGTCAGATAGGGGCCCGCGGCCCCCGACACCGCGCCGATCGCCGCTTCGTTGCCGAGAGCCGGCAGCACGTCCTTCTGAATGTCCACCCCGCCGCGACGGAGCTGGCGTTGAAAGCGCGCATACGCCCCGACCAGTCCCGGCGCCGCCGCCTTCGCCTGCTGCAGCAGCGCCCGTAGCGTGTCCGCCGGATCGGCGATGTCCAGGTACAAAAGCGTGTCAGGGGAGAACTCACCGGCAAGACTGGGATGAAAGTCGGGAAAAGCCTGAAAGAAGGTGGGGTTGGCCTTGCCCTTCGCGGGAGCCAGGGCCGAGTGGAGCTGTAGCTCGAACCCGTTGTGATGGGCGACCAGCGCCGCCGCGACGCCATCGCTGGCGCCGAAGTCGACGAACGTATCCAGCTGCAGGGCCAATCCGCCACTCCCGGCCAGCAGCTGCTTGGTTCCCTGGGCGGAGAAATAGGCGTCGGCAAGTCGCTGCTCGGGCAACGAATCGCGCACCGCGCTCGCCTGCTCAGAGTCCGACAGCGCCTTGCTGCGGCCCTGCCCGGTGTCGATCGCCGCCCGCACAGCGGGTGCGGGGCCGAGTGCCAAAAAGCCGTGAAGATCGGCGTACGCCAAGCCGTTGCGGTAGGCAAGGAAGGGGACGCTCCCGTTTTTCACCAGGTGGGGCTTGCCCGGCCCCAGCTTGGTGAGGAAGCTCTGCGCGGCCTTGCGGTCCTTGACCGCAAGCAAGACGAGCGGCTGCGGCGTACCGCCCCCGAGCTCGGCGAATGCGGCCTCGTCGCCAATCCAAGGGGCGACGTCGCTGCGCAGGTCGAGCCGGGGCCCAAACCCGAGGGCGCTGAAGATTCCCTGCTCGATCTCCCCGAAGTGAGGCAGCCTGCTCGCCAGGTCCCTGGCGGTCGAGAACTGGCTGGAGCTGGGATCGAGGTCGATGTGCAGATAGGCCTCTGCGTCGATCGGGACCAAGGCGATCGCATGGTCGGTCGGCACGCAGGTCTTCGCAGGCGAGACGTCGCAGGGCAGGCCTGGGACCGGGACGAAGCGGTAGATGGCGAAGAGGGCAAGGACCAGGACGATCACCGCCGCCGCGCGCCGGCGGCGATACACCCGGCGCGCATCCGCGGACGGGGAGCCGTCCGCGCCGAGCCGGCCCAGGGCGGGTCGCGAACCCCATCGCAGGTCCTCCCAGAGCTCGACCACGCGTTCGGGAATCACTTTGCGGGGTCCCGATCGCTCGACGCACCGGCGACCTCGCGCCGGCGCCCCCGCCGCGAGCGCGGCACGAAGTCGATCACCATCGGCACGCCCTCGAGCCCGTAGCGGGCGCGGAGGCGATTCTCGAGGTAAAAGGCCCAATCGCGGGAGATCAGCTGCCGATCGTTGACCTGGATCGCGAAGCGGGGCGGCCGTTCTCCAATCTGGGCCGTGTAATAGAGGCGCAGCCGCCTGCCCCGCTTGGCGGGCGGTGGGGTCTTGGCGACGATGTCCCCGACCGCGCGGTTGAGCTCCGGCGTCGGAATGCGCTGGCCGGCCCGCTCGGCAAGCTCCAGCGCCGCGCGCAGCAGCGCCGTCACGCCGCGCCCGGTCAGCGCCGAGCAGGTGAGCACGGGTGGGCGCAGCCGCATCTTGCGCTGCGCCCGCGCCTTTGCGTCATCGAGGTCGGTGCGCGAGACGTCCCACTTGTTGAACGCCAGCACCGTCGCGCAACCGGCCCGCATCGCCAGCTCGGCGACGTGCAGGTCCTGCGTGGTCAGTCCCTCTGAGGCATCGCAGACGACGATCGCGGCGTCGGCGCGCTCGGCGGCGCGCTGGGAGCGAAGCTGGGCGTAGTAGTCGACGCTCCCGGCGACCTTGGAGCGGCGCCGCAGGCCGGCTGTGTCGACCAGGGTGAGCGGCTGGCCCTCGAAGCTGAGATCTGTGTCGATCGAGTCGCGAGTCGTTCCGGCCTGCTCGGAGACGATCACCCGTTCCGAGCCGACGAAGGCATTGACCAGCGACGACTTGCCGACGTTCGGTCGGCCGATCACCGCCAGACGCGGCGGCCCTTCGCCGTCCGGCTGCGCCTCACCGGGACCGAGCGTCCCAGTGATGCGATCGAGCAGGTCGCCGGTGCCGAGCCCGTGGGCCGCCGAGATCGCTGTCGGCTCGCCAAGGCCCAGCTTGTGGAACTCGGCGGCGACGTAGTCGCTGCCCGGCTGGTCCACCTTGTTGGCGACGACGATCACCGGCGGATCGGACTCTCGCAGCAGCGCACCCAGCTCGGCGTCGCCGGCCCGAAGACCCGCCCGAGCGTCGACCAGCAGCAGCACGAGGTCTGCCTCGGCGATCGCCTCCCGCGCCTGGCGCTGTACCTGGCGGGCCAGGTCGGCGCTGTCCTCCAGGTCGACTCCCCCGGTATCGATCAGCTCGAAGCGGACGCCGTTCCACTCACTGGGCACGCGCTTGCGATCCCGTGTCACCCCAGGCTCGGCGTGGGTCACCGCCTCGCGAACCCCGGCCAGTCGGTTGACCAGCGTGCTCTTGCCGACGTTCGGAAAGCCGACCACGGCAACCTTGGGCGGCCCGCCCTCGGTCGGGCTCACCGAATACCTCGCTCGCCGGCCAGCGCGACCACCTGAGCGATGACGTCGTCGACCGGCAGCCCGGTGGTGTCGAGCTCGACCGCGTCGGCCGCCGGACGCAGCGCCCCATGGGCGCGCTCACGGTCTCGCGAGTCGCGCAGCCGCTGCGAGGCCAACACCTCATCCACGGGCTCGCCGGTCTCCTCGGCCCGGCGCCTCGCCCGCTCCTCGTCGCCGGCGGTCAGGAAGACCTTCAGCGGTGCCTTCGGGCTGACCACCGTGCCGATGTCGCGCCCCTCGGCGACATAGCTGCCGGCATCGATCAGCGCCCGCTGTCGCTCGACCATCGCCTCGCGCACCTGCGGGTGCACGGCGACCCGCGAGGCCGCCGCAGTGACCTCGGGCGAGCGGATCGCATCGGTGACGTCGAGATCGTCCAGCACGACACGTCCGTCGACGACGCCGATCTGCAGCGATTGCGCCAGCTCGCCCATCGCCTCGCCGTCGTCTAGGTCGGTCCCTCTTCGCAGCGCCTCAAGGGCGACGGACCTGTACATCGCCCCCGAGTCGAGATAGGTGAAGCCAAGCGCCGCGGCGACGCCGCGCGCCACGGAGGACTTCCCTGCCCCAGCTGGGCCGTCGATCGCGATCACCATGGCTCCCAGCGTAATTGGGAGCCCGCAACTGGCGTGGCAGCGCGGCTGCGAACGGCGCCCTGCCCGGATATGTTTCGTCGGCCATGGAGACCTGGGATCTGACCAGCCTCGACGTGCAGCCGCGTCAGCCCGAGGTGCTTTCCTCGGATGACGAGGGCAGGGTAATCGCGATCCTGCTTCCCGCGGGCGAGAGGCTCAATGAACATCAGGTACACGAGCGCGCCTGGCTTGTCGTCGTCAGCGGTGCAGTAGAGCTCGACGATGCAGGAGGGGAAACCACCCACGGCCGACCGGGGACGCTCGCCATCTTCGATCCCAACGAGCGCCACGAGGTGAGGGCGACCGAGGACTCGCGTCTGCTGCTGCTGCTCTCGCCCTGGCCGGGCGTTGGCCATCCAAGCCAGCGCTGAGGATTCGCCGCGGGCTCGTTCGTCTTCTTGAGCGACCCCGACGGCAACGGCTGGGCCGTGCAGGCGATCCCGCCGCGCGACTAGCCCGAGAGCAGTGAGCGAAGGTCGCGTTCGAAGCCCGGGTAGCTGACCTCGGCGGCCTCGAAGCCGCGCACGGTGACCCCCTCCGCCGAGGCGAGCCCGGCGACGGCGCCAAGCAGCGCCAGGCGGTGGTCCCCGCTGGCGTCCAGCGTCCCGCCGCGCAGCCCGCCGTTGCCGCGAACGACCATTCCGTCATCGGTGGCCTCAACGGCGCCGCCAAGAGCGGCGAGCCCGTCGCAAACGGCGGCGATCCGATCCGACTCCTTGTGACGCAACTCGGCCGCGTCGCGGATCACCGTCTCGCCCTCCGCGAAGCACCCAGCCAGCGCGACCAGCGGTAGCTCATCGATCGCCAGCGGCACCTCGTCGCCGCCGACCTCGGTGCCGGCCAGCCGCGAAGCCACCGCCCGGACCGTCCCCCGCGGCTCATGACCCGCGGGCGCCGTCTCGCCGACCTCGAGCTGGGCTCCCATCCGACCAAGGATCGTCAGCAGCCCGGTCCGGGTCGGGTTGAGTCCGACGCCGGTGAGCTCGATCTCGCTTTCGGCGACCAGCAGCGCCGCCAGCAGTGCAAAGGCCGCCGATGAGACGTCACCGGGGATCTCGAACCGCTGCGACCCAAGACTCTCCGCCGGCCGGACTGTGATCCGTCCGCCGGCCGCCTCCAGCCGCGCCCCCGATCCCGCCAGCATCCGCTCTGTGTGGTCGCGGGTCGGCGATGGCTCGATCACGGTCGTCTCGCCCTCTGCTAGCAATCCTGCGAGCAGAACGCACGACTTGACCTGGGCGCTGGCGACCGGAAGGCTGTACTCGATCCCGGTCAGGGCGGCGCCCTCGACCCGCAGGGGCGGTAGACGCCCGTCGCGGCATTCGACCTCCGCCCCCATCTCGCGCAGCGGCTCGGCGACCCGGTCCACCGGCCGGCGCCGGATCGAGTCGTCTCCGTCCAGCGTCCATTCCCCGCCCTCCTGCCCGGCCAGCCAGCCGGGGAGGATCCGCAGAAGGGTGCCGGCGTTGCCGACGTCGATCTCGGCGCTCGACGCGCCCCGCAGCCCGACGCCCCCCACCCTGACGTCGAGGCTCTGCGGGTCTGAGTCCTGTGTCGCCGGGCCGGCTTCAACCGTGGCCCCAAGCGCCTCGACGGCGGCCAGCGTCGAGCGAGTGTCGGCCGCATCGAGGAATCCCTCGATCCGCGTCTCGCCCTCCCCCATCGCCCCGATCAGCGCGGCACGGTGGCTGATCGACTTGTCCGCCGGCGGCCGCAGCGTCCCCCGCAGCGGCCCCGCCGGGTCGAAGCGCCGCTCCATTAGATGGCTGACGCCATGGCCGTCATCTATCTAACCCGGCTCGACCGAGACCGTGTAGCCCAGCTCGCGCACCAACTCGACCGCGCGCTTGGCCTCCTCCTCGCCGGCGATCCACAGCGATATCGCTCCCGAGCGCATGTCGGCGGACGGGGACAGCGCCATGTCCTCGATATTTACGCCCGCGCGGCCCAGCGCCAGCGCCAGCTCGGCCACGGTGCCGGGGCGGTTTGGCACACCAACGCGAAGCTGCTGCAGGGGCCCGCCCGCCAACTCGGCCTCCAGCAGCTGGCGCCGGTCGTCGGCTGCTCTGCGGTGCCAGCTGGCCACCGCTTCTCGGTTTCCTTCGAGGATCAGGGCCGATGCCGTCTGAAGCTGCTTCACGGTCGCGTCGATCGCCGCCGCCACCGCCTCGCGGTTGCTGTCGAAGATGTCGCCCCAGATCTCCGGATTGGCACCGGCCACCCGTGTCGTGTCGCGGAGGCTCGGCCCAGCCTCGGGCATGTGCTCGGAGCCGGCCGCCAGCTCGGAGGCGGCCTGGGTGACGAGCACGTTCGCGATCACGTGGGGCAGGTGACTGACCGTCGCCATCAGGCGATCGTGGGTGTCGGCGTCGATCGCCTGCGGCCGGGCGCCCAGCTCCGCCAGTGTCCGTTGCAGGCGGTCGTAGAGCAGCCCGCCTGTGTAGGTGGTCGGGGTCAGATACCAGCGCGCGCCTTCCAGCAACTCGGCGCGGGCGTTCTCCACCCCGGAGGTCTCGGCTCCAGCCAGCGGATGACCGCCGATGAAGCGCTCGTGCTGGCCCAGCGCGGCGACGATCTGGCGCTTGGTCGAACCCACGTCGGTAACGACACACTCCTCGCCGCTTGCGGCGAGCGCCTCGCGGGCCAACTCGGGCAGCATCGACACCGGAGCGGCGCAGAAGATCAACTCGGCGCCCTTGCAGGCCTCCGCGATCGAGCCGGCGGCCTCATCCAGGGCGTCGAGCTCCAGCGCCCGCTCAAGCGTCGCGGAGTCCGGATCGAACCCGGCCACCTGCGCATCGAGCCGCCGGCGCGCCGCCAGCCCGATCGAGCCTCCGATCAGGCCGACGCCGAGGATCGTGATCCTCATGGATCAGCCAGCGTCGCGCCGCTCCTGGGCGGCCGCCGCCAGCCGATCGAGCGCCAGGATGGTGGTTTCCCAGTCCATGCACGCATCGGTGATCGACTGGCCGTAGACCAACGGAGCCCCCGGGGCAGGGTCCTGGCGGCCGGCGACGAGGAACGACTCGAGCATTACGCCGACGATCGCCCCGTTCCCGCCGGCGATCTGAGACGCGATCTCCGAGACAACCCGTGGCTGTCGGTCGTGGTCCTTGCCGCTGTTGCCGTGCGAGGCGTCGATCACAACCCGCTCCCGCAGACCGGCTGATCGCAGCTGGGCGAGCGCGTCAGCCACCGATTCGGCGCCGTAGTTCGGGGCGTCGCGGCCGCCGCGCAGGATGACGTGGCTGTCGGGATTCCCCTGCGTATGCAGGATCGCGGGAGACCCCGTCTCGTCGATTCCGGCAAACGCGTGCTTGGCCGCGGCGGCGCGGACCGCATCCACCGCGACCTTGACGCTGCCGTCGGTTCCGTTCTTGAATCCGACCGGCATCGAGAGGCCGGAGGCGAGCTGGCGGTGAATCTGGCTCTCGGTGGTGCGCGCTCCGATCGCCCCCCAGGCGACCAGGTCGGAGATGTACTGAGGCGTGATCGGGTCCAGGAACTCGCAGCCGATCGGCAACCCGAGGTCAAGCACCTCCCGCAGCAACCCCCGTGCCATGTGGAGACCCGTGTTGACGTCTCCGGATCCATCCATATGAGGATCGTTGATCAGGCCCTTCCAGCCGATCGTCGTCCGTGGCTTCTCGAAATACACCCGCATCGCGACGCACAGCTCCGCTCGCAGTTCGGACGCCCTGGCGCTGAGAAGCTGCGCGTACTCGAGTGCGGCGTCCACGTCGTGCACGCTGCAGGGGCCGACGATCACCAGCAGCCGATCGTCGGTGCCATCCAAGATGCTCGTGATCTCGGAGCGATGCCGCAGCACGGCATCCTCCTGCTCCGTACTCAGTGGCAGCTCGTCGAGGATCTGCACGGGCGGGATCAACTCGACCACCCGCTCGATGCGGCGATCCCGAACGCGGTTCGAGTGTTCTGTTGGTAGTTCCTTCATCTCAATGTCCATCAAAGATCCTTCTTTCTACCGGCGCGCCGAGGCTCCTTGCCTCGGAAGACGTCCGGCGGTTGAAACAATTAGAGGCGTTGCGGGGTCAGCCGCGGGGCCGGACGCCTAGATAAATCGCCAGAAATAAAAGTACGAAAGGGCAGCTGGGAGCGTGGCGGTGTCGCCGAAGGTGCTCACATAGGTACCGATTCGCTTCACGTCGCTCTTTCTAGCAGGTGAGGGCCGTGTAGTCGAGAAGGAATTCGGGCTGGGCGTCGATCAGCAAACGCCGTCGCGCTTGTTTTTCGCCTTGTTGAGCTTTTTGCTGGCCTTCTTCAGCCGCTTGGCCGCCTTGCGTGAGGAGTGATGCCTGGCCAGCTTCCTCGCCTTCTTGACCTGCTTGGCGTCCTTCTCGGCGACTAGTCGTGCGGGCGGGCATTCGGCCGACCCCCCGGCCTTGTTGTAGAGCGCCTTGATCGCGTCGCCGAAGTACGGACCGGCGATCTGGCCGCAGGTCGTGGGGTCGAACTCGCAGGAGCCGTGACTGACCACCGACGCGACGGCGCCGGCGGGCGTCACCCACCCCCCGCCGCTGGATCCCTCCTGCATGTCGCAAGGGTAGGCGACGGTCGAGAACGGGTGACCCGTGTACTGGAGGCTGAAGAACGAAGCGTCACAGGCGACCAGCCGCTCGCCGTTGTAAGGGGGGTTCGGGAGCCCGGGGTATCCGAAGATCTGGTAGCTGGACTTCGGGGGCTTGTTGAAGACGATCCCTCGCGCGCCCAGCTGGTCCTCCAGCGGCGTGCCGAGTTGGGCGATCCCCACGTCGTAGGAGAGATCGCCGCCCTTGGTCCACTCGTCCGTGGAGAGCAGGCTCGTAGCGGGGTAGGCGCCGAGCGGTGCGGCGCCGTCGCGATATCCGGGAATGAAGATCAGATTGACCGACCACTGCTGCACGTCTGGATCGTCAACGCAGTGTCCCGCCGTCACGACGACGTTGCGCAGCAGCGAGGCGACCAGCGTCCCCGAGCAGGCGAAGTCCCCCTGGGTCGGGACGGTGAAGAAGATCTTTCCGTGCACCCGCTGCGGGAAGCTCGTCTCCGAACCTGGCTCGTAGTCGTAGGTCGAAATGCCGTAGGTCGGGTGTATCTCGACCGCTTGCCCGGTGGCCTGCGAATTCGCCGACGTCGATGCAACGGCCGCCGCCGTGCCGGCGACCTCGGGGGAGTCGACCGGTTCGGCCGACTGCATCCGCTGCGGGGTCCAGTAGGCACGGACCTGCGCGGGGCTCTGGGAGACCTGATGGGAAACCGGGGCGCTCGTCGCGGCCTGAGCCGCCGGCGTCGCCGAGCAGACCAGCGCCGCCGCTGCGACAAGCGAGGCCACACACCAGCGGGCGAGATGAGGACGGACGAGAAGCTGCATACCGGGCACGCATCGGCATTTCGCGCCGGTATCTGAAACAGGCTCAGCCCAGCTTCGGCGGGCGAGTCAGAGCGTTTCGCCGAGCGCGCCCAGGAAGCGCTCGTTCTCTGGACGGGTTGCGTAGGTGACCCGGATGTGACCGGGGCCGCCGAGCGGCTCGCCGGGCCGCACGAGGATGCCTCGCTCGGCCAAAGCCTCGACCAATGCGGCCTCGTCGCGCTCGCCGAGCGCCACCCAGGAGAAATTGGTCTGGCTGTTGGGGGTCTCCAGCCCCAGCCCCCGCAGACCCTCCTCGACGAAGCTCCGTTCGACGATCGTGCGCTCTACCCGCTCGGTGACGTCGTCCTGGTGCAGGACCGCTTCAGCGGCGGCCGCCTGCGCGATCGAGTTAACGCTGAACGGCTGACGAACGGCATCCACGGCGGCCCGGAAGGCGGGCGAGCAGAGTGCGTAGCCGACCCGAAGCCCGGCGAGGCCGTGGCACTTGCTGAAGGTGCGCAGTAGGACCAGGTTCGGGAATCGATCCAGCAGGTCGACGGTTGCGTCGGGGTCGTCGCGGACCTGGAACTCGATGTAGGCCTCGTCGAGCACCAGCGTGACGTGCTCGGGAACCCGCTCGCAGAAGTCGGCTACATGGGAGGCGCCGAGGTGGGTGCCGGTCGGGTTGTTCGGGTTGCAGACCAGCAAAAGCTGAGTGGCGGCGGTGACCTCGGCGAGCATCGCGTCGAGGTCGTGGACCTCGCGATCGGCGAGCGGCACGCGGATCTCGCGGGCGCCGGAAAGCGCGGCAAGGTGCGGATAGATCGAAAACGACGGCCAGGCGAAGAGGATCTCGTCCTGTGGCTCGCAGAGGGCTTCGGCGGCGGCGAGCAGCAACTCGCAGGAGCCGTTGCCCACGGCAACCCGAGCCGGCTCGGTCTCGTGCCGTTCGGCGATCCGCTCTCGCAGCAGCGTCGCGTCAGGGTCGGGGTAGCGGTTGGCGGCCGCGGCGGCGCGGGCGATCGCCTCCACCACTTCGGGATGGGGCGGGTAGGGCGACTCGTTGGAGGCGAGCTGAGCGATTCCCTCACCGGCCATTGCCTCCGGGGCGATGCCGGTCGGCACACCGGCCTGATAGCTCGGCATGCGGGCGAGCTTGTCCGCAAAGGTGACGGCCATGACGCTGATTTTGCCTACTGGGCCGCTTCGAGGTCCGTGCGCAGGTTCTGCGCCTCGCCCAGATAAGTATGCGCGGGGCGGTGATCCGCCGGCGCGTAGTAGTGGACCATCACCCTGATCACCCGAGGCATCGCTCCCGGAACGTTGATCTCGCGGACACAGAGCAACGGCACCGAGTCGAGGCCCAGCTCGCGTGCCGCAACCGCCGGAAACACTGCGTCGAGGTCGTCGGTGCAGGTGAACAGGCAGCTCACCATTCGCTCGGGTTCCAGCCCATTGCGCGAGATCAGCTCGCCGAGCAGCTCCGCAGTTGCGGAGCGGATCGCCCCGGATTCGTTTGCCTCGACCTGGATCGCGCCACGCAGCGCAAAGAGTCTGTCTTCCGTACTCACGGCCGCGCATCTTCCCAAAGCCGACGCAGCTCGTCGTCGGTGAGGCGGCGAGCCTCGCCGCGGCGCAGCTCGCCCAGCTCCAGGGAACCCAGTCGCACGCGCTCCAACCTCACCACCTCGTTGCCGACAGCCTCCGCCATCCGGCGAACCTGGCGATTGCGCCCTTCGTGGATCGAGATCTCGATCTCGCGCTCGGCGGTGCGGCGCGCCCGCGCCGGCGCGGTTGGCCCGTCGTCGAGCTCCACCCCACGGCGCAGCTGCTCCAGATCGCGGTCGGCGGGTGGACGGAGAAGCTCGACTCGATAGGTCTTTTGCACCTCGTAGCGCGGGTGGGTCAGCCGGTTGGCCAGCTCGCCGTCGTTGGTGAGCAGGATCAGCCCGGTCGAGTCGGCGTCGAGCCGGCCGACCGGGTAGAGACGGGCCGGCGAGTCGACCAAGTCGGTGACCGCGCGGCGACTGCCAGGCTCGCGCGCCGTGGAGACGACTCCGCTGGGCTTGTTCAAGATCCAGGTCTCCGTCTGCTCGGCGGAGACCGCCCGTCCGTCCACGCGAACGTCGGATTGCTCGCCAACGTCGCGGGCCGGATCGGTGACCGGCTCTCCGTCGACGGTCACCCGCCCATCGGCAACTACCTGCTCGGCAGCCCGGCGCGAGGCGACGCCGGCCCGGGCCAGGAACTTCGCGAGCCGCACTTCGCTAGCGGACCACTTACTCGACCCGCTGCTCGCCGGCCCGCAGCAGGCGGTCGCGCAGCTCGCGCTCGTCCTCCGGAGTCGGATCGAAGCGCGAAGGGTCGGGCAGGCGATCGAGGCCCGGGAGGCCGAACAGCTTTTCGAACAGCGCCGTGGTCTTGTAGATCGTGGCGCCGAAGCGCGAGCGCCCCGACTCCTCGATCAGGCCACGCTCGCTGAGCGTCTGCACCGCCGACTCCGAGGAGACGCCGCGGATGCGGGCGATCTCGGGGCGCGACACGGGCTGTAGGTAGGCGACGATCGCGAGCGTCTCGGCCTGCGCCTGGGTGAGCGGCGGGGTGCGGGGCTTCGAAAGCAGCCGCCGCGCCGCCCCCTCGGCCTCCGGAGAAGAGGCGAGAGTGAAGCCGCCGGCCACCTCCCGCAACACGACCCCGCCCGCGCCCTCGGCGAGGCGGCCGCGAAGCTGGTCGATCGCACGCTCGACCTCGGCCTCGGTGGCATCGGTCGCCTCGACAAGGTCGGTGACCCCGACGGACTCGGGCGAGAGAAACAGCAGCGCCTCGACGGTTCGGGCGAGGGGCGAAATAGTTGTCGTGCTCTCGGTCATCGCTCTGCTCAGCCTCCCACTTGGACGTTCTTGATCTGGATCGGGCCAAACGCCTCGCGCTGCTCCCAGGTCGCCTCGCCCTTGCGGTGCAGCTCCAACAGGGCGAACAGCGTGACCGCCTGGGTAAGCCGGTCCTCGGTCCCGAATGCGTCCTCGAAGTCGAAGCTGCCGCGGTTGGAGAGAAGTTCGCGCAGCACCCCCAGCCGTCGATCCAGCGACACCGTGGGACGGATGTGGCTGGTGTCCGGGTCGGTTGGAACGACGAGCAGGTCGCCGATCGCCGACGCCAGCAGCTCGGGGTCGTAGGTCGCCTTGGCCGCGTCGAGCGAGACGCGGCGCAGGTCGGCCGGCAGCGGCGCCGATCGGTACAGATAGCCGCGCTCGTTGTCGAATCGCTCGCTCAGCATTGCCGCCGCGTCGCGGTAGCGGCGGTACTCGAGCATCCGCGCGACAAGCTCCTCGACCGCCTCCTCGGGTCCGACCTCACCAAGCTCCTCCGCCCCCGGCAACAGCAGGCGGGACTTCAGCTCCAGCAATGACGCGATCAGGACCAGGAACTCGGTCGCAACCTCGAGGTCGAGCTCGTCCTCACGCTCGAGGTGCTCGATGTAGGCGAGCACGATGTCGGAGAGATCGACCTCGAGCAGGCTGATCTCCTCGCGCAGCACGACCGCCAGAAGGAGGTCGAAGGGGCCCGCGAAAACGTCAAGCTCGAGGTCGAGCGAGGCGACCGCCATCGCCGCGAAGGGTAGGCGACGCCCCGGCCGCTACGCGGCCGGCGGCTACTGCTTCTGCTTGTCCTTGCCGGGCCCGCCGGCCAGCTTGTCGAGGCCGCCGCCGCCGCCGATCAGCTTGTCCTTGCCGGGACCGCCGAACAGCTGGTCCTTGCCGGGACCGCCGGAGATCTTGTCCTTGCCCTTGCCGCCGCAAAGCAGGTCGTTGCCCTTCAGGCCGACGATCTTGTCCTTGCCGCCGAGGCCGTTGATCACGTCGCGCTTCTTGGTGCCGCGGATCGTGTCGGCGTGCTTTGTGCCGACGTCGGTGAGCTTCTTGTGATCGCAGCGGCCCTTCAAGAGACGCTTCTTGAAGCCACAGCCGATCACCTTCGCATTGCTCTGCTGGGTCACGTGCTGGCCGCCGAAGGAGTCGAATACCGCGTTGTATTGACTCGGTCCGCTGCAGACCTTGTCGGTGGCGACGATCAGCCCGCCCGGGCCGCCTCCGAAGGTCAACCTGAAGCTGCTCAGCGGCACGTCAGGGAGCCCAGGAGGAATGTCCCCGAAAACATTGTCGAGGCGCAGGTCTGCAGTCGGGGTGGCGTTGCCAATTATGCGGGCCGGCAGCGGCCCTTTCAGGTCGAGGCCTACCCTCGGCAGTAGCCTGGCGTTCTTGATCAGGTAGACGGGGCCCTGCAGCGGCTGCGATAGCAGCGGTGTCCTGGCGACCGCAGTGCCGACCTGGGTGTTGGCGGGACAGCTCTGCGGCACAGCCGGGTCCAGGGGAAAGAGGGATGGGTCGCATTGGTTGTTCAGCGCCGCATTGTTGGCCTGGACCGTGTTGGGGAGAATCGCCTCGACCCGCTTCTGGTTTGCCTCGTTGAGCCCCTGCGTGATCTCGGTCGTGAGGTCGGGATTGAGGATGTGCGCCTTGTCCTTGCTCATGTCGATCGTGACGCCGAGGTTCGGGTGGAAGGCCTCGTTCTGGCAGCCGGTCGAGTTCCAGGTCGGGCTCGCCGTCGCGGGGTTGCCATCCCAGGACGTGGCCTTGATCACTGTCGTCTTGGTGCCGCAGGAGGTTGGGTTGGTCATGAACTGCGGCGCCCCGGGCTGATTGCCAAAGAGGGTCAGGCTCGTGGTGTCGATGTGAATTTGGAGTGTCTGGGGAATCAGCCCCAGCAGGAGCACATCGGCGGTTCTAGGGATATCGAGGATCGTCGTGGAGAGCCCAAAATCGCTGGAGCGCGCGCTCGCGTGCCCGATCAAAATCACGGGAGAGGCGGAGACGATCTCCGGCGGCAGCGTGTTGGATTCCAGCCTGATCCCCAACGTCGCCGGGTCGTTTCCCTGCGGGATCATGTTGTAGACATTGCCGGCGACCGACAGGGGAACATTCCCCCGAGGCCGGGGAGCGTCGCGGTCACGTTCGAGCTCGCGCGCCGATCACCGAGTTCGCGGGGCAAGTTGCCGAAGGCGTGTGGTTCAAGGCCACCGGGGAGCAGAACCCCGCCGCCTGGGGATTCCCGACCAGGCCCGGCGGAAGATCGGTGACCAGGTTTCGGATGTCCTCGTCGCCGTTGGTGGCGTAGCTGAGGTTGAAGTTGTAGTGGCCGCCGGCTTGGGTGTTGGTCGGGGCCGCGACGGTGCTGCCGAGAGAGAAGGAAGCCTGAGCGGAAGCCGCTGGCACCAGCGTTCCGAGTAACACCAACGGCAACGCGATCCAGCGTCTTGCGGCGAACCTAGCGGGCATCCAGCCTCTCCTGCCTCTCATCAGACCAAGTAGTGCATTAACACCGCCCGCCATCCGGTCGACAACCGCTCAAAAAATTACCATTGCCGAGCCCAAGGAAACTGGGGCTCAGGCGTTATTCAGTTTTATCACGACGGCGACGCGGGCGCGCCAATTCGCCCGCTCGGACTCGTACAGCCGCTGAGATCCTGCCCTTAGCCGGGAGGCGAGCCGACGCCCATCCGCTCGCGGACCTCGGCGAGCGTGGCAGAGGAAATCAAACGGGCCTTCTCGGCCCCCGCGGCCAGCGTCTGCTCGAGCGCCATAGTGTCGGGACGCAGCTCGGCGTATCGCTCGCGTACCGGCGCCAGCAGCTCGACCACCGACTCCGCCGCCGCGGTCTTGAAGTCGCCGTATCCGGAACCCTCCAACTCGCTCTCGACCTCCTCCGGAGAGACCCCCCGGGCCACTGCGGTGATCTCGATCAGATTCGTGATTCCCGCCTTCTCGTCGGAGCGCACAACCTCGCTGCCGGAGTCGGTGACGGCGCTGCCGAACTTGCGGCGAATCGCATCCGGCTCGTCGAGGATGTAGATGGCGCCCTGCTCGCTGCTTGCCGTCGTCGACATCCGGCTCGTCGGATCCTGAAGGTCCATGATCCGCGCCCCGATCTCGGGAATCCGATGCTCGGGGACGACCAGGGTCTCTCCGAAGCGCTCGTTGAAGCGCCGCGCGACCTCGCGCATCAGCTCGATGTGCTGGCGCTGATCGTCTCCGACCGGCACCTCGTTGGCCCGGTAGGCGAGCACGTCGGCGGCCTGCAGGACCGGGTAGTTGAACAGCCCCGCCGAGATGAAGGCCCCGGTGCGAGCCTCGAGCTGCGCTCGCTTCTCCATCCACTGCGGCATCCGGTTGAGGTCACCCCAAGCGGTGACCGAACCCAGCAGCCAGGTCAGCTCGGTGTGCTCGTGGACGTCGGACTGGCGAAAGAGGATGCAGCGCTCGGGGTCCAGTCCGGCGGCCAGCAGGATCGCCGTGGTGTCGTAGAGGTACTCGCGCAGGTCGGCCGGGTCGTAGGGAACGGTGATCGCGTGCAGGTCGACGATGCAATAGATCGCCTCGCCGCGGTCCTGGCCCTCGACGTATTGGCGGATCGCTCCGATGTAGTTGCCGAGGTGCTTGCGCCCGGTCGGCTGGATGCCGCTGAATATCCGCACGTCGGCCACGCCGGGCGCGGACTATAGAGCCGAGTCCATCGACCCCGGCGTGGCCCCGGCGGGGCAGGGGACAGCTCCCCGGGCACCGGCTCGCCCAAATCCGAGTCAGTCGCGCGCCCGCACTCGCCGGCTTGGACGGCACGCGGGGCCGCCCCGGGCTTGCGACGGCGCTTCGGGTCCTGGATGCCGACCGCCGAGATCAGCCCACCGACGATCATCAGCCCTCCGCCGACCCCCATGCCGAGGTGAAAGCCGGCCACCGACGCGTCCTCCACCGCCGGCTCGATCCGCTGCTGCTGCAGCTTCGGGACCCCGTGCGGCACGTCGGTCCCGGCCAGCCCCGCGGCGCGAGCGGCGTTGATCTCGCGCTGGGCCGGCGGGCTGAAATGCGTGCCGCCGAGCTCGTTGTCGAGCACGGTGCCGAAGCGCCCCGCGACCACCGCCCCGATCACCGCGATCGCGAGCAGGCCGGCCATCCGCGAGACCGCGTTGTTGATCCCGGACAACCGCTTTGAGTCCGACGGGATCGATGCCGACGTAACGATCACTGGACCGGTCCTGCGCACCCTCATCTATCGCAGCACCGGCGACGATCACATCACCGCCGGCGGCGGCCCCGGCACTCCAAACCAGTCCTTCGATTTCCCGATCGAGTCACCGGGAGGCGTGGACTTCAACGCCTTCGGCAACGACACGGTCATTGGCAGCGACCATGCCGACATCCTGGTCGCTACCAACGGAGATGATTTCCTCGCTGGCGGAGCGGGCAAGGATGCAGTCACGGGCGATATCGGAGCGGACACCCTGCTGGGCGGCGGCGGTCGAGACCGCGTGGTCGGCGGCGCCGGTCCGGACCTGATCTTCGGCAATGGCGGCAAGGACAAGCTTCTGGGAGGGACCGAAAAGGACACGATCCTCGGTGGACACGGCAACGACACCCTGCTGGGAAATCAAGGCGTTGACGCCCTCAACGGCCAGGCCGGCAGCAAGGACAAATGTAAGGGTCCTCCCGACCAGCTGAAGAACTGCGAGATCGTCTTCTAGTCAGTCGGAGCTAGGCATCCGCCTCGAGGTCGCGTAGCTGCTGCGCCGGGGTGAAGAAATTGCGATAGGCGAGGCTCGTCGAGACCAGGGCGGAGATCGAGACGCTCCCCAGCAAGACGTAGAGGAGGATCAACTGAAGGCGAACGGCGTCGGTCGGATTGGCGCCGGCGAGCAGCATCCCGACCATCGTCCCGGGGAAGAAGATCAGCCCGGTGGTCTTGGTCGAGTCGACGAGCGTGATCATCCCCGAGCGCAGCGAGCGGCGAACGATCGGCGCCGCCGCCTCGCGTGCGGTCGCCCCAAGCGCCAGAGTTGCCTCGATGCTCGCCCGCTTGTCCGCAAACTCATCGCCGAGCCGGTTCAGCGCCACCGCCGAGGCGGTCATCGCATTGCCGATCACCATCCCCCCGACCGGGACCAGGTAGCGAGGTTGGGCCTTGAAGATCCCCAGGGCCACGACCAGCCCCAGCGTCGTGGCGCCCGCGAGCGCCAGCGCGATCAGCAGCGGCACGAACGTCCCGGGTACCCGCTTCGCCCGCGAGCGAGCGGTCAGGGCCCCGAAGACGACGCTGACCGTGAGCAGCATGAGAACGAAGATGAACTGGTCCTGGTCGAAGATCACCTTGATCACATAGCCGATCGCGGTCAGCTGAATGAAGGAGCGGACCACGGCGATGCCGATGTCGCGCTCGAGGTCCGCGCCGCGCCAAAAGGACACCGCGGCGGCGAGGGCGGCCAGCGCTATCGCCGCCGCGACCTCGCCGGTCGTCACGTGGATGCTGGTGGTCATGCGAGCACCCGCTCCACCGGCCCGGCCTCGGCCAGGCGCCCACCCTCGAGCCGCAGCACCCAGTCGCCGAGCCGGCGCGCCTGCGCGGGGTCGTGGCTGACCAGCACGATCGAGACGTCGATCTCGCGCCGCAGCTGGGCGAGCGTTTGCTCGACCGCGTCCCGGGTCGCCTCATCGAGTGCCGAGGTCGGCTCGTCGAGCAGCAGCACCTGCGGGTTCTGGGCCAGCGCCCGCGCGAGCATCGCGCGCTGCTGCTCGCCGACCGAGAGCTTGCTCACGTCGCGGTCGGCAAAGGAATCGTCGAGCCCGGCCAGCTTCAGCGCGCGCTCGCGGTCGGGCTCATAGCCCGCCAACCGGGCCGCATAGTCGATGTTGTGCCCGACGCTGCCTTCGAGCAGGGCCGGCAGCTGCGGCACCAGCGATACCTCGCGCCGCAATTGCAGCGGGTCGTATTCGGTAAGCGGGCGGCCGTTGTAGGCGATCGTCCCCGAGTCGGGGTCGGCGAGGCGGTTGAGAAGTCGCAGCAGGGTCGACTTGCCGGCGCCGGAGGGTCCGACCACGGATGTGGTGCCCGGCGGTATCTCGGTGCTTATGTCGCTCAGCACCGCCTGGCCGCCGCGGCTGAGGCTGACGTCGCGTAGCTCGAACCGCACGCGGCCATGATTCCAGGGCTCGCAAGACCGCACCCGCTTCGGTTGGCCTAAAGGAAGCGCGGGTACGCGCCTGGAAGAATTCCCCCTATGGCACGCGCTATCTGGTCAGGAACGATCAGCTTCGGCCTGCTGAATGTGCCGGTGAAGCTGTACAGCGCCGTCTCGCGCAAGACTATCCGGTTCAACGAGCTGCGCGAGTCCGACAGCTCGCGGGTCCGCCACAAGCGGGTGGCGGAGGCCGACGACAAGGAGGTCCCCTACGAGGAGATCGTCAGGGGCTATGAGATCTCCCCCGACCGCTATGTGGTCTTCTCGCGCGACGAGCTGGAGCAGCTGAACCCTGCGAAGACGCGGGCGATAGAGATCCAGGACTTCGTCGACATCGAGCAGATCGACCCGATCTACTTCGACAGCCCCTATTACCTCGCCCCCGCCGAGGGGGCGGAAAAGGCCTACGGGCTACTGGTCCGCGCGATGGAGGCTTCCGGCAAGGCGGCGATCGCCCGCTTCGTGCTTCGAAACAAGGAGCACCTGGCGGCGATCCGACCGATGGATGGCGTGCTGACCCTGACCACGATGCGCTTCGCCGACGAGGTCGTCTCGCCGAAGGAGCTGGACGACGTGCTGCCCGACTCCTCACCCCGGGTGGAGAAGCGCGAGCGCGAGATGGCGGAGAAGCTGATCGACTCGCTGGCGGCGGATTTCAAGCCCGAGAAGTACCGCGACGAGTACCGCGAGCAGCTGCTGTCGCTGATCGAGCAGAAGGCCGAGGGCAAGCAGGTCGTGGCTTCTGAGTCCGAGGAGCCCGAGCCGACGAAGGCGCCCGACCTGATGGCGGCGCTGGAGGAGAGCGTCGCCGCCGTCAAGAGCGAGGACCTTGGCGGCGACGGCGCTGCGAAGCCCAAGCCGAAGCGCAAGCCGGCAGCGAAGTCGTCTGGGTCAGCGCGGCGCAAGTCCTCGAGCTCGTCGAGCCGCTCGAAGCCGAAGTCGCGCTCGAAGTCGAAGTCCTGAGACCTTGGCCGGGAAGGCCAGCGAGGTCGAGGTCGACGGGCGGGAGCTGAAGCTCTCCAACCTCGACAAGGTGCTGTACCCGAAGGTCGGCTTCACGAAGGGCGAGATGATCGACTACTACGCCCGCATCGCGGACGCGATGGTCCCCCACCTCGCCGGCCGCGCGGTCACCCTGCGCCGCTTCCCCGAAGGGGTCGACAACACCGACGCGGCCTTCTTCGAAAAGCGCTGCCCCAAGCACCGCCCCAAGTGGGTGAAGACGGCGACCGTGACGGCGGGACCGCATGCCGGCAAGATCGACTTCTGCGTCTGCAACGACCGCCCGACCCTGATCTGGATGGCGCAGCTGGCGACGATCGAGCTTCACCCGTCGCTGTCGATCGCCCGCCGTCCTGCGCAACCGACCGTCCTGGCGTTCGATCTCGACCCCGGACCACCGGCGAACGTCGTCGACTGCTGCCGGATCGCGCTGCAGCTGCGCGAGATGTTCGAGCACTTCAACCTTCAGTGCTTCCCGAAGACGACCGGCTCGAAGGGACTGCAGGTTTATCTGCCGCTGAACACCAAGTCGCACTACGACGAGACGAAACCGTTCGCCAAGGCGATGGCGCAGTTCCTGGAGAAGCAGACAGGGCAGGTGGTCTCGAAGATGAGCAAGGAGATCCGCAAGGGCAAGGTCTTCGTCGACTGGAGCCAGAACCACCCGCGGAAGACCACTGTCGCCGTCTACTCGATGCGCGCCCGCGAGCGCCCCACCGTCTCCACCCCGGTGAGCTGGGACGAGGTCGAGAAATGCGCCGAGAAGGCCGACAAGGACCTGCTCGTATTCGAAACCTCAGACGTTCTGAAGCGGGTCGAGAAGCACGGCGACCTCTTCGCGCCTGTGCTGGAGCTCGAGCAGAAGCTGCCGAGCTTCGCGCAGCTCGCCGGCAGCGCCGCCTGACCAGCGGCGCCTCGGGCTCACCCACTCCGCCCGGCGGCGACGCCCTAGTACTCGTCGTGGCGGCGCAGCCAGAACGGCATGTCATCCGCCTCGTCCCGTCCCCGCGGTACCCGGTCGAGCAGCCCGTAGTAGGCCATCGCCGGCTCGAGTCCCCGCGCGCTGGTGACGTAGGTCCGGTAGACCGTCCCGTCCGAGAGAGCGTAGGCGCTCAGGCCCGGTCCCTCTGTAACGTAGCTGGCGACGTCAGTCCCAGAACGCTCCGCCATCTGCTTCACGGTGGGGGAAATCTCGCCCTCGAGGAAGGGGCGCAGCTCCTCCTCGGTGTGGGTGAAGCCGAGGTCGCGATTGAAGTCACTGCCGCCGGCTGAGACCCACTCGATGCCCCAGCCCATCCGCTTCTTGTAGGCCTGGAGCTTTTCGACCGGGGCCCGCGAGACGAGCAGCATGGTCACGTCTCGTGCCGCCAGATGGACGGCGTTCGCAGCGATGCTGTCGGTGATCGAGGAGCAGACTGTGCAGCCCGCCTCGTACGGCGGGCCGAACATGAAGTGGTAGATGAGCAGCTGCGAGCGGCCGTCGAAGAGGTCGGCGAGCGACTTCGTCCCGTCCTCGGACTCGAAGCTGTATTCCTTCTCGACCGGCACCCAGGGGAGATCCCGCCGCTTCCGCGCCAGCTCGTCGCTGCGACGAGTGAGCTCCTTCTCCTCCACGAGCAGCTCGTCACGCGCCTCCTGCCACTCCTCCCGGGTTCCTACCTTGTGCTCTGTCATTGCTGCTCCTGCGTCGCGGTGGTGGGTGTTCTCACTAGCCGGCCAGGGGCTAGCCGAGCGGCTGCCGAACCACCGGCTGGCGGTTCGCCTTCACCTCGTCGAGGCGGCGCACCGGGGTCGTGTAGGGGGCCTGCTTGGCGATCTCGGGATCGCTCTCGGCCTCCTCGAGGATGCGGTCGATCGCGTCGGCGAAGGCGTCGAGGTTCTCGCGTGGCTCGGTCTCGGTCGGCTCGACCATCAGCGCCTCGTCGACGAGCAGCGGGAAGTAGACGGTCGGGGGGTGAAAGCCGAAGTCGAGCAGGCGCTTGGCGATGTCGAGCGTCTGCACCCCCAGCTCCACCTTCGCCGGCTTACCCGAGAGGACGAACTCGTGCATCGGCAGGCGATCGAAGGCGATCGGCAGGTAACGGCCGGCGCGTCCCTTGCGCAGGCGCGCCAACAGGTAGTTGGCGTTCAGCACCGCTGTCTCCGAGGCCTCGGCGAGGCCGTCGCCGCCGAGGCTGAGCATGTAGGCGTAGGAGCGCACGAATACGCCGAAGTTGCCCTGGAAGCCGCGCAGACGCCCGATCGACTTCGGGCGCTCGAAGTCGAGGTCGAAGAAAGGCTCGGCTCCATTCGCTCCTTCCCGACGCACCACCTGCGGCCGCGGCAGGAACGGCTCGATCCGATCCGAGACGGCGATCGGCCCGCCGCCGGGGCCGCCCCCGCCGTGCGGCTGCGAGAACGACTTGTGCAGGTTGACGTGGACGATGTCGAAGCCCATGTCGCCGGGGCGGCAATGTCCCATGATCGCGTTCAGGTTGGCGCCGTCGTAGTAGAGAGTGCCGCCGATGCCGTGCACGATCTCCGCCATCTCGGTGATGTTCTCGTCGAAGAGGCCAAGCGTGTTCGGGTTGGTCAGCATCAGGCAGGCGACATCGTCCGAGGCCTTGGCGCGAAGGTCGTCAATCTCCACCCCACCGCGCTCGTTGGTCGCCACCTTGAGCACTTCGTAGCCGGCCATCGTCACCGAGGCCGGGTTGGTCCCATGGGAGGTATCAGGGGTCAGCACCCGGTGCCGTTGCTCGCCGCGATCGGCGTGGTAGGCGCGGGTGAGCAGCAGCCCGGCCAGCTCGCCGTGCGAGCCCGCCGAGGGCTGAAGGCTGACGTGAGGCAGGCCGCAGATCTCGGACAGCGTTTCCTGCAGGTGCCACATCAGCTCCAGCGCCCCCTGGGCGCGCTTCGGGTCTTGGGCGGGGTGAAGGCGGGCGTGGCCAGGCAGCGCCGCCACCCGCTCGTTGAGCCGCGGGTTGTGCTTCATCGTGCAGGAGCCGAGCGGGTAGAAGCCGGTGTCGAGGTCGAAGTTGCGCCGCGAGATGCGGTTGTAATGGCGGACGATCTCCGGCTCTGAGATCTCCGGCAGCCGCGGCGGCTCGGCGCGCAGCAGCCGCTCCGGGATCAGCTCTTCCAGCGGGCGCTCGGGGACCCCGGGGTCGGGGAGAACGGCGGCGCGGCGGCCGGTCTTGGACTTCTCGAAGATCGTCTTCGCGCGGTCGGCCTGCATCGGGGTTTCTGTGATCGTTGGGAGAGTCATGCCGGAACTCGCTGCTCGTTGCTGGTTGCTCGTTGATCGGCTATCGCCTCGCCCAGCAACTCGGCGAGTTGGTCGATCTGCTCCTTCGTGCGGCGCTCGGTGATCGCGACCAGCAGTCCGTCCTCGTACTCGGGGTACTCGCGCCCCAGCGGATAACCGGCTGCGATGCCCCGCTCGGCGCAACGGTCGAGCACCCCGGCGACGGGCGCGTCGAGGCGGAGCGCAAATTCGCGCGCCACCGGCGCTTCGTGTAGAAGCTCGACTCCGTCGACGGCCGCGAGCCGTTCGCGCGCGTAGGCGGTGCGCTGCAGCAGCAGCTCGCCCAGCTCGCGGTAGCCCTGGCGCCCAAGCCAGGCGAGGTGGATGACGCCGCCGAGCGCGTTCAGAGCCTGCGCGGTGCAGATGTTGTGGGTCGCCTTCTCGCGCCGGATGTGCTGCTCGCGGGTCTGGAGCGTGAGCACGAACCCCCGCCTCCCGTCTGCGTCGACGGTCTCGCCTGCGATCCGCCCCGGCATGCGGCGGATGTGCTCTTCGGTCGCACAGAAGAATCCGAACGATGGGCCGCCGAAGTCGAGCCGGTTGCCCAGCGGCTGGCCCTCGCCGACGGCGACGTCGGCGCCGCACTCGCCGGGTGGCTTCAGGACCCCCAGCGTCATCGGGTCGCAGGCGACGATCAACAGAGCTCCGTACTCCTTCGCCGCCGCGCCCAGGGCCTCGACGTCCTCGACCGCACCGAGGAAGTTGGGGCTCTGGAGAAAGACGGCGGCGGTCTCGCCGTCGACCGCATCGGCCAGCGCCGCTGCGTCGGTGAGGCCGTCCTCGATCCCGACCTCGACCAGATCCGCGCCGTAACCGGCCGCGTAGGTGGCCAGGGTCTCGCGGCTGTGCGGGTGCACGCCGCGCGAGACGACGAAGCGCGAGCGCCCGGTAGCGCCGATCGCCAGATAGCCCGCCGAGGCCACCGTCGAGGGCCCCTCGTAGAGGCCGGCGCTGGAGACCGGCAGCGCCGTCAGCTCCGACATCGCGGTCTGAAACTCGAACATCACCTGCAGGCCGCCCTGGGAGACCTCGGGCTGGTACGGCGTGTAGGGGGTGAGGAACTCGGAGCGCTGGGTGATCGCGTCGACGATCGCCGGCGTGTAGTGGTCGTACATCCCCGCCCCCAGAAAGCAGATCTCGTGCTCGGCGTCGGCGTTGCGCTCCGCGAGAGCCGCCAGCCGCTCGAACACCTCGTTCTCGCCGAGGCCGTCGGCAAGCTCCAGCGGCCGGCCGAGGCGAACCGGCTCGGGGATCTGCTCGAAGAGCTCGTCGACCGAGCCGACGCCGATCTCGGCCAGCATCTCTCCCCGGTCTGCGTCTGTGGCGGACGTGTAGCGGGTCACGGTCCGATCAAGGGTAGGGAAGGCGGCGGGGCGGCCGCTAACCCTCCTCGATCATCTTCTGGTAGGCGGCGGCATCCATCAGGCTCTCGGCCTCGGACGGGTCCGACAGCTTCACCTTGACGAGCCAGCCGGCGCCGTAGGGGTCTGAGTTGATCGCCTCCGGACTATCGCCGAGCGCCGCGTTTGCCTCTGTGATCTCCCCGGAGAGCGGCGCGAACACGTCGGAGACCGCCTTCACGGACTCGATCTCGGTGTAGGGCTGGTCCTTGCTCACCTGGGCGCCGACCTCGGGCGGGTCGTAGAAGACCACCTCGCCGAGGGCATCCTGGGCGTACCAGGTGATCCCGAAGGTCGCGATGTCGCCGTCAAGCTTGGCCCAGTCGTGCTCGGGGTGGTAGAGGAGGCCGTCGGGATACTGATCGCTCACGCTTTCTCCTTTTTGTAGAGGGGCTTCGAACCGACCTTGGCGGGACGGCGCCGGCCGCGGACGTCGATCTCCAGCTCGGTGCCGGGCTCGGTCAGCTCCGCGGCAACGTATGCCATCCCGATCCCAACCTCCAGCGAGGGCGAGAAGGTCCCGCTGGTCACGACCCCGACCCGCTCGCCATCTTTCAGCACCTCGTTCCCGGGTCGCGGTATACCGCGGCCCTCGATCGTGAACGGGACCAGCCTCTCGGCCGGCCCCGCGGCGCGCACCGCGGCGATCGCCTCGGAGCCGATGAAGCCGGTGTCCTCCTTGCAGCACCAGCCGAGCCCCGCCTCGATCGGGGTGCGGTCCGGGGTGAGGTCCTGGCCGTGGAGGTGGAAGCAGACCTCGAGCCGCAGCGTGTCGCGGGCACCGAGCCCGCAGGGCACGACGCCGGCGTCGACCAGCTCGGTCCAGATCGGGGGGGCGATCTCCGGGTCGATCAATAGCTCGACTCCGTCCTCGCCGGTGTAGCCGGTGCCGCAGACCAACGCCGGGCGGTCGCCAATTCGGACGACCAGCACATGCATGCGGGCGGGCAGCTCGATGTTCAGCGTCTCGGCGACGATCCGGCGGGCGTGGGGGCCCTGCACGGCGAACATCGCGTAGCGGTCGGCGACGTCCCGCACCGCGATGTCGAAGCCCCGCGTATGGCGCCCCAGCCACTCGAGGTCGGTGCCATGGTTGGCGGCGTTGGTCACCGTCAGGTAGCGGTCATCCCCGAGCCGGTAGGTGAAGAGGTCGTCGATCACGCCTCCGTCCTCGTTGGTCAGGCAGGAGTACTGGGCGCCGCCGATCTCGATCGAGGCGACGTCGTTGGAGAGCACGTGCTGGAGGAAGGCCAGCGCGCCCGGCCCCTCGGTCTCCACCTCGCCCATGTGGGAGACGTCGAATATGCCGGCGTGGGTGCGCACCGCAAGGTGCTCCGGCCGTATCCCGTCGTACTCGACCGGCATCTCCCAGCCCGCGAACGGGACCAGCTTCGCGCCTGCTTCGCGATGGAGCTCGTAGAGGGAGGTGCGCTTGAGGGAGGCGGCGGTGGCCACGACCCCAGGCTAGATGAACTACGAATCGTTAGGCCGCGAAAAGCGAGCCTGGCCAGGATCTCGCGCTTGCGCGCTCGCAACGCGCCTTCGGCGCTCGGCAATCGGCGATGCGAGCGCACCTAAACGTGCGTGAGCAAGACGATTGCCCGAGGACACCGCCAGGCGATGCTTTGCAGTGGCCTAATCCTGCAGGAACGTCGGCACGTCGATGTCGTCCTCATCGACGCGCAGGCCACGCAAATCGCTGTCGTCCGGGGAAACCCGGCGGCGGCTCGCGCGACCGGCGCGGCGCACCCGCTGCGGGGTGCGGGCGAGCAGCTCGAAGCCCTCGAAGCCGGTGGCGATCACGGTCACGCGGACCTCGTCGCGCATCGACTGATCGACCACCGCGCCGAAGATGATGTTGGCGTTGCTGTCGGCCTCGTTCTGGATCAGCTGGGCCGCCTCGTTGACCTCGAACAGGCCGAGGTCCTCGGGGCCGGTGATGTTGAGCAGCATG
>JBBQBH010000025.1:0-39040 GCA_038317345.1 Solirubrobacterales bacterium
GTCGCGGGTGATCGAGGGGTTGTCCGCCTTGCGGGCGATCTTGTCCACCTCGTCGATGTAGATGATCCCCGTCTCGGCCTTCTTGACGTCGAAGTCGGCGGCTTGGATCAGCTTCAAGAGGATGTTCTCGACGTCCTCGCCAACGTAGCCGGCCTCGGTGAGCGCGGTGGCATCGGCGATCGCGAACGGGACGTTGAGGATCCGGGCCAGCGTCTGGGCGAGCAGCGTCTTGCCGCAGCCGGTCGGTCCGAGCAGCAGGATGTTGGACTTCTGCAGCTCGACCGCGGCCTCGTCGCCGTTCGAGTTCATCTGCACGCGCTTGTAGTGGTTGTAGACAGCCACCGAGAGGGCGCGCTTGGCGGTGTCCTGGCCGACCACGTACTCGTTCAGCACCTCGCAGATCTCGCGCGGCTTCGGCAGGTTCTCCAGCTCGAAGACCGGCGGCGCGGTGAGTTCCTCGTCGATGATCTCGTTACAGAGATCGATGCACTCGTCGCAGATGTAGACGCCAGGACCGGCGATCAGTTTCTTGACCTGGCGCTGCGATTTGCCGCAGAAGCTGCAGAGGAGCTGTTCGTTCGAGTCTGTCGGGCGTGCCAGCTTGATCCCTCCTCGGGCTGGTTGGTATGTCGGCCAACCGGCGCTTTTAGCTTAGACGGGAAGACGCGCCGGCTGGGTCGGACGTTTGATTACTGCGAGCCTCATTTACTGCGGGCGGCTCCGAGTACCTGCTAGTGGGCGTGTCTTTGCCTAGATCGGCAGGAAGCCGGCTTCGGCGGTCGACGCCTAAGGGGCGAAATCCGCGGCCGCGACGCTTTCTTCGTCATATGCACGAAGAACTCGACACCCCCGACCGGGTGATCGCAGGAGTTGTGGCCCGCCAGTACGGCGTCGTGTCCGCGTCGCAGCTCGTTGGGGCCGGAATCAGCAAGGACGCCACCTTCCACCGGCTACGAGCGGGCCGGCTCCATCGAGTTCATCGCGGGGTCTACGCAGTCGGTCATCTGCGCCTCAGCAACGACGGCCGCCGGATGGCGGCCGTGCTGGCCTGCGGAGATGGTGCGGTCGTCAGTCATCGATCGGCAGCAGCCCCCTGGAGGCTGCTGCCGACAATTGCCGGCCCGGTCGACGTCACTGTCCCCGATCTGGGTGGGCGCAGGAGCCGGTCGGGGATCCGCCTCCACCGTTCGCGAATGCTGACAACTGAGGCCCAGACGTTGCACCGGGGCATACCGGTGACGACGCCGGCCCGCACGATCGCCGACCTGCGCAGGGTGGTCCCGCCAGAACGGCTTCGGCGTGCCATACGCGAGGCCGAGGTTCTCGGTCTCGATCTCGGCCCATTGGTTGAGCCCAAGTTCACACGAAGCGAGCTCGAGCATCTGTTTCTGCGGCTGTGCCGCCGTCATCGGCTGCCGATGCCCGTGCCAAATGCACCCGTCGGCCGCTTCACAGTCGATTTTCTCTGGCAAGGGAGGGCACTGATCGTCGAAACCGATGGCTATCGCTATCACCGTGGCCGCCAGGCATTCGAGGACGACCGAGACCGGGATATCGAGCTGCGGATGCGGGGTTACGAGGTCGTTCGCCTCACCTACCGACAGGTGCTCGACAATCCGGCGCGGATCGCCGCGATGCTGGGAACGCTGCTCTCCCGGGTCAGCTGAACTACATGCGGCGGCTTCGCCGCCTGACAATCACGTGCGGTCGCCTCACGACCTGACATGCACCTGCGGGGACACTCTGTGTCGCCGCCTGAACTTCACCTGCGGGGACACGTTGTGTCGCCCCCTAGCTGAACCGGTCCCAGCGCCGCAGCGCAGGTTCCGGATCGACGGGCTTGCCGTGCACGTGGATCTCGAAATGCAGGTGGCAGCCCACCGTGCGCGCGTTTCCGGTCTCGCCGACCGCTCCGACCCGCTGGCCCGTGCGCACGAACTCCCCCTTATGCACGATGGCGGGCTTGCGCATGTGCGCGTAGAAATAGCTGCGGTCCTCGCCGCGGCCGTGGATCAGAACGTAGTTCCCATACAGGACCGGGTCATAGCCCGAGCGCAGCACTCGGCCGGCCCTCACAGCCACCATCTCGGTGCCGCAGGCGGCTGTCACGTCGAAGCCCTCGTGGGTTCGGCCCCCGGAGCGTGGGGCGCCAAAGTCGCCGATCGGTCCCCTCGTCCCATGCGGGCCGCGAACCGGGAAGAAGTGCCCGTGGAGGAGAAACGCGCCCACGCTGCGCAGTGGACCGCCCAGCTCGCCGAGCTCGAACACATAAGCACCGTCTGGGGCGGGAGCTCCGGTCCACGTCGTGCCGTCCCAGCGCTCGCTATGCGCTCCGGACGCCGGCACCTTCTTCTTGACCCACCCATCAACGACCCGGCCGCTGCTCCTGACCACCTCCAGCTTGAGGCTGACCGGTGCTGCGGCGCGAAAGCCGTAGCGCAGGGTCGCCTCGTGGACCGAGCCGAAGAAGGTGACCGGCGTCGGCACGGCGGTCCACTGCAGCTGGAACGAGTCGGCGCCCGGCTGATCGGCCTCTGCGGCGGCCGAGGCTGCGCCGACAAGCAGCGCGGCAGCGAGAGCGATCAGGGGGCGTACGGCGAGCGGCCTCAGCCTGGCACCGCTAGTGCTCTTCGATCACCCGATCGACGAGGTTGTATTCCTTCGCCTCTGCGGCGCTCATGAAGTAGTCGCGCTCGGTGTCCTTGGCGACCTTCTCCAGCGGCTGGCCAGTGTGCTTGGCGATGATCTCGTCGAGCCGCCGGCGCACGTCGATGATCTCTTTGGCGTGGATCTCGATGTCGGTGGCCTGGCCCTGGAAGCCGCCCGAGACCTGGTGGATGAGGATCTTCGAGTTCGGCAGCGCCATCCGCTTGCCCGGCGCCCCGCCACAGAGCAGCAGCGCCCCCATACTCATCGCGACGCCGACGCCGATCGTCTGCACGTCGGGCTTTATGAACTGCATCGTGTCGTAGATCGCCAGCCCGGCGTAGACCGAGCCGCCGGGGGAGTTGACGTAGATGCTGATGTCCTTGTCGGGGTCCTCGGACTCCAGGTGCAGCAGCTGGGCGACGACCAGGTTGGCGACATCCTCAGTCACCGGGGTGCCGAGGAAGACGATCCGCTCGTTGAGAAGGCGCGAGTAGATGTCGAAGGCGCGCTCGCCCCGCGACGTCTGCTCGACCACCATTGGAACCAGAGGGCTCATTGCAATTGGAGTTCGCGCTCGGCCATTGACATTTCTCTTTTGAAGAGCCTCACGCTCACAGGCGGCGAGTCTATAGAAGCCGGATTACGGGCTTACGCGGCTGCGCTGGGGACCCGGCAGGGTGCCATCCCGCGCTTCTCGAGATAGCGCTGGTGATAGTCCTCGGCGCGCCAGAAAGGACCGGCGGGGACGATCTCGGTGGCAACCGGGTTGCGGTTCTCGGTTTGGACCCGCTCCTTGGCGGCGATCGCCTCGCGCTCCTGCTCCGGGCTGTGAAAGAAGATCGCCGAGCGGTACTGGCTGCCGACGTCCGGTCCCTGGCGGTTGACCTGGGTCGAATCGTGGAGCCCGAAGAAGACGTTCAGCAGCTCCTCGTAGGAGACCTGGTCGGGGTCGAAGGTCAGGTGCACTGCCTCGGCGTGGCCGGTGTTGCCGCCGCAGACGTCCTCGTAGCTCGGCGAATCGGCAGTCCCGCCGGTATAGCCGACCTCGGTCGAGAGCACCCCGGGCGTGTTGGCGAAGTCGATCTCCACCTGCCAGAAGCAACCAGCGGCAAATGTGGCTTGCTCGGCCATGGATTGATTATGCAGAAGTCAGGCCCTCGGCCCGGGCGGGCTCCATCAACCCTGGGAGCCGGGGGTCCAGAGCCCGGCGCCCTCCTGCTCTGGCTGGCGCTCCTTGTCGGGGGTCCAAAGGCGCTCGCGGGCCTCGGCCTGGGCGAGCGGTATCGGCTCTGCCGACTCGGCGAGCAGGTCGATCGTCTTGCGGATCCGCAGGTCATCGCGGACCAGCGAGTCGCGCCCAGCCTTACGGAGACGCTCCAAAAGCTTCTCCGGGGTCGTGCGCTCGTGCTCGGCGGTGTGCTCGAGCGCCTCGAGCATCTCCTCCTCGGTGACGTCGATCCCCTCCACGTCGGCGATTGCGCTCAGCACCGCCTCGCGCTTCAGCTCTCGCTCGGCGTCCGGCTTGGACTCCTCGACGATCTCCTCGCGGGTCTTTCCCTGCATGCGCAGGTAGGCGGCGGGGTCCAGGCCCTGTGCGGCGATCTGGCGCTCGACACGCTCCCAGCGCTCGGCCGCTCGGCCGGTCAGGATCTCGGCTGGGACCTCGACCTTGGACGCGTCCACGGCGGCGTCGACGGCGGCGAGCCGGAACTCCGCCTCGGTGCGCTCCTCGGCAGCCGTGCGCAGCTTCTCGCGGATGTCATCGCGAAGCTCGTCCAGGGTGTCGAACCCGCCGGCGCTGGCCGCGAACTCGTCGTCGAGGTCCGGCAGGACCTTCTCGCGCACCTCCTTGACGGTGATCTCGAAGTTGGCGTCCTTACCGGCCAGCTGCTCGGCCCGGTAGTCGTCGGGGAAGGTGATCTTGACCTCGCGCTGCTCACCTGCGCTTGCTCCCTCCAGTTGCTCCTCAAAGCCCTCGATCAGGCGGTCGCTCCCCAGCTCGACCAGCTCATCGTGGGCCTCTCCCCCTTCGAACGGCTCACCATCGACCGTGCCGCGGAAGTCGACCAGCACGAAATCGCCCTTGGCGGCGGGTCTTTCGACATCCTCCAACCGCGCGAAGTTCTCGCGCAAGCGCTCCAGCTCCCGCTCCAGAACGTCGTCGGGGACGTCGGTCTCCGGGCGGCCCACATCCAGGCCCTTGTACTCGCCCAGCTCGGCCGGGGGGCGCACCCCGACCTCGAACTGAAAGCTCAGAGGCTCCCCCTCGTCGTCGGGGACCGACGTGACCTCGATGTTGGGATCGCCGACCGGGTTGACTCCCGAGGAGAGAAGCGCCCGCTCATACCACTCCGGCAGCGAGTCGCGAAGCGCCTGCTGGAGCACCGCCTCCCGCCCGACCCGCTGGATGATCAGCGAGGGCGGCGCCTTGCCCTTGCGAAAGCCGGGCAGGCGCATGTCGCGCGCCAATCCGCGGGCCGCGCGGCTGATGCCGCGGTCAACGTCGTCGGGCTCGACGTCGACGTCGACCCGGACGCGCGAGTCGGGCAGCTCCGTGACCGAGGTCTTCACGTGCGTGACCCTAGCTTGATCGGCGTGTGGGCTCAGAAGCGACGGCGAATGGCGCGGCCCAACGCCGCTCCGAATTCGATCACTAGGGCCGTGAGGCGGCCCAGCGGACCGGTGACCAGCCAGGCCCTGAGACGGTCGGCGGCGCCGAGGTCAGCCAAGCTCGCCCTTGCCGGCCAGCAACCTCTCCTCGAGCCGCTTGCCCTCGCCGGCGGCGACCGCCCGCGCGGCGCGTCCCTCGTCCAGGGCCACGCCCCGGTCCCGTGCCAGCTCGATCAACCGTTGGCGCTCGCTGCCCTCCTGCGCGGTGCGGAAGAACAGCCAGGCGAAGATGCCGAGCGAGACGAAGGTGCCCTCGACCATCATGATCACCCCGGCAATGCTCTGGTCGGTGAGCGGGGCGATGCTGCGGCGGGCCTCTCCGCTCGCGTAGACCGAATAGAAAACCGTCCCCGACCACATGAAGACGTTGCCGAGCACGACGCCGGCGAAGCGAACCGCGATCGCGTAGCCGAGCTTCCAGCCGTTCGTGAACCAGGCCGGCCTCGGCAGTGGACCGAGCAGCGCCATCCACATCAGACAGCCGCAGAAGATGAACATCATGTGCTCGAGCGCGTGCACGGCCGCTCCCCCATATGCCTTGTCGTAAAGCCAGGGGATATGCCAGGCGTAGAGGTCGATCGCCCAGAGCGGAAAGGCGACCAGCGGGTTGACCAGAACTTGCAGGTGTCGGAGAACCGGCAGGCCGAGCAGCGGCTGCATCAGCGGCCCGGTCAGCCCCAGCACCAGCAGAAGCGCCGCGATGTCGCCGATCAGCAGGTGCTCGACCATATGGGCGAGCACGAGCTCGTCCGCGAGCTTGCCGCCGAGCGGCGAAAGGGTCGCGAACCCGATCACCAGTAGGCCGGAACCGAAGCAGACCTGCCGCCAGACCGGCACCGGGCGTCCGCGGGCCGCCAGGGTCAAGGCCCGCTTCGCGTAGAGCACCGCGGCGATCAACGGTGGCAGCGCCTCGAGCGGCGCAAACGGCAGCGAAATATGCCCAAACAGGGTCATTACGCCGCCCAGCGTAGCGCCGGGCCCTAAGCGTCAGACTCGCTTGGCGCGGCTCAGGAAAGCCAGCCGACGCGCTTGAAGAAGCGGTAGAGGAAGAACACCGCGACCGCCATCGTGACCAGCGCCAGCGGGTAGCCGAACCGCCACCTCAGCTCCGGCATGTGCTCGAAGTTCATCCCGTAGACGCTGGCGATGAAGGTCGGCACGGTGATGATCGCGGCCCAGCTGGAGATCTCCTTGATGACGTCGTTCTGGCGCACGCTGACGAGGGCCAGGTTGGCCTCCAGGGCGCTGGTCAGCAGCTCGCGCTGTGAGTTGACCTGGTCGTCGATGCGGCGGGCGTGGTCGGCGACGTCGCGGAAGAAGCGCCGCAACTCATCGTTGATCGCGCGCGAGACCCGGCCCGACTCGAGCTTCTCCAGCGGAATCAGCAGCGGTCCAACCGCGCGATGAAACTCGATCACCTCGCGCTTGAGGAAGTAGATCCGCTCGGTCGGCTGATCGCCCTCGTCGAAGACCTGCGCCTCGGCCTCCTCGATGTCGTCCTCGATTCCCTGGGCGACCGGGTAGTAGTCGTCGACGACCTTGTCGAGGATCGCCCAGACGACCGAGGGCGTTCCCTGCTTGAGCAGCTCTGGGCGCTCCTCCAGCCGCTGTCGGGCGCCGGTCAGCTCGCTGCCCTCGCCATGGCGCACGTGGATCACGTAGTCGCCGGCGACGAAGATGTGGATCTCGCCGAAGTGGACCTGCTCGGCATCCTCGTCGTAGCGAGCGGTCTTCAGGACGATGAAAAAGGAGTCGTCATAGTCCTCGAGCTTCGGCCGCTGGTGGGCGAGTGCGGCGTCCTCGACCGCCAGCTCGTGGAGGTGGAACTGGACCGCGACCTTTTGAAGCTCCTCGGCGCTGGGCTCGAACAGGCCCAGCCAGACGAACTCGCCCGGCTCGCCGGTCACGCACTTCGCGGCTTCCTCCAGCGACAGCTTGCCCTCGTGCTGGCGCTGGCCGTCTTTGTAGTGGGCACAATCGATGATCATGAGCAATTGGTTCGCGCTCGGCCCAAGATCACCCTCTCTTGGAGAGCCTCACGCTCACAGGCGCTCCTCGCCGGGTTTATGTTCCGCCCGGCGGGTCAGGCTCCTTCAGAAGCGGTGCTAGGTTCCGCGCAATGGAAGGAGCGAGCCGGTGACCGCGGGAGCGTCTTCCGACAAACAACGCTCCTCGCCGTTTCCGCTGATCGGCAGCTACGGCTTCGTCTCTGACTGTCACACCAGCACCCTGATCGCCCCCGACGGGTCGCTCGAGTGGTTGTGCATACCCCGCTTCGATTCCCCGAGTGTCTTCGGGGCACTGCTCGATCGCGACGCCGGCACGATGCGGATCGGCCCGTCAGGCGTCGTTGCTCCCCTGGCGCGCCGCTACCTGCCGGGCACTCTGATCCTGGAGACGACCTGGACCACCGACAGTGGCTGGCTGGTGGTCCTCGATGCCCTGACGATCACCAAGTGGGCGCCATCGGGGCGCGAGGACAAGGCGATGCGGCGCCCGGAGACCCAGCACGAGTCCGACCGCACCCTGATCAGGCTCGCGACCTGCATCGACGGCGAGGTCACGGTGGAGCTGGACTGCCTGCCCAACTTCGAGTACGGGTCGCAGCAGGCGAGCTGGGGGCCGGCCCCCGAAGGGGAGTTGGCGGCCAGCGGCGGCGAGCAGAACCTCCGCCTCGCCACGGACATGGAAGCATCGATCGACGGCGACCGCGTGACCGGGCAGCTAACGCTCCAGGAGGGCCAGTCCTGCTATGCGGCGCTCTGTTGGAACGAGGAGGGAGGCGCTCCCAGAAGCGCCCCCGAGGCAGAGGAGCGAGTCGACGCCACCTCAGACTTCTGGCGCGCCTGGCTTCGCCACGGCAGCTTCCCCGACCACCCCTGGCGGGTGCACCTGCAGCGCTCCGCTGTGGTGCTCAAGGGCCTCACCTATGCGCCCACAGGGGCACTGCTCGCCGCCGCCACCACCTCGCTTCCCGAGACACCCGGAGGCGAGCGCAACTGGGACTACCGCTACAGCTGGATCCGTGACTCGACCTTCTCTTTGTGGTCGCTGCACACCCTTGGCTTCGACGAGGAAGCCGACGACTTCGCCCAGTTCATCTCCGACATCGTCCGGGGCAGCGAGGGAAAGCTGCAGATCATGTACGGGGTCGAGGGCGAGCAGGACCTGTCCGAGAGCACCCTCGACCACCTCTCGGGATACGAAGGGGCGCGGCCTGTGCGAATCGGAAACGGCGCCTTCAAGCAGCGCCAGAACGACGTATGGGGCGCCCTTCTGGACTCGATCTACATCCATTCGAAGACGATCGACCACATCCGCGACGAGAGCTGGGAGCTGATCGTCGAAGCCGTCGAAGCCGCGATCGAGGCGTGGCCGCATCCCGACCAGGGGATCTGGGAGGCCCGAGGCGAGCCCAAGCACTATGTGTCCTCGAAGCTGATGATCTGGGTCGCGCTCGACCGAGGGACGCGGCTCGCCCACCGGCAGGGCGAGCAGCAGCGCGCGGAGCATTGGGGAGAGATCGCGATCCAGGTCAGGGACGAGATCCTCGAGCGCGGCGTTCGCGACGGGGTCTTCCGCCAGCACTACGAGACCGATGCCCTCGATGCCTCCACCCTGCTGGTCCCGCTGTTTCGCTTCCTCCCGCCCACTGACGACCGGGTTCCAAAGACGGTCGATGCAATCGCCAACGAGCTGACCCGGGACGGCCTCGTGCTCCGCTACCTGGTCGAGGAGACCGACGACGGCCTGCACGGCCTAGAAGCGAGCTTCACGATCTGCTCCTTCTGGCTTGCCTCGGCGCTGTCGGAGATAGGCAAGCGGGATCAGGCCCGGGAGCTGTGCGAGCGGTTGCTCGGCCTCGCGGGATCGCTCGACCTCTACGCCGAGGAGCTCGACGCCGCCAGCGGCCGTCACTGGGGCAACTTCCCCCAGGCATTCACCCACCTCGCCCTGATCAACGCCGTCTCACACGTGATCGCCGACGCAACGCGCGACCGCGAGCCGGGTGAGCTGACGGCGGTGTTCAGCGAGCTGCGCGGCGAGGGCTAGCCGCCAGCCATTCGTCCACCCGTCCGCCGGTGGTCGCTAGGCTCGGCCGGGCGATGGAGGGCTCTCGACACCGGCCGGCATTGGCCGCGGTCGCGCTGGCTGCGGTCGCGCTGGCAGCGGTGGGCATCGCCCAAGCGGGCGAATCTCCGGCCGCGCGTCTCGGCCCCTATCCCGGCCTCGGGAGCTGCGGCGTCTTCCCCAAGCCCTCGCCGGCGGGCGACGCCCCGTCGGCCGCCGACGAATCGGCCTGGAACCAGGACATCTCCAACGCACCGGTCGACCCCAACTCCGCCGCCTATATCGCCTACATCAACTCGCATGGCGGCGACATGCTGCACCCCGACTTCGGCTCGCCGCGCGCCTACGGCTTCCCCTACGCGGTGGTCGGCAAGCACGAGAAGCGCAGCCGGGTCCACTTCACCGCCTACGGCGATGAGTCCGACCATGGTCGCTACCGCGTTCCCGCCCGGGCGCCTATCGAGGGCGGCAAGCAGAGCGACGGCGACCGCCACGTGCTCGTCTACGACAAGGCACGCTGCCGCCTCTACGAGCTCGGCCGCGCCTTCCATGTCTCGCAGCCGAAGCCGCACTGGAACGCCGACGTCGGAGTGATCTGGAAGCTGCGCTCGGCGAAGCTGCGCCCCGACGGCTTCACCTCCGCCGACGCCGCCGGCCTGCCGATCTTCCCCGGCCTGGTCCGTTACGACGAGGCGAGCAGCGGCGCCATCAACCATGCGATCCGCGTCACCGTCGACTCGACCCAGCACGCGTGGATCAACCCGGCATCTCACTGCGCCGGCGACACCAGCAGCCCGGACGCCCCGCCAATGGGCCTGCGGCTGCGGCTGAAGTCCAGCTACGACATCTCGGGAATCACCGGCGTCGCGCACGCGATCGCCGAGGCGATGAAGCACTACGGGCTGATCGTCGCCGACAACGGCTCCAACTGGTTCTTCAGCGGCACCTCCGATCGTCGCTGGCCGGACCAGAACCTGGATCAGCTGAAGGCGATCCCCGGCAACGCCTTCGAGGTCGTTCGAAGCGCCGCGCCGGTGCATCGCTGCTGAGGTGGAGCAGCCCGAACACCAACCGCTTCAGGCACCGCGCGCCGAACCCGCGATGTCAGCACCGGCGCTGGCGCTCGTGATCAGCAGCGCGGTGGCGCTGATCGCGCTCGTTCTGGCGCTGCTGGCCGGCGGCCCCTACCTCGACCTCTCCTCGTTGAACGGCTGGGTGGCAGTGTTCGCGGTCGCCGCCTTCGGCGCCCTGTTCTCACTCCCGTTTGCGATCGAGCACAAGCTGCGGGCCGCCCAGAGGCCTGGTCGGCCAGCGCCATGACGCCGGCGAACAGCGGGCAGGAAAGGCTGGTGCCGCCGATCCGGTACTCGCTGTAGTGGTTGTCGTCGGTCGGAAGCCCGAGCGCCGGGCTGGAGAAGTCCTGTGTCTGCCCGACCAGGAAGCCGGTGTTGGGATCGCCGACCATGCTCAGGTCGGGAACCGCCCGCCCCGGGACACGGACGTCGCCGTTTGCGTCCCCGGCGTCGACCGCCACCGGCTTGCCGGCGAAGTAGCTTGCAATCGAGGCGTGGACGATCCCCCTTTGCCAGGAGGGCTGGGCGTAGGTCTGGCTCGTGCCACCGCCACCGCCGTAGAGGTAGTCGCCAGGAGACGCCGGACTCCAAGCCCCGCCGCTCAGGGTGCTCGACGAGGTGCCCCAGTAGGCCTCGAAGCCATAGCCGCCATCCGCGTTGACGGCGAGGCTGGTGCCGCCGACCGCCGTGACCAGCGGATCGTTGGCGGGTGCGTCGACCTCACGATCGCCGGGGCCGTTGGCGTCCTTGGTCTCGTCTCCCTCGTCGCCGGAGGAGAAGTAGACCCCGATCCCCTCGGCGGCCGCCTGCTGGAAGATCGGATCGTCGTCGCTGGAATTGTCGAAGTCGCCGGCGTTGCCGTAGGAGTTGGAGATGATCTGGGCGCGCGCGTTGTCGACGACGTCGTTGAGCGCCATCGAGAAGCTGGTGTTCAGCGGCGAGTCGGCGCCCTCGTAGACCAGGCGGGCACCCGGCGCCATCGAATGCACTGCCTCCACGTCGAGGGTCTCCTCCCCCGCCCAGCCCTGAGGATCGGCGAAGGTGCCCGGGATTTCGGGCGTGTTGGTGGCGAGCGGAGAAGCGAAGCGGGTTATGTCCGCGCGCGGAAGGCCGTGGCGCTGCGAGTAGGTGCTGGCATCGGCGGCGATCGTCGGCGAGTCGTAGGCGTCGATGATCGCGACGGTCTGACCGCTGCCGTCGAGTCCCGGGCAACGGCCTCGGAGGTCCCCTAGGCGCGTTGGAGCTGATCCGGCGTGTATCCGCAGACCACCCACGGCTGCACGCTGCCGTACGCCGTCGGGGCGCTGCTGGCGAGCTGCTCGCCGAAGAAGCTCGAGCACGGTGGCGCGCCGACGAATGCCGGCGGCGGCGAGGCGGCGGGGGTGCTCAGCGGCCGCATCTGGTCGGCGGTGTCGAGTCCGGAGACCTTGCTCACGACGCGCCGAAGCGAGGCGGGAATCGACGGCGGCACCACCGGCGCGTGCACGAGCGTGCCCTCGACCCTGAACTGGTCCAGCCGGGTATGGAAGGCGTTCTCGGCGTCGGCGACGGTTCCGGTCAGGGCGATGAAGTGATGGTTGCGGGGAACCCCCCCAACCTGAAATCCACTGAGGCGTCCGAACTGCTTCACCGCGCTGACCGCGGCTGCTGAAGGAGCGAACCGATTCCGGAACTGCGCCGGAGTCAGGTAATGGCGGTAGCGCGGGCTTTTCGGATTCGAGACGCGGCGGACGAAGCGGGCAAGGGCCCGCTTGTGGCGGGGGCGCATGTCGACCAGGACCAAGACCCGCTGGCGATTCGGCGCCGCTCCCAGGGACGGAAGTGTGTCGAGGAAGCTCGGGAGAAGCCCCGGCAGCTTGATCTGGGCATCGGTCGGCAGGGCGCCGGTCGGCAGCGCAGGCAATGCGAGGGCCTCCGAAGCCCCGGCCCCCGCCAGAGCCAGGCTCGCGATCAGCACCGTGAGCAGGGTCCGCGCGATTCGATGGCAGGGGACGGCCGTCCTGCGCGCCCCCCCGCAGATTCGGATCCGAATCCGGTCGTCGATCGTGCCCCCGCACTAGGTCCATAATATTAAGTAGATCGGCACGATCCTGTGCCGATTCCCAGACCGGAGATCAGCGCTGGATCAGCCTTACCGTCTTTCCCTGGCTGCTCGGCGTCCCGCCCTTGGGCGTGAACGTGACCTTGAGCCTGAGCTTGGCTCGGCCGCTGCGGTCAAGGCGCCGCTTTGCCTTGCCCTTGGCCTTGATCGGCACCCTCACCTTGCCGGCGCCAACATTCCGCGAGAACCGCTTCGCGGTCAACGGCGCGCCGACAGACCCGCGCTTGGCGAGGCCCCTGCCGCTGAGGCTGACTGTGCCACTTTCAGGCACCTGGAGCCATAGCTTCGCGCTGCCCTTCCTGGCGTTATGGCTCACGCGGCCGACCCGGAAGACCGTCTCGGAGTTGCTCGAACCGGCGCTCGAGCCAGCAGCGTTGGTGGCGGTGACAACGCAGCGGTAGTCGCCGATCGTACGGATATGAAACGTCGCCGCGGTCGCTCCCGGGACCGGGTTTCCATTCTCGGTCCACTGGTAAGCGATTCTCTGCGGAGCGCGATAAAGCTGAGACGCGACCAGGTCTGATGCCCAGGTCCCCTGCGAGCAGCTCAGACCATCGCCTATCCGGTCCCCGCCCGAGATGCGTGGCGCGATCGTCGACACTGGGTTCTTCTGGAGGATCGGCAGGGCGGGTCCGTGGATATCCGCACCGGGAGTGTTGAGGTCCCCGCCGCCACCGCCGTCGAGGTTGATGAAGGAGATCTTGTTCTGGTTGTAGTTGGCCCAGTAGACCTTGCCGCCCGCGGCGTCGAGCGCGATCCCGTGGGCGACACCAACCGAGGCCCCGGTCGGGTTCAGGTGGCCGGCCCCGGTGCCGTCGAGGTTTGCGAAGGCGACGGGGCGGGTGTCGTCCGCGAAGTTACCCCAGTAGATGCGACCGGCGGGGTCGTCAATCGCGACGCCCTCCGGCATCTGGACCTCGGCCGGGTCGATCGGCAGGTCGGCGCCGCCGGAGCCGTCGAGGTTGGCGTAGGAGATCTTGTCGCCGTCGTGGTTTGCCCAGTAGAACCGCCCGGCGGCCGGGTCGATGGCGGGCCCGCGCGGGCTCATCATGGTGGCCGTGCCTGTATTGAGGGTTCCCGCGCCGCTTCCGTCCAGCTTCGAGAAGGCGATCTGGTTGGGGGTGGTCGAGTCGTTGGGCCAGTAGAGGGTCTGCGTGGCGATGTCGATTGCTGGACCGTGGGGGCCGGCTACGGTCGCCGAGGTCGCAAACTGTCCGGCGCCGCTGCCGTCCAGATTGGCCCAGGAGATCGTCGTTCCGCTGCCGTCGCCGCCGCCGAACGGACCTTCGCCGTAATTGGTCCAATAGATGCGACCGGCCGCGGAGTCGATCGCCAGCCCCATCGGCCCGTCGATCGGCGCGCTGGCGATAGGCACGATTCCGGTCCCGCTGCCGTCGAGGTTGGCCCACTCGATCGTTGGGGGGTTGC
This sequence comes from Solirubrobacterales bacterium, assembly GCA_038317345.1. Lineage (GTDB taxonomy): Bacteria > Actinomycetota > Thermoleophilia > Solirubrobacterales > 70-9 > Mayfieldus. The sequence continues at coordinate 13,993 of JBBQBH010000025.1, forward strand.
CGTCGAAATTCGCCCAGTAGACGCGGTCGGCGCCCCTCGCCGAGGGCGCCGCGAGCAGACAAAAGGCGACAAGGCAGCCAAGCGGCGCGGCCCACCGGCGGCCCCCCGCGCGGAACGAAACTACTCGCATACAGCTTCCATTCGGCTCATTGGAGCTTCAGCTTGAGCTTGCGCGCCTGGACCGTCGGCGTGCCGTGGCGCGGGGTGTACTTCACCTTGACCTTGACCTTAGCCCTGCCCGTTTTCCGCAGTTGCCTTTGAGCCTTGCGATTCGGCTTTATCAGCAGCTTCACGGTCCCGGCGCGAACCTTGCGCGGGAGCGGGCCGTCGAGGCGCAAAACCCGGTCGGACCGCTCCTTTACGACGCCCTTGCCGGCGACGGAGAGCTTGCCGGGGTCGCGGACGCGGACCGGAAGCTGCGCTGTGCCGTTGCCGCGGTCCAGCTGCGGGTTTCCTAGCTTGAAGAGGGCAGTCGGGTGGCTCGTCTGCGTCGCCGAGCCGGCCGGGTTGCTGCCCACGACCTGGCAGCGATAGTCGCCCACCGCGTGCGCGTGGATCGAGCCCGCATTGGCTCCGCGGATCCCCTTGCCGTTCTTGCTCCATTGGTAGGCGAAGGCCTCCGGCTCCCGGTAGAGCAGCGAGGCAATGCGGTCAGGAGACCAGGTTCCGTTGCTGCAGCGAAGCGGGGACCCCGCGGCGGCTGCGCGAGTGACCTTCGGCACCCCGGAGGCGACGGGAGCGTCAAGCAGGATCGGCTGGGCGGGGCCGTTGAGGTCTGCCCCCGAAGTCGGTAGCTGCGCGCCGCCACTGCCGTCGAGGTTGGCGTAGGAGATCGTGTTGGAGTTGAAGTTGGTCCAGTAGATCTTGCGTGCGACAGGATCGACCGTGACCCCGTGCGGGTGGTCCGGCGTCGCCCCTGCGATCGGCAGGTCGTTGCCGCCGCTTCCGTCGAGGTTGGCGTAGGAGATCGCGTTGGTGTCGCCGTCACCCCGGTAGATCCTTTTCGCCTGGGGGTCGATCGCGACTCCTTCCGGGCCGTTGAGCGCAGTCGCACCGGCCGTATTGATGTCACCGCCGCCGCTGCCATCGAGGTTGGCGTAGGAGATCACGTTCCCCTGGAAGTTGGCCCAGTAGATCCTCTTCGCGCTTGGGTCGATCGCCACCCCGCGCGGGCCGCCCAGGGTCGCGTTTCCAGTCGCGAGGGGGGCGCCGCCGCTGCCGTCCAGCTTCACCGAGGAGATGCTGCTACTGGTGAAGAAGGAGTTGGGCCAATAGAGCCGCCCCGTCGCCGGGTCGATCGCAACACCGTGAGGACCATCGATGGTTGCCCCGCCGGTGGCCAGCGTGCCCCCGCTGCCGCCGTTGAGGCTGGCCCAGTAGATCGTCGTCGCCTGGCCGCCGGCTCCGTAGTCGGCGCCGTAGATCCTTGCCGTCGCCGAGTCGATCGCCAGGCCGATCGGGCCGTCAATCGGAGCTCCGGCAGTCGCCAGGACTCCCCCGCCGCTCCCGTTGAGGTTGGCCCAGGAGACGGTGTTGTCGTTGTAGTTGCCCCAGTAGATCCTGTCGGCGGCTCTGGCAGGTGCCGCGGCGACGGCCGCAATCGCCAAGATGCCGGAACCGCGGAGTACGGCCCTGCGGCGCAGGCCACGCCGCCCCCGGGGGCCCGAGTGCTCGTAGTCGCTTTTGGCCGGAATCGGCATCCGTATCGCTGTACCCGTTTCCCGCGGTCGAATGCGACGCCTGGCTTCCCCAGCGCCCTGAGGCGCTCCCACCGGTGACACGACCCGGATCCCCCTGCAAAACGCAAGCTAGCAGGCGTGGCGTGGCCCGGCATCAGGGCAGGGCATTCTGCTCCAGCTTCACCGTCCTGGTCCGGCGACTTGGCTTTCCGCCGCTGGGCGTGAACGTGACTTTGACTTTGACCTTCACCTCGCCGGTGCTGGCCAATTTCGCTTTCGCGTTCCCCTTCGACTTCACGAGCAGCTTGACGTTCCCGCTGCCATGGACCTTTCTGGCGGCGACCCCCACCGCCCGGCCAGTGGCCCGCTCCTTGACGACCTTTTTGCCGGTCAGGGTGAGCGTGCCCGGTCCCGGAACTGTCACGGTGAGGGTGGCCGTGCCCTTCACGAGGTTTCGCTTCAGCTTGCCGAAGCGGAAGGAGTTGGACGGCGAGACGTGGTCGGCGGCGCTCGCCTGCGAAGCGCTCCCGGCCGGGTTGGAGCCCGTGACCGTGCAGCGGTAATCGCCCCCGGAAGTCGTCTTGTAGGAGCTGGCCGTGGCCCCGGCGATGTTGGCGCCGTTACGGCTCCACTGGTAGGTAAAGCTCTCAGGACCGCGGTAGAGCAGGGAGGCGAGAAGGTCCGGGGCCCAGGTTCCGTTAGTGCAGCTGAGCGTCTTTCCGGCAGTGGTGCCACCGGACACGGTCGGTGGCCCGGCCGCGATCGGAGCATCAAGCAGGATCGGCTGGGCGGGCCCGTTGGCCGTCGCCCCCCCGATCGGGAGCTGTGCACCGCCGGCTCCATCCAGATTGGCCCAGGAGATGGTGTCGCCGTTGTGGTTGGCCCAGTAGATCTTGCGTGCGATCGGATCGATCGCAACCCCGTGCGGGTGATCCGGTGTCGTCCCGGGGGCCATGAGGTCGCCACCCCACTTTGGTCGAGGGCGGCCCAAGAGATCATGTCGGTCGCGCCATCCCCCCAGTAGATCCGGTTCGCTACGGGATCGAGCGACACTCCCTCCGGCCCATCCAGAGCAGTCGCCCCGGCCGTGTTGATGTTGCCGCCGCCGCTGCCGTCGAGGTTCGCGTAGGAGATCGTGTTGCCGAAGAAGTTGGCCCAGTAGAGCCTCCCTGTTGCCGGATCCAGGGCAACCCCGCGCGGCCCGTTCACGTCAGCCGGGCTGGTGTTGAGCTGGCCGCCGCCGCTTCCGTCGAGATTGGCCCACGAGATGCTGCCGGAGCCGTGCGAGTTGGGCCAGTAGATCCTCCGCGTGACGGGATCGATCGCAGCGCCATGCGGGCCGTCGACATTCGCGCCTCCGGGGACGACCTGTCCGCCGCCGCTCCCATCCAGACTGACCCAGGACAGCATCGTGCCGACGCCATCGTCGGTGGCGTCGTCGTAGTTGGCCCAGTAGAGCCTGCCGCTGGCGGAGTCGATCGCCATCCCCATGACGCCGTTGATGAATGCCGTACCCGTCGGCTGCTGGCCACCGCCGCTTCCGTCGAGGTTTGCGTAGGACAGGGAGCCGGGCTCTTGCGGGGCTGGCCCGCCGAAGTAGTTGGACCAATAGATCCGGTCGGCGGCGTGGGCCCCCGATGCCGCGATCAGCGCGAAGGCCGCGATCGCGCAGAGCACCAATCCCAACCGCCAGCCGCGCCCGCTGTCGGCGACCGGGAATGAATTCGTCTGCTGTCTGTTGGCATGCATCTGCACCCGCCCGTGCTATCACGGCCGCGGTCAAATGTGACGCCTGGTTATCCCCAGCGCCCTGAGGCGCTCCCCACCAGTGGCACAACCCAGCTTCCGCGCACAGACGATAGCGGCCTACAACAGCCCAGTGGACTAATGGCTACCGATTTTGCAGGGCTTCAAGATGAGTGACCGGGCGCCAAAACAACTTCTGCCGCCTCGATTCAACGGCAGAAGCTGTCCGGTTCAGGCGCGGGAGATCTACTTGGCGAATACCCGGTTGGGCACCGCCTCGTCGCTGAGCGTGTCAAACGCGACGAGCTTGCCCTCACTGTTGTAGGTGAGGATGTCGGCGCCCTCGATCGACTCACCCTCGAGCTGGACCGTGGTCAGGGCGATGACCTTGTCGCCTTCGGCGACGAAGTCGTGCGGCTTGTTCGTGAAGTCCTTGCTCATGAACTTCCCCCACAGCTCGCCGACTTCTTGCTTGCCGTTGTAGGTGCCGGTCAGCGCGTTGTCGCCGCGCACCGTCCACTCGATCGAATCATCGATGTCACGCATTGCGCCATCCGCGTCGCCGCTACTGAACGCCGCATATGCGTCTTGCGCTGCTTGTTTGTTCTCTTGTGCTGCCATTGCTGTATTCCCTTCTTTGGGGTTTTCTTGACGTCGCTGTCAAGTCAAGGCTTTAAGTGCGATTGTGGAGCTGGTCAGAGGTGAACTCGAGATGCATATATCGAGCGTCCGTGCCACCGACCTCTCGGCCATTGATCCAACTTCACCCGCTGAGGCGGCGATGCGCTGCGACCGTGTAGGTGACTTGGCGGTCAGCCTAGGCGCGATGAAGCCCGCCGCGCCGGCGTGCTGCCAGTTGGGACAGCTTGGTGCTCATATCGACCTATGGCCTTCCGTGCCCTCTTTAGCGGGTCGCACGAAAGGAAGAGGAAAGCCAAGCGGGCGAGTGAGTCGGCCGGACCGCCGGTTGATGTCCCCGCGATGCCAGCCCAACCACTCTACTCCCGTTACCTAAGTTTCGGGCAGCCGCCAGATCTGCAGTCCGCTGGAGGCGGGCTCGGGATCCGCGGCCAAAATTATGCCCGCCATAGTTACGCGAGAAACTAGACGAGGCAGGGAACCACCCTATTTGCAGGGCGTTCAGGGTGAGCGACCGGACTCGAACCGGCGACCACCTGGACCACAACCAGGAGCTCTACCAACTGAGCTACGCTCACCGCGCGCCCTCAATCTAGCGCGACGGTGCAGGGATGACTGGCAGCTAGACGCCGAGAAATTGCCCAGTGGGCGAGTCCTGGCGGCCGGCGATCGCCCCGGCCTTCTCGAGGGCCGCCAGCTCCTCGGCGCTGTACCCGATCCCCGCCAGCACCCCCTCGGTGTTCTCACCCAACTCCGGCGCCGGGACCCGCGGCGCCCGGTAGCCGCTCGAGAAGCGCACCGGGAAATCGACCTGGCGCACCGGCTTCTCGGCCCCCGCGTCCTCGAGCTCGATCAGCGACTCGCGCGCCGAGAGCAGGCTCGACGCTGCCACCTCGTCCAGGGCCAGGACCGGCTCCACGCAGCACTCGCGTTCGGCGCCGAATTTCTCCCACTCTTCGCGGGATCGCTTGCGGAACTCCTCCTTGATCGCCTCGTGGGCCTCCGATCCATGTGGCGCGAACTGCTTGTCGATCAGGTTCTCGCGCCCCACCCCCTCGCACCAGTTGACCCAGAACTTGTGCTCGAGGGCTCCGATCGTCACCCAGCCGTCCTTGCACTCATAGGGCGAGTAACAGATCGGCCAGGTCTCACCCCGGGTCGGTACGTTGCCGTCGGCCAGGTAGCGGCTCATCAGCCCCGAGATCATGCCCAACACGCCGTGGGTCATCGAGACGTCGATGAACTGGCCCTCCCCCGACGAATCGCGACCCCGAAGGGCCGCGAGGATGCTCATCGCCGCGAACAGCGATCCACCGCCGATGTCGGCGACCTGGACCTCCGGCGGAACCGGCGGCCCCCCCCGCTCGCCGCTGAGGCCGAGCACTCCGACCAGGGCGATGTAGTTGAGATCGTGCCCGACCCGCTGGGCGTACTCGGGATGCTCGGTCCCAAAGCCGCTGATCGCGCAGAAGACGAGCCCCTCGTTCTGCTTGCGCAGCTCCTCGTAACCGACCCCGAGCCGATCCATGACCCCGGGGCGGAAGGACTCCAGCAGCACGTCGAACTCGCGCACCAGTCGCTGCAGGACCTCCTTCCCCTCCTCGGTCTTCAGATTGACCCGGATCGACTTCTTGTTGCGATTCAGCGCCTGATACATCGCCGAGCTGGAGCTGGCGGGCATGCCCTGGTGATGCGGAGGGGCCCAGCGGATGTAGTCGCCGGCGCCGGTGTCCTCGAGCTTCACCACCTCGGCGCCGAGGTCGGCGAGCATCAGCGAGCAGAGGCCGCCGGGAAGCAGGCGTGAGAGGTCGAGAACCGTGATGCCGGCGAGCGGGGCGTCCATTGGAGCTGAAGGCTATCGGCGGGCCGCCCGCGACCCTGAGCGGCTAGCCGCTGTCGCGGAGCGAAATCATGCCGCCGATCACTCCGAGGTAAGCGGTGCCGTTGGGGCCCAGCGCAAGCCCCGCGTAGTTGTTGTTGAACAGCAGCCCGGCGCCGGCGAAGCGGTTCCAGACCGTGTTGCCGGTGCGGAAGTCGATCGCGGTCCAGTAGTAGCCCTGTGCGCCGCTGGGGTCAGGCGGCCGCGTGTAGGTGTAGATCAGGCCGGTTCGCGCGGACAGCTTCGGCACCACTGTCGGCGCCGCTTCGGTCGTGTTGGTCCAGACCTTGGTGCAGCCATGACCGTGTGGATTGATGTCGACCCGGGCAAAGCCGGGCACGCTGGGCGCCCCGCTGTTGAGGCCGAAGGGGTCCTGGTAGCCGTAGTTGTTCTCGACCACCAGCGAGTTGCCGGAGCCGATCAGCGCGTTCTCGGTTGCGCTCTGGCCCTGATTGAAGACCGGCACTTCGCAGACCAGGCGGCCCTGGTGATGGCGGAGCCGGCGCCGCGTCCTATAGACGACGACGTCCATCGGGTCGGCGTTGTCGGTGATCGCGACGTAGCCGCCGCGCATGATCGTCGGCGTCGTCCCCGAGCCCGCGTCGACCTGGCTCGGCTTCACGATGCCGGAGTTCGGATAGGTCCTCTGCCAGACGATCCTCGGAACCCCGTGGCGGGCTGTGAAGCGGTACATCCTCTTGTCGGAGACGATGTAGGCGCTGCGGCGGTCGATCGCGAACGAGTTCTCGATCTCCTCTCCCGTGCGCAGGACGTGAATCGCGCCGGTATTGGGATTGACCGTGCCGACCTTGCCGTTCTGCTTCGAAACGAACCAGATCAGACCCGAGAAGTCCGGCAGCGCCGAGGTGATGCGCTCGTTCGCGGTATCGAGGACGCTGGTGAGGTCGTAGTCGTGGCGCAGCTCGAAGCCCTGCCCGTTGGCCGACTCCCCGACGACGAAGATGTGGTCGGTCTTGGTCGGCACCCAGAGCTGATCGTGGTTGTCGAGAAAGAAGTAGCCGCCGCCGCTGAAGTTCTGGTAGGTCTTGGTCCCGGGCGGGTCGGTGGCATTGGGAAGGTCGTAGGTGGCGATCGTCGCCAGCGTGTTCGGGTCGATCATCCGCACCTGAGGCCCGACGCCGACCGAGGGGCAGACGCTGACGATCCGGCCTCGCGAGTCGAAGGCGAGCGAGCCACAGACCGCCGGTGAGGCCGCAGATGAGGTCGCCACCAACGACTTGCCCAGCGGTCCGCTGCGGTCCGGGTAGGCGTCGGTCATCCAGGCGTCGTTGTGGATGTTGCTGTTCGGGTTCGGCGCCATGAACGGGTTCTGGGGCGCGAACGTGGTTTGGCTCGGCGGGAGTGGCAAAGCGGTGGACGCGCTGCCCTGGAAGGCGGGCAGCGACGGGGGCGGAAGCGGCATTGAGACGATCGGAAGCGCGGAGGCTGTCGCCGGTATGACGAGCGCTGTGGCGAGGGCGCAGATCGCCGCACCCGAAGAGATGCCCGTGCGCCTTCTTGGTCCCCAGATCATCGACGCCTGAATATCACAATTCGTGCGGCAGCGACCCCAGTTCCGGTGACCCGCCGCATAGTGCGTCGGTCCAACTCGTGTGCCGACCGCATTCCCGCTGCGTAGGATCTGACCATGCTCGCCGACGATTGGGTCGTACGCATCATGCGGGGCCGACAAGAGATCGGTCGCGAGCAGGTGGTGACCTCGCAGCGCGTCCAGTTGCTCGACGCGATGGCCAGAGAGGTGGCCGAAAACGGCTATCCCGGCATCACTGCTGAAGCCATCGCCGCTCGCGCCGGCACATCGAGCGAGGTCTTCCACCAGCACTTCCAGGACACCGAGAGCTGCTTCATGGCCGCCTATGACCTCGGAGTCGAAGTGCTGGCGACGACGATCGAGGATGGCCTCGGCTCGGCGGAAAGTCCTCCGCTGATCCGTTTCGAGCGATCGCTCTCCAGCTACCTCGATCTGCTCGCCACCGAGCCGTCCTTTGCCCGCACATTTCTGATCGAGGTCTGGGCCGCAGGACCGAGGGCGGTGCAGCGCCGCCTCGACGGCGTGCGCCGGTTCACTGCCTTGATCACCGGGGTCCTCAATCCCCCCGGCAGCGAGGATGGACTCGATCCCTTTGCCTGCGAGGCCCTCGTCGGCGCGATCAGCATGCTGGTGACGATGCGCGTCGCGGAGGACAGGCTCGATCAGATCCCCGCTTTGCGCGGGCCGATCATGGGATTCGTCAGACGCCTCCTGGAGACGGCGCCGCCGGCGGGATTCGAACCGGTGACCACCGCCTAAGAGAGCCTGCGGTCAGTGGCCGGGGCCGGACTCGCAGGTGTAGGACTTGCCGACGCCCGGGCCGCCGTCGCAGAAGTCGTTCCCGGGGCCGCCGAACAGCTTTCCCCTGCCGGTCCCCTCATAGAGGCGGTCGTTGCCTGTCCCGCCGTACAGCTTTCCGCTGCCAGAGCCCTCATACAGCAGGTCGTCGCCCGCGCCGCCGTGACACCCATCCTTGCCCGGTCCCATGTGGCAGATGTCGTTGCCGGGGCCGCCCCAGCAGCCATCGCTCCCGGTGCTGTGCTTGCAGTAGTCATTGCCGGGGCCTCCGACGCAGTCGCTGTTTCTCGGACCGGTGATGCAGACATCGTCGCCGGCGCCGCCGATACAGCGGTTGCGCCTCGTGCCCTCCGGATAGCAGGTGTCGGACTCGCTGTTGGCGATCAGCTTGTCGGATCCGAGGCCCAGATAGGCGGTCAGAGGAATTGGCAGGGAGTCGAGCACCTCGACCTTGTCCCCCGCGGGACCCATGTCGACCTCGACCGAGCCGACCCCGGCGAGGGGACAGACGGCTGCGGTGCGAGGCTCGGTGAATCGGCATCCAACCGGCTGGTCAGGGGCCATGTAGCCGTTGACCACGATGTCGTTCCCGCTCACCGTCAGCCTCAGGTGCGAGCCCGAGTCGGCGCCGTAGATCACGATCTGGCCCTCTCCTTTGGCGGAGGTGTGGCCGGCGGAAAGCGCGAGCGTCGTGAGCGCCACAAGGGCCAGCACCGCCGTGCGCGGCCTGAACCTGCGTTCCTTGGCTGCCGAAATCATGAGGTCGTCCAGTCCTCCATCGGTTCCTCGTACCCCTATGACAACCTCAACGACCAGAACCGGTGCGGAGGAGGACGAACGTTCGGCCAGTCAGGCACGAAGAGCACCCCGGCAGGATTCGCACCTGCGGCCCGCCGCATACGTCACATCCCTCACTACCACCAGCCGGTGGCTCGTCCGGGCTACTCCCTTGGGGGAAGCGAGACACGAACGCCGTCGGAGTCCTGCTCCGGACCGGAGCCGTGGGGTCCGGCGGGTGCGAGGTCGGCAGCTTGCGAGTGCCCATTCCCCGAGGCCTCGTACTCGCCGTCGCCCCCCTGGTACGGGCCGGGCTTCGGTCGCGGCTTGCCGCGGGGGAAGGCGAGGCGCAGGATCGTCCGTTGCACCATGCCGAGCTGCTGGCCAAACGGGCCGCTGTTGTAGGGCAGCCCGTAGCGTTCGCAGACCTCCTTGACCCGAGGCGCGATCTCCGCGTAACGGGTGCTCGGCATGTCGGGGAAGAGATGGTGCTCGACCTGGTAGCCGAGGTTGCCGCTGATCACGTGGAAGAGCGCTGAGCCCTCGATGTTGGCGGCGCCGACGAGTTGTCGCACGTACCAGCGGCCTCTCGACTCGTCCTCTGCCTCCTCCTCGCTGAACGTGTAGGTCTGATCGGGGAAGTGACCGCAGAAGATGATCGCGTAGGACCAGACGTTGCGAACGATGTTCGCAGTGAAGTCCGCCTTCTGCGTGGACCTGAATGATCGACGCCCGCTGTTCAATGCGAGGATCGCGCCGTCTCTGACGGCCTTCCGGCGCATCTTGGCCTTCGTGCCCGTCAGCCTCCTCCTCAGTCGCTCCGCCTTTCCAGGCGGAGAAGCGAGTTCACGAGCTCCCAAAGCGAGGTCGACGGCGGCCGTCGCCAGCCCGCTGATCAACGGCCAGGCGACGTAGTCCTTGACAATCTGGCTTTTGGCCTTAGCCCGAATGCCCTTGAGCTCCCGCTTGATCTGGGCCTTCGACTTCTCGCCCTTGCGAATCGCCTCGAAATCGAGGTCGTGGAACGCAACGCCCCACTCGAAGAAGGCGCTCAGCAGCAGGTTGTAGAAGGGCTGGGCCAGATAGACGGGATGCCAGTTCTGGTGAGGATCGATGCGCATGATCTCGTAGCCGAGATCACGGTCCTTGCCGCGGATGTTCGTGAACGTGTGGTGGACGTAGTTGTGTGAGTGCTTCCAGGCCTCGGGCGTGGACGCTGAATCCCAGTCCCAGGTCGAGGAATTGATGTAGGGATCGTTCATCCAATCCCACTGGCCATGCATGACGTTGTGGCCGATCTCCATGTTCTCGAGGATCTTCGCCAGGGAGAGCGTCGCGGTCCCCGCCAGCCACGCGGGTCGATACCGCGAGCCGAGCAGCAGCACCCGGCTGATCACGAGCAGGCGGCGGTGCATCTCGATCATGCTCTCGATGTAGCGCCGATCGCGCTCGCCGAGGTCGCCGAAGACCTGGTCGTGGATCGCGTCGAACTCGCGCGCGATCTCCTCGATCTGCTCGTCGCTGAGGTGGGCGAGCGGGCTCTCGATCTCGGTGACGGCAGTCACTGCGTCCTCTTTTGGGTGGGGTCAAAGCTCGATCTCTACCGGGCCCTCGGGGGCGTTGACGCAGGTGCGCACCATCTCGCCCTCCTGACCGGAGACCTTGCCGGTTCGCAGGTCGCGGATCTGCCCGGAGCATAGTCGCCCGACGCAGGTGTGACAGATCCCCATCCGACATCCGAAGGGAAGCGTGGCACCAGCGTCCTCGCCGGCGACCAGGATCGGCGTACCGCCATCGCACACGGTCTCGATGTCACTGGCGCGAAAGCGCACGGTGCCGCCCTCGCCCTCGCCCGCGTCGCCGCCGATGATCGGCTGGAAACGCTCCATATGAAGGCGCTCGGCGTCGCCCTCGCTCTCCCAGCGATCGCCCATCGCGTTGAGCATGTCGGCGGGCCCGGAGAGGAACGCCTCGCGTTCGCGCCAGTCGGGGCAGAGCTTGTCGAGATCCTGCGGGCCGATACGGCCGTGCTCGCCGGTCAGCTGGACGTGGAGGCGAAACCCCGGCTGGCGATCGTCGAGGCCGTGAAGCTGCGAGCCGAAGATCACGGCGTCGCGAGTCCGGGCCGAATGCACCTGCACGACGTCGGAGACTGCGTCGCGCCGGTCGAGGCTGCGCAGCATGCTCATGATCGGGGTGATGCCGCTGCCGGCGCTGATGAAGAGCATCCTCTTGGGCAGCGGGTCGGGCAGCACGAAGGTCCCTTCGACGCCCCCGAGGCGGACGATCTCCCCCGGTTTCGCACCCCGCACGAAGTAGGGCGAGACCTTGCCTTCCTCGACGAGCTTCGGGGTGATGCTGATGCAACCGTCGGCGCGGCCGGGGTCGGAGGTCAACGAATAGGCGCGCCAGTGGTGGATGCCGTCGACGATGACGCCGATCCGCAGATACTGGCCGGGCTCATGGCCCATCCACTCGTAACCCGGCCGGATCACGATCGTCGCCGCGTCGGCGGTCTCTCGTTCGATCCGCTCGATCCGCCCGCGCAGCTCGCGAGTCGACCACAGCGGATTGATCAGCTCGAGGTAGTCGTCGGGAAGCAGCGGACTGAACAGGGCCCTGACCGCGCGCAGCGCCCGGCGCTGTAACGCAGGGACCTTCGGAAGGGCACCGCGCTCAGCCATGGCATCCACCCTATGGGGTGATCGCCACCCTGACTGGCATTCGGTACGAACTCACCGACGCACAATCGCAGCGCCCCCGGCAGGATTCGAACCTGCGACCCGCGGCTTAGAAGGCCCTGCGCGTTTCGCGGTGCAGAGCCAGGAATTTGCCGGATGTAGCCAAAATGTGACCACGAATTTCTTCGATCTTGGCTTAGCGTTGCATAGGTGGTACACTCGTCCTGCGTATCATCTACGCAACACTCGAAAGAGCAAGGAAAATGGCAAACAAGAAGACGCTTGACACGAGCCTGCATGGGCGTCGCCGGACGCAGCGGATGCGTGATCCGGAGTACCGGATCGCCTATGAGCAGACCGCGCGGGAGCTGGAGCAAACCGACCAAATGATCCGGACGCTCGACGGGCTACGGATTGATCTTGGTATGTCGAAAGCCGAGCTCGCCCGGCGAATCAACCGGAATGCATCGAGCATCCGGCGATTGTTCACCGCGAAGCAAGCCCGCCCCGAGCTGACGCTTGTCGCCGCGATCGCCGCCGCCCTTGGCGCCGAAGTCCGGCTGGTTCCCAGGAGCCCAGAGGCAAAACGCGCGGTTCGCGAACGCACGGGCACCGAACGCGAGCTTGTTGCTTCGGCCGACGCAGTCGGCACCAAGAAGTACGCTCGCCACCGTGGCTCGGCGAGGCGAGAAACGCGGCCAGTCGCGGTCGGCGCGAACTCCTAGAGTCAATCGTCGGCCTCCCTGGGCGGTCATCTACTACGAAGCACCTGACGGCTCGGTTCCCGCAGTCGAGTTTCTTGACGGCTGCCCAGGCAAGATCGATGCTGAGTTCACCGCGGTCCTGGACGCTGTCGCGGCTGCGCCCCCTCCCCAGTTCTCCGGGGGCGGAAAGTGGGAGGCGATGCACGGGACCATGACGGGCTGGCACGAGATTCGGCTCACCGGTCCCGGGCGCGAGCAGTTTCGCCTCTTCTGCTTGCTCGAGAACGCCGAGGATCGGGAATTGATCAAGCGCGGCCTCGCCAAGCCCGCGATCGCGGTGATCTCCGGCATGCGAAAGCCGTGGCGAACGAAGTTTTCGGAGCGCGACTATCGGCGGGTGCGCAACCTCGGCAAAGAGCACCAGCGGAACTATCCTCGGCGGATCGCGCGTTAGCAATCAGCCGATCACGTCTCGGATCTCTTCGAAGCTCGCCCTGACCGGATGGGTGTAGCGGGAGAGCATCGTCTCGACCCGGTGGCCGGCAACCTCGGCTAGGTCGGCGTCGTTGATCCCTGCGGCGCGTAGATGCGTTACGTAGGAGTGGCGGCACTCGTGCGGCCGGATGTCCATGCCCGAGGCCCTTTGCGCTGGGTACCAGACGTCGCGATAGAAGTTGCGCTCCCACCAGAGCTTGCCCGAGGGCGTCGGGAAGAGGAGGTCGGAGTCGATGTGAGCGGGCATCGCCTGCAACAGGGACGTCAGCCCGAGAGGGCATGGCACCACCCGACCAGCCGAGTGCTCACCATGATCGGTCTTGGTGCCCGCGAGGATGCGGCCGTCGTGAGCCGTGCGTCGAACGGTGAGCGTCTGGCGGTCGAAGTCAACGCGCCGAAGCGGCAATACCTCGCCGAGCCGCAAGCCCGTGTCCGTGAACACGCGCACTATGGGCTCCCAGCGACTCGCAGCTCTGGCGAACTCGTGCATTTGCTCAAAGCTCCACACCCGCACTGTGCGCCGCGGTTTGCGCGCTCGAGGATCGCTGGCCCGAACTCGGACTCCCCTGAACGGGTTGAGGTCCGCGATCTCGTCGGTGATCGCATCCTCGGACATCGCAGAGAGGGAGCGGAGGATGTTTGCCGCACCGGAAGTAGCCCGGCCCTGCTCGCGGAGCATTCGGTCAACCAGGGCCAGGGCGTGACGGCGCCGAATCTCGCGGTAGGGCCACTCGCGAAGCGGCCTACCTTCGACCTCTACATCCAGCACAGCTCTGATCCGACCCGCGTTGGTGCGGTTGGTGCGCGCCGCCCGCGGGTAGCGATCTGGCCATGTCTCGAAGTACTGGCCCAGCGTGTCCGGACGATCCGGCAGCCCATGTGCTTCATCGATTGCCCGCTGGGCGTCTCGCTTCAGCTCGAAGGTGCCCCTGCCTCCGTTCCATGCAGGCTTGGCAATGCGGCGCTTGCCGTCGCGACCGGTGTAGCGGGCAACCCAGACGCCCCTGCCGTTGGGGTTGACTCGCCGATATGGCTGCTCATGGCGCCTCACTGGCCTCTGCCGTTCTCACGCCGTTCGGCCAGGAAAGAGTCGACATCGGTGGGGTCAATCCGCCGCGAGCCGCCGAGCTTGTACGAGGCAAGCTCGCCGCGGCGGATCCAGTCGCGCACCGTGCGGTCCGAGACGGCGAGGTACTCCGCCAGGGTGCGTTCTGTGAAGAACGTGCGTGGCTGCGTTCCGAATTCCATCGCACTCACACGGCGACTGCGGCTCGCAGATTCCAGCGACACATGAGGCCTCATCGCTACATGTCTCTGAAATGCGCCGAATGCGTCAGATGGGCTTGCTCCCGCTGCGCGGAAATGTCCGGATTCTTGGCAGCCATGGCGTCTCTGCGAGATATGTCCGCCCGTGGCTCGCCTTGCCTCGCCTATCCGTGCGAAGCGCTGCACGTATTGATTAGGCCCGAGCGCAACGAACTAGCCCCCTCCACCGACGAGATCGCGAAGCGCAGCCCGCCCCTCGGCGATGCATCGGTTCACCTTGGTGTGGGTCCAACCGCAGCCGGCGGCGATCTCCTTGTAGGAGTAACCCAGGGCCAGCAGCAGAAGCGCGCGACGCTCGTCGGGCTTCAGCTCCGCCAGCAGGCGAGCACGCTCAGAGACCGCGTCGCGCCGCTCGGCTGTCTCGGCCGGGTCCGGCCGATCGTCGACTGCAACGATCTCGCCCTCTTCGCCCTCGCCACCGCCAGACGACAGCTCGTAGCCCGTCTCGCGGGCGCGGCTGGCCCGGCGCGCGATTGCCCAGGCACAGCGCTTGACGACGACCTGCATCCAGCAGATGGCCTCCTCCCGCGGGCCGTCGTAGTAGCGGAGGAACTGAACGCACGCATCCTGCAGGGCGTCCTCCGCGTCGGTCGGGCGCTGCGCGTGAAGCCGGGCCTGGGAGCGAAGCTTGGCGCCATCGCGGTCGAGCAGCCCGCAGAGCATTTCGCCGCGCCGCTGTGCGGTGGGCTTTCGTTGGGGCTGGGTGGCCATGTGGCCGCCCCTGCACGCATCGCGTGCGACCATGCGGCCGCGGTCGCCCAGCCACGAAGAACGGCGCAGCTGCGCGGGGGTGACTCAGCGGTCGATCGAGAGGCCGTGCTCGATCCCCAGGCTCCGCTCCATCCCCAGTTTGCGTCCCAGGTCAAGGCGGCGCTGCGAAGCGCGGATCGCCTGCTGCGCCCGGGCGTAGTCGGCGCGGGCGGCCGGCTCCTTGGGCTCGGCGCCGAGCGGCCGCTTGTGGTCGCTGATGCCGTGGCGCTGGCGGTATGAGTGGATCTCGGCCAGGCCCTGGTTCCAGGCCTCAAGTTTGCGGGCATCGGTGGGCCGCTCGCCGAGCGTTTTGCGCACGAACGGTGAGGGCACAAGTCGCTCCGCCGCTGTGAGGCGACGAGCGTGCTGGTCAAGCGCTTCCTTGGTCAGGGCCAGCTCTAAGCGCTCGGCGGGGTCGAGGCGAGGGACCTTGACGGCGGCGATCTCGGCGCAAAGCTGCTCGCGCCTTTCCTGCAGGCTGCGCACATACTCGGCCATCTGCGCATGCTCCTTTTGGGCACGCGCCAGCTCCGCCTTGTTGGGGCGCCGCTTGGCCTCGAGCGCCCCCACCTCGGCGCTTCGCTGCGCGAGCACGGTGCTCCAGCCCTCGATCTGCTGCTCAACGTCGGGCAGCATCGCCTGAGGATCGGCGCCGCGCACGGGGGTCTCGGCCTTTCGCAAAAGCTCCGCCTGTCTTGCGGCCAGCTCGCCGGCATCGCTTTGCGCGATGCGCTCGCGCAAACTGACCTCTAGCGCGGGGCCGTCCTCGGAGGAGCGCTCGGAGGCGAACCGAAGATCTGAGAGCTCGTCCTCCATCACCCGGCGTCCGGGGCCCAGCTCGGGGTCGGTGAGCTCCAAGGAGGCGACGCCGTAGGCGCACGTCGCTTCGCGGGCCCGCGAGACCGCGACCACGAACTCCTCCTGGGTGGCGCCAGCGTCAAGCAGCGCGTAGCTGCGATCGAAGGTCTTTGACTCGGTGCCGTAGATCGTCATCGCGTAGGCGTGCTGCAGGGCGGGCTCGCCGGCGGGGGTGTAGCTGTGCAGGTACTCGGGGCCGAGGGTGACGCTGTGTTGGTCGCCGCCGATCCTCTGTAGCTCCAGCTCCCCGCGCTCGGGGTCGGTCGCGGTTACCTCCCAGCGCTCGCGGTTTGCCACCTCCTGAGTGTTTACCCGGGTAAGGACGCGGTCGCCAATCGCGAAGGGCTGCTCGGCAACCAAGATTGCTTCTTCCCCCACGCGTCCCTCTGCGACCAGCAGCGCTCTGGCGTCTGCGTTCAGCTCCGCCACGTCGCGGTTGCGGCGCGCGATCATCACCGCGTCTGCGCCGCCGCGGTAACCGCCGTACCAGTCAAGGACGGTGGCGACGCGGGCGGCGTCGATCGTGTCGGCGATCTGCAGGCGGCCTTCTGCTTTCAGCAGATCGAGAGCGTCTGAGCCGCGCCCGGAGTGCGCCAGCTCGACAATGCGGCGGTCGACCTCGCGCCGCTGGCGGCGGATCTCGGTCAGCGTGCTCGGCTCGATAGTGCGGGTGAGGTGACCGAAAAGGCCGCCAGGGCCGACGGCGCCGATCTGGCGCGGGTCGCCGATCGCGACAAGTTTGCCCTCACAAGCCTGGACAAGTTCGGCGAGGGCGGCCGCGTCGGGCGTGGAGGTGGTGGAGGCCTCGTCCATGACGATCACGGTGCCCTGCGGCAGCGGCTCGAGGCCCCGCGAGCGCCAGTCATCGGCGCGATGCAAAAGCGCCGCGATCGAGGTCGACGGGACGCCGATGTCGGCCAGCTCGCCCGAGGCAGTTCGCGTGGTGGCGACGCCGATCACCGGGTGGCCGGCCTCCTCCCAGGCCTTGCGGGCCGCGACGAGCGCCGTGGTCTTGCCGGCGCCAGGGCGTGCCGCGACGGGGGCGATCCGCTCGCCGCCCTGGGTGAGGCGGCGCACCATCTCTGCCTGGTCGGCTCCCAGGTAGGGGTGGCGGGCAAGCACCGCCTCGACGGCGGCGGCGCTCACCTTGGCGACGCCGGCGTCCTGACCGTCGCGTGCGATCTTCACGAAGCGCTGCTCAAGCTCCCAGAGGCGCGGGGCGGTGAAGTAGGCGGGCCGCGAGGGGTCGGCGGGCTGGCCGAGCGAGATCACCCGCTCGCCCCCAAGGACATATTCGGCAGCCCAGCTAAGCGATGAGAGCTCGCCGCCCTCGGGCAGCTGGTTGGCCAGGGCGCAAATCAGATCGCGGCGGTCAAAGTGTGAGCGGGTCGACTCAAGCCCGCCCAGAGCTGCATTGATGTCGGCCTCGGAGATTGCCCGCGGCGGGCGCGGGGTGTGCTCTCGGGCAAGCTCTGTGATCCGCTCGCGGCCCAGGCCGAACTCCCCGGCTCTCGCGGCCCACTCCTCGCGGCGCCGGTCGGGGTCAACGTCGTAGTCCTTGGCATCGCGGGTGCGGTAGGCGGCCACTTCCGCGGCCTTGGCACCGGATACGCCTCGCGCCGCGAGGGCGTCGATGATTTCTGCCCGCCGCTGTGAGAAGTGCTCGATCACCGGCCGCCCTATTCCCCGAACGTCGGCGTAGCCGTTTCGGGTCGCACCCCACTCCACCCCCAACTCTCGTGTGAGCTCGGCCCGAAGCACCGCTTGAAAGACGTAGCCCGCTGCCTTGGCGTGCTGATAGAGCGCCGAGCGCCCCATCGGCGCGGCGAGCGAGAGCCAGCGCCCGTCGCTCGCCGCCCGGGTGAGATTTGGGACCAGCACGTGGGTGTGAAGGGCGGGGTCGCCGGCCCTTGACATGCGGTGGCGGTAGGCCATCGCCACGAACCCTTCCCCGCGCTCGATCAGCTTGCCGCCTGCGCCCCGCTGCACAAAGCAGGCCTGCTGCTCTAGGTAGGAGATGCCGGCGGCGACTGCGCGGTCATAGGCGCCGAGCACCTTCTCTCGGGTTTCTTCGTCGCCAAGCGCGTAGAGCAGCGAGACCGACTTGGGGGCGGCGAAGCGGACGTCGTAGGCGAGCACCGGCTCCTTGGTGCGCTCGCGGCCGGTGGAGTCGGTGAAGCTGCGTGTCGGTGGGCGGTGAACCAGCTCAGCGCCGCTTTCGGGATTGCGGCCCTCGAGGATCGCCGCGTAGGCGGCTGGATCGATCTGGCCCTCAAGGCCGAGCTCCGCGGCCAGCTCGCCCAGCCACTCGCCGGGTGCCTCGCCGGGCTTTGTGTAGTAGTCCTCCCCACCCTCGGCCACGGCCTCGATCCAGTATCTGGCGTTGGCGCGCTGGACTTTGGTGATGCCGACCATGCACCACCTATGTCCGCGGAAACGCGCCGATGCCTCACCGAAACCGCCGGGTTCATAGTGTGTCGGCGTTTGGGGCTGTGCGGTGAGGGTCTCCTAGCGAGGGGGGACGAGGCTCCGAATTCTCCGCACCTCGGTGGGTTTCTGCTGTTGAGAACCATCGGGTCTATCGTCGATCCTTTGTTTGGTACTTGACCAACGGGATCTCACTTCAGGCGGTGGCACCCAGGGCAAGCCCTAACGGGGCCTCGCCGCTTGCCCAGCGCGACTGGCCGCCAGCAGGCGGGACCCGAGCGCTGCAAGCTCGGGCTCGGGGATCGTCGCCTCGATGAGCGGGAAGAGCTCGCGTTCCTCCAGCTTCACGTGGGCGGCCAGCCGCGCACCGAGGTCGTGCTCCAGCTTGAGCGAGGGCTCGGCGGCGAGCCGATCCGCGTCGCGGCGGATCAGTATGTGGTCGAGGAGCACGCGTACGACCGTCGGGTTGCCGGGGTCGCCATGGGCCGCGTAGGCCAGTAGCAGGAGCTCTTCCTCGAGGCGGAAGTGCAGCTTCTCTCGGCTTCTCAGTGGGCCAGGAAAGCCTTGGCCGTGTCCGCGGCGGTTTCGGTTGTCGCCTGAAGGAGACGCCGGGCGGTCACGAGCGCGTGGTGGTGATCACGCGAGAGCGGGACCAGGGCGGGGTGGCTGTTCATGGTGCGGTCGGACGAGCGGCGCGCTCGGCAAAGACCAGCACGCGGATTGCGAACAAACTAGGCTCGGGTTGCAGCTAGGCCTCCTCGCGCCCCACGACCTGCCCTTCGCCGTCGAAGAAGAACACCATCGTCGGCACGCCGAAGTGCGAGCGCACCTGTTCGGCAATCCGGTGCTCACGCCAGTTCTCATGCTCGCTACCGGGATCGTGGAGCCTGAGCACGATCAGATCAGCATCAAAGTCAGCTAGGGCATCGGCGATCGCAACGACTTGGTCCTCAGCTCCCACGGTGCCGTGGGGCTTCAGGCCACCCGCCCGCATATGGTCAAAGACTGTCTGCAGCCGCTCGTCGGCCGACACACGCGCGCCGTCGACGTCAGAGGCCACCCATTGCAGCCAAGTCGTCAACGTCGGGGCGATGACGTAGATCTCTTCTGCCTCATCGATGAGCGGACGAATCGCCTCGGGGACCTCGTTGGCGTCGGCCAAGGTCTCGTAGGTCAGGATAAGCACGCGCTGTGCCATAGCAATCCTCTCGGTAGGGCATCGTTCTCATGCACGATGCCCCACGCAGTCAAACGCGAAGCCTGCCGCGCATCATGAACGACGCTTTCCATCAACAGGTGGGTCCTCAAGCAGCCGCACCGTTTCGCCAGACTGCTAAGGAGCACGCGCTTCATCGCTCGTCTGTCGCTACAAGCGCCGAGCGCCGGGCTCCAGAGGTCGCTGGCCGCCTGTCCCTGGCCTAACCTCCACCAGCCTCGCTGTCCCCGCTGGAGCGGTGAATGACCAGCGTGGGCCGATCGGCGTGGTGTACGACAGCGCTGGAGACGCTTCCCAGCAGCATGGTCCGCATGCCGGTGAGGCCTCGGGAACCCATAACGATCACTGCCGCGTCATGGCGCTCGGCGATCTCGACAATCGTCTTCCAGACCGGTCCGGTGGCCTCGATGGCAACCGGCTCGGCCTCCAGGTTTGCCTCCCGCGCGAAGTGGACGCCTTCCTCAGCGACCCGGCCACCGTCCTCTGCTCCTGCCCGATCTAGCTCAGCGAAGTTGACCATGCTGGCTGTGGCGCCCGACCAGGCGAAGCTCCCCAGACCAGCAGTGGGCTGCCAGACGGTCAGCACCAACGCAGGCCGTGCCGATAGCAGATCTCCGGCGCGTTGGATCGCGTGCTTTGCATCCTCGGAGCCGTCATAGCAGAGGATCAACGGTTTGTCGGGGGACGGGCTCATGTGGCCTCCTGGCGATATCTGATTGGCGGGTGACGGAAACGGTAGGCCAACGCTTGGCCGGCGGCCCGCCGACCACACGCGCTGAAGACGTGGGCCGGAAGACTCCCCACTGACCAGCAAGAGGCGCCAGATAGTCGCCCAGCTCCATAGGCTATCCGCCTCCGCATGCTTAAGCTGCCCCCTCCGATCAAGGCGTGCCTGTTTGACATGGACGGCGTGCTCACCGATACCGCCAAGGTCCACGCAGAGGCCTGGAAGGGGATGTTCGATGCGTATTTGCGCGAGCGGGCAGAGCGAGCCAGCGAGGAGTTTCGCCCCTTCGACGCCCACACCGACTACGACAAGTACGTCGACGGCAAGCCCCGCTACGACGGCGTGCGCTCCTTCCTTCAATCGCGAGGGATAACGCTTGCTCAGGGCTCGCCCTCCGACCCCCCGACGGCGGAAACGGTGGATGGCCTTGGCAACCACAAGAATGAGATCGTGATGCGCATGATCCACGAGCAGGGCGTTAAGGCCTATCCGGGGTCGATCCGCTTCCTTTCCGCGGTGCGCGAGGCGGGCCTGGGTACGGCGGTGGTCTCTTCGAGCGCCAACTGTCGCGAGGTGCTGGAGGCCGCGGGGATCGGGGAGCTCTTCGAGGCGCGGGTCGACGGCAGCATGGTTGAGCGAGAGCACCTCGAGGGCAAGCCCGCTCCCGACACCTACCTTGCCGCGGCGCGGGAACTGGGAGTGGCCAAGGAGGCGGCGGCGGTGTTCGAAGACGCGCTATCCGGGGTGGAGGCGGGCCGCGCCGGGCAGTTCGGGTACGTGGTCGGGGTCGACCGCGTCGGACAGACCCAGGCGCTGCGCGAGCACGGAGCTGACGTCGTCGTCAAAGACCTGGCCGAGCTTCTGGCGCCACGATGATCGCCGACGACGCCTTTCCGGCCGAGCCATGGGCGGTGCGCGAGAGCGGGCTTGACCGCAGGATCCTGGCCCAGACTGAGTCGATATTCGCGCTCGCCAACGGCCACCTCGGGCTGCGGGGAAACCTCGACGAGGGCGAGCCGCGGGGGCTGAGCGGGACCTACCTAAACGGCTTTTATGAGTCGCACCCGATCGAGTACGGAGAACCAGCGTTCGGCCAACCCGAGGATGGGCAGACGGTAGTGAACGTGACCAACGGCAAGCTGATCAGGCTGCTGGTCGAGGACGAGCCATTGGACGTCCGCCGCGGCGAGCTAGAAAGCCATGAACGTGTACTTGATCTTCGCAGCGGGATCCTGGAGCGAGAGCTCCGCTGGACCTCAGACGCAGGGCGATCGGTCCGCGTCAAAAGCCGGAGACTGGTCTCCTTCAGGGATCGCAGCGTCGCCGCCATCTCCTATGAGGTGGAGGCTCTCGAGCAGCCGATGCGGGTGGCGCTTCAGTCCAACCTCCTAGCCAATCAGAGCGAGAGCTGGGAGGGCCGCGCTGACTCACCCCGGCAGGCAGACGAGAGCGACCCCCGCGAGTCAGCGTCGCTCGGCACCGTGCTTGAGAGTCAGCTCGCGGTCGATAACGGGCTGCGGGTCGTCCTCGCTCACACCACGCGCTCCAGCGGGCTCTCATTGGCCGTCGGCATGGAGCACGTGCTTGACACCGAGGACGAGCCGGTGACACGAACCGAAAGCGAGCCCGACCTCGGGCGAGTGACGATCTCGACCAAGCTGACGCCGGGACGCCCGTTGCGCCTGGTCAAGCTATTGGCCTATCACTGGTCCTCGCGGGAGTCGGTTGAGTGGCTGCGCGACCAGGTCGACGCCAGCCTTCAGAGCGCCCTCGCCGAGGGCTTCGACGGGCTCGCGGCCGCCCAGCGAAGCTTCCTTGACGACTACTGGGCGGTGGCTGACGTCGAGCTTGATGGTGACCCGCAGATCCAACAGGCGCTTCGCTTCGCCCTCTTTCACCTGCTGCAGGCCTCGGCCCGGGCCGAGACGAGGGCGATCGCCGCCAAGGGGCTGACCGGCTCTGGCTATGACGGCCACGCCTTCTGGGACACGGAGACCTTCGTCTTGCCGATCCTCACCTACACCGCGCCCGACATGGCCCGCGCCGCGTTGTGCTGGCGCCACAGCACACTTGAGCTGGCCCGCAAACGAGCCCGCGAGCTGGGGCTGCGCGGCGCCGCTTTTCCCTGGCGCACGATCCACGGCGAGGAGTGCTCGGGCTACTGGCCAGCCGGAACCGCCGCCTTCCACGTCAACGCCGACATCGCCGACGCCGTCCGCCGCTATGTGCTGGCCACCGATGATCAGGACTTCGAGCGCGAGGCCGGGGTCGAGCTCTTGGTCGAGACTGCGCGTTTGTGGGCCAGCCTGGGCCACCGCAGCAGCGACGGCGACTTCCGCATCGACGGGGTCACCGGGCCCGATGAGTACTCGGCCCTGGCCGACAACAACGTCTACACCAACCTGATGGCCCAATCCAACCTGCGCGCGGCGGCGGATGCCGCGGAGCGCCACCCACACACGGCGCAGCAGCTGGGCGTTGAAGGGGAGGAGATCGGCGCCTGGCGCGATGCCGCTGAGCGGATGCGCGTGCCCTACGACGAGCAGCTCGGCGTCCACCCCCAAGACGAGGACTTCACGGCCCACGAGCGCTGGGACTTCGAGAACACGCCTGCCGAGGATTACCCACTGCCTCTACACCGCCCCTACTTCGATATTTATCGAAAGCAGGTGGTCAAACAGGCCGACCTCGTGATGGCTTTGTTTCTGCGCGGCGACGCGTTCACGGCAGAGGAGAAACGGCGCGACTTCGAGTACTACGAAGCGCTAACCGTCCGCGATTCTTCACTGTCGGCCGCAATGCAGGCCGTAGTGGCCGCCGAGGTCGGCCATTTGGAGCTGGCCTACGACTACGTGACCGAGGCGGCGCTGATGGACCTCAACGACCTGGAGCGAAACGTCCGAGACGGACTGCACATGGCCTCGTTATGCGGAGCGGTGATCGCAGTCATTGCGGGACTGGGCGGGGTGCGCGACTACGGCGGGGAGCTGTCGTTCGCTCCTCAGCTGCCGCCAGGAATCGAGCGGCTGGCCTTTCCGGTTTTCTTCCGCGGCCGGCGCCTGCGGGTCGAGGTGGGCCTGCAGCAGGCCTCCTACGTACTGTCCGATGGCGACGCCGGGCTTGAGATCTCGCACTGGGGCGATCGGGTGGAGTTGAAAGCCGGGGTTCGTCTGACCCGCCCGATTCCGCCAGCACCACAGCTACCAGCGCCGTCGCAGCCCGCCGGTCGCGCGCCGCAGCGGGACCGCCAATCCGGGTCGAGATAGCCCCAGCATGCCGCGATCGAACCCCGCCTGCGGTGACCGCCGTAGCACGCCTGCGGCCCCGACGTCTCGCGTCTGACCCGAGCAATCGCGAGGCACTGCATCAGTGAGTGCTCATTCGGACGCACTTCTTCTTCGATCAGGGGTTGATATCCAGCTGCTCCTCGATCTTCAGCACTCCATCCTGCTCGGGCGGAGACCCCAGAGACGCAGCCTCCGTCAAGGCTCCAAGGTACGGGCCCAGATACTTCCCCGCCAGCTTGCTCGGCGGCCACCAGAGGGGGGTCGTTCCCACGGCGGAGGTCTCGCCCTTTCCTCCAATTAGCGCAGCCCGCAGGAACTCCGGCCTTTTGCCGGTCAGTAGCACGCCGCGCAGGACTGGGCGAAACGGCTTGGGCTCAACTGATGCGCCAGCCTCGGCGGCGATGACCTCGGCGGCCGTATCGGCCTGTTGGGTGGCGATGCCACCTTGTTTGATCGGAAAGTCAGTCGCATCGCCCGCGGCGTAGACGCCGCTCAACCCTCTAACCCGACAGTACTCGTCGACGGAGATAAAGCCGTCCGCGTTTCGCTCCAGGCCTCCGAGGTCTCGACCTTGAAGGCGTGGCAACGTGACGACCCGCTCGGCGGGTACCCAGCCAATCGGCACCAGCTCGACGCCTGTGCCTTTGTGGGCCGCCGGGTAGGTCTCGGTGCGGAGGCGGATCCCGCTGTCGGTCATCAAACCCGCAACTGCTTCACTGGCGCGTCGACCGAACACCTCCAGCGGAGCGGACTCAGGTGTGATGAACCTAAGCCGAACGTTTTTGATGGCGCGCTCGTCGAGCCAGGCGGCCGTCATCAACGCCAGCTCGTAAAGCGGCAACGGCCAGCCCAGGCTTCCCGGCAAGGCGAAGACCACGTCGTGGATTGCGTCGCCCTCCAGCTCACCAAGAATTTGCCGCATCGTCTCGGCGTCGGCCGGACCGCGAAAGGTCAACGCTCCGCTGAGCCATTCGACTGGGCGGGCGCCACAGGCAATCAGCAACGCGTCGTAGTGAAGCTGGTCGGCATCAGTGGTGCGCACGAGCTTGGCCTCAGCGTCTACTTCTCTTAGGCCGCCGGGATGAAGTCTGGCTCCCCATTGCGCGGCAATCACTCCCAGGTCGAAGTGGCGTACGAGCCCGTGATCAAACGGCTCACCGACCGCCATTGGCCTATCGACGAAGTCGTCTTGCGGAGCCAGCAGGTCTATCTCGACCTCGTTCTCGGCCATCGCCCGAAGGGCAAGCAAGGCTTCGACCGCAGCCACTCCGCCACCGGCGATCAGGACCCGCGTCCGGTGTGCGTGCTGCTCGGCTTCAGTGCGAGGCTCCGGGACCATCGGCCTCACGTTAGCGCTGGGGCCGAAGCGTCCACTATCTGGGTTGGGCCGGGCCGAGCTGTGGCAGTGCGCGACACAGGCACCGGTCACCGTAGGGTGAAAGATCTGTTGGCAGCACGGCGCGGATCGATGCTCAAAGGGGCGCACAATTCGGGCATGGACAGAGCG
>JBBQBH010000026.1:0-37628 GCA_038317345.1 Solirubrobacterales bacterium
CGGCTGGCACCCGGGCGTGGTCGGAATCGTCGCCTCGCGGTTGGTCGAGCGCCACTGGCGCCCGGTCATCCTGCTCTCGTTCGACGGCGATAGCGGGCGCGGCTCGGGTCGCAGCATCACGGGCTTCGACCTGCTCGGCGGGTTGGAGGCTTGCTCGGAGCACCTGGTCCGTTTCGGGGGCCACCGGGCGGCCGCCGGGCTCGAGCTCGAGGCCTCCGAGTTGGAGAGCTTTCGAGACGCCTTCATCTCCCATGCTGCCCAGCAGCTCGGCCCCGAGGAGCTCACCCGCACCGAGAGCATCGACGCAGTGGTCGGCGGCGACGGCCTCGGGCTCGAGCTGGCCGAGGAGCTGGAGCGATTGGGCCCGTTCGGAGCCGGAAACCCGGGCATCCGGTTGCTGGTTCCGTCGGCCCGGCTCGGCGATGTGACGTCGATGGGCGAGGGAAAGCACTCGCGCTTCAGCCTCAGCAGCGGCGGTGCGCGGGCGCTCGGGGTCGCCTTCGGCCGGTCCTCGCTGCCGGTCTCCGATAAGGAGCCGGTGGATGCCGCCGTACGCCTCGAGGTCAACCAGTGGAACGGCTCGGTGGAGCCGCGGGTGGTCTTGCGCGAGCTCTATGAGCTGTCCGCCGAAGCCGAGGAGCCCCTGCACAGATGCTCCTGTGAGGAGGGGGAGTGGTGGCGCCGTTTCGATGCCGAGCTGACGGCGGGGCTCGAAGCCTGGCCCGGATCGGACCAGGCCGGTGCGGCGCAAGCTGGGGGCGAGCGACAGGCGGTACGGGGACGTCGGTCGGCCGTGGCGACGATGGCCGAGCTGGTCTCCAGCGGCGAGTCGGTGCTGGCGCTGTGCGCCGATGCCTCGCGGCGGGCCGAGCTTGCGGGCGGGGCGACCGGCCTGGGGCGGTTTGGCGGGGGCGCGGCGTCGATCGCCTGCGGCCGCTGTGGAGCCGACGCGATCGGTGACCTGGGCGCTCGACCGGAGGCGAGCCTGGCGCTGGCCGACTTCGACGCGCTGGCACTGGCGCCGCAGATCGCGCTCGGCTTTGACCACGTGGTACTCGTCGATCCGCCGCCCTTCCCGCACCTCGCTGCGCTTTGCTCGCGCGGACCCGAGGGCAGTCCTTCGTTCGTACATTCGGCCTGGGGCGAGCAGGAGCGCGGGTTCGCCCTGCGCGTGCTCGATGACGAGTTGGGCATGGGGCGTCCTCTTCGGGATGCCTTCCGGAGCCTTGTCAGGGCGAAGTCGGCGGAGGGCAGCGAGCTGCGAGAAGCACTGACTGGCGACGGCGACCACCCGCATGGCCCGGAGCTGGCGGCGCGCTGCGTGCGTGTGCTGAACGAGCTCGAGTTGATCGTCTGGGACGCAAGGAGCCGCGAACGCAGCCTCAGCGTCGTATCCTCGGAACACACCAATCTGCAGCGATCGGGCGCATTTCGCGCCTACAGCGCCCGCCTCGAGGAGGGCAAGAGATACCTCGCAAGCCTCAGACAACCGTGAAGCGCGATGCCACCGCTAAGGGCAAGCAAGCCCCTGCGGCGCGCTCTTCGAAGAAGTCGGCCGATGGCCCCAAGGCCGCGGGCAAGGCGAGCGCGACGAAGAAGCGACGCGCCAACGGCAAGCCAGCCGCTAAGCCCGCCACCAAGCTGGCTGCACCGAACGGCGCTCCCGCACTGGCGGACCGGCACGGCCACACCAAGGTGGGTGCCCCCGCGGAGACCGTCGCGGTGGCGCCGGTCGACGACCTGACCCGTGGGCTCACCGCCGAGCAGCGTGGCCTGCTCGGCGACCTGTTTGCGGTGATCGGCGAGCACGAGGACGAGTCGCTTACGCCGATCGATCGCGATGCGGTGCAACACGCCTTCGTCTTCGCCTGCGATCGGCACGCCGACCAGATGCGCAAATCGGGCGACGAGTTCATCACCCACCCGGTAGGGGTGGCGCAGATCTGCGCCGCGATGCGGCTCGACTCCGAGACGCTGTGCGCGGCGCTGCTGCACGACACGGTTGAGGACACCAGCGCCAGCCTCGAGGAGATCGACGACGGGTTCGGCACCGAGGTCGCCCAGCTGGTCGACGGCGTCACGAAGCTGACCGGGATCACCTTCGAGAGCCGCGACGAGCGCCAGGCCGAGAACTACCGCAAGATGATGATCGCAGTCGCCACCGACGTAAGGGTGATCCTGATCAAGCTGGCCGACCGGCTGCACAACATGCGCACGTTGTCGGCGCTGGCGAAGCAGAAGCAGATCGCCAAGGCGCGCGAGACGCTGGAGATCTATGCCCCGCTCGCGCACCGCCTCGGCATCCACGCGATCAAGTGGGAGCTCGAGGACTTGGCGTTCGCGACCCTGCACCCCCGCAAGTACGACGAGATCAAGAAGCTGGTTTCCCAGCAGCGATTGGAGCGGGAGCGCTACGTCGAGGATGCGGGCGAGTTCCTCTCGGCGGAGCTGGAGAAGGTCGGCATCTCGGCCGAGATCTCAGGCCGCGCCAAGCACTTCTATTCGATCCACACCAAGATGACGCGCAAGGGGCGCGAGTTCAACGAGATCTTCGACCTCACCGCGATGCGGGTGCTCGTCGGCTCGGTCAAGGACTGCTACGGGACGATCGGGGTCATCCACTCGATCTGGAAGCCGCTGCCCGGCCGCTTCAAGGACTTCGTGGCAATGCCGAAGGCGAACATGTACCAGGCGCTGCACACGACGGTGATTGGCCCCGAAGGACGGCCGCTGGAGATCCAGATCCGCACCGAGCAGATGCACCGCATCGCCGAGTACGGGATCGCCACCCACGTCGCCTACAAGGAGGGCAAGTCGACCGCCGACGCCGAGCAGGAGAAGATGGCCTGGCTGCGCCATCTGGTCGAGTCGGAGGGCGAACAGGACCCGGCCGAGTTCCTCGACTCGCTGAAGGTCGATCTGTTCGAGGACGAGGTCTTCGTGTTCACGCCGAAGGGCGAGGTGAAGAACCTCTCCGCCGGCTCGACCCCGCTCGACTTCGCCTACGCGGTGCACACTGACGTCGGCCACCGCTGCGTGGGCGCGAAGGTCAACGACAGGCTGGTGCCGTTGCACTACACGCTGCGAAGCGGCGACATCGTCGAGGTGCTGACCTCCAAGCAGGAGCGTGGTCCCTCGCGGGACTGGCTGAAGCTGGTGCGCACGAGCCGGGCCCGCAACAAGATCCGCGCCTGGTTCAAGCGCGAGCGGCGCGAGGACGCCGAGCGTCACGGGCGCGAACAGCTCCAGCAGGCGCTCCGCAACCGCGGTCTGCCGTCGCAGAAGGTCGCTCCGTCCGACCTGCTCGCCGACGTGATCCGCGAGATGGGTTTCAAGAAGGCCGACGACTTCTACATCGCACTCGGTGGGGGAAAGGTCTCCTCGCGCACCGTCGCCAACAAGCTGATGCAGCGGCTGAAGGCGGGGGAGTCGGTGGACCAGGAGCAGACCGTCGACGACCTGATCAGCGACCGCGATGACCACGAGCGGCGCCGCACCGAGGCCTCCAACTACGGGATTCAAGTCAAGGGCGTCGAGGACGTCGCGGTGCGGCTCGCCAAATGCTGCAGACCGGTGCCAGGCGATGAGATCGTCGGCTATGTGTCATTGGGGCGTGGGATCACGATTCACCGCGAGGACTGCAAGAACGTAAAGGCGCTGCGCAAGGCGCCGGAACGCTTCGTCGAGGTGAGCTGGGACGGCGAGAACGAGGCCTCCTACCGGGTCGAGCTCCAGGTCGACGCGTATGACCGCACCCGCCTGCTCGAGGACCTTTCGCGCACCTTCGCCGAGGCCGGCATCAACATCATCGAGGCCAGCTGCTCAACCAAGCACCCGATGGTCAAGAACCGCTTCGTGGTCGAGGTCGGGGACACCCAGCAGCTGAAGCAGTGCGTGACCCGGCTGCGCAACCTCGACTCGGTGTTCGACGCTTACCGCGTCACGCCGACCGGCTGAGCGTGGGCGCCAACGCGGAGTACGTCCGCGGCTTCGTCGAGGCCTGGAACCGCCGCGACCTGGAGTCATATCTCGACGACGTGCGACCGGCGTTCGAATGGGTGGTGGCGCGTGAGCATCCCGACGCGGCGACCCACCGCGGCCGGGACGAGGTGGCTGGCTACCTGGCCGACTGGATCTCGACCATGCCCGACCTTCAGATCGAGGTCGAGGAGATCGAGGAGGCCGGCGACAAGGTGCTGCTGGTCATGCGGATGAGCGGAAGCGGCGCCGACAGCGGTGCCGGAACCGAGGTGCGGGTGGCGACGATCAGCACCTTGCGCGACGGGACGCCGCTGCGCACCGAGGAGTTCCTCGACCCAGCCGAAGCACGCGAAGCGCTCACCGCGAGCTAGTCGAGCCCGGCGTCGCGGCGCGCCTGCTGCTGGTCGAGGTAGAAACCGACCTCAGTGATCCGGCCGTCCACGATCCGGCAGAGCTGGGCCACCTCCTGGGGTAGCTCCGCGCCCGTGCCGCGCATCCGGCCGACGGCGCTGGCTAGCACCAGAATTTGTCCGTCTCCGGTATCGACGACCTCCTCCACGGACACCCGGAACTCCTCCCACGGCTCCATCCACACGCCCCATCCCTGCCTGAGTCCGTCGACTCCACGGAATTCCTGCTCCATGACCCCGACGCCCGAGTCCCCGGGAGTGACGAACTTGACCTCCACGTCGGGGCTGAACCGGTCTCCGTAGCTGTCCCAATGCTCGTCGTCTCGCATCAGCTCGTCCATCTCGATCTGGGTAGCTGCCTCTCTGGTGAAGAGGCTGATCACCAACTCGACGTCTTCCTGAGACATGGGCCGAAGCTAGCGCAGTCGGTCGAGCGTCGTTCGGATGGCGTCGCGCGCCGCGTCGCGCTGCTCGTCGGACTCGTACTTCTGGCGCGGCCAGAAGAAGCCGCGAAGGCCGTCCTTGGGTTTGCGCGGCACAACATGGACGTGCAGGTGCGGCACGCTCTGACTGACCACGTTGTTCATCGCGACGAAGCTGCCCGGTTTCTTCATCGCAGTGGGGATCGCCCGCGAGAGCAGTTGGACGGTGGCAAAGAATGGCCCGATCTCTTCGGCCGGCAGGTCGGCAAGCGTCTCGTGATGGTGGCGGGGGATCACCAGGCAGTGGCCCGGGAACAAGGGCCGGTGGTCGAGGAAGGCGACTGCGTGAGGCTCGTCCAGCACCACCCAGGCGGCGTCCTCGGCGCCGGCGGCGATGCGGCAGAAGGCGCAATCGGTCTGGTCAGGCAACGACGGTCAGTGCCCCGGGCTCGATCCGAAGCTCGGCCCTGGACTGCTCGCCGATGTAATCGCCGTCGACCTGGAGTGGGAATGGCCGCGGCACGCCGTCGAAGTCAAGCGAGGCCGAGCTGACGTTCGCTTCGCGGAGGTCGTCGAAGCACTCGATCTGACGGTGATTGGCGGCGCTGAGCCCTTCGCTGAGCAGGCGGGTGATCAGAGTCGGGGTGTCGCGCTGCGCGGCGCGTTTCAGCACCGCGACCGAGAGGGTGCCATCGTCGAGCGTGACCCCCTCGCAGACCCTGATTGGCCGCGACGCGAAATAGGTATAGGGGTCGGAGTTCTGGACCAGGGCGGTGATGCCCTCGACCTCGTTACCCGCGACTTCGACCCGCAGGACGACGGGATTGCGCAGGTAGCGGCGGTAGAAGCTCGAGAGTGCCGCCCACGAGTAGTAGTAGGGCCCCGCCTTGGCCTTGAGGCCGGGACGTGCGTCGACTCGTTCGGTGACGCTGGCGTCGAGCCCCATGCCGCAGGAGAAGACGAAGCGGCGTCCGTTCACGTTGCCGAGGTCGATGCGCCGGGGTCGGAAGTCGTCGGCCAGACCGAGCAGGTGCTCGGTGGCGTCGACGACGTCGTTGGGGATCCCGAGCGTGCGGGCGACGACGTTGGTCGAGCCACCCGGCAGCACCGAGACCGGGACGTCGGTCCCGACCAGGCCGTTGGCGACCTCGTTGAGGGTGCCGTCGCCCCCGAATGCGACGACGATGTCATAGGCGCCGTCACGGGCCTCGCGGCCGATCTCGGTGGCGTGGTTCTGGGCCTCGGTGGAGACCGCCTCGACGTTGTAGCGGCCCTGGAGCGCGTAGACGACGAGGTTCTTGAGCCGGTCGGAGACCGTCGTCGCGTAGGGGTTGACGATGATCAGCATTCGCTTCTTGGCCGAACCGGGTTTGGGGGGCAGGGGAGAGCTGGCCGGCCTGGTCTCGCTCGGGGGCGCCTCGGGAGCCGCTGAGGTTGGTACGGAGGCCACGATCTTGAGCCTAGCCCTCGCCGCCGACTGCGTCGTTGGCATCGCCGGTCGCCTCGTAGCGAACGACCTCACCGTCCTCGACCTCACGCACCCGCCCGTCGTTGACGAGCAGGTCGAGGTGGCCGATCACCTCCGAGAGGGTGAGGAATGCCTGGGTGACGGCGACGTTGCCCCACAGCGCCTGCGCCAGGTCATAGCCCGTCCGCGGATCCTCGGCGACCAGGCCGTAGAGCTTTTCGGCCCGCCGTTCGTGCAGGGCAAGGCGGTCGGTGATCAGCGAGACGTGATCGGTGATCGGCTCGCCGTGACCGGAGAGCACGATCTCGGCCGGCATCTCGCGGGTCTTCTTCAGCGAGTCGATGTAGGCGACCAGCGCCTGGGTGCGTTCTCCGGAGTCGTCGAGTGGGCGGCTGATCAACGGGTTGGAGGAGATGTGGGCGATTAGATGGTCGGCGGCGATCAGGATGCGGCGGTCCGGATCCCAGAACACGGTGTCGGAGGGGCTGTGACCGGGGCGGTGCAGCACCTGGAGGGTTCGGTCGCCCAGCTTCAGGTCCTCGCCGTCGTGCAACGGGCGGGTGACGTTTGCCTTCGCGCCCCATCCACGGAAGCTGCGCGAGACGCTCTGAAGGGCGTAGACAACGTTCTCGGGAATCCCGTGACGTCGCATCAGCTGCGCGGCAACCTCGTCCTCGCGCTCGGCGTCCTCGCCGAAGTTGGCGAGCCGCCGGACCGCAACGTCGATCGCAGCCACCTCGGCGCCGGAGTGCTCGACGATGATCTCGACCAGGCCGAGGTGGTCGATGTGCTGGTGGGTGAGGATCACCAGCTCCAGATCGGCGATCGAATGGCCGTGGTCGGCGAGCTGGCGCTGCAGCTCGTCCAGCGCCTTGCCCGAGTTGGGCCCGGTGTCGACCAGGGTCAGCGGCTTGTCCTCGATCAGGTAGCAGTTGACCCGACCGACGGCGAAAGGCGTGGGAATGCGCAGCTGGTGAATACCAGCCTCCGCCGCGCGCTCCAGCGCCTGCTCTGGTGTCAGCTGGGCTTCGGCCATCACCCGAATGACGAATGGCGAGTACAGAGCGACTTCACGATCGAATCAACCCCAACACCTCGTCGCGCTTCTGCTCCATGTCCTCGCGCGAGACCAGGGACTCCAGATTCAGGCGCAGCAAGGGCTCGGTGTTCGAGGGGCGGACGTTGAAGTGCCAGTCGGGATAGTCGACCGAGACCCCGTCCAGGTGCGTGATCTCGCCGTCGGAGTAGCGCTCGGCGATCTCCTCCATCTTCGCCTGCTGATCCGCGACCTCGGAGTTGATCTCGCCGGAGATGAAGTAGCGGGAGCGGAACTCGGACATCATCTCCGCGAGCCCGCGGCCCTCAACTGAGATCAGCTCCAGCATCAGCAGTGCCGGGATCGTCCCTGAGTCGGCGCACCAGAACTCGCGGAAGTAGTAGTGGCCCGAGACCTCGCCGCCGAAGAAGGCGTGCTCCTCGCGCATCCGCGCCTTGAAGAAGGCGTGGCCGACCCGACTCAGCGCCGAGCGTCCCCCCGCGGCGGCGATCGTGTCCGGCACCGCCCGGCTGGAGCGGGGGTCGTAGAGGATCGTCGCCCCGGGCTCCTTTGCGAGCGCGGCGCGGGCAAGCAGCGCGCAGACGAAATCGCCGTCGCAGAACGAACCCTGCTCGTCGATGAAAAAGCAGCGGTCGGCGTCCCCGTCCCAGGCGATCCCGAGGTCGGCGCCCTCGGAGCGGACCCGCTCGATGATCAACCGCTGGTTCTCCTCGAGCAGGGGATTGGGCCCGTGGCCGGGAAAGTCCCCGTCGGGGACGAAGAAGAGCGGCACCGGATCGAGCCCGAGCTGTTCGAGGATCGGCCCGACCATCGGGCCGGCCATGCCGTTGGAGCCATCGACGACCACCTGCATCGGCTTCACCTTCGCCGGGTCGATGAAGGAGAGGGCGCGTTCCCGGTACTGGTCCCAGATGTCGACCTCCTCGAACGAGCCGCCGCTGGGAGCGGGGCCGAGGCCGGCCTCGATCTCGCGCTGCACGTCGCCGATCCCGGCCTCGCCGGAGAGCGCCAGCGCTCCCTCGCGAACCAGCTTTATTCCCGTGTAGCCCTTCGGGTTGTGCGAGGGAGTGACCATCGCGCCGCCGTCGAGCTCCTTCGAGCCGACCAGCTCGTAGAGCATCTCGGTGGCGATCATGCCCGCGTCGACGACCGTGACTCCCTCGAAGATCAACCCGTCGCGAAGCTCCTGGGCCATGCTGGGGGCGCTGGGACGCATGTCGCGGCCAAGGCCCACCCGGAGCTCGGCCGGAGGCTTGTCGCGCATCCGACCCAGCACGCGCGCGAACGCCCTGCCGACCGCGAGCGCGGTTGTCTCGTCCATCTCGGTGCCGTAGATCCCACGGATGTCGTACGCCTTGAAGATCCCGGGGGGAGCAAGGACCTGCTGCTCAGTCAAAGCCGCCTCGCAGCGCTTCGTAGCTCTGCTGCAGGGTCTGCGGCATCACCCGGGTGTCGGCGAGGACCGGCATGAAGTTGGTGTCGCCGCCCCAGCGCGGCACCACGTGCATGTGGATGTGGTTCTCGAACCCGGCGCCCGCGATCCGCCCCTGGTTGAAGCCGACGTTGTAACCCTGCGGCGAGTAGACCTGCTCGAGCCGCCGCATCGCGGACTGCGCGAGCGACATCAGCTCGGCGACCGTCTCGGCGTCGAGGTCCTGAAGCGCCCCGACGTGCTCGTAGGGGGCCACCATCAGGTGCCCGTTCGTGTAGGGAAAGAGGTTGAGGATCACGAAGCAGCGCTGACCGCGGTGGACGATCAGGTTCGCCTCGTCGTCATCGGCGGCCGGCTTGGCGCAGAAGATGCACTCGTCATCGTTGTCCTTGGCTGCGTCCTTCACGTACTCGAGGCGCCAGGGCGCCCAGATGCGGTAGTTGGCCACTGGGGGCTGATCCTAGAGCGGGATGGTGAACTTCGTCGCGGGATGGTGAACTTCGTCGCAGGATGGTGGTGGACCCGATCCCGACCGAGGCTCTTCCTGCATCGCTCGGAGAGAGGAGGGGAGGGGGACCCTCCCCCGTGCCTGGGAGGTTTCGGCAGTTCTGTCGATGGCCATGCAATTCGTTTGCACAACGGTGAAGGATTTGCATGGTTGATGCAAATTCTTTTCCGAAAACCCCCAGGCGGTGCATGGGGCCCCCAACAGGGACGGCCGAGTCAATCCCGACGCCTCCCCGTCGACGCGGTGGGCAGTGATCCTGCGGTTTAGCCACGAGCTCGGCACACTCGCGCCCTTGCTGAGCGGTTCGGCCGGATGCGGCGCTGTCGGGCGGCCCTAGAGCCAGCCGCGGCGGCGGAAGTAGGCGACCATGCCGACCAGGATCGCGAACATCGCCCCGACGACGACCCAGAACGCCGTCGTGCTCTGCTCCCCGGGAACGCCGACGTTCATTCCCCAAATGCTGGCCAAAAGTGTGAGCGGTAGGACGATGACGCTGATCGAGGTCAGCACCCGCAGGATGTCGTTGACGCGATGCGAGATCACCGACTCGTTGGACTCCTCGAGCGCCTCCACGACCTCCTTGTAGTTCTCGAGCATGTCCCAGATGCGCTCGTTGGCGTCGACGATGTCGTCGAAGTAGATCTCCAGGTCGAGGTCGGGGGCGAGGTAGCGCTGCTTGACCGACTCCAGCTCGCGCAGCACCGGGCGCTCTGGGCGGATCACCTTGCGGAAATTGATGATCTCCTGCTTGGCGTTGGAGATGTCGCGCACGATCTCCTCCGAGCGCCCCTCGAAGATGTCCTCCTCGAGCGCGTCGAGCTTGTTGCCGATCTTGCGCAGCATCGGAAAGCAGTAGTCGAAGCTGTCGTCGACGATGCGGTAGAGCAGGTAGCCGGAGCCGCGCGAGAACAGCTGCTCGCGCAGCTCCTCCTTCGTGCGGCAGCGCTCGAACAGGTACTCGACCGGCTGCAGGGGCTGGTTGGGGATCGTGATAACGAACCCAGGCCCGACGAAGAGGTCGAGCTCGCCGGTGCCCAGCCGCCCTACCGAGGGATCGAAGATCGGGAAGTGAAGGACGATGAAGAGGTAGTCCTCGTACTTATCGATCTTCGGTCTCTGGTTGCGCGACAGCACGTCCTCGAGGTCGAGGGCGTGGAAGTCGAAGTGCTCCTCCAGCCAGGCTCGCTCGAGGGCGCCGGGCTGCTCGATGTTGACCCAGCGCAGGCCCTCGGCGTCGATCTGCTCGATGTTGGGGCTGCGGCGTTCAGGCTGCGGGGCGGAGACGAGCCCCGACTGCGCGCGGGCGCGCCTCAGCCTCGGCTTCGGGAGGTTCGGCATCGGCTTGGCTCATCTTCTCGTCCGCGGTGGTCATATCCGTTGCCACTAGGTTAATGGGCTGACGCCTCGATCAGGCACGAACCGGACCATGCGCGGACCCCCCGAAGGCGCTGGTATAGTCAGGCCCACACATCAAGAGGAGTGGAGGGACTGGCCCGTCGAAACTCCGGCAACCCCCCCGCATATGGGGACGGTGCCAAATCCAGCAGGCACAGGACAAGCCTGGGAGATGTGGAAGTCCATTCATCCGGACCTCTGCCCCTCCCAAGGCGGAGGTTTTTTCGTTTCGGATGACTCGGATGACTGTTTCAGAGCTGAAATGCAAGGAATGCGGCGCGGGCTATCCGCTCGATGCCCGCTTCGTGTGCGAGAACTGCTTCGGCCCGCTCGAGGTCTCCTATGACTTCTCCGGTCTCGACCCGGCGGAGGCAAAGCGAAAGATTCAAGCCGGGTCGCGCGGAATCTGGCGTTACTCGGACTTCCTGCCCTTCGAGACCCGGCCGAGCGACCCGCTGGAGCCCGGACTGACGCCGCT
The DNA here is from genome assembly GCA_038317345.1 of Solirubrobacterales bacterium. GTDB lineage: Bacteria > Actinomycetota > Thermoleophilia > Solirubrobacterales > 70-9 > Mayfieldus. The sequence goes on from JBBQBH010000026.1 coordinate 11,152, forward strand.
GGTCCGCGCCGATCGGCTGGCCGAGCGCCTCGGGGTGGACGCCGAGATCTGGATCAAGAACGACGCCGCCAACCCGACCCATTCGTTCAAGGACAGGGTCGTCGCCGTATCCCTCGCGAAGGCCCGCGAGCTTGGCTACGACACGGTGGCCTGCGCTTCGACCGGAAACCTGGCGAATGCCGTTGCCGCCCATGCTGCAGCAGCTGGTTTGGACTCATACGTCTTCGTCCCGTCAGATCTAGAGGAACAAAAACTGCTTGCCACCGCCGTCTACGGCACCAACCTGGTCGGCGTGCGGGGCACATATGACGACGTCAACAGGCTGTGTACGCAACTCGCCGAGACGCGGCCCTGGGCCTTCGTCAACGTCAATCTGCGTCCCTATTACTCGGAAGGCTCAAAGACAGTTGCTTTCGAAATCATTGAGCAACTGAGTTGGGAGCTGCCCGATCGGGTTGTCTGTCCGGTCGCCTCGGGGTCCCTTTTCACCAAGATCGCCCACGGAACTCGCCAATGGCTTGAAGTGGGTTTGGTCGATGGCTCGTTCCCGGCCTTCAACGGCGCCCAGGCGCAAGGTTGCGATCCCGTGGCTACCGCCTTCGAGGCGGGCTGGGAGATTTGCAAGCCCCAGAAGCCGGACACGATCGCCAAGAGCCTTGCGATCGGCGACCCCGCCGACGGCGTCTATGCGCTGGAGCTGGCGCGGCAGAGCGGTGGTGGCATCGATGCGGTCTCAGATGACGAGATCCGCGACGGCATCCGCCTGCTCGCCGAGACCACGGGAATCTTCACCGAGACGGCCGGAGGAGTGACGACGGCAGTGCTCGCCAAGCTCGCCGAGCGCGGGGCGATTGCCGACGGAGAGCGCGTCGTGGTCGTGATCACCGGCGAGGGCCTGAAGACGCTCGACGCAACCCGCGACAAGTTCGCGATGTACGAGATCGACCCAGATCCGGCGAGCTTTGAGTCCGAGGTGACCGAAGAGGTCAGCGTCTAGTCCGATGGCGGTGACGGTCAAGATCCCGACCCAGCTTCGGGCTATGACCGACGGCGAAGCCGAGCTGAAGGTCGAAGGCTCGACGGTGGGGGAGGCCCTGGACGCGGTCTTCGCCCAGCACGACGGGTTGCGCGACCGCATCACCCAGGACGGCGACCTGCGTCGCTTCGTCAACGTTTACGTGTCCGGGGAGGACATCCGCTTTCAGGACGGCCTTTCGACCCCGATCTCAGAGGGGGACGAGGTCACCATCCTGCCCGCCGTCGCCGGCGGCTAAACGCCCCGATCGACGGCTTACCATCGGTAAGTTAGGTGGCGGTTCCAGACCCCACCTCGAAGGAGGCAGCATGGAAGCCGTCGTGATTCACGAGACCGGAGGCCCAGAGGTACTGCGGCTTGAGGAGATCGATACACCCGAGCCCGACGATGGCGAGGTCTTGGTAAGGGTCCACGCCGCTTCGGTGAACCCGGCGGATTGGAAGCAGCGGCGGTCCACCACGTCGCTGCCGGCGGTGCTCGGCTATGACGTGTCAGGGACCGTCGAGGTTTCGCGAGCCCCGGATTTCGCCAAGGGCGACGAGGTTTTCGGGCGGGCTTCGAGTGGCAGCTACGCGGAGTTCGCGATCGCGTCCGCCACCGCCGTCTCCCAGAAGCCCGCTGGCATAAGCCACGAGCAGGCTGCCGCGATTCCGGTGGCAGGGGGGACCGCCTGGGAGGGCCTTTTTGACGTCGGCGGTCTCGAAGCGGGGCAGACGGCGCTGATCGCGGGAGCCGCCGGAGGAGTCGGGCATTTCGCGGTTCAGTTTGCAAAGCACGCGGGCGCGCGGGTGATCGGCACCGGCTCGTCGCCCAACCGCGAGTTCGTGCTCGGCTTGGGCGCCGACGAATACGTCGACTACACCGAGCAGGACGTCGCCGAGGTGGTGAGCGACATCGATCTCACTCTCGACACCGTGGGAGGGCAGAACACGGAAGGGCTTCTCCCGGTCCTGCGGCAGGGCGGAATCCTGGTCACGATCGCCGCCGCTGCGCCCACCGACGCGGCAGAGGCGCGGGGCGTTCGTGCCGAGGTGTTCAGTTCGCGCGGGGACCCTGAGCAGCTGGCGCGAATCGCGGAGCTAGTCGACGCGGGCGAGGTGCGCGTGGAGCTGGCAGAGGTCCTGCCGCTGAGCGAGGTCCGGCGGGCGCATGAGCTGAGCGAGTCGGGCCACACGCGCGGAAAGATCGTGCTGACCGTCGCCTCCTAGCGGCTCTTCGCCGCCCAGTGGAAGGAATAATCCCCGCGATGGACGGGATCGACACGGTCGCGATCCTCTGCGGGGGGCGCGGCACGAGACTGCGGGAGAAGACCGAATCCATGCCCAAGGCATTGGTGGAGATCGGCGGCCGGCCGATCCTCTGGCACGTGATGCAGATCTACGCCGCCCAGGGCTGCCGTCGCTTCGTTCTCTGTACCGGATACCTGGGTGAGCAGGTAAAGGAGTTCGCCGGCGCCGAGACCTGGCCGGAGGGAGTCGAGGTGCGGTGCGTCGACACCGGACTCGACACGCCGACCGGTGGGCGGCTGAAGCTGGCGGGCGAGGCAATCGGCCCCGGATCCTTTTTCGCCACCTACGCCGATGGCGTCGCCGACATCGACCTCGGCGCGCTGGCTGGCTTTCATGCCGACCACGGCGACCTCGCGACGATGACCATCGTGCGGCCAAACCTCCAGTTCGGCGTCGCGGAGCTGGACGGAGACACCCGGGTCAGAGGCTTCGTCGAGAAGCCGCGCTCCGAGCGCTGGATCAACGGCGGCTTTTTCTGTTTCGAGCCCGACGCCCTGGACTACATCGCCGAGGACAGCGTCCTCGAGCGCGAGCCGCTGGAGCAGCTGGCGCAGGAGGGTCGGTTGCACGGTTTCCGACACGAAGGTTTTTGGGACTGCATGGACACCTACAAGGACGCGGTGATGCTCAACGACCTCTGGAGCGAGGGCGGCGCGCCGTGGAAGGTCTGGGACTAGTGGTCGATCCGGCAGTTTCCAGCCCGACGGACCACACGCCTTGAGCGTCCTCGTAACCGGTGGCCATGGGTTCGCCGGATCGTGGCTGGTCAAGGCGCTGTTGGAGCGCGGCGATCAGGTGCGGGTGCTCGACCGGCCCGAACCGCGGCTTACGGACGTCGGGACGCCACGGCCCTCGGCCCTGGCGCTGCACGGGATCGATGGCGAGGTGGAGCTGTTCGAGGCCGACCTGCGTGACCCCGGTGCGATCTCGGGGGCGGTGAATGGCACCGACACCGTCTTTCACCTCGCCGCCCAGACGATCGTCGGCAACGCCGCCGCCGAGCCGCGGGAGGCGTACGAAGTCAATGTGCTCGGGACTCGCAATGTGATGGAGGCCTGCCGCGAGCACGAGGTGGGGCGGGTCGTGTTCGCATCCTCCGACAAGGCCTACGGCGCCAGCGATGAGCTTCCCTACCGCGAGGACTTCCCGCTGCGCGCGGTACATGCCTATGACGCGAGCAAGGCGGCCGCCGACATCCTTTCCCGGACCTACTGGCGCAGCCATCAGCTCCCGGTGGCGGTGACCCGCTTCGCCAACCTCTATGGGGGCGGAGACCTCAACTTCTCGCGCCTGGTGCCGGAGACGGTGAGCGCGGTGCTCGACGGCCGCCGCCCGGTGATCCGCTCCGACGGCACGCCGCAGCGCGACTTCCTCTACGTCGAGGACGCGGCGCGCGCCTACCTTGCGATCGCCGATGCCCTCGACGGCGATGCCGCGCGGGGGGAGGCCTTCAATGCCGGGGGTGGCGAGCCGCATGCGGTCGCCGACGTGCTGCGCCTGATCGCCGAGCTGGCGGAGACCGATCTGCAGCCCGACATCCGTGGAACCGGCAACCCGGAAGGCGAGATCGACCGCCAGTACGTGGACAGCACCAAGCTGAGCGAGATGACCGGCTGGCGACCGCAGGTCGATCTGCGGGAGGGCCTGGGTCGCACGATCGAGTGGTATCGCGAGCACCCCGACGTGCGAGCGCCCGCGGGCTAGCGCCGGACCGAGCGTCGGAGGCTGGCACACTGAGCTCATGTGTGGACGCTTCACCGTCACCACCAAGGACACGAAGAAGGTCGCCGACCGCTTCGAGGTCGAGCTCGAGAAGGCGCTCGGCTCCAAGGGCATGGAATCGGCGGGTGGGCGCTACAACGTCGCGCCAACCCAGGAGGTGCTCACGGTCCGCTCGTCTCCGGAGGAAGAGGAGGCCGCGCAGGGTGAGCGCGAGGCGCTGATGATGCGCTGGGGGCTGGTCCCGCGCTGGGCCAAGGACCTCAAGGTCGGCTACAAGATGATCAACGCCAAGACCGAGCGGCTGACAGAGAGCCGCGCCTACGCGCCGCTGATCGGCAAGTTCCGCCACCGCTGCCTGATCGTCGCCGACGGCTTCTATGAGTGGCTGAAGTCCGAGGACCCTAAGCAGCCGCGCCTCCCGTTCCGCTTCACCGTCGACGGCGGCGAGCCGTTCGCATTCGCCGGCATCTGCACCCGCAAGGAGTGGGAGGACGACTGGCTCTACAGCTGCACGATCATCACGACGACGCCGAACGAGGTGGTGAAGCCGGTGCACGACCGGATGCCGGTGATCCTTCCCGGCGCCGAGGCGGAGCAGGCCTGGCTGAGCACCGACCTGGGCGCCGAGGACGCGGTCTCGATGTGCGTGCCCCTGGATCCGGCTCGGATGCAGAGCGCGCCAGCCAACCCGAAGCTGAACAAGGTCGGCAAGGGAATCGAGGGACCCGAGCTTCTCGTGGTTCCGGCTTGACATGGACCCCGAGAGCGCCCGCGAGTTCATACGCGAGAACCGGCGCGCGATCCTTGCCACCCGGAGGCGCGACGGCACGGTGCAGATGAGTCCCGTGATCGTCAACGTCGACAGCGAGGGTCGGGCGATCATCTCGAGCCGCGAGACGGCGATCAAGGTCAAGAACCTGCGCCGCGACCCTTACGCGCAGCTCTGCGTCTTCGCCGAGCAGTGGCCGGGCCCGTGGATCGGCGCCGACGGGGTGGCGGAGATCCTTTCGCTGCCCGAGGCGATGGAGCCGCTGATCGACTACTACAAGCGCTTTCCTGGCGAGAACCCCGACTGGGACGACTACCGCGGGCGGATGCGGCGCGAGAAGCGGGTGCTGATCCGCATCGAGCTTCAGCGCGCTGGTCCCGACCGCCAGGGCTGAGCCTGTGTTTCGCAACATCCTCGTAGCGCTCGATTCGTCTCCGACAGCTCAGCGCGCCCTGGGAGAGGCGGTGGAGCTTGCCGAGGCGCTCAATGCGCGCCTCACGATCATCTCGATCGTCCCCCCGATGCCGAGCTACGCCTATCGCGCCGGAATCGACCTCGAAGCGCTGAAGCACGAGGCCGAGGCGGAGACCGAGCAGCTGTTGCGGGACTCGGTGGCGCGCCTGCCGGACGACCTTCCCGTCATCACGGTGCTCAAGCACGGTCACCCCGGCGAGGAGATCGTCAAGCAGATAGAGAACGGCGACCACGATCTGGTGGCGATGGGATCCCGGGGACTCGGGCGGGTGACCTCAAACTTGTTCGGTACGGTCGGCGGCTACGTGCACTTCCACACCCGCACTGCGATGCTCGTCGTACATCCTGAGGATTGATGACCCGTCGAAAGGAAGCAAATGCAGGACGCTGAGCGCCGCCGGCTCGAGCAAATCGTCGCTTGGAGGCCCGAGTACGGGGTCATCTCGGCCTACTTCGACATCGATCGTGGTGACAGGGGGGACGCCTGGCGCGTGGAGCTGAAGAACGGGCTGAGCGAGCTTTCGGAGCCCGACGACCACGAGGGCAAGCTGGCGGTTCGCGAGACCGTGGCGCGAGTCCTGGAGCGATTCGACCCGGACAACGAGCCGCCGACGGGTCGCGCCCAGGTCGGATTCGTCGAGGTGGCTCGCGAGAAAGGCATCGAGGACTGGTCCTCGCTGCAGATCTCGTCTCGCGAGACCGTCGTCAAGCACGGACCGCGACCGCTGCTGCGTCCGCTCATCGACCTGATCAACCGCGGGCGGGCGCACCCTGTGCTCGCGGTCAGCGCCGAGCGCGTGCGGGGCTGGCTTTGGGACCGGGGGCAGCTCGAACCCGAGACCGCCTGGGGCGCGGAGTTGGCGATCTATCCGGGACGCGAGCGCAAGGCGCCGGCGATGGCCGATCCGGCGCGCGGCCATGCCACCAGCTCCTCCGGCCGCGATCAGTTCGGGCAGCGGTTGGAGGACAACCGCAAGCGATTCCTCGAGGATTTCGCCGGGGCGCTCAACGAGGATCGGCGGGTCCGCGGTAGTCAGCTGATCGCGATCGGCGAAGCGCCCTACCTGGACGAATTCATCGACGGGTTGCCTGCCACTGTCGAGACTCGGAAGCTGGAAGGTCCGGATGTGATCAACGAGCCCGAGGCGGCGATCGCGGAGCTCGTCGGCCCCGAGATCGAACGGGCGTTGGATGAACGCGAAGCCGATTTGGTGGGGACCATCGTCGACACCGCTATGAGCGGAGGGCGTGGGTCGGCAGGCGTCAACGAGACATCGGAGGCGCTTGTGGAGGGACGAGTCGAGCACCTGGTGTTGGCCTTCGACAGTGAGATCTCGCTTGACGACCTCAGCCCTCCAGCTCGAGAGAGCCTCGAGGAGGGCGACCAGCTCGGCGCCGCCGAGATGATGATCGAGCTGGCCCTGCGTACGTCCGCCGACGTCACGCCGGTCACCGGAGATGCGGGTGAGGTTCTGCGCGAACACGGCGGCGCGGCGGCGCTGCTCCGCTACTGAGGTAGCTGGCTTTGTCCGGCCAGCGCGAGCCGATGCCGGTCGGCCTGCGGCCGATGCTGGCGCGACTCGCGAGGATGCCCGCGGACGAGGACCGCTACGGCTTCGAGATCAAATGGGATGGGGTGCGGGCGCTGGGCTACCTGGCCAAGGGAAAGGTCAGGCTGGAGAGCAGGACCGGCCGTGACATCAGCGCTCAGTTCCCCGAGGTCGCAGGGCTGACCGGCCCCCTGGGCCGTCGCCAGGTCGTACTCGATGGCGAGCTGGTCGCCTTCGACGAAGCCGGGCGTCCCAGCTTTCAGCACCTTCAGGGCCGCATCCACCTCGCGTCTCCGCAGGAGATCCGCGAACGCATGGGCGCGGTCCCGGTGACCTACGTCATCTTCGACCTTCTGCACCTCAGCGGGCGCAACACTCGCGTGCTGCCCTATGAGGAACGGCGCGAGGCCCTGGAGGCGCTGGGGCTGGACGGACCGAGCTGGCAGACGCCCGGCTACCACGTCGGCGAGGGCAGCAAGCTGTTTGCCGCGAGCCGGGAGCAGGGGTTGGAGGGGGTGGTCGCCAAGCGCCTCGGCAGCCGCTACGAGCCGGGTCGCAGAGGGGGCAGCTGGCTGAAGATCAAGAACCACCGCAGCCAGGAGGTCGTGATCGGCGGCTGGCTGCCGGGCAAGGGCCGCCGCGCGGGGACGATCGGCGCGCTGATGGCCGGTTATTACGCGGACGGGGAATTGCGCTTCGCGGGCAAGGTCGGGACGGGGTGGAGCGACGAAGACCTGCGGCGGCTCGCCGAGCGGCTGGAGCCGCTGCGGCGCGACTCGAGCCCGTTCGTCGGCCGCCAGCCCGAGCGCGGCTCGATCTTCGTCGAGCCGGAGCTGGTCGCAGAGGTCGAGTTCGGCGAGTGGACGCAGGCGGGGACGATGCGACATCCCGCCTTCAAGGGGCTGCGCACCGACAAGCCGGCGCGCGATGTGGTGCTCGAAGAGCCGGCTTAGCCGGTCTCGGCCTCGGTCTTCAGCCCCTCGGCGGCGCTCTTGGTCAGGAACTCCTTCACCTTCGTCTCGACCGGACCACGCAGAAGCATGCTCAGGATTCGCCCGGGGTCGCCCCGAAGCCCGTAGGTGGCGCGGGTGCGGCTTCCGTCCAGCTCCTCGAAGTTCCAGGAACCGGTCAGCCACTTGACCTCGCCCTTCTCCTGCTCCCAGGTGATCGCGCCCGGGGGGTCGTAGCTGAAGCGCAGCTCGGACTCGACCTTCTTGACCGTCGCGTCGGACTTCGTGAAGACAAGCTCCGCCCGCCCCTGATCGTCGCGCTCGATCACCTCGACCTCCTCGAGGGTGCCCTGCCACCCCGGCGCATTCTCGACGTCGGCGGCGATCTCGTAGCAGCGGTCGCGCGGCGCGTCGATCTCGACCGTGTAGCTCGCTTCGAGGATTCCCATTGCTGGCGAGCCTATCTCGGCTTGGCCGGCAGTACGCGCCCGACAGGATTCGAACCTGTGACCTCTGCCTCCGGAGGGCAGCGCTCTATCCAGCTGAGCTACGGGCGCAGCTGAGAAGCTGAGTCTAGAGGCGAGTCAGGCACCGCATGGCGGTGCCCGCACGCTTGCCACGGCGCATCTACGCTTGCACCATGGACCTCTCCGTCGCCTTCCTCGGCACCGGTGGATCGGTGCCAACGGCGCGCCGCGCCACCGCCTGCGTGCTCGTGATGCGGGGCGGCGACCGGATCATGTTCGACTGCGGCGAGGGCTCCCAGCGCCAGATGCACCGCTCGCTGGGCCTCGTGGCACTGGACGAGATCTACATCACCCACCTTCACGCTGACCACTACCTGGGTTTGCCCGGCCTGCTGAAGACCTACGACCTGCAGAGCCGCGAGCTGCCGTTGAAGATCTACGGCCCTCCGGGGATGGGGGAGCTGTTCGGGGCGCTGCGGCGGATCATCGGCAAGACCCGCTATGAGGTCGAGGTGAACGACCTCGCTCCCGAGCAGGCCGTCGAGCACGGCGATTACGAGGTGCGAAGCTTTCCGGTCGAGCACCGGATGACCGCATTCGGCTATCGCCTCGGCGAGCAGGAGCGCCGCGGCCGTTTCGATAAGGAGGCAGCCGAACGACTCGGGATTCCCGAGGGCCCGGCGTTCAGCGCCCTGGGGCGCGGCGAGGAGGTGCAGGGCACGGACGGCGTCGTACGCGCCGAGGACGTGATCGGGGCACCGCGACCGGGTCGGACGATTGTGATCACCGGCGACACGGCGCCCTGCATGGCCACTGCCGAGGCGGCGAAGGGCGCCGAGTTACTCGTCCACGACGGCAGCTTTGCCGAGGCGGAGGCCCAGCGCGCCGCAGAGACCGGGCACTCGACCGCCGGCCAGGCGGCGGCCCTGGCCCGCGAGGCCGAGGTAAAGATGCTCGCCCTGGTCCACGTCTCCTCGCGATACAACGTCGGCCAGGTGCTCGAGGAGGCCCGGGCGGTGTTCGAGCCGACGATCGCGCCGCGCGACTTCGACCTGGTCGAGGTCCCCTTCGCGGAGCGGGGCGAACCGCTGCTGGTCCCCAACGGCGCGCGGGGGCGCCGCGAGGCGCCGCAGCCCGATCCAGCCGAGGCAATGCCAACCGAGTGACCAATTTCGGGGATTTCCCGGTCGGGTAGCCGCCAGGCCCCCTGCTACGCTGGCCCCGTTGGTTCCTTTAACCAGGTCCTGAGAGGCCAGGAAGGAAGCGAGTTTTGAGCGAGAAGATCGTGCTCGAGCACGACGAGCTGCGGCGCACGCTGGTCCGCATCTCGCACGAGATCTCTGAGAAGAATCCGGGTCCCGAGGGCCTCGCCCTGGTCGGCATCCACACCCGCGGCGCGCTGCTGGCCCAACGCCTGCACACCCTGGTCGGCGAGCAGACCGGCTCCGAGGTGCCGCTGGGAGACATCGACATCTCCTTCTACCGCGACGACGTCGGCGACCGCGGCCCCGACGCCCAACCCCAGGTGCACGCGTCGCACCTGAACTTCGACCTCTCCGGGCGCACAGTCGTCCTCGTCGATGACGTGCTGTTCACCGGTCGTACGGTGCGCGCCGCGATCGATGCCCTGTTCGACTATGGACGCCCAGCGCGGGTGCAGCTGGCGGTGCTCTGCGACCGCGGCCATCGCGAGCTGCCGATTCGCCCCGACTACGTGGGCAAGAACCTGCCGACCGCCCGCGATGAGCGGGTCAACGTGCGCCTCGAGGAGTCCGACGGCGTCGACGAGGTGACGATCGCAAGCAACGGAGACCCCGCCGGCGCGCTTGCCGGAGATGACGACACGGAATCGGAGGATCGCCCATGAAACACCTGCTGTCGATCGAGACCCTGAGCCGGGACGAGATGGAGGCGATCCTCGAGCGGGCCGCGAGCTTCGCCGAGGTGGGCCGGCGCGATATCAAGAAGGTCCCGACTCTGCGCGGGCGCACCGTCGTCAACCTCTTCTTCGAGGCCAGCACCCGCACCAGCTCTTCCTTCGAGCTGGCCGCAAAGCGGCTTTCCGCCGACGTGGTCTCGATCAAGTCGGCCGGCTCGGCGGTCGACAAGGGCGAGTCGCTTAAGGACACGATCGCGACCCTCTCGGCCTACGACCCCGCCGCGATCGTTATCCGCTCGCCGCACGCCGGCGCAGCCGACCTGGTCGCCCGCTGGACCGACGCCTCGGTGATCAACGCCGGCGACGGAAAGCACGAGCACCCCAGCCAGGCCCTGCTCGACCTCTACACGCTGCGCCGCCACCTCGGGGAGCTGGACGGCCGCAAGATCTGGATCGTCGGCGACGTCCTGCACAGCCGCGTCGCCCGCTCGGACCTGATCGCCTTCCGCGAGATGGGAGCGGAGGTGACCGTCTGCGGGCCGCCGACCCTGATTCCGCGTGGGATCGCCGAGGAGCTGGGCTGCGAGGTCGCGTATACGCTCGACGGCCTCGAGCAGGCCGACGTCGTCTACGCGCTGCGCATGCAGCGCGAGCGGATGAGCGAGAGCTTCGTCCCCTCGCTGCGCGAGTACGCGGCCCGCTACCAGGTCGACGCCAGGCGTCTGGGGCCGCGCCAGCTGCTCATGCACGCGGGGCCGGTCAACCGGGGCGTCGAGCTGTCGGGCGAGGTGATCGACTCGCCGCGCTCGCTGATCGCCGAGCAGGTCGAGAGCGGGCTGGTGGTGCGGATGGCGATCCTCTACGAGCTTCTGGCCGGCAGCGACCGGCCGCGCTCCGCGACCTCCGGCGAGCCGGTACCCGATCCGACCCCGATCGGGCAGCCAGCGTGAGCGCGAGGCTCTCCAAAAGAGCATTGAGCGGAGCCGAGCGCGAACTTGAGGTGATGTGGTGATTGCGAGCGAAGCGAGCGGATCGATCTCCGAGGCGCTCAGCGGGCGCGACGGCGAGCCCGCAGAGCTGATCCTGCGCGGCGTGACTGTGCTCGACCCCGACGCTGGGATCGACGGCCAGCGCGACATCGTGATCCACAACGGCCAAATCGCCGAGCTGACGGGCCCCGGCGATGCCGAGGGCGGCTCCGCCGAGGTGGTCGAGGGGGAGGGGCTGCATGCCTTCCCGGCCTTCTTCGACCCGCATGTCCACCTTCGCACGCCCGGGCGCGAGGACGAGGAGGACATTCAGACCGGAACCCGCGCCGCCGCCGCTGGCGGCTATTGCGGGATCCTCGCGATGGCCAATACCGAGCCGCCCGTCTCCACAGCCGCCGATGTCGGATCGTTGCGCGAGCGCGCCGAGCGCGAGGCCTCGGTGCCTGTCGGGTTCCTGGCCACGGTCACTCGCGAGATGAAAGGGACCGAGCTGACCGAGATGGCGGAGCTGCGCGACGCCGGGGCGATCGGCTTCTCCGACGACGGGCTTCCGATCAAAAGCGCCCGCGTGCTGCGGCGGGCCCTCCAGTACCAGCACCTCTGCGGCGGGGTGATCGCGCTGCACGAAGAGGACCCTGAGCTCTCCGCAGATGGCGTCATGCACGAGGGACCGGCCTCGGCTCTGCTCGGCATGGCCGGAATTCCATCGGTGTCGGAGTCGACGATGATCGCCCGCGACGCGGCGCTTGCCGGATACGAGGACGCCCGCATCCACGTCCAGCACCTCTCCGCCCGCGAGTCGGTCGACGCGATGCGCGCGGCGAAGTCGGGTGGGGTACGGGTGAGCTGCGAGGTGACGCCACATCACCTCACGCTCACCGACGACGCGGTTCGCGGCCTCGATGCCCGCTTCAGGATGAACCCGCCGCTGCGCAGCGAAGACGACCGCGCGGCGCTGATCGACGCCCTGCGCGACGGGACGATCGACTGCATCGCCACCGACCACGCCCCGCACTCCGCCGACGAGAAGGAAGTTCCCTTCGAGGCGGCGGCGATGGGGGTCACCGGCCTTGAGACCGCCTTCTCGGTGCTGCACACCGAGTTGGTCGTGCCGGGCACGATCGACCTGGGCCTGTTGGTCTCAAAGCTCGGCGCCGGGGCCGAGCTGTTCGAGCTCGCCCGGCCCACCCTTACGCCGGGCGGCGAGGCAAACGTCGTCCTCTGCGACCTGGGAGCGGAGTGGACGGTCGGCGAGGATGGCTATGAGAGCCGCTCGTCCAACAGCTGCTTCGCGGGTCGCGAGCTGCAGGGACGGGTGCTGATGACGATCGCGGCGGGCCAGGTCGCCTACCGGCTGCGCAGCTTCAGCATGGGGGTGGCAGTGTGAGCGCGAGGCTCGCCCAAAGAGGTTGGTGCTGGGCTGAGCGCGAGCGTGAGGTTGTGCTGTGAGCGCGCCGAAACTCGACCGCGAGCGGGCGGCGCTGGTCGTCGTCGACATCCAGGAGGCTTTTCGCAAGGCGGTGCCGAGCTTTGACGCGGTCGCCGGGTCGGCCGCCACCCTTGTGCAGGGCGCCGAGGCGATGGGAATACCGATCGTGGTCACCGAGCAGTATCCGAAGGGGCTCGGCCACACGGTCCCCGAGGTCGCCGATCACCTGCCCGACGGGTTGAAGCCGATCGAGAAGGTCCGCTTCTCGGCTGCGGAAGCCGAAGGCTTCGACCTCAACGGTCGCGACCAGGCGCTGGTCTGCGGGATCGAGACCCACGTTTGCGTCAACCAGACGGTCCTCGACCTGCTCGACCGGGGCGTCGAGGTGGAGGTCGTCGGCGACGCGGTTGGCTCGCGCACCGACGAGAACCGCGAGCTGGGCCTTCACAAGGTCGAGCAGGCTGGCGCCGTGCTGACCAGCGTCGAGACGGCGCTGTTCGAGCTGTTGGGCGGCTCCGACGCGGCCGAGTTCAAACAGGTGCAGGCGCTCGTCAAATGAGCGAGGGGTACGTACTGCTCGAGGACGGAACCCGCTTCGACGGCGAGTTGTGCGCGGGCGCTGAGGCGGTGACGGGCGAGGTCGTCTTCAACACCTCGATGACCGGCTACCAGGAGGCGGTCAGCGACCCTTCCTATGCGGGCCAGATCATCACCTTCACCTACCCGCTGATCGGCAACTACGGGGTCTCGGGCGAGGCGATGGAGTCCGATCGAGTTCAGGCGCGCGCCGTGGTCATGCGCGACGCCCACAACGGCGAGGACGTGTCCAGCGCCGAGGGGGGCTGGCTGGATTGGCTGGCCGATTGCGGCGTGGCGGCGATCAGCGGCGTCGACACCCGCGCCCTCGTGCGCTACATCCGCGACGGCGGCGCGATGCGCGGCGGGATCTTCCCGGCCGAGCTCTCCCAGGATCGGGCCGCCGAGCAGGTCAGTGCCGAGCCTTCGATGGCAGGCGCCGACCTGGCCCGAGATGTGACGCCGGCCGAGCCCCTGCGCTTCGAGGGTTCGGGCCCGCATGTGGTCGGCATCGACACCGGGATCAAGCTGAGCATCGTTCGGCAGTTGCGAGAGCGCGATTGCCGGGTGACGCTGCTGCCTTGCTCGTCGTCGGCCGACGAGATCCTCGAGGAGGACCCCGACCTGGTCTTTCTCGCCAACGGCCCCGGCGACCCGGCGGCGCTGGACTACGTGGTGGACAACGTCCGCGAGCTGGTCGGCGTGCGCCCAGTGTTCGGCATCTGCCTCGGCCACCAGCTGCTCTGCCGGGCGGTCGGATTGGAGACCTTCAAGCTGCCTTTTGGCCACCGCGGTTCCAACCACCCGGTCAAGGACCTCGCCACGGGCCGCATCGACATCACCTCCCAGAACCACGGCTTTGCGGTCCGCGGACCCGGCGGCGAGCCGACGATCGAGGCCGACGAGCCGGTGCGCTGGGAGACCGACTTCGGCGCCGCCGAGCTATCCCACCTCAACCTCTATGACCGCACCGTCGAAGGGCTGGTGCTGCGCGACGTCCCCGGCGCCACGGTCCAGTACCACCCCGAGGCCGGTCCCGGCCCGCACGACGCCCGCTACCTCTTCGACCGCTTCCTGGAGCTGGCGGCTGCATGACTAAGTCGCGCAGCAACGCGGAAAAGCTTCGCAAGCTCTACGAGGCATTCGACTTCGGCGGGGCCGAGGCGGCCGGCACGCTGATTGATGAGACCTTCGACCCCGAGGTCGAGTTCAACCCCCTGGATGCCGGTAAAGCGGGTGGCCGGACCTATCGCGGCCGTGACGGCATGGTCGCGTTCTTCGGCGAGCTGAGCGAGTCGCTCGAAGGCGTGCGCTACGAACCGCCCCAGTTTCACCCGGTTGGCGACGACCTGGTCGTCGTCTTCACCCGGCTCGTTGCCACCGAGCGCGACACCGCGATGCCGTTGCGACAGGACCTCTCGCTGGTCTACGAGTTCGCTGGCGGCCTGGTGCGGTGTGTCACCGCGTACGACTCGCCGGCCGAGGCGCTGGAAGCGGCGGAGCGGGGGCACGCAGATGCCTAGACGCGACGACATTCGAAAGATCCTCCTGATCGGGTCGGGGCCGATCGTGATCGGGCAGGCGGCCGAGTTCGACTACTCGGGCGTGCAGGCCTGCAAGGTCCTGCTGGAGGAGGGCTACGAGGTCGTGCTCGCCAACTCCAACCCGGCGACGATCATGACCGACCCAGAGTTCGCCACCGCCACCTACATAGAGCCGCTGCTGCCCGGACCGTTGGCCAAGATCATCGAGAAGGAGCGCCCCGACGTCCTGCTGCCGACCGTGGGCGGCCAGACGGCGCTCAACCTCGCGATGGCGCTGCACGAGGACGGCACCCTGGACCGCTTCGGGGTTGAGCTGATCGGAGCCGACCACGAGGCGATCCGCCGTGCCGAGGACCGCGAGGCGTTCCGCGACACGATGAATGAGGCGGGCCTGCGCGTCCCCTGGTCGCTGATCGTCGAGAACGTCGGCGAGGCTGAGGCGGCGCTGGCCGACGGTCGCATCCAGCTGCCCGTGATCGTGCGTCCCGCATACACCCTCGGCGGTGAGGGCGGCGGGGTGGGGGAGACCGATACCGAGCTGCGACAGGTGGTGTCCGAGGGACTGGCGGCGAGCCCGATAAACCAGGTGCTGGTCGAGGAGTCGGTGCTCGGCTGGGGCGAGTTCGAGCTCGAGGTGATGCGCGACCGCAACGACAACGTGGTGATCATCTGCTCGATCGAGAACGTCGACCCGATGGGAGTCCACACCGGCGACTCGGTCACCGTGGCGCCCGCCCAGACCCTCACCGATGCGCTGTACCAGGAGCTGCGCGACCAAGCGATTCGCGTGATCCGGGCTGTCGGGGTCGAGACCGGCGGCTCCAACATCCAGTTTGCGGTCCACCCGGAAAGCGGCGAGATCGTCGTCATCGAAATGAACCCGCGCGTCTCGCGCTCCTCGGCGCTGGCCTCCAAGGCGACCGGCTTTCCGATCGCGAAGATGGCCGCCAAGCTCGCAGTCGGCTACGCGCTGGAGGAGATTCCCAATGACATCACCCAGGCCACCCCGGCCTCCTTCGAGCCGACGATCGACTACGTGGTCACCAAGGTGCCGCGCTTCGCCTTCGAGAAGTTCCCCGGCGCGTCGGGCCGTCTCTCGACTCATATGAAGAGCGTCGGAGAGGTGATGGCGATCGGTCGCACCTTTCGCGAGTCTTTCGCGAAGGCGATGCGCTCTCGGGAGCTCGACGCACAGCCCGATCTCCCCGACGACGACGCGGCGCTGCTGGCAGGCCTCGAGTCACCGTCGCCGGACCGCTTCGACGCGGTGCTCGAGGCCTTCCGCCGGGGGATCGGGGTCGAAGAGGTGCACGCGCGGTCGCTGGTCGATCCCTGGTTCCTGCGCGAGCTCGAGCAGCTCGCCAACCAGGGCGACGGCACCAAGGGGCTGACCCGCACCTACAAGGCGGTTGATACCTGCGCCGCGGAGTTCGAGGCGGCGACGCCCTACTACTACTCGGCCCACGAGCGGTCGGGCTCCAACGGCGCCCCGGCCTCCGAGGTGCGCCGCGGTGAGCGCGACTCGGTGGTCATCCTCGGCTCGGGGCCGAACCGAATCGGCCAGGGGATCGAGTTCGACTACTGCTGCGTGCACGCGGCGATGACCGTGCGCGAGATGGGGCGCGATGCGGTGATGATCAACTGCAACCCGGAGACGGTTTCCACCGACTACGACACCTCCGACCGCCTTTACTTCGAGCCGCTGACCGCCGAGGACGTGCTGGCGGTGGTCGAACAGGAGAATCCCGAGGGAGTCGTGGTGCAGTTCGGTGGCCAGACGCCGCTGAAGCTGGCCGGAGACTTGGAGCGCGCCGGCGTGCCCCTGCTGGGCACCCCGGTTGACGCGATCGATCTGGCCGAGGACCGCGGGCGTTTCGGGGCGTTGCTCGGCCGCCTCGGGATCAAGCACCCGCCATATGGCACGGCGCTCTCCGCTGACGAGGCGGCGGTGATCGCCAAGCAGGTCGGCTTCCCGCTTCTCGTCCGCCCTTCCTACGTGCTCGGTGGGCGCGCGATGGAGATCTGTTACTCGTCCGAGGCGCTGTCCGCCTATCTGGAGGCCAACGTCAAGGCCGACCAGGAGCACCCGCTGCTGCTGGACCGCTTCCTGGAGAACGCGATCGAGGTCGACGTCGACGCACTCGCAGACGGCGAGCAGGTCCACGTCGCCGGGATCATGCAGCACGTCGAGGAGGCGGGGGTGCACTCCGGCGACTCGGCCTGCGTCCTACCGCCGATGAGCCTCGGCGCCGAGATGCTCGACGAGATCCGCGACACGACGCGGCGGATCGCCCTGGAGCTGGGCGTCGTGGGGCTGATCAACATCCAATACGGGGTCGCGGGCGGCGAGCTGCACGTGATCGAGGCGAACCCCCGTGCTTCGCGCACGATCCCCTTCGTGTCGAAGGCGATCGGCGCCCCTCTGGCGAAGATCGCCTGCCGGTTGATGCTCGGCGAGCGGATCGCCGACCAGGAGCTTCCCGAGTGGAGGGGCGAGCACGTGAGCGTCAAGGAGGCGGTGCTGCCGTTTGCCCGTTTCGCGGGCGCCGACTCCGTGCTCGGCCCGGAGATGAAGAGCACAGGCGAAGTGATGGGCATGGCGGCCGACTTCCCGACCGCCTTCGGCAAGGCGCAGGCGGCGGCCGGGGTCTCGCTTCCGCTCGAGGGCACCGTATTCATCACCGTCACCGACACCGACAAGCCCGCTGCGACCCAGCTCGCGGCCCGCTTCTGCGACCTCGGCTTTCGGATCATCGCGACAAGCGGCACGGCGCAGGCGGTCTCGGCGATGGGTGTCCCAGTGACGCGCATCAACAAGATCGGCGAAGGCTCCCCGCACGTCGTCGACTGGATCCGCAACGGGGAGGTGGACCTGGTGATCAACACGCCGACCGGCTCCGGCGCCCGCGCCGACGGCCTCGAGATCCGCAGCGCCGCGGTGCGGCAGGGGCTTCCCTGCCTGACGACGATGACTGGCGCCTCCGCAGCGGCGCGGGCAATCTCGGCACAGCGCGAGCGCGACGCCGAGGTGGTGTCGCTGCAGGAGCTGCACGAGCGCGCCGGTGTCCGCGAGTCCTCCGAGGCGGAGGCGTGAGCGGCAACGGCTCCCACCGGGTCCTGGCTCCATTCGGTCGCAGGGCGCTGGAGGTGGCCGACAACCATTGCTCCGACGGCTATCGCATCTTCTCGCTGCGCGATCAGGATGGACCGGTGCCGAGCGCCGGGCAGTTTTACATGCTGTCGGCGGCGGCCCACTGGGCCCAACGCGACGAGCGGCCGTTCCTCCCCCGCGCCTTCTCGGTCGCCGATGCGGTCGAAGCTGAACAGGGCCTGCGACTCGACTTCCTGGTCGACGACGTCGGCCCGGGCACTGCGAGGCTGGCGGGGCTGGAGCCGGGCGAGCAGGTTTGGGTCAACGGGCCCCTGGGCCGGCCGTTCTCGACCCCGAGCGATCTCGCGCCGGGGGCCCCTGGCGCGATCCTGGTCGGCGGCGGGATCGGTGTCGCGCCGCTGGCGATCCTTCGCCGCCAGCTCGCTGATCGCGGGGTCCCGACCCGCATCCTCCTCGGCTTTCGAGATCGCGAGCACAGCGGCGGCCTCGAAGACCTGTTCGCCTGCTGCGAGGTGCGCCTCGCGACCGAGGACGGGCACGCCGGGCACAAGGGCTACGTCACCGACCTGCTGGCGGTGCTGCTGGAGGGCGATGAAGCTGGGTCGGCCGCCGTCTATTCATGCGGGCCGCCACCGATGCTGGAGGCGGTGCGCGCGATGTGCGAAGCGAGCGACGTCGCCTGCGAGCTGGCGATGGAATCGCCGATGGCGTGCGGCTTCGGGGCCTGCTTCGGATGCGCAGTCCCGCTGGCCGGCGGCGGCTACATGCGGCTATGCGTAGAGGGGCCAGTTGTGGGTGGGGATCAGATCGAGACGGCGCTGGTGGCGGGGTCGGGACACGGATGAGGTCGCTAGTCGCTAGTCGCTCGTCGCTCGGGAGGCAGGATTGAGCGTCGATCTCACGACCAACTTCTGCGGGATCGAACTCGAGCACCCGGTCATAAACGGCTCCGGGACCTTCGACGCGATCGCCGCCAGGCGTGCCTTCGGCGAGGAGCTTGTGCGCAGTTTCCCCTTCTCGGCCTTCGTCTCGAAGACGATCACGATCGAGCCACGTGACGGTAACCCGCCGCCGCGGCTATGGGAGACCCCCGCGGGGATGATCAACTCGATCGGGCTTCCCAACAAGGGCCTGAAGGGCTTCTTGGAGCACGACCTGCCCGATCTCTCCCTGCTGCCGGTGCCCTTGATCGTCTCCGTGATGGGCACGAGCCACGACGAGTTCACCGCCCTCGTCGAGGAGGTCGGGACGCGACCTGAGGTGGCGGCGATGGAGCTCAACGTCTCCTGCCCCAACGTCGAGTCGGGGCTGATCGTCGGCGAGCAGCCGGGCGAGACCCGGTCGCTGCTGGAGGCACTGC
The DNA here is from genome assembly GCA_038317345.1 of Solirubrobacterales bacterium. Lineage (GTDB taxonomy): Bacteria > Actinomycetota > Thermoleophilia > Solirubrobacterales > 70-9 > Mayfieldus. The sequence continues at coordinate 30,298 of JBBQBH010000026.1, forward strand.
GGCCGATCACCGAAAAGCCGCTGATCGTGAAGCTGACCCCCAACGTCGCCGATCCCGCTGCCGTAGCGCGGGCAGGGGAGGAGGGGGGAGCGGACGCCGTGTCGCTGATCAACACGCTCAAGGCTTCAGCGATCGACCCAGCGACTCTGCGCCCCTGGCTGGGGGCGGGAAGCGGCGGCCTCTCGGGCCCCTCCGTTCGCCCGGTCGCGCTTCACCAGCTGCGCGCGGTCGCCGACGCCGTTTCGATCCCGGTGATCGGCATGGGAGGCATCTGCAACGGGGCCGATGCACTCGCGTTTATCGCCACCGGAGCCGCCCTGATCGCGGTCGGGACCGAGAACTTCCGCGATCCGGCAGCCGGATCGCGGGTGCGCCGGGAGTTCGCCGGCGAGTTGGAGCGCCGTGGAATTGGCTCGCTGTCCGAGGTCCGCGGAAAGGGGCTCCCGGAGGTTGCTCTCAACCTCAAGTCGAGGTCGAGCTGAATTCCCAGGTTTTCCCCGACCCCCTTGCACGGGATCGGGGCAGGCATATAATCGCCGCCGCATGGCCCCGCCCGTCAAGACGTCCGCCGCCGCTCCGGAGAGGTCACTGGATCAGCGGATGGAGGCTCTGAAGCGAGCCAACAACATCCGCTCGGCGCGCGCGAAGCTGAAGAAGGACCTGAAGGGCGGCAAGACGAGCATCCAATCGCTGCTGCTCGATCCACCGGAGTACGTGGAGACGGCGAAAGTCTTCGACATGCTGCTCGCGGTGCCGAAGTACGGCCGGGTGAAGACCAACCGGATCCTCAACATGTGCCGGATCTCGCCGTCGAAGACGATCGGCGGGCTCTCCGAGCGCCAGCGCGCCGAGCTAGTCGCGCAGCTTCGCCGCTAGCCGGCCGGCCCACCGGTCAGGATTCGCCAGTGTCCAAGGTCTTCGTGATCACGGGTCCTTCCGGGGTCGGCAAGGGCACGCTGATCGCCGAGCTTCTCGAACGAGTGCCTGACTTGGAGCTGTCTGTGTCGGCGACCACCCGCGAGCCGCGCGACGGTGAGCAGGACGGACGCGAGTATCACTTCCTCGCACCGGAGCAGTTCGACCGGCGTGTCGAGGCCGGCGACTTTCTGGAGTTTGCCAATTACAGCGGGAATCGCTACGGGACGCTGCGCTCGGAGATCGAGCGCCGTTTGGATGCCGGTCACTCGGTCGTGTTGGAGATCGAGGTGCAGGGGGCGCGGCAGGTGCGAGCCGCGATGCCGGAGTCGGTGCAGATCTTCATCGCGCCCCCCGAACCAGCCGCATTGCGCGATCGGTTGCTGGCGCGAGGCAAGGACAGCCCCGAGGCGATCGACGCCCGGCTCGCAGTTGCCGCGCAAGAACTCGCTGCAAAGGACGAATTCGCGTACCAGGTCGTCAACGATGAACTGGATCGTGCGGCGGACGAGCTGCAGCGGATAGTCCGCGCGGAAGTCGTAGAATCCAACTCATGATCCATCCACGTGTCGACAGCCTGCTGGATCACGCCGACTCGCATTACGCGGCAGTGGTCGTGGCGGCGAAGCGTGCCCGGCAGATCAACAGCTACTACCACAACATCGGCGAGGGAAGCTTCGGCGAGTACCCGCCGCCGATGGTGGACACCCAGACGGGGAAGAACTACCTCTCGATCGCCCTCGAGGAGCTGGCGACCGGGAAGCTAAGCTACGAGTACCGGGTCTAGCGCCCCGCCAGGGAGCTAACCGATGGCACGGGTCCTGCTCGGTGTGAGCGGCGGCATCGCCGCCTACAAGGCGCTGGAGCTTGCGCGCCTCGCCACCAAGGCCGGGCACGGTGTCCGGGTGCTGATGACCGAGGGCGCGAAGGGCTTCGTCGGCCCGGCGTCGTTCGAGGGCATCGTCGGGGCACCGGTGCTGAGCTCGGAGTTCGAGCGCGACCCGATGCGGGGCGCTTTCCCCAGCGATCCGGCTCCCGATCATGACCCGATCGGGCACCTCGAGGTGGTCGCCAACGCCGACGCCTACCTCGTGGCACCGGCCTCGGCCAACACGATCGCCAAGCTGGCCGCGGGAATCGCCGACTCGATGGTCACCACCGCCTTTCTGGCCTGCACGGCGCCGCGGCTGGTCGCCCCGGCGATGAACGACCGCATGTACACCAACGCAGCGACCCAGGCCAATCTGGAGACGCTGCGCGAGCGGGGAATCGAGGTGATCGAGCCCGGGGAGGGGGCGCTGGCTTCGCGCGGCGAGCACGGGATCGGGCGGCTGCCCGAACCGGACCACCTGCTGGCGCGGATCGAGGCGGTGCTGCCATCCGGGGCACGACCCTGGGACGGCATGCGGGTGCTGGTCACCGCCGGCGGCACCCGAGAGCCGATCGACCCGGTGCGCTTCGTCGGCAACCGGTCCAGCGGTCGCATGGGGCTGGCCCTGGCGGCGGCGGCGCAGCGGCGCGGCGCCGAGGTGACGCTGGTGGCAGCCAACGTCGCGCTGCCCGAGCCTCCCGGTGTGCGGCGCATCGACGTCGGCAGCGCCGCCGAGCTGGCCGCCGCGCTCGAAGAGGAATTTCCCCGCTCCCAGGTGCTGCTGATGGCCGCGGCGCCGGCCGACTTTCGCCCCGAGGCTCCCGCGGGCAACAAGATCAAGCGCAAGGGAAGCGGCCTCGACCTGCACCTGGAGCCGACCGAGGACATTCTCGCGGGGCTGAGTTCCGAGCGACGCGAAGGCCAGACGATCGTCGGCTTCGCCGCCGAGCACGGCGTCGGCGGCCCGGGCCGCGCGCGTGACAAGCTCGTGCGCAAGGGTGCCGATCTGATCGTGCTCAACGACGTCTCCGACCCCGAGATCGGCTTCGAATCTGAGCGCAACGCGGTCACCCTGATCGACGCCGAGACAGAGAACGAGCTGGCGATCGACTCCAAGCACGCGATCGCCGACGCGATCCTCGACCGGGTCGACGAGCTGCGCGACCGCGCCCGGCAGAGCGCCGAACGTTAACCCGGGGAGCGGCGAAGGTCGCTCCCTACACTTCGTCGGGTGCCTGATGCCGGACGGACAGCCCAGGCGGAGTCCACTTACACGCTCTACCGGCGTGGCATGGAATTGCTGGAGGACGGCAGCTTCGAGGAGGCGACCGAGCCGCTGGCCGAGGCCGCGCGGCGCGCTCCCGAGAAGAGCTCGGTTCGCGAGGCGCTGGGCCGTGCCTACTTTCGCAATCGCCAGTTCGCCGAGGCGGCGACCGAGTTCGAGGCCGTGGTCGAAACCCATCCGGTCAACGACTACGCCCATTTCTGCCTCGGTCGGGCGCTGAGCCTGACCGGCCATACGAAGCGCGCCCGCCACCACCTCGCGCTGGCGTCGAATCTGCGGCCGGAGCGCCGCGACTACCGGCTCTATCGCGAGCGGCTGGCCGGAGGCCACTGATCGCGGGCGCGTGCGGCGCCCCTGGTGGCTTCGCGTGAGGGCGCTGGTCCAGCGGGTCAGCCAGGCGGCTGTCGACGTCGAAGGGGAGCGGGTGGCGCAGATGGGCCCGGGGCTCGTCGTCCTGCTGGGCGTCCGCAAGGGCGACGACGAGCAGGCGGCCGACCGGCTCGCCGCGAAAGTGCGGGCGCTGCGAATCTTCGACGACGCCGAGGGCCGCATGAACGAGCCGCTCGGCGAGCGCCAGGTTCTGTGCGTGAGCCAGTTCACCCTCTACGGCGATACCAAGCGCGGCAACCGGCCCAGCTACACCGAGGCCGCGCCGGCCGAGGAGGCCGAGCCGCTGTACGAGCGCTTCTGCGACGTGTTGGGCGCCGAGCGGGGCGTGTTCGGCGCCTGCATGGGGGTGGCGCTGGTCAACGACGGGCCCGTGACCCTGATGCTGGAGGCGTGAGAGGCACCTTCGACGGCCCCCTTTCAGGCTCGCCAGCCACGCTTGGCCGGGCATGGTGCCGGGGCTATACTGATTTAAGCTTTTCCACGTCCCCAAGACTGTGTCGAAGAGTGGGCCTGGCCCACTCTTTTTTCGGCCCGCAGAGGGCGAAACGACCGATGAACGACCTTCAAACACAGATAGAGCAGCGACTGGCGGAGCTCGATCCGAGCATTGAGCTGATCGCGCTCGAGAACCCGAGCCCTGACAGGCTGCGCCTCTACATAGACCACCCGCAGGGGGTCGATCTGGCGCTCTGCGAGCGGGTCACCAACGAGCTGCGCGACCTACTGCTCGACCATTCGCTCGAAGTTTCCTCACCGGGCTTGGAGCGGCCGCTGACCAAGCCCGAGCACTTTCGACGCTTTCGCGGCCGTCGGGTCAGGGTGCGTACCCGCGAGGCGCTCGAAGGCCGCAGCAACTTCACCGGCACGATCGCCGATGCGGACGCGAGCGCCGTCTCGGTGGATCTCGGTGATTGCTCGGTGAAGATTCCGCTCAAGCGCATTCGCCGCTCCAATCTGGTGCCCGAACTCAAGGAGGAGAGCCGGTGACCAAGGAGATCGTCGAGGCAGTCCACGCTCTGGAGCAGGAGAAGGGCATCTCGGCCGACAAGTTGATGGATGCGCTCGAGGACGCTCTGCTGTCGGCGTACAAGAAGACCCCCGGCGCGGCCAAGTACGCCCGCGTCGACCTCGATCACAACACCGCCGACTTCCGGGTCTTCGAGCTGATCCTGCCGCCGGAGCTGGAGGAGAAGCTGCTCGAGCAGGCGATCGAGGAGGAGCGCACGATCGACCCCGAGACGGGGGAGTTGCGCGAGCCCGAGGAGCCCGAGCTGACGCCCGAGCTGCTCGCGCCCTACGAGAGCCAGATCGAGTCTCGCGACGTCACCCCCGACGACTTCGGGCGGATTGCTGCCCAGACTGCGAAGCAGGTGATCCTGCAGCGAATCCGCGAGGCCGAGCGCGCGATGATGTTCGACGAGTACCAGGACCGGGTCGGCGAGCTGATCACCGGGATCATCCAGCAGTCCGACAAGCGCTACACGCTGGTCCAGCTGCGCGAGCGGGTGGAGGCGCTGCTGCCGAAGTCCGAGCAGGTCTACAACGAGCGCTACGACCACGGCATGCGGGTCAAGGCCGTGATCACCGACGTCTCCGACGCCGCCAAGGGGCCGAGCATCGTCGTTTCGCGGCGCACCCCGGACCTGATTCGCAAGCTTTTCGAGCTCGAGGTGCCGGAGGTCGCCGACAAGCTGGTCGAGATCGTCGGCGTGGCGCGCGAGCCGGGCTACCGTTCGAAGATCGCCGTTGTCTCGCACACCGATGGCGTCGATCCGGTTGGCGCCTGCGTTGGCCCGCGCGGCTCGCGGGTGCGCATGGTCGTCTCGGAGCTGCGCGGCGAGAAGATCGACATCATCCCCTACAACGAGGAGCCGGCGCGATTCGTCGCCAAGGCTCTCTCTCCGGCCCGAGTGAGGGAGGTGCTTGTCGATGACGAGGACCAGCAGGCGACCGTGATCGTCCCCGACGACCAGCTCTCGCTGGCGATCGGGCGCGACGGTCAGAACGCGCGCCTTGCCGCCCGCCTCACCGGTTGGCGGGTCGACATCAAGTCCGAGACGGAGTTCTCCCGCGAAGACGACGACATCGAGTACGAGGGCGAGGAGGACTTCGACGGGCGCTGCCTGGCGATCCTCTCCAACGGCCGCCACTGCCCCAACGCGGCGCTCTCCGGCTCCACCTATTGCGGACTGCCCCAGCACCAGACCCTGTCGCGGTTCGACACCCACCAGGTTGCCGTTCTTTCCGGTCTCTCCGACGAGGAGTCGGCGACGCTCGCCAACTCTGATTCGGCCGACGCTGCGGTGGGTGCGATCGTCGAGCGGGCCAGCGCGGCGTTCGCGAAGGCCGAGGCAGAGTCGGAGGCCGCGGTGGAAAAAGCGGCTGAAGAAGAGGCCGAAGCAGTCGAAGAGGCCGAAGGGGAAGTCGTCGCCGAGGGAGTCAAGGAGGCCGTGGCCGAGGAAGTTGAGGAGGCCGCTGAGGAAGAGGCGGCTAAGGAGGAGATCGAGGCAGAGGAAGAGGAAGCGGTCGAGGAGGAGCTCGCTGAGGAGGAAGCCGGGGGGGAGGAAGGTGTGGAGGCCGAGGAAGGGGTGGCAGAGGAGGAAGCCGCTGAGGAAGAGGATGCGGAGGCCGAAGCTGAGGAAGAGCTCGAGGAGGACGAGGAGGTCGAGCAGGAAGCCGAAGTGACCGCTGAGCAGGCCGACGAAGCCCCGGAGCCCGTGGAGGAACCCGCCGAGTAGATGGCGCGCAAGCGGGTTCACGAGATAGCCAAGGCGCAGGGCCTGACCAGCAAGGAGGTCTTGGCGGCGCTGAAGGCGGCCGGCATCGGGGCCACCGCCGCCGCATCGAGCGTCGAGGAGCAGAAGGCGCTGAAGGCGCTCTCGGCTGCCGCCAAGGGCGATGGTGCCGGCGCGGCAAAACCCGCCGGCAAAGGTCAGGGAAAGGCAAAGGCCACGAAGTCAGCCGGCAAGCCGGCGGCGAAGGGCAAGGCGACGCCGTCCAAGCGCCCCGTACGCAGGGCTGAAGGGGCGGCCAGCACGGCGAAGTCAGGCGGCAAGCGACGCCGCCGGGTTGTGATCGACTCGCAAGCTTCACGGCGCGACGACATGCGCCAAGCACCGCCTTTCCGACCGCCCCGGCGCCGCGGAGGCCGCCGCCGCCGCCCGCTTCTGGAGGAGCCGCCGAGGGGCCCGGCGGAGGTCGCCGAGCCAGAGGCGACCAAGGTCCCCTCGGGCGCCACCGTGCGCGAGGTCGGTGAGCTGCTCGATCTGGGCAGCGCCGAGGTGATCAAGAAGCTCATGACGTTGGGGGAGATGGCGACGCTCACCCAGACGCTCAGCGACGAAACCGTGAAGGCGATCGCCGACGAGTTCGACCGCAAGATCGAGATCGTCACCGCCGCCGAGGAGGAGCCCGAGAAGCCCGCCTTCGAGGACTCCGACGCCGACCTTCAGGAGCGTCCGCCGGTGGTGGCGGTGATGGGGCACGTCGACCACGGCAAGACCTCGCTGCTGGACGCGATCCGCGAGACCGAGGTCGTTGCAGGGGAGGCCGGTGGCATCACCCAGCACATCGGCGCCTACCAGGTCGAAAAGGACGGGCACCTCATCACGTTCCTCGACACGCCCGGCCACGAGGCGTTCACCGCCATGCGGGCCCGGGGGGCCGAGGCCACCGACATCGTCATCCTGGTGGTGGCGGCCGACGACGGCGTGATGCCCACCACCCTCGAGGCCCTTGCCCACGCCAAGGCGGCCGAGGTGCCGATCGTGGTGGCCATCAACAAGATCGACCGGGAGAACGCCACGCCCGACCGGGTTCGCCAGCAGCTCGCCGACCAGGGTCTGGTGCCCGAGGCCTGGGGCGGCGACA
>JBBQBH010000027.1:0-36572 GCA_038317345.1 Solirubrobacterales bacterium
TGGATACTCACCGCCAGCCCTGGAGGCCCTGATGGAGATCGATATCGGTCGAGGGAAAAAGGGTCGGCGCGCCTACGGATTCGACGACATCGCGATCGTCCCGTCGCGCCGGACCCGCGATCCCGATGACATAGACATCACATGGACGCTCGGCCCGTATCGTTTCGAGCTGCCGCTGATCGGATCGGCGATGGACGGGGTCGTGAGCCCCACCACCGCGGCGCTGGTCAACCAGCTCGGCGGCCTGGGCGTGCTCAACTTGGAGGGCATCTGGTGCCGGTATGAAAACGCCGACGAGCAGCTCAAGAAGGTCTCCGAGGCGCCCACCCATCTCGCCACCCAGATGCTTCAGGAGGTCTACACGGAGCCGGTCAAGCCAGAGCTGATCGGCCAGCGGATCACCGAGATCAAGGAGAAGGGCGCTGTGGCCTGCGGATCGCTGACCCCGCAACGGGTCCGCGATCACTACGAGCTTGCGATCGAGGCGGGGCTCGACATCCTCGTCGTGCAGGGAACCGTGATCTCGGCCGAGCACGTGTCGACCAGCGTCGAGCCTCTGAACCTGAAGGAGTTCATCGCCGAGGTGCCGGTGCCGACGGTGGTCGGCGGCTGTGCCTCCTATTCCACCGGACTGCACCTGATGCGGACCGGAGCGGTCGGCGTCCTGGTCGGGGTCGGCCCCGGAGCCGCCTGCACTACCCGCGGCGTGCTCGGGATCGGTGTCCCGCAGGCGACCGCGATCGCCGACGTCGCCGCCGCGCGCTCCCAGCACATGCTGGAGACGGGCGAGTACTGCAACGTGATCGCTGATGGCGGCATGCGCACGGGAGGCGACGTTTCGAAGGCGATTGCCGTCGGCGCCGACGCGGTGATGATCGGCTCGCCGCTGGCCCGCGCCAAGGAGGCGCCCGGCCGCGGCTTTCATTGGGGGATGGCGACCTTCCATCCCTCGCTACCACGTGGGGCTCGCGTGGCAACGACCCAGGACGGGACGATGGAGGAGATCCTGCTCGGCCCCGCGCGCGAGAACGACGGCACCTTCAACCTGATGGGGGCGCTGCGCACCTCGATGGCGACGACCGGCTATGAGGACATCCGCTCCTTCCAGCGCGCCGAGGTGATGGTGGCGCCGGCGCTGATGAGCGAGGGCAAGGCCCTGCAGCGCGAACAAGAGGTCGGAATGGGCTCCAACGGCCACGCCGGCGTCTCCAAGGGGGTTGTCGTCGCCGATGACTAGGCGGCGCCAGCGGCCAGGACCGCTGCAAACCTTCGCATTCAGCGACCGAAGGGAGCGGTGTGAGTGCGAAGCGCGAGTTCCTCGGTCGGGCGTCTCGCTCACGCACGGTTCAAGTGCGCTCGCTTCTCCGCCCTCCCTGCGTCCACCGAACTGCTTGGTTTTCGCGGTCCGATATCCGATCTCCTGTCGTGACTGACTCTGCCGGACCCGAGGTCCGGGATCAAGTTCCCGAGATCGCGGTCGAGGATGCGGCGGGGGTGGGCGCATCGCAGGCCGGTGAGGTTCCCGCCCACGAAGAGGTGTTGGTCCTTGATTTCGGCGGCCAGTACTCGCAGCTGATCGCGCGCCGGATCCGTGAATGCGGCGTCTTCGCCGAGCTTCTGCCATACGACATCGACCCCGAGCGGATCCGCGAGCGGCGGCCGAAGGCGCTGGTCCTGTCGGGCGGCCCTGCCTCCGTCTATGAGCCGGGCGCTCCCGAGTTTCCGACCGAGCTGCTCGATCTGGGCGCCCCGGTGCTCGGCATCTGTTACGGCATGCAGGCGATGGTGAGGGCGCTCGGCGGCCGCGTCGAGGCTGCCGAGGCGGGCGAGTTCGGCCGCACCGACCTCGCGCTCGTCAACGGAGGCGGCAGCCTGCTCTCCGGTCTGCCGGCCGAGCAGCACTGCTGGATGAGCCACCGCGACGCGGTCTTCGAGCCGCCCCCGGGCTTCGCGGCACTCGCCGCCAGCCCCGGCTCCCCGGTCGCCGCCTGCGAGAGCATCGAGCGCGGCCTCTACGGGATCCAGTTTCACCCCGAGGTCGTCCACACCCCCTACGGCACCGACATCCTCTCCCGATTCCTACGCCAGATCGCGGGTTGCCAGCAACAGTGGTCGCCGGCCTCGGTGGTCGCCGAACAGGTGGCGGCGATCCAGGCTCAGGTCGGCGATGGCCAGGTGATCTGCGGCCTCTCGGGCGGTGTCGACTCGACAGTCGCGGCGATGCTCGTTTATCGCGCCGTCGGGGAGCGGCTCACCTGTGTCTTCGTCGACCACGGGCTGATGCGCCTCAACGAGGCGGTGCAGGTTGTGGAAGCCTTCAGCCGTTTCGGGATTCCGCTCGTCCACGTCGAAGCCGAGGAGCGCTTCCTCGAGCGGCTAGCCGGGGTCACCGAGCCAGAGGAGAAGCGCATGATCATCGGCGAGGAGTTCATTCGCGTCTTCGAGCAGGAGGCGGCGAAGCTCGACGACGTCTCCTACCTCGTCCAGGGCACCCTCTACTCCGACGTGATCGAATCCGGTGGAGGAACCGGTGCCGAGACGATCAAGTCGCACCACAATGTCGGCGGGCTCCCCGACGACCTCGACTTCGAGCTCGTTGAGCCGCTGCGGATGCTGTTTAAGGACGAGGTCCGCGCCGTCGGCGCCGAGCTCGGGCTTCCCGACCGCATGGTCTGGCGCCAGCCGTTCCCGGGCCCTGGCCTGGCGATCCGAGTCGTCGGTGGCGAATTGACCCGCGAGCGCCTCGACATCCTGCGCGCCGCCGACGCGATCCTCCAGGAGGAGGTGCGGGCCGCGGGCCTCTACCGGGAGCTATGGCAGTCGTTCTGCGTGCTGCCGGTGGTGCGCTCGGTCGGGGTTCAGGGCGACGGTCGCACTTACGCCTACCCGGTGGTGATCCGCGCGGTCACCTCCGACGACGCGATGACCGCCGACTGGGCCCGGCTGCCCTACGACCTGCTGGAGCGCGTCTCGAGCCGAATCATCAACGAGGTTCAGCACGTCAACCGCGTGGCGCTCGACATCTCCTCAAAGCCACCGGCGACGATCGAGTGGGAGTGATCTCCGCCTAGGGAGTGATGTCCGTCCAGTAGGGACGGTGGTCGGAGTTGCAGCTAAAGGGGCAATTGCTCTGCACGAATCCCGCCGCTGTGGGGTAGCCCTTTACCCAGATGTAGTCGCGCTTGTCGTACGGCGCCGCCACGTTGTGGTGCGGCGAGTCGAAGTTCGAGTACGTGCACGAGTTGTAAGGGGTCCCGCTCGGGTTCTTTGACGCGCAGACGTCTCCGATCGGCGTCCCGTGATCCTTCGGGGGCAGCTGGCTGAGATCGGCCGGTATCCGATCGACCTTCCAATCGTGCCAGCGGTCTGTCGTCAACGGGTCGAACGCCTTCAGGTTGTTGACGATGTAGGGCTGATAGGCGAGGTTGAAGTCGCCCATGAACACGGCTTGCTTCACGCCGCTGGCCGCAATCTTTGCCACCGCGTCTTTGAGCTGGCTGCTGGTGTAGGCCTCATCGGACTTCTCCGTGACCGGATCACTGGTGCTGACAGCGGCCAAGTGCGTCGCGTAGACACGGACCGCCTTGCCGCCGCCGATCTGGACGTCCCCCCAGATCAGCTTGCGATGCAGGCCATGGGTCCATAGGAGATCGGTGCTTCCCGGATTCGTAATCGGGTAGCGGCTGATGATCGCGACTCCCTTGTCCAGGCAGCTGCTGCTGGTCGGGCAGCCGTTCGGATCACCGGTCCAGCCTTGGTAGACAACGTGGCCCGCGCCGGTCCAGCTGAGGGCGTTGGCAACTTTCTGGGCCTCCGAGTTGGGGTCGCCCTTGAACTGCCGCACCTCCTCGAGGGCCACCACCGTCGCGCCTTTGGCGGCGATGTCGTTCTTGATCGCCTGAATTGCGCTCGGGGGGGCGGGGTCGTTTCCGTGGCCGGAGGCTTGGAACTCCTTGAAGTACTCGACGTTGTAGGTCATCAGCTTGATCCGCGGCGCGTTTGAGGATGCGGTGGTGAATGGCGTCGCCTCACTGCTCGAGCCACTCGGTCCGCCGCAGACCACGCTGTTTTCCCCCTGGTCATCACCGCAGATCTGGTAGCTGTAGGAGGTGCCGGGCGAGAGGTCGCCGACATTCTGGGAGAACGGATAGACCTGGCCGTTCGTGGAGGAGACGTGGATCGGCGTCGTGTAGGTCCAGCGGCCGTTGTCGACGCGATAGCGGAACTGGACGTTGCAGCTCTTGTCGCAGGTTCCCTTCCCGTTCAGGATCGCCGATGTGGAGGTGACGTTGGTGGCGCCGATCGTCTGGCCTCTGCAGCCTGCAAGGAGCACCGAGACCGGTAGCAAAAGCATCAGCAGTCGCTTCATGGACACCATCGGCTAGAGCCCCGGTCCCGATTGCTCGACGTACGGCCACCCGGTGGAGTCCCAAACCAGCGAGTCCGCGCCGATGTAGCGGTGCTGCCCGGCGGTGTTGCAGTTGATGCCGGTTGCTCCTCCCTCGAAGGAGTGGAACCAGAGCAGCGACCCGCCGTTGGTCACGTCCTGGTGGCCGACGCCGCAGTACTTGGAGCCTCCTGGGCTGGTGAGGATCGGAGCACCGAGCTTGTCCTTGTCGTAATCGCAGACCGGACCGGAGCTGACGGGGCAGCGGGCAACACCGACGCCGTAGCGGGTCGAGTCGTACCGGCTGCCGCTGTAGAAGAGGTAGTAGTAGTTGCCGTGGCGGATCAGCGTCGGAGCCTCGACGCTGGCGTAAGTGCCGGTCGTCTCCCAGCTCTTGGTGGGCTTGAGGAGCTGGTACACCGGAGAGACGACGGGATGCAGTCCGTCCGCGCCGGCGCTGGTCATCGCGATCACCCTGGTCCCCTGGGCTGACGGGACGTCGCGCTTGTACAGCAGGTAGTTGCTGTTGCCTCCGGCCTCAAACAGCGATGGGTCGATCAGGTCGTAGCCGTTGGGGCTGCAGAAGGGGCGCCCGGTGTCGGTGAAGTTCGTGACCCCGCTGGACGCCACCGCCATACCTATGCAGCGATGTCCCGTGTTCTTGTCCAGCGCTGAGTAGTAGGCGACGATCTTGCCGCCCACGGAGTAGATCTGCGGGGCCCAGATCTCCGCGCCGGCGTTGATCCATGATGACGGTGGAATCTGGTTGAGGATGTATCCGAGCTTGGTCGGATGGGCGAAGTCACTGCTCGAGAATCCCCATACCGGCATCGAAGGCCCGCTTTGGGGGGCGCTCATGTCGGACGACGCAACGAACCAGCCGTTTCCGAACTGCATCACACCCGGGTCGGCTATCTGCGTGGTGGAAGAAACGCAACCGCTCATAGCGATCAGACCAATCGCAACCGCCGCCGTGATGATCAGCTTCCGCATCCCCATCTCCTCAGCCTGCTCCTCGTGTTTGCCATGTCCGCGAGCTCTCGCGATCACGTGTCAAGGCCGGGCAAGGTAGCGCTGGCTTCCATGCTCGACAACTCACTGGGCCGGGGAAGTGAGACTTATGGGTAGGGCGCAGAGCCACTACGCACCTGACCCAAGGTCAGGCCGAGTTTTCGGTGCAACTGACCAACAGTCATACGGCCTTAGCCAGTATCGGGACGGATCATCAACGAGGTCCCACACGTCAACCGCGTGGCGCTCGACATCAGCTCCAAGCCCTCGGCGATGATCGAGTGGGAGTGGCGCCGGCCGGGCTCAGGCTGGCCGCGGCGCCCGCCGCAGGGCGCGCTCATGCTGATCGCGAAGCAGCTCGATCGCGGTCGCCACGCCCGCCGTGCTGTTGATTCGAAAGGTCGCCCAGCCCGAGTCCGGGGGTGTGTAGCGATGCCGATCGACCACACCCTCGGCGAGAAGCTCGCTCTTGACTTCCTTCGGGAGCGGGAGGTCGAGCACCGTGTCTCCGTGCAGATGCCCGAGCTCCCGCCGTCCGACGAGAAACCGGGTCGAGCCGAAGCGACCGGGTCCCGTCGTGACGTCATTCCAGGAGGAGACCTCGGCGACGATCTCGTCGTGTATCGAGGAGCCGGCCATCGCGGTCATGGTGCGCTGCAGCACATGGCCACCGGAGGGTACTCCGGGCCGCATAGGTATTGCAAGCAACTTGCATAACTGTTAGGGTTGCCGGCTATGGGGCGCCCGAGCCATGTTCGAGACGCGGTTGCCGCGCTCGTCGCCGGCTCGGATCGCCACGGCTGGACGCTCGACGAGGCGCACGCGGCGCTGACCGACCGGGGGGTCGACGCCGACCCCTCGTCGGTCTTTCGCGCCCTCGTGCATCTCGCCGAGGGCGGCGAGCTGGAGCGTTTCGACCTCGGCGACGGTCGCGCTCGGTTCGAGCCTCGCGGCAGCCATCACGAGCACATCGTCTGCTCGGATTGCGGACAGGTCGCAGAGGTCCCCGGATGTCTCATCGGTGATGCCGTGCCCGAGGTCGAGCGCCGAACCGGCTTCTCGGTGACCAGCCACCAAGTCACGTTCTCGGGCCGCTGCGGAAGCTGCAGCGAAGTCACCTGATGCTCGCCATCGCCCTTGCCGCGGCTGCCATGGTGCCCCGGGTGATGGGGGGCCTGTCGGTGCTGCGGCGCCACGATCGGCTCCACCTCGCGATGGGCTTTGCTGGCGGCGCGATGATCGGTGTGGCCCTATTCGAGACGATGCCGGAGGCGTTTCACAGGGCCCCGGGAAACGGTGCGTGGGTCGCCGCCGTGGTCATCCTCGGGGTCGTCGTCTTCGCCGCTCTCGAGCGCCGGGTCTTCCACCACGTGCATGTCGAGGACACGGTTTGCAATCCGCGCGTAGCCGAGATCGGGGCCGGCGGGATCACCATCCACGCGTTTCTCGATGGCCTGGCAATCGGCTCGGCGTTTCAGGTCAGCCCTAAGCTCGGCCTGCTGGTCTCGTCTGCCGTCTTGCTGCACGCATTCGCCGACGGGCTCAACACGGTCACGATCCTGCTTCGCCACGGGCACCGGCATCGCAAGGCCGTCCTCTGGCTGGTGGCGGATGCAACCGCTCCGATCCTCGGCGCGGCCTTCGGCCTGCTCGTCCCGCTTCCCGACGCGATCTTCGCGGCGCTGCTCGCCTTCTTCGCCGGGATGTTTCTCTACTTCGGCGCCGGATCACTGCTGCCGCAGGCTCATCATGCCGGGCGCAATCGCGCCCTCGTGATCGCTGCTTCTGCGGCCGGTATCGCACTGGCCTTCACTGCGGCCAGCCTCGGCTGACCAGCGCTCAGGAGTACTTGTCCCAGGCCTTCAGCAGCGGCAGCGGGTCGTAGGGCTGGCCGCCCTCGTACCAGCCGGGCGCGCTCCAGACCTCGAAGTGCAGGTGGCAGGCGGTCGCGTCACCGGTCTGGCCGACGTTGCCGATCAGCTGCCCGGTGGCGACCCGGTCTCCGGTCTGCAGGGGCGAGGGGGCGATCAGGTGGGCGTACATGTTGTCCTCGGCGGAGCCCTTCTGGTCGATCACGATGTAGTTGCCGGCCGCGCCCTGATAGCCCGCGTACTGGACGGTGCCGCCGCGCGCCGCGACCAGCTTCGTGCCGCAGTCGGCCATGACGTCCTGCCCCTGATGGGTGTGGCCGTCGCGGCTGGCTCCGAATTGCGCGCTGGCGCCTCCAAAGTTATGGGGGCCGCGGACGGGGAAGATGAAGGCGAAGACGGCTACGCCGAGGTTTGGCGTATCGGACGCGGTGGCCCGACCCAGGGGCTGGCCATCTGGGGCGGCGAGCCTGAACGAGTACCAGCCGTCGGCTACCGGCTTGCCGTCGAATCCGGTGCCGTTCCAGGAAAGGCTCTGGGTGGTGTTGGGCGCGATGCTGGTCGGCGGGAAGCTCTGGACGACCTGGCCGGCCGAGGTGACGACGTCAACTCGGAGGTCGTTGGTGGGCTGACTGCTGCCCACGACGTAGTTGAGAGTTGCGCTGCGGGTTCCGTAGAAAACCTTGTTGGGGGAGACCTGGGCGTCGAGCAGATGCGGCGGACCGCTGGAGCGCAGGTTGCTCTTCGGCAGAATCAGAAGCGGTTCCTTGTCGGGATCGGACTTCTGGCCATAGGCGTCTCGGACCCGGACGGCGCCGCTGCGCACGCCGCTCGGCACCGCTGCCTGAGCGCTCGTGTTGGTCGTGGTTGTGACCGGCGCCAGCACCCTCTTGTGGGGCCGGCGACCGCGGAAGGTGATCGCCTTGACCGCGGCCATGTCGGTCCCGCTCACCTGGACCGTGGAGCCGACCACGGCCTTGCGCAGGCCGATGCAGCCGGTGAGGCAGATCGTGTCGCGAAGCTTCGGGGTGCCCGGGGCTACGGCGCTGCCTGCGCCACTGCCACCCGCCGAGGCGCTGGCGATCCCGCTACCGCAGGCCAGAAGCACGGCGAACGCGGCTGCTGCGACACGTGACATCCGTGTCGCGCTGCGCTGCCTGTTGGGGGGACTCGCCAACTGTCCTCTCTTTCTGCGGCCTGCGGAGTTAGCTGTCGGGCTCGCGCTGAAAGAGCTGCGCTACGGTCCTTCGACCGATTCGCCCCTGAGGCCTGCAAACGCCTCATTGGTTCCTCCGCTCCCAGTCGACCGATCGGCCGGGACTCGGCTATTCGGCGCGGCAGTATAGGAGAGGTCGAGGAAGGAGAACCCGGTTCTGACGCCGCGCCTGCGCCGTGGGCATGGGGCCACTATCATCCGCACGCCGCGTCGGGCGACTATCCGCCGCGGCTTTTCATCGATGAAGACCTATGTCGCGACACCCACCGAGCGCCAGCGAGACTGGTTTGTGGTCGACGCCGAGGGCAGGACCCTGGGTCGCCTGGCGACTGGGATCGCGGACACCCTGCGCGGCAAGCGCAAGCCCGAGTACACCCCGCACATCGACACCGGCGACTTCGTGGTCGTGGTCAACGCCGAGAAGATCCACGTGACCGGCGAGAAAATGGCGCAGAAGCGCTACTGGCGCCACAGCGGGTACCCCGGCGGGATCAAGTCGCGCACCCTGGCCGAGATGCTGGAGCGTCGCCCCGAAGAGGTGATCCGCAAGGCCGTGAAGGGGATGCTTCCGCGGAATCGGCTGGCGCGCAGGCAGATCACGAAGCTGAAGGTCTACGCCGGGCCCGAGCATCCGCACCAAGCACAGCAGCCCCTGCCACTGGAGATTGGCGACTGATGGCCGACGAGCCGCAGCAGGACGAAGAGCAGCCGAAGGACGACGTCCAGTCCGAGGAGGCTGGTTCGTCCGACGAGCAGGCCCCCGAGGCCGATGCTTCCGCGACCGAGTCCGACGAGCAGCCCCCCGACGCCGATGCCCCCGCGGCGCAGTCCGCTGACTCCGCCGAGAGCGGGGAGGAGGCCGAGGAATCGGGCGACGGCGACGATGCCGCCGATCTGGCCGAGGATGCGGCCACCGAGGCGCCGGAGCAGCCCGAAGAGGGAGACTCCGGCCGCGAGGCTTCCGACAAGGAGCCGGCCAAGGCGAGCACGGACCTTCCCCCCGGCGCCGACCTCGACCCGATCGCGCTCGAGCCCAAGAAGGAGCTCAGTGCCGAGGAGAAGGCGCGGCTCGAGGCCGAGGCCGAGGAGAAGGCGCGGCTCGAGGCCGAGGCCACCGCCGAGGCCCCCGCGGAGCAATCGTCGGACGAGCCGCGTACCCTTGCCCAGCTGGCCGGCGACGCGCGCTACATGGCCACCGGGAAGCGCAAGCGCTCGATCGCGCGCGTGATCATCACCCCCGGCGACGGCAAGTTCGAGATCAACCGGCGCTCGCTCCAGGAGTACTTCCCGCGGCCGCTTCATCAGTCCACCGCTTTGCAGCCGCTGAGCGTCAGCGGCTACGAGGGCACCGTCGACGTCCGCGTCAACGTGCAGGGTGGGGGAATCGGGGGCCAGGCCGGCGCGATCCGGCATGGGATCGCACGAGCGCTGACCGAGATCGATCCCGAGCTGCGCAAGGAGCTGAAGAAGCGTGGCTTTCTGACTCGAGACGCGCGGGTCAAGGAAAGGCGCAAGGCAGGGCTCAAGAAAGCCCGCAAGCGCCCGCAATTCAGCAAGCGTTGAGCTTGCCCGCATCGATGGCGCACGAGCGCAAGCTCTTCGGCACCGACGGGATCCGGGGCGAGGCCGGCACCTTTCTCACCGCGGAGCTGGCGACCGCTCTCGGGCGCGCCGCTACGCTGACCAGCGAGGCCGCGCGCCCCCAAGTGCTGATCGTGCGCGACACCCGCGAATCGGGCCCGATGCTGGAGGCGGCGCTGGCCGCCGGGGTCGCCGCGGCGGGCGGCGACGCGCTGCTTGCCGGAGTGCTTCCCACCCCCGCCGCGTCGGTCCTGGTGCGGCGCCACGGCCTCGACCTGGGCGCGGTGGTGTCGGCTTCACACAACCCTTTCGGCGACAACGGGATCAAGTTTTTCTCGGCCCCGGGAGCAAAGTTCGACGACGCCGCCGAGGCCGAGATCGAGGCGCTGATCGACGGCTCGCCACCGGCCAAGGGCACGGGTCGAGTTCGCGAGCTGCAGGGCGCGCTGGACGACTACCTGCGTGAGCTGAGCCGGGCCTTCCCGCTCGACCTCAGCGGCTTGACCGTCGCCCTCGACTGTGCCAACGGCGCGACTCACCGCGCCGCGCCGGCGATCTTCGAGCGCCTCGGTGCCCGTGTCAAGCCGATTGCCGCCGAGCCTGACGGGCGCAACATCAATGCCGGCTGCGGCTCGACCCACATCGAGAACCTGGTCGCGGCCGTCACGGCCACGGGCGCCGATCTCGGCTTCGCATTCGATGGGGACGGCGATCGGGTGCTCGCGGTGGACCGCGAAGGGGCCGTGCGCGACGGCGACGACCTGATCGCCCTCACGGCGGCCGACCTGAAGCGGCGCGACGCCCTCGAGGGCGGGGTCGTGGTGACCGTGATGACCAACTACGGCTTTCATCAGGCGATGAAGCGGGCCGGAGTCGATGTTGCGACGACCAGGGTCGGCGATCGCTATGTGCTCGAGGAGTTGCAACGCCGCGGCTGGGGGCTCGGCGGAGAGCAGTCCGGTCACCTGATCTCGATGGACTTCGCGCCGACGGGAGACGGGATCGCAGCTTCGCTGCTCGCCCTGCGGGCGTTGGACGGCGCCGACCTCGCCGACGCCAAGCCGTTCGAGAAGCTGCCGCAACGGCTCGAGAACGTCAAGGTCGCCGATCGCGACGCGGTCGCCGACGCAGCCGCGGTCTGGGAGGCCGTGGAGCGCGAGGAGGCGGCGCTCGAGGGCCGCGGCCGCGTGCTCGTGCGTTCGTCGGGGACCGAGCCCCTGGTCAGGGTGATGGTCGAAGCGCCCACCGACGACGAGTGCAAGCAGGTCTGCGCCCGCCTCGTGGGCGTCGTCCGGCACGAATTGGCCTGACGTTCGAGTTTTCTCTCCTAATTTCCCTCTTCTAATCGCCGCGGCTGGCGTCTAACCTTTCCTCACCTGATGTGCGGAATCGTTGGATACGTTGGCGGGCGCCCCTGCCAGGAGCTGCTGGTTGCTGGACTGCAGAAGCTCGAGTACCGCGGCTATGACTCGGCCGGCATCTCGCTGATCTCCAACGGCCACATCGACAGCGTTCGAGCGGTCGGAAACCTCGCCAACCTACGCGCGGCTGTCGATGAGCACGCCGCGCAGCAGAACGGCGGCGGCAGCGTCGCGGTGGCGGCTCCACCGGCCACCACCGGCGTCGCCCACACCCGCTGGGCGACTCACGGCCGGGTCACGGAGGAAAACGCGCACCCGCACGGCGACTGCAGCGACCGCATCCACATCGTCCTCAACGGCATCGTCGAGAACCACGCGGACCTGCGGCACGAGCTCGCCGAGCAGGGCCACAGCTTCAGCTCTGAGACCGATGCCGAGATCGTCGCCCACCTGATCGAGCGCCACTATGACGGCGACTTGACCGCCGCGGTCCGCGACGCCTTCGCCGATCTGCGCGGCCACTACGCGTTTGTGGCAATGCACGCCGATCAACCGGGCGTGCTGGTCGGTGCCCGTAAGGAGTGCCCGCTGATCGCCGGCATCGGCGACGGCGAGACCTTCCTCGCCTCGGCGATCCCCGCCTTCCTCGCCCAGACCCGCAAGGTGATGCTGATCGAGAACGACGAGCTGGTCACCGTTGACGACTCCGGCGCGACGATCACCGACGCTGAGGGTAATCCGGTGCAGCGCGAGGTGGATGAGATCACCTGGGACGAGGACGCGGCTGAGAAGGGCGGCTACGAGACCTTCATGCTGAAGGAGATCCACGAGCAGGCCGACGCGGTCGCCGAGACGATCACCGACCGCCTGCCGACCGACGACGGCGTCGACCTCTCTGACGTCGAGCTGGACGACGAGTACCTACGCGGCGTGAAGCGAATCGTGATCGTCGCCTGCGGCACCTCCTACCACGCCGGCTTGGTGGGGCGCTACGCGATCGAGCAGTGGGCGCGGGTGCCGGTGGAGATGGACATCGCCTCCGAGTACCGCTACCGAGACCCCGTGATCGGGCCCGGCGACCTCGTCGTCGGGATCACCCAGTCGGGTGAGACCGCGGACACGCTCGCAGCGATGCGGCTGGCGCACGAGAAGGGGGCCAAGGTCCTCGCGGTCACCAACATCATGGGCAGCCAGGCGACCCGCGACGCCGACGCCGTCCTCTACACGCGGGCTGGGTTGGAGATCGGGGTCGCGGCGACGAAGACATTCGTCGCCCAGGTCGCGGCCATGTACCTGCTGGGGCTGCGGCTTGCCGAGCTGCGCGGAACGCTGGAGCCGGCCGAGCTGTCGCGGCTGGTGGTCGACCTGAAGACCATCCCCTCGGCGATCGAGCGCACGATCGAAGCGGTCGACGAACAGGTGCAGGAGATCGCCCGCGTTCATTCCAAGAACCGTTTCTTCCTCTATCTCGGTCGCCATATCGGGCTTCCCATCTGCCTCGAGGGGGCGCTGAAGATGAAGGAGATCTCCTATATCCCCACTGACGCCTACGCGGCGGGCGAGATGAAGCACGGCCCGATCGCCCTGCTCGACGAGTCGACCACGGTGGTCTGCGTGGCGACCGACAGCCCGATCCTCGAAAAGGTGCTCTCCAACGTCTCCGAGGTGCGGGCGCGCGGCGCCGACGTGATCGCGATCGCGACCGAGGGCAACGATCGGGTTGCCGACGTCACCGACCAGACCCTTTACGTCGCACCGTCGGACTGGATCCTGCAGCCGATCCTCGCGGTGATCCCACTGCAGCTGCTCGCCTACTACGTGGCCCGCGCCAATGGGCTCAACGTGGATCAGCCGCGGAATCTCGCCAAGACGGTCACGGTCGAGTAGCGCAAGCAGTCGCTACGATGCCGCGCTCATGTTGAGCCGCGCCCGCGTTCTCGTCCTCGTTCTTGCAGTCGCCGCCGCACTTGCCATTTCGGCCTGCGGTGGCGGCGGTGGCGTCAGCAGCGACGACCCGGCGTCGCTGGCGCCCGCGGACGCCCCTGTCTACATCCAGGGGACGATTCGCCCACAGGGCGCCACCAAGGCGAACGTAGAGTCGCTCGCGTCGACGATCGGCGGCTTCGGCGATCCGACCAGTCAGTTGACTGCACTGCTCGACAAGTCGTTGAACGACACCCCGAACCTGAGTGGCAAGCACCTGAGCTTCGCCAAGGACATCGACCCGTGGCTGGGCGATAAGGCGGGGGTCTTCGTCGAGGGCTTCTCCGACAACCCTCCGGCCGCCGGGATCGTGCAGACCACCGACACCAAGGCCACGCAGCAGTTCATCGACGACACGAAGCATAAGGGCGACAAGGACCGCAGCTACAAGGGCGTCGACTACGTCGTCGATGGCACCGCCGGCACCGCGGCCGGGGTCGTCGACGACTTCCTCGTGGTCGGCAACGAGCAGGCCTTCAAGGACGCGGTCGACGTCTCCAAGGGCGGCGACTCACTCGGCGACCAGAGCGATTTCACAGACACCCTCGACCAGGCTCCCTCCGGCAGCCTGGCCGACGTCTATGTGGGCCTTCAGCAGGTCACCGACACGCTCCGTGCCCAGGACCCGGCCAATGCGAAGTCGCTCGAGGCCTCGATTGGGGACACCTCGGGCAAGACCGTTCTCGGCAGCCTCGTTCCGGCAAAGGACTCGATTGAGCTTGACCTCGCCACCAACGCGAATCAGAACTTCCAGCTCTCCGACGTCTCGAAGATGATCGAGACCTTCCCCGCGGACTCTTTCGTCGCAGTCGGCATCCCCGACCTTGGAGCCACGGTCTCGAAGACGATCGACCAGCTCGAGAAGTCCGGCGTCTCCGGCATCAGCAGGGCAGCGATCGACCGGCAGCTTTCGTCAGCAGGGCTGAGCCTCGACGACATCACCAGCGCCCTCGGGGACCTCGGGGTCTTTGCCGAGGGGACCGACAAGGCAAGTCTGCAGGGGGCGGCGGTGATCATAAGCAAGAGCTCGTCGAGTGTGAAGAACCTGATCGGCATCTTCAGCAGCCTCGCTACGGCCTCCGGCCAACCGGGCATCAGCCGAGCCCAGATTGGGACTGGCTTCAGGGTCACCGACCCACAGCAGATCGGGCGGCAATCGCTCACCGTCACCTCGAGCGGCGCCAAGATCGTGATCGGCTACGGCGACCAGGCGACCAAGCAGGCGCTGTCCAGCGGTGGGAGCACGCTTGCCGGAGATCCCACCTACAAGCAGGCGGTCGCCGCGCTGGGTGGCAACGGCCTCTCCGGCTTCGTGTCGCTGGCCAAGGTGTTCCGGCTCGCCGATGCCCTCGGCGCGATCCGCGACCCCGGATACCAGCAGGCCAGGTCCTACCTTGGCAAGCTCGATTACGCGGCTATCGGTAGTGGTAAGCAGGGCGACTTCTCGACCACCAAGGTCATAGTCGGCGTCCACGGCTGACCGAACTTGCTCAGCGCCAGACGCTGGGCGAGCTAACCTCGCCAGCCATGGAGTCATGGCTGGATCCGCTCTACGACGCCGACGGCATGCGCGCCGTCGACCGCTGGGCGATCGAGGACCAGGGCGTCCCCTCGCTGGAGTTGATGGAAGCGGCGGGCGGCGCGGTGGCCCGCGCCGTCGCCGCGCTTTCGCCCGCCGGCCCGATACGGGTCGTCTGCGGTAAGGGAAACAACGGTGGCGACGGGCTGGTCGCGGCGCGCCGCCTCGCCGAGACCGGCTTCGACGTCGACGCCCTGCTGCTCGCTCCCCGCGCCGAGCTGTCGAGCGATGAGGCCGCGAGCCTGGATCGATTTCCGGCCGCACGCGAGATCGACCCCTCGGCCCTCGACAACGAGCTGGCCGACTCCGGGGCGATCGTCGACGCGATCTTCGGAACCGGCTTCAAGGGAGCTCCCCGAAGTCCGATCGACGCAGCGATCGAGGCGATAAACCGCTGCGGTGCGCGGGTCGTCGCCTGCGATATCGCCTCCGGCGTCAACGCGTCCAACGGCGAGGTGGAGGGCGTCGCGGTGGAGGCCGATGTCAGCGTCAGCTTCCACGCGGCGAAGGTGGGCCACGTGGTGGCGCCGGGCAAGTCGCACACCGGCGAGCTTCAGGTGGCCCCGATCGGGATCCCGGACGGCGCCCCCTCCGAGCCGGCGGCGGGTCTGATCACCCTCGCGGTGCTCAATCTCGCTCCGCGCCGCGGCCCGGCCTCGACCAAGTTCACCTCCGGCCAGGTGGTGATCGTCGGCGGCTCGCGCGGCCTGACCGGGGCCGTGTGCATGTCGGCGCGGGCGGCGACCCGCGCCGGCGCCGGCTACGCGACCGTCGCTGTTCCAGCCGACCTCGAGTCGATATTCGAGGTGAAGCTGACCGAGGTGATGTCGAGGGGTTGCCCGAGCGACGACGGCGCCCTCGGCCCGGAGTCCGTACCGACCGCGCTGGAGGCCTGTGAGCGCGCCGCGGCTGCCGCGCTGGGCCCCGGCATCGGTCGCCGGGAGGAATCGCTCGAGGTGGCGCGTCAGCTGGCGCTTCGCATCGAGGCGCCCCTGGTGCTCGACGCCGATGGCCTCAACGCCCACGCCGGTCGGCTGCAGTCCCTCCAGGACCGCAACGGCCCCGCGGTCCTCACCCCGCACGCCGGCGAGCTGGGCCGCCTGCTCGAGCGCTCCTCGAAGGAGATCGGCGAACATCGCCTGGCCTGCGCCCGCGAGGCGGCGTTGGCGAGCGGCGCCGTGGTCCTGCTGAAGGGCGACGACACGATCGTCACCGACGGCGAGCGGGTTGCCGTCAACGGCCTCTCGGCCCCGGCACTGGCGACGGCGGGCTCCGGCGACACGCTCACCGGGACGATCGCGGCGCTGCTGGCGCGCGGCTTGGAGCCGTTTGCCGCCGCCTGCGCCGGCGCCCTCGCCGGCGCCCGCGCCGGCCGCCTGGCCGCCGAGCAGATTGGCGCCGCCGAGTCGGTGGTGGCGACCGATGTGATCGCCCAGCTGCCGCTGGCGCTCCGTCCCGATGTCAGCGTCGAATAACGTAGATCCAGGCCGATGCCAAAGACCGCCGCGAGGCCGATGCCAAAGACCGCCGCCGACATCATGGACACCGACGTGCCCGCCCTCGGGCCCGAGGACGACGCCACGCGGGCGATCGAGCTGCTCGCCGAGCGCGAGATCGGGGCGCTGCCGGTGGTCAATTCGGAGAATCGCGTGATCGGCATCGTCAGCGAATCGGACCTTGTGCTCAGCGACGAGCAGGCGGACCTGCACCTGCCCCACTACTTCAACATCATGGGCGGGGTCATCTTCACCGGGTCGATGAAGGGATTCGAGAAGCGGCTGAACAAGGCGTTCGCGACCAAGGTCAGGGACCTGATGAGCGAGGACCCTGTCGTGGTGCGGACCGACGACGGAGTGGAGAAGGTCGCGCGGCTGATCGCCGAGAAGCACCACAACCATCTGCCGGTGGTCGACGGTGATGGCAAGCTGGCCGGCATCGTCACCCGAGCCGACGCACTCGCCGCGCTCGTCGAAGGGGAGTAGGGATCACGGCCGAGCGGGCCGTCGCGCGCATAGACCTCGACGCCGTCGAGCGCAACTGCCGGCACCTCGCCGCCGAGCTGACCGCAGATGCCGAGCTCTGCGCGGTCGTGAAGGCAGACGCCTACGGACATGGGGCCGATGCATGTGCCGCCGCCGCTCTCGAGGGCGGCGCGACCCGCCTCGCGGTCGCAACCGCTCGCGAGGCCGAGCAGATGGGTCGCCGACTCCAGCACGTCCCCTTGCTGACGATGGGCGCGCTGACCGCCACCGAAGTCGACGTCGCCCTGGCGGCGGGATCCGAGGTTGCGGCGGGGCGGGAGGAGTCCCTGCGCGTCATCGCGGCGCGAGCCGTCGCCCAGGGGCGTCCGGCAAAGGTCCATGTCAAGTACGACAGCGGCATGGGGCGGCTGGGGGCGACCGATCCAGAGGAGGTGATGGCGCTGGTCGCGATCTGCGAGGCAGAGCAGGATCTGCGGCTGGCCGGCATCTGGACCCATTTCGCGACCGCCGACGAGATCGGCGACGACTATTTCGGCCAGCAGCTCGCCCGCTTCACCCCGCTCGCCCAGGAGCTCAAGGCGCGCCACCCGGAGATCACCGTGCACGCTGCAAACAGCGCCGCGGTGTTCCGCGACTCGGCCGCCCACTTCGATATGGCCCGCTGCGGCATCGCCGTCTATGGGCTCGATCCGTTCCAGGAGGACCCCGCCGCCCGCGGGCTCGAGCCGGCCCTGGAGCTGCACTCCTACGTCGCCGACGTGAAGCGCTTCGGCGCCGGGTCCAGCGCCGGCTACGGGCGCACCTGGAAGGCGTCGCAGGACACCTGGGTCGGGGTGGTGCCGATCGGCTATGGCGACGGAGTGCGGCGCGGCCTCTCCAACAACGCCGAGGTGCTGGTCCGTGGACGCCGCCACCCGCTGGTCGGCATGGTCTCGATGGACAACATCACGATCGACCTCGGTCCCGAGAGCGACGTGGCGCCCGGCGACGAGGCGGTCCTGATCGGCGCCCAGGGCGAGGAGCGAATCCTCGCCGAGGAGGTCGCGGGGCGCCTTGGAACGATCAACTACGAGGTGACCTGCGGAATCTCGGCGCGGGTACCCCGGGTGGCGCCCGAGCCAGGGTGACCGACGTGGCGGCGCAGTTGGAAGGCCGCCTCGCCGCGGCCGAGCCGGTGCAACTGGCGCGGCGAGCGCTCGGCGACGACGCCGAGGCCTGGGTGGTCGGCGGCGCCGTGCGGGCCGCGGCGCTGCAACGCCAGGTCGATGACCTCGACCTCGCGATCGCCGGCGGCGAAGAGGCGGCGGCGCGCGACCTGGCAAGGGAGGTTGGCGGCCACGCATTTCCGCTCTCCGACGAGTTCGGGACCTGGCGCGTGGTCGACCGCGAGCACCGCGCGATCGCCGACGTAACGCGGCTCCGAGGCGGCTCGATCGAGTCCGATCTGGCCGCCCGCGACTTCACCGTCGGCGCGGTGGCGGTGCCGCTGGCCGGCGGCCCGGTGCTCGATCCCCACGAGGGGCTCACCGACCTCGAGCAGGGCGTTCTGCGTGTGGTCTCACCGCGCGCGTTTGCCGACGACCCGCTGCGCCTGCTGCGCGCCGCCCGGCTCGGCGCCGAGCTTGGCCTGGAGCCCGAGCCGGGGACGATCGAATCGGCGCGCGCTGAGGCGCCGCGGGCCGCCGAGCCGGCCGGCGAGCGCCAGTTCGCCGAGCTGCGTCGGATCGTCGCCGGGCCCGATCCTCTGCGCGGCTTGGAGCTGATCGACGAGCTGGCGATAACCGCGGGAGTGCTCCCCGAGCTGGAGGCGCTGAAGGGGGTCGAGCAGGGCCCCAACCACCACCTCGACGTGCACGGTCACACGATCGAGGTCCTGCGGCAGCTGCTCGAGGTGGAGAGCGACCTGGACCAGTTTGCCGGCGAGCACGCCGCGGGAGTGCGCGAGCTGCTGGCCGAGCCGTTGTCCGACGAGCTTACGCGGGGAGGGGCGCTGCGTTTCGGGGCCCTTGTCCACGACATGGGCAAGCCGCAGACCCGCAAGCAGCAAGGGACCTTCGTGACCTTCATGGGACACGACAAGGCGGGGGTGGAGCTGGTGGCGGGGATGTGCTGGCGTCTGCACACGAGCCGTACGTTGCGCCGCCATCTCCAGGGCCTGACGCTGCACCATCTGCGGCTCGGCTTCATGGTCCACGAACGGCCCCTCGACGGGCGGCAGGTCCACGACTACCTGCGCGCCACCGAGCCGGTGAGCGCCGACGTGACCCTGCTCACCGTCGCCGACCGGCTATCCGCACGCGGCGAGGGCTCGGTGGCAAGCGGCGAAATGGTCGAGGCGCATCTCGAGCTGGCACGCGAGATGTTTGGTCCGGCGCTTGAGTGGCACCGCAGCGGCCCGCCACGGCCGCTGATCGACGGCGATCTGCTGGTCGCCGAGCTGGGGATCGAGCCCGGGCCGCAGATCGGGCGCCTGTTGGCCGAGATCGAAGCCGCGCAGTACGCGGGCGAGGTCTCAACCCCGGCCGAGGCGTTGGAGCTGGCCCGCGGCTTCGAGAGGTCGGCCCCCAGATAAGCTGCCGCCGTCATGACCGTGGCCACGGACTGTCTTTTCTGCGGAATCGTGGCCGGCGACGTGCCGGGGCAGATCGTCGACTCCGACGAGCACACGGTCGCCTTCATGGACATCAATCCCGCCACCCGCGGTCATGCGCTGGTGGTGCCACGCCGGCACAGTGCCGACCTGATGGAGGTCTCCGACGAGGACCTCACTTACACGATGCTTGCGGCGCGTCGCCTCGCGCGTCGCATCCGCGAGACGCTGGAGCCCGACGGCTTCAACATCCTCAACTCGTGCGGGGCGGCCGCCTGGCAGACGGTCTTTCACTTCCACGTCCACGTGATCCCGCGCTACGTGGACGATCCGCTGAAGCTCCCCTGGGTGCCCGGCCCGGGCGACGCCGACGAGATCGCGGCGGTCGCCGAACAGCTGCGAGGCGAAGATGGCTGACGCACCGATTCGACTCGAGCGCGACGGACCCGTCGCCGTGCTCGTGCTTGAAGATCTGCCCCTGAACCTGTTCGGCAGCGCGACCTTCACGTCGCTGAACGAGTGCATCGCACAGGTCGAGGTCTCCGACGCGCGGGCGATGGTCTGGCGCGCCGAGGGCGAGGTGTTCACCGGTGGGGTCGACGTCCACACATTCCAGACCACCAGCGGCCACTCGAAAGAGATGTTCGGGGCACTGCTGGCGACGGTGCGCAAGATCGAGTCGCTGCCGATCCCGACCCTGGCGCTCGTCCACGGCCTCTGCCTGACCGCCGGGATGGAGATCTCGCTTGGCTGCGACATGATCTGGGCCGCCGAGTCGGCGAAGTTCGGCCTCGTCGAGGCCGTGGTCGGGCTCACCCCCGGCGCCGGCGGAACCCAGCGGGTGGCCGAGCGGGCGGGCCCGGCGCGGGCGCGGGAGTTCGTGATGACCGGCGGCCTCTACGACGCCGCGGTGCTGGAGCGCTGGAACGTCGTCAACCGGGTGCTGCCCGACGAGGAGCTGCTGGAGAAGGGAATGAAGTTCGCCCACCGCCTCGCCGCCGGGCCAACCAAGGCGCACGCGGCGACGAAGCGGATCATCCGCGCCTACCTGGAGGACGGGGTGGACAAGGCCGACCGCGAGACACCGAAGGTCGCAGCCTCGTTGTTCGAGACCGAGGACCTTCAAAACGCGGTGCGCTCGTTCCTCGAGGAGGGGCCCGGCAACGCCACCTTTGAGGGGCGCTAGCGGAGCGGTCAGGCGCGGCGGGTACCCTGGTCGCGTGGGAAAAGAAGAGAAAATCGAAATGGAGGGCGAGGTCACCGAGGCCCTGCCCAACACGATGTTCAAGGTCACGCTCGACAATGACCACCAGGTGCTCGGTCACATCTCGGGCAAGATGCGCCGCCACTACATCCGCATCCTTCCCGGCGACCGGGTGAAGATCGAGCTCTCTCCCTACGACCTCGACCGCGGCCGGATCACCTACCGCTACAAATGATCCGGGCCGGGGGGAGGCTCGCAGCGCTGGCTCTCATCGTCGGTGCCGGGGCACCGATCGGCGTGCCAGGTGCCGCGGGGACGCAGACGGTGCGCATCCCCAGCACGGTGACCCTCAACATCACCCCCGAACAGGCAGCGGCTACCTTTAAGGGAAAGGTCAAGTCCCCCAACCAGGCCTGCCGGACGAATCGCACCGTGCGGCTGATGCTGCGCAGGCCCGGCAAGGACCAGAAGGTCAGCTCGACGCCCACATACGGTCAGCACTGGCGGCTCGGGCTCGACAATCCACCGCCCGGCGAGTACTACGCTCGCGTCAAGAAGCGCTCCGACGGCACCGCAGGGACGATCTTCGTCTGCAAGGCCGACAGCTCGCCGGCGGTCACTTACTCGCCGTAGCCAGGTAGCTGGACCCAACCGCCGGGTCCGGGTCGCTCATCTCGAGCAGCAGCGTCGACCAGGCGAAGTCGCGCGCGCCCAGGCCCGCGCCGCTGCGGGGGTCGTAGTACTCACGCAGACCTTCAGCGACGGCGGCGCCGGCCAATGCACTCGTCATCGCGGCCGCCTCCTCCTCGTAGCCGAGCCGTTGCAGCCCCAGCCAGACTAGCCAGGCGGTGTTGATCCAGGTCGGCCCGCGCCAGTAGCGGCGCACCAACCTGCTCCCGCCGTCGGGCTCGTAGCTGGGTTCCTGGGCTGAGACCGAGGGCGGTGGCACCTCGGTCCAGTAGCGCCCCGGGTCGAGCAGGTGCTCTTCGACCAACCGCCGGCCGATCTCCTCCGGCAGGTCGGGCAGCGCCAGCGGTGCCAGCGAGGCGATCGTCGAGACCTCCGGCCGTCCTCCCGCCGGACCGGCCTCGTCGATGAACAGCCCGCGCCCCTCGTCCCAGAGACGCTCGACCAGCGCCGCTGTTGCCGACGGGCGCCCCAGCGCCTGAAGCGACAGCGACCACAGCACGTTGGTGATCACCTCGCAGACCACCGGTCCGCCCGCGGCTGCGATCCGGCGCGCGTCGAACCCCAGCTTGCGGTTTCGGTGTACCAGAAGCGGGAATCCGATCCGCCCGTTCGCCCGCTGCCCCCACACAGGGTCGAACTTCGGTGAAGCGTCGAGCCCGGACTCGTCGGGCTGTGCGATCCAAAGCAGGCCGTCGCCATCGAGGTCGCGGTTGTCGGCCAGCCACTGCGCCTGGGCGCCGATCCGCGGTTCTTCGGCCGGGTCGCCGACAGCTATTCGCCAGGCCCAGGCGAGCAGCGGCGGCTGGATCGTCTCGGTCTGAAAGGCCCGCCGCGAGAGCACGTTGTAGAAGGGCAGGCGGGCAAGCGAGACCGGGCGGTCCCAGAAGATCGTGTGCCCAATGAAGCCGTCGGGGCGCTGGGCGGCGAGCAGGGTCTCCAGCTCGGCACGGGCCCGCTCGCGATCGAAGCGGCGCCAGACGATCGCCGCGAAGCAGGAGTCCCAGTACCACTGCCACGGATAGCGGCCGGGGCTGGGGCGGGTGTAGGCGAAGTCGACCGCGTCCCGCTTACCCGAGCGCCAGTTGCGCCGCAGGACGACTTCAGCCAATTCGTTGGTGGTAGCGACGAAGTCGCGGTTCACAACTGTTGAAACCCCACGGCAAATGCGTTGTCCCCCGGCGG
This sequence comes from Solirubrobacterales bacterium, assembly GCA_038317345.1. Classification (GTDB taxonomy): domain Bacteria; phylum Actinomycetota; class Thermoleophilia; order Solirubrobacterales; family 70-9; genus Mayfieldus. Next base: position 22,635 of record JBBQBH010000027.1, read on the forward strand.
CAGCGGAAGCGAAGCTGAGCAGCCGCCGGCTGTATTCACTCTGCTAGGCGGCGCAGCTCGCGCAAGGCGAGCGCACCCAGTAGCGCCAGCAGCCCGGCCAGGACCAGGAACGCCGGCCAGGTGTCCGCCCAGCTGACCCCTCCGACGAATCCCTGGCGGACGCCCTCGATCACCTGGGTGACCGGGTTGATCCGCGCCACTTCCTTGAGCCATCCCTGCAGCAGCGCCAGCGGTGCGTACGCGGTCGTGCAGAGGATCGCCACGAACATCCCCGACTGCATCAGCGGCGCCACCGACTGGCTGCGGTAGTGAAGCGCCAGCATCGAGCCCCAGCAGGCGGCGACTGCGGCCATCCCCATAACCAGGATCAGCGCGATGGCGAGGCCGTCGATGCCGGGAAAGTGGGCGCCGATCGCCATCGCGACGCAGAAGAGCACCGTCGCCGGGATCAGGGAGCGGATGCTCGCCGAGGCGACGTTCCCGGCCAGAAGCACCCAGCGCGGCGCCGGTGAGGCGACCAGGCGGTCGAACCAGCCCCGCTCCATGTCGCGGGCGAGGTTCACTCCCATCGCCGCGCCTGTGAAGCCGGCGCCCTGGAGCATGCTCACGGGAATGATGAAGCTCGAGTAGCTGTCGGCGCTGAAGCCCCGCAGCTGGATCAGGTTTCCGAACACCCCATTGAGCCCGAGGAAGAAGATCGTCGGCGCCAGCACTCCCGGGACCGCCGCCCCCGGTACCCGCACCAGCTCGTTTCGCGCTCGCGCGATCAGTGCCCGGATCATCTCCAGGTCGGGACGCAGGCGGCTGATCGCCTCAGCCACCGGTCCGCACCCGGTGGCGCATCGCCGCCGCGCTCAGCAGCAGCCCCACGCAACCGATCCCGATCACCGCCAGGAGGGCGTCGAGCATCTCCGAGCCGGCGAAGCCGAACACGATCGCGTCGCGGAGTCCCTCGACGATGAAGCTGAGCGGGTTGTAGTTGGCGATCGTCTGCGCCGGCTCGAGCATCAGGTTCTGGGGGAAGAACGCGGAGGAGAGAAACAGGATCACGAAGATCAACGGGAACAGGCCCTGCACGACGCTGGAGCTGCCGGTGCGAAGCGCGATCGCCGCGCCGATTCCCCCGATCGCCACCGCCGTCAGGGTGACCAGGCCGATTGTCACCAGGGCGCCGGCGATGCCCTCCTCGATCGGCACTCCGAAGATCAGGCCGATGACGAGGAACCAGACCGCGCTCAGCGCGCCCAGCGCCGCGGTTCCGGCCAGGCGGCCGAGGACGATCGAGAAGCGGGAGATCGGCGAGGCGAAGAGGCGGTCGGTGAAGCCCATCTCGATGTCGACGGCGAGCGCGATCCCGCCGCTGTTCCCGGCCAGCATCAGCGATTGCATCATCGCCCCCGCAAGCATGAACTGGAGGAAGCTGTCGACGTGGGGAAAGCTGACTCCTCCGACGTGCAGGTGGATCGCGCTGCCGGCGCCCCCGACCTGGATCGCGAGCAACAGGGTTGGGAAGACGACGATCGGCGCCATCAGCTGCGGGCGGCGAAAGGTCTGCCTGACGGCACGCAGCCCCAGCGCTCCGATCACTCGCAGGTTCGCCCTCAGCGCAGTCACGCTGGCTCGACCTCCTGCTCGCCGGTGTCCTCCTCTTCGGCCTCCAGGTGATAGCCGGTCTTGGCAACGAATACGTCGTCGAGGCTTGGCTGCACGAGCTCCAGCGACTCGACCGCGATCCCGGACTCGTCAAGCGCCACCACCACCGGTGCGACCTCGGTCGCCCCGCCCGCCAGCTCGACCAGGATCTTGCCGTCCTTCGCCGGCAGCGGCTTGCCGAAGCGGCTGACGACCTCATGCGCGCGCTCGGCGACCTCCGCGGCGAGGCTGAGCTCGAGGTGGGGGCGTCCGACCTGGGCCTTCAGCGACTCCGGGGTGTCCTCTGCGACCAGCTTGCCATCGTCGATGATCCCCACGCGATTGGCGAGCTGGTCGGCCTCCTCGAGGTACTGGGTGGTGAGAAAGACCGTGGTCCCCTCGCGGTTCAGCTCGCCGACCTCCTCCCAGATCGTCTTGCGGCTCACCGGGTCGAGTCCGGTCGTAGGCTCGTCGAGAAACAGCACCCGCGGCTCGTGAACCAGCGCCGAGGCCAGGTCGAGGCGTCGCTGCATGCCGCCGGAGTAGGTGCCGACCCGGCGGTCGGCGGCGTCGATCAATCCGACCTTGTCGAGCAGCTCGTCGCCGCGCCGTCGTCCCTCGGCTCGCGAGATTCCGTGCAGCGTCGCCTGCAGCCGGATCAGCTCGCGCCCCGTCATCAGCGGGTCCAGCGCCGCCTCCTGCAACGCCACGCCGATCGATCGGCGCACCGTGGACGCCTCGCGCACGATGTCGTGGCCGGCCACGCGTGCGCTCCCGCCCGTGGGCAGCAGCAGCGTGGTCAGCATCCGCACCATCGTCGTCTTGCCGGCCCCGTTCGGCCCCAGGAAGCCGTAGATCTCGCCCTCGGCGACCTCCAGGTCGACGCCTTGGACGGCGCGCACGCCGCCCTCGAAGACGCGCTCCAGGGCCTCCACCTCTATCGCGGGCATGCGGCGATTTTAGGTTGGCGCGCCCGCGCCCCCGGCCACGGGGGAGAGCGCGTCGACGAAGCGGCGCTCCGTTGCCCGCTCGATCGCCTCCGCAGCGTCGAGCAGCAGCGCGTCGGATCCCCAGGCGCCCTGAAGCTGCAGGCCGATCGGCAGGCCGCCGTCGAAGCCGACCGGGACGCTGACCGCCGGGATGCCGATCAGGTTGGCGAGCCCGCCGCCCCGCGGGTTGACGGCGTCGACGGTGACCGTGCCGGAGGGGAGCTCGACCAGCGGCTCCTCCAGTGGCGGCGCGACTGCCGGAACGCTCGGCCAGGCGATCACGTCGACGTCGGCGAACGCAGTGGCCAGCGAGCGCCGCATCATCGTCCGGATCACCTCGGCCCTCGCGAGCACCGATCCGGGCATCAGCATCCGGTACTTGACCAGGGCGCGGTTGATCGGGCCGATCTCCTTGCTCATCGAGTTGAGCTTCGAGGGCGAGATGTCTCCCAGCCCTTCGGAGGTGCCGATCAGCACCGCCGCGAGACCGGACAGCTCCAACCCCGGAATCTCGACCTCCTGGACGGTCCCGCCCGTCTCATCGCGCAGCGCCTCGATCGCGTCCTCGCAGGCGGAAGCCACCAGCGGCGCGCAGTCCTCGGCGATCGGCCCCCGCACGATGCCGATCCGCAATCCGCTTGCCTCTCCGCGGGGTAGTTGCTCGCCGTACAGGGCCGAGCCGAGCAGCCGGCATCCGGCGGCGTCAGCGCACAGCGGGCCGGAGACGATCATCGTCGTGCCGCGCATGTGATGGCCCTGCATCGCCGAGCGGCCGAAGGTCGGCTTCAGCCCGGTGAGCCCGCAGTAGGCCGCTGGATAGCGGATCGAGCCGATCCCGTCGGCGCCGACCGCGCCGCCGACCATCCGGGACCCGACCGCTGCGGCGGGGCCGCTGGAGGAGCCGCCCGGGCAGCGCTCGAGGTTCCAGGGGTTGTGGGCAGGGCCGTAGACCGAGGCGTTGCCGGTGCTGCTCGACCCCCACTCGTGCATGTTCGCGACGCCGACGATCACTGCGCCGGCGTCGCGCAGGGCCCGGTAGGGGCCCGACTCGCCGGGCGCGGTCGCGGTGAACAGCTCCGCCGCCCCGAAGCGCTCCGCCCGCCAGGGAAGCGGCCACTCGTCCTTGATCACAACCGGGACCCCGCGCATCGGCCCCTCCGGGGCCGCATCGAGCATCTCGCGCGAGTGCTCGGGGAAGGTCGCGACAACCGCGTTCACGGCCTCGTTTCGCTCCTCGATGCGAGCCAGGGTTTCGTCGAGCAGCTCCAGACCGTCGGCCTCGCCCGCCGCCAGCGCGGCGGCCTGCTCAGCGAGTGGACGGTCGAGCAGGCTCAATTCGGCTCCGGCGCGCGCGAGAAGTCTGCGGCGAGCTCGGGCTCGACAGCGGAGAAGTCCAGCTCGAGCAGACCCGCGACCGCCGGCCAGTAAAGCTCGTGGGTGGCCTGCATCACGGCAAGATCCACCTCGTCGAACTCGATTCCCAGCGAAGCAAGGCCGGCCGGGACGAAAGGTTCGAAGTCGCCTGAGGCGGGCATCGGCGGCGAACCCTACAGGCGCGGCCTGGGCGACAGGCTGCAGCGACGCATGCCTGGCTGGCATCCCGCCGCTTCACACGCCACAATCGGCCCCGCAACCATGGATGGACTCTTGTGTTGAAGGTTAGAGTCATGTCTCGATCCACAACAGAGAAGCCCAGCAGCCTGCCCTTGCTGACAGCGGCGCTCGCCGTCGCATGCCTGCTGGTGCTGGCGGCGGCGCTCTGGCCGGGCGCCGCGGGCGCTGCGCGCCAGGTTGCCGTGCTCGGTCAGACGCAGACCACTCCGCCGCCCGCCTGTCCGCAGTCGCCCTGCGAGGCGGTCGGAGCCGTCACCGGCTTCCAGTCCAAGGCCGGCACCGTGGCGAAGCCCTTCGTGGTGCCGTTCAACGGCCGCATGGTCGCCTGGAGCATCTCGATGTCGAAGCCGAAGGCCTCCCAGCAGAGCTTCTTCAACAACTTCTACGGCTCGCCCCCCGAGGCCCGGATCGCCGTTCTGCGCCAGGTGCCCGACAAGAAGCCCCCGCGCTATCAGCTGCTGCGCCAGGGCCCCGTGGTGGTGCTGACGCCGTTTCTGGGTAGCAACGTGACCTTCACCCTCGACGAGGCCCTGAACGTCAAGCAGGGCGACGTCGTCGGGCTCACCATCCCCACCTGGGCGCCGTCATTCGCGGTCGGGCTCGATGACAGCAGCGGCTGGCGCGCGAGCCGCAAGGCCGGCAAGTGCACGCAGACGCCGGACATCAAGGAGAGCCACCCGCAGCAGAAGGTGGGCGCCGACAAGCAATACGGCTGCTTCTACAAGACCGCGCGCCTGCTCTACACCGCCACGATCGTCAAGGGGTAGGTCCTAGCCCCAACCGCCCGGGTTCACTTGCCCGGCTTCGAGGTCGGCGTTCGCCTCCTCAGGATCGCGCGCAGCCTGGTCACAACGTTCGCAGCCTGTTCACGATCGCGTGCAGCCTGCTCGCGATCCAAAGCTGCGCGGGCCCGCTCGCTCGCTCCCTCGGCGCGCGCAGCCGCCGCCCGCTGTCTTGCTCCTTCGGGGGAGTCATAAGTAAAGCCCGTGTCCCGCTCGAACGTTGACGCGGCTTGGTCGTACGCCAAAGCGCCGGCGTCGCGCGCTTCGGCAGTCAAATCGCGACGATGTGCGGTCTCGTCTCTGCGCTCCGCCGATTCGTGGCGTTGGGACGAGCTCTCCTGCCGCGACGCGGTTGTGGCCTCCCGCTCGCGGGTGCCTTCGTCTCGCTCCCCGCGAGAGACTTCGTGAGCGCGCTCAATCGACTGAGCGGAGGGGAGGTGAGCGGCTTCCTCACGGTCGGCGGCGGCCTGGTCTCGGTCTGAGGCGTGCTGGTCCACGTCAGCTTGCGCCTGATCGCGATCGGATGCGCTCTGATCGGTGTCCGCAGCCGTTTGATCTGCATCGGAAGCGGTCTGGTCGGCGTCTGAAGCAGTCTGATCGTCATCGCGGGCCGTTTGCGCGTCGGCCTCGTCGGCCTCGCTGGAGGGATCTGCGGATGCTTTGCCCGAACGCTGATTCGGGCGGCCGTTGCCGGACATGACTATTCCCCTCGTTGGCTCATCGATGCGGTACTTGCCGCAGTCGATTTGAGACATCTGGTACTTCCGGTCAACCTACACCTTGCGGCGCCTAGCCGCAGGCGCCAGGGTTCTGGTTGCAGTACTGCTCGAATTTGCCCTGGGGGGTGTTGGCCGGCGGGGTGACGTCGTTGGAAGGTGTATCGGGCACGGCGGAACCCCCGCTGTCGCCGTCGCCGGACGTGTTGTCCCCAGCGCCGGACGGAGAGGTGGCCCCGCCGTTGTCCTCGGTCGTGGTCGTCGACTCGGTGGTCGTCGATTCGACCGTCGACTGCGTAGAGGTCTCTTGGGTGATCTCGGATGACTGCGGCGTTGTCGTGCTCTCGCTATCGCTGCCGCAACCGGCAAGGGCGAGCAACCCGGCCGCCGTGACGAGCGCGACGGCAGCTGCCATCGCGAGCGGTCGGTGGGCCGACCTCACGCGTTGCCGTCGAGAGCTTCTTGACGCAGGCCGCAGTAGGGGCAGTCGCTGACGTCGAGGCCGATCAGCTGGTCGCAGCGCCGGCAGGCGCGCAGGTTCTCGGGGGCCCGAAGCAGCGCCGACTCCGAACGGGCCAGTGGCAATACCCGTGACACCGGCTGCATCTCCTCGCCGGTCTCCCGGTCGACGTACCGACGCCCGGGCTTTGCCTTGACCAGTGCCTCGCGCCCCGAGGCCGGTGCCCGCAAACGGTACGTCTGCTCCCGATTCACAGCGCAAACCCTAACTCCTAAAGACGAGCGACTAGCGACTAGCGACTAGCGCTAGCGACTGAACTCTTCACTAGCGTCCGCACCTTGCGCGCGCTGATCTTCCACGGCTACCTGCTGCGCGGCACCGGCAGCAACGTCTACAACGCCAACCTCGCCCGAGCCCTTGTCCGTCTTGGATGGGACGTGCACCTGCTCTGCCAGGAGCGCGCCGCCGACGAGCTGGATTGGGTGCACGCAGTGGGGCGCTGGCGCGACGGAGAGCTGACGGTCGAGCAATTGCGCAAGTCGGAGGGGGAAGGCCAGCTCACCGTCTACAACCCGGACATCGGCGGTCTGCTTCCGGTCTATGTCCACGACGACTACCCGGGCTTCGAGGTGAAGACATTCGCCGACCTCAGCGACGCAGAGCTGGATCGCTACACCTCGGCCAACGTCGACGCGGTCCAGGACGTTGCCCGCCACGCCGGCAATCCCGACGCGGCACTCGCCAACCATTTGGTGATGGGGCCGCTGATCCTCGCTCGAGCGGGCCTGCGCTTCGCCGCCAAGGTCCATGGCTCGGCCCTCGAGTACACGGTCAAGCCCAACCCGCGCTTCCTGCCTCACGCCGAGGAGGGCATCGCCGGCGCCTCGGCGGTTCTGGTTGGCTCGCGCCACACCGCCGAGAGCCTCTGGCGGACGCTGCCGGGTCTCGATCTGGAGGCCAAGACGCGGCTCGGACCCCCGGGCGTCGACACGACCGAATTCGCGCCGCGCGAGCTGGGCCAAGCTGTCGCCGCGGTGCAGCAACTTGCCGATCAAATCGACGCGGGCGGCCGGGAGGGGGGGCTCGGCCGCGACAACGAAGCGGCCGTGGGGGCGCTGCGCGACTTCGCCGCCGCCGACGGGCCGCGGGTCATCTTCGTCGGCAAGCTGATCGTCTCCAAGGGAGTCGACCTGCTGCTCACGGCCTGGCCGCTGGTGCACTCCTCCAACCCCGGTGCGCGCCTGCTGTTGGTCGCCTTCGGCGCCTACGAGGATGGTCTGCGGCGGCTGCTCGCGGCGCTGGAGCGGGGCGACGCGACCGGCGCCCTCGAGGTTGCCCGGCTCGGGTGGGCGCTGGAGGGGGGACCGCAGGAACCACTGAAGATCCTCCGGTCGTTTCTCTCCAAGCCGCCGCCGGGCTACTTCGATGCGGCGCGTGCCGCCGCGGGGTCGGTCGAGCTCGCCGGTCGCCTCGAGCACGACGAGGTCGCCGAGCTGCTGCCCGCCGCCGACGCGCTTGTCATGCCCAGCACCTTCCCGGAGTCGTTCGGGATGGTCGCCGTGGAGGCTGCCGCCTGCGGCGTGCTGCCCGTCTCCGCCGCCCACTCGGGGATGCTGGAGGTCTCTCGCCGTATCGCCGGTTCGCTGCCCGGCGACGTCGCGCCCCTGATCTCGTTCCCGGTCGCGGAGGGGGCGGTCACCGAGCTCGCGGCCCGGCTGCGCGCCTGGCTGGCCGTCGATCCCCAGCGGCGGCGGGAGATCGGCGCCGCACTCGCCCGCCGGGTCGATGAGCTGTGGAGCTGGGAGGGCGTCGCAAGGGGCGTGATCGCCGCATCCGCCGGCCAGCTCGATGACCTTCCAAAACCCTGATCCTGAACCCCGAGCGACCAGCGACGAGCGACTAGTTACAGAAGCCACCTGACCGCCCCGAAACGCCGGCTGCCTCAGCAATAGAATGCCGGCCGCAGATGCGCTGCTGCCTCGAAGCCCCCGCCCTCACCGTCGTGACGAACGCCTGCGAGACCGATGTCCACGCCTGAACGAGCCGCGCCAGATCAGGTGCATGACGACGCCGCGCTGACCAAACGTCTGCCGATGGGAAAAATTGCCGCCGCCACGATCGGCGCAACGGCGGTGATCTCGGCGGTGATGCTGCAGGTCCGCTGGGACGGCGTGCAGGGCTCCACCGCTGCTCCAAAGATCGACACGCTGCTCGACGTGATGATCGTGCTCTCGTCGTTCGTCTTCTCGCTGGTGATGACGATGCTCGTCTACGCGCTGTGGAAGTTTCGCGCCAAGCCCGGGGACGAGGGCGACGGCGAGTCGATCCACGGCAACACGCGTCTCGAGGTCGCCTGGACGGTGATCCCGACCGTGATCGTGCTCTTCGGCGCCGGCTACAGCTGGGCGACGCTGCACAACATCGAGGTACGCCACCCCGGCTACATGAACGTCAACGTCTACTCGCAGCAGTACGCTTGGAGCTTCACCTACCCGGAACCGGACAAGTTCTCGCGCGGCGTGCTGCACGTGCCGGTCGATCGCCAGGTCGTCTTCAGCATGCACGCGCTCGACGTGATCCATTCCTTCTGGGTCCCCGAGTGGCGGATCAAGAAGGACAACGTCCCTGGGATCACCACACAGGCCGTGGTGACGCCGGACCGGCTCGGCACCTATCAACTGATCTGCACCGAGCTGTGCGGCTTCGGGCACTCGACCATGCGCGCGATCGTCGTTGTCGAGTCCAGGCAGGACTTCCAGAAATGGCTGTCGACGCTGTCGAAGCCGCCGCCTCAATACACCGGCGACGGCGGCTCGGACACCGGTCCCTCGGGTGGGCCGCAGTCCGCTGCTGCGACGAAGGCCGGGGCATAATGAGGAGCGACCTCTAGATGGCAGCGGCACTGAGACGACCCGGCTGGTATCGCGGCGCGCTCGGCGCACTCCTGGGCGCCGGCATCGGCTTCGGCTTGGTCGTCGCCCTGCGCGCGCTCTCCGGCCTCCCTGTCTTCCAGACCGAGCAGACCGGCTACCCGCACGTGATCGTCCCCGCGGTCACCGGCCCGCTCGGCTTTTTGGCCGGCTTCGGCTGCTTCGACTTCTGGCTGCGCTGGGCGGTCGGCAAGCCGACTGTCCCCGAGGACCACTCCGGGCACGGCGCCTACAGCTGGCGCGACTACTTCAAGTTCAACACCGATCACAAGGTGATCGGGATCCAGTACATCGTCACGACGTTTTTCTTCTTCTTCGTCGGCGGGGCGATCGCGATGCTGATGCGCGCCGAGCTGGCCCAGCCGGGAACGCAGATCGTCGACGCCGCCACCTTCAACAGCCTCTTCTCGACTCACGCGGCGCTGATGATCTTCGTCTTCGTGATCCCGGTCTTCGCCGGGATCGCCAACTACGTCCTGCCGCTGATGATCGGCGCGCCCGACATGGCGTTCCCGCGCCTCAATGCGCTCAGCTTCTGGATGTTGCCGATCGCCGGACTGCTCTTCGTCGGCAGCTTCCTGGCGCCGGGCGGCGCCTTCGATGCCGGCTGGACCGGCTACGCGCCGCTCTCGACCGGGGCGCCGTTAGGCCAATCGTTCTTCAACCTCGGCGTCCAGTTCGCCGGTTTCTCCTCGATCTTCACGGCGCTCAACTTCCTGGTCACGATCATCACCATGCGGGCGCCGGGGATGAACTTCTGGCGCCTGCCGCTGCTCGTCTGGGCCAACATGTCGACCTCGCTGCTGGTGGTCGCCGCGACCCCGTTCATCGCCGGCGTCCAGTTCATGGTCCTGTTCGACCGCGCCCTGCACACGAACTTCTTCCAGTTCTCGGCCGGCGGCGACGTGATCAGCTACCAGCACATCTTCTGGTTCTACTCGCACCCAGCCGTCTACATCATGATGCTGCCCGGGTTCGGGATCATCTCCGAGGTCATCTCGACCCACTCCCGCAAGCCGATCTTCGGCTACCGGTTGATGGCCCTGGCGCTGCTCGGGATCGTGGCGCTCAGCTACTCGGTCTGGGCGCACCACATGTTCGTCGCCGGCATGTTCAGCTGGCTGCGGGTGCCGATGATGATCACCACGATGCTGATCGCGGTGCCGACCGGGATCAAGATCTTCTCCTGGGTGGCGACCCTGTTCTACGGCAAGATCCACCTCTACTCGACCTCGATGCTGTTCGCGCTCGGGTTCATCGTCACCTTCACGATCGGCGGGATCAGCGGCGTGATGCTCGGCATGGTGCCGATCGACATCCACGTCTCCGACACCTACTTCATCGTCGCCCACATCCACTTCGTGCTCTTCGGCGGCTCGGTGTTCACGATCTTCGCCGGTATCTACCACTGGTTCCCGAAGATGACCGGGCGCATGTACGACGAGAGGCTCGGGCGCGTGCACTTCTGGCTCACCCTCGTCGGGATGCTCGGCACCTTCGTGCCGATGCACTGGATCGGCATGGACGGGATGCCACGCCGGGTGGCCGACTACGCGGCCCAGTTCGGCGACTGGAACCTGCTGATCTCCTGCTTCTCGTTCCTGCTCGGCGCCGCCCAGCTGGTCTTCCTCTACAACATGGTCGTCAGCTGGCGCTTCGGCCCGCGCGCCGAGGCCAACCCGTGGCGTGCGAAGACGATCGAGTGGCAGGTCTCCTCACCGCCTCCGGTGTTCAATTTCGACGAGATCCCGCGCGTGGTTGGCGGGCCTTACGAGTACGGAGTGCCCGGCGCCCGGCACGTGATCATGGCCGGTGAAGGGGCGGAGGTGACGGCGCCGCAGCCGACCGTGGCGGGAAGCACATGAGCACGAGGCTCGTCAAGAGAGCATGGTGCAAGGCCGAGGGCGAACACCAATGAGCTCGAGCGCGCCGCTGCTGATCTTCCTCAACGAGGTCGCGGGCGGCCGCAAGCTGCTCGAGGCAACCCGTGAGCGGGCCGAGAGCGCGTCTCAGGTGGCGATGGTGGCGCCGCAGAACCAGCCCGCGGTCGGCCAGCTCGTCGACGTCGACGAGCTCTACGACGCCGCACTGGCCAGGGTGGAGGTGACCCTCGCGATTCTCGCCGACTTCGGCATCGAGGCGGTCGGCGACGTGATGGATCGCGACCCGGCGCTGGCCCTCGACGATGCAGTGCGCGCCTTTGCGCCGGCCGAGGTGCTGCTCAGTTGCCTTTACGAGAGCCGTTTCGGCCTCACCCGCAAGGACCTGGTCGAGTGGGCGAAGTCGCGCTTCGAGCCCGAGACGACGATCACCCACATCCCAGTACGGATCGAGGACGACGCGATTCGCTGGGATGTGATCCACACTCTGGTCGTCGCCACGCAGACGGTCGACAGCCCCGACCTCGTCGAGCGGCTGAAGGAGCGTCACCGCGAGGCGCCGCATCGCTACACGATCATTTCGCCCCGCTCCGGTGACCTGACCCGCGAGCAGGTCTCCGCGAAGCTCGCCTCGACCCTGGCCGCGCTCTATCGCGGGGAGATCGACGCCACCGGGCAGCCGATGAGCCCCGATCCATTCCACGCGGTGCAGAACGCGATCGAGCACTACCGCATCGACGACATCCTGATCTCGACCCTGAGCGGCGAAACGTCGAAGTGGCTTGAGGAAGGCCTGATCGGGCGCGTGCGCGAGATCACCGACAAGCCGGTCGAGCACCTCGAGGCCGGACGACCGGCGGAGGCCGTGGCCGCCGCGGTGGCGGCGGGCGAGGACCCGGCCGCGGTCGGTGCCGAGTCCTCAGAGGAAGGCGAGTAGTGGAAAGCGCAAGCGTCGCCGTAGGCCACGCCGAGGAGCACCACGGTCCGCCCGAGGCACATCAGAGCTCGCGGATCGACCGCCAGACGCTCGGCATCCTGCTGTTCATCGTCTCCGAGGTGATGCTGTTCGGCGCCTTCTTCGCCTCCTACTTCTTCCTCCGCGTCGTCGTCAGCCCGCCCCAATGGCCGCCGGCGCCGTTCGAGCTGCCGGTCGCGGTGGCTGGGATGAACACGGCGATCCTGTTCTCGTCGAGCTTCACCGTGCACTACGCGCTGGAGTCGATCCGGCGCGGCAACCGCAACGGGATGATTTTCGGGCTCGCGGCGACCTGGCTGCTCGGTGCGACCTTCCTCTTCATCCAGCTGAACGAGTACGTCCATCTCGGCTTCAGCGCTCGCGATGGCGCCTTCGGCTCGATCTTCTACGGGCTCACCGGCCTGCACGGCGCCCACGTGTTCGTCGGCCTGGTGCTGTTGAGCTTCGCCAACATCCGCGCCTGGCGCGGCCACTTCGGCCCCGAGCCCAAGGACCACCTCGGGGTCGAGATACCGGGCATTTATTGGCACTTTGTTGACGTCATGTGGCTGATCGTCTTCACCACCGTCTACGTCCTCTAGGACGCTGCAAAGCTGCGCATTTCGGGGTCATCGGCCTCGCGTCTCGCTCACGCACGTATTCAGTGCGCTCGCTTCGCCGCTCGGCCTGCTTCCCCCGAACTGCTTGCTTTTCGCGCCCTTATCTCCCGGCACCCTCGGTTTTCGCCGCCCTTCGGACTCCGTCCTGGCCGGACTCGGTTCGCGCCCCCTTGATCTCCCTAAAACCCCGAACTGCTTTTTTCGCGCTCTCCGCTTGCTGGGTTTTCGCCACCACCGTCTACGAGCCAAACTGTTGCTCCATCCGCTGGAGAGTGCTACTGTGCTAGCACAGTGGCACAGTCCTCGGAGGAGAGACCGCGGGGCGCGGCTGCGGTGCAGGATGCGGCGCCGGACGTCGAGCGCGACGGCGACCTTCCAGTCGGCGTAAACCTGGCCTGGCGGCTGCGGGCGCTGATCCTCAGTGGCCGACTCGCAGGCGGGGACCAGCTCCCCGGTGTCCGTGAGCTGGCTGCAGGTGTCGGCGTCAACGTCAACACCGCCCGCTCGATCTACCGGCGCTTGGAGGACGAGGGTCTGGTCGTGTCGCGCCACGGGCAGGGAACCTTCGTCCTCCCTCACGTCGCCGCGTCGCCGGCCCTCGAGCAGGTGGCGGCCGATGCGGCCGAGACCGCGCGCTCGCTCGGAATCGATCCACGCGACCTCGCCCGCACGCTGTACGCGGGCTCGGCGCCCGACCAGTCGCTTGTGGGGGAGCCGCCCCCGCCGGCCGACCCCGACACCCCGCTCGCTGCTCCCAGCGAGGAGGAGGCTCGGGCGGCTCGGCGGGCCCTTCGGGGTCAGGTAGCGCGGTTGGAGGCGCTGCTGGCGGCCTATCCCCAGGAGGCAGCCGAGGCGGGCATTGCGGAGGCTGCGCCGGAACCGTTTGCCGGGCCGACCGCGCGGATCGCCGATCTTGGTGAGCTGGAGGCCGTCCGCGACCAACTCTTCGATCGCCTCAAGCGGGTCCGGGCCGAGGTCGAGCGTCGGGGCCGCGACGAGGGTGCGGCGCGCCAGCGCCTCGGCCACATGGTCGACGACCCCGCGGCCCACAAGTGGGAGACGGTTTCGAACCAGGAGATGGGGGAGGGGGGCTGCGCCAAGTACCAGGTCGAGCCCGCATGGGGGCCGGTCGGGGCGCTGATGAACTGGTGGCGAGTCAAGGTCTCCTCCGGATGTCCGTTAGCCGGGCCGCGTGAGGCGGCGCAGACGGGAGGCGTAGATGGTCAGGACCGCCGTAGATAGGGCATTCCTTCCCGCCAAGAGCCTCTTCGAGCAGGTGGGGGACATGATGATCCTCACCGCCAAGACCTTGGTCTCCGCGGTGCGCCCTCCTTACCCCTACGGCGGCGAGTTCATCGGC
>JBBQBH010000028.1:0-34664 GCA_038317345.1 Solirubrobacterales bacterium
GATCGACTCGATCGTGTCCTCGACGCTGAGGATGAAGCAGGCCGAGCACTGTGGGCGCTCCTCGAAGCCGACGTTGAACCAGACCGGGGAGTTGAAGGCAGCCTTTTGGTGCAGCAGGATCGAGGTCAGCTCGGCCTCGAACGTGTCGCCGTCATCTGAGCTCGCGAAGTAGCCCCCCTCGCGTCCCCAGGCGGCTATCGTGCCGGCGACTCGGCCGATCATCTGCTTGACCGAGCGCTCGCGCTGATCGGTTCCGAGCTGACCCCGGAAGTATTTCTGGGCGACGATGTTGGTCGCGTTCTGCGACCAGCTCTTGGGGAACTCGACCTCGCGCTGCTCGAAAGCTGGGTTCTCCGGATCGCCGATCAGGGCGTCGCGGTCCTCCCACCCGACTTCGTCGAAGGGATGAACGTCGGGAGAGCTGAAGCGACGTTCGATCCCCAGGCCCTCGCCTGTGGTGGTGTGCGTGCTAGCGGCGCTCTTCGCCATCGGGGTCTCTCCTCTGATCGGGGTCATGCGGGGGACCCCGGAGAATTGCTCTTGGTGCGGACGGAACCGGCGGGCAAAGATCCTGCAAATTCCGAATCTGATGCAAACAGCGAGACGTCCTGGGAGGGAAGCGTCCCTGCGAACTGAAGGTAGGCGCCCCGGTCCACCTCGCGCAATCCATTCAGGCAGAGCTCCCCAATCGCGCTGGTCGCCAACTCTCCGCCGGCCTGCATGACCGCCCGTTGGACGGCGTCGGCGATCGCGTCGATCTGGGCATCCGACACCGGTCGCTTGTGGGCGGCACTGGCCAGCCCGCCGCGCAGCTTTGTGCGATCGAACGGCTGGCGGCGATCGTTTCGCTTGCGGACGAACAGCGATCGCTCGTAGCCCTCGCGGGTGGTGAAGCGATGCCCGCAGGTCGAGCATTCACGGCGGCGCCGGACCGCGGCGCCGGCATCGGTGCTGCGACTCTCGAGCACTCGGGTGGGGGCTTCGCAAAGGGGGCAGTGCACTCTCCGAATTCTACTGGGTATGGCGTCAAAACCCTTCTAATAAAGCCGCAAAACGCTACATGTAGCGGGAGGAAATCCACGCCTGGCCGCCGATCACCGGTTGCTCACACACCGCGGCGCGGTCCGCCGCTAGGCTGGCTGGGTGGCCGATCAACGGCGAAGGGGAGCCGAGCGAATGGGCGAGCGGGTGGACGCCGCCCGCGAAGCGATGGGCGAACGCGCCACGGCCGCCCGCGAGACGATGGGAGAACGCGCCACCGCTGCCAAGGAGGCGATGGGAGATCGCGCGACGGCCGCCAAGGAAGCGGTTGGCGATCGTGCGACCGCCTCCCGCGAAGCGGCCGCCGACGCGATCGCGGCGGTCAAGCCGCGGCTGCGAGGCGTTTCACACGAATGGGCGTTCTTCGTCTCGCTGTTCCTCGGCGCTGGCTTGATCGTCGCCGCCAAGACGCCGCGCGCGACGCTCGCGGTGGCGATCTACGCGGTCAGCCTCTCGGCACTGTTCGGGACCAGCGCTCTCTATCACCGGGTCAATTGGCAGCGGCCGAATGCGCGTCGCTGGATGCGCCGCCTCGACCACTCGATGATTTTCCTGCTGATTGCCGGCACCTACACACCGTTTGCGCTGCTGGTGCTGGACGGCGCCTGGGCCGACGCCGTCCTCGCCGTCGTCTGGGCTGGTGCCCTTGCCGGGGCGATCGTCGAGATGATCTGGATCGATGCGCCGAAGTGGGTGACCGCGATCGTCTATCTGTCGCTTGGTTGGGTCGCCGTCGTCGTCTTCCCGGAGCTATGGGAGGGGCTGGGGCCGGCCGGCTCGCTGCTGGTCGCGGCCGGGGGTCTTCTCTACACGGCGGGGGCGGTCGTCTACGCGACCCAGCGCCCAGACCCCAACCCGGCCGTGTTCGGCTATCACGAGGTCTTTCACCTCTTCGTGATCGTCGCCGCCGCGGCGCAGTTCGCCGCCATCGCCTTCTTCGCGCTGCCAGGGCAGTAAAGCCCAGGGCTAGTCGTCTGGGCCCGGAGGCGGGCCGAGCAGCTTCATGCCGTTGGCCCGCTCCGCGGCTGCCCGCTGCTCGTCGGTGGGCCGCTCCGCATCGGCTGGAGGGAGCGTCGCCTGCTCGGCGGGCGTTCCGACGTCACGGAGGAAATTTTCGATCCCGGCCGGGGTGCTGATCGCGATCAGCGTTGCGGTCTCGGAATCGACCCGAAACGTGTGCGGCGTTCCAGCGGGCGCAAAGGTGAAGGAGCCGGGTCCGCAGCTGCTGCGCTCGCCGTCCAGCCAGATCGTCATCTCGCCCTCGAGGATGAAGAACGATTCATCCTCAGGATGGGTGTGAATCGGTGGCGCAGCGCCCTCGGGGAATTTGTTCTCCCAGAGCGAGAAGCGGCCCCCGGTCTGCTCGCCGGTGACCTTCAGCGTGACCAGCGTGCCGAGCACCCAAAGCGATTCACCCTGCTCAGCGGCGACCGCGCGCGCGGTCGCCGAGTCTGGGCCCGTCAACCGTCTGCCGCGGCGGCTGCATGGCTTTCCTTCGCCGCCTCGATCAGCGCCAGAACCTCGGACTCGCGGCCCTCGCGAACCAGCTGCACCGGATCGGGTTCACCGTTGACGATCCCCTCGAAGAACTCCTTGCGGTCCTGGTAGGTGGGAAGCGTCGCCTTGGCCCAGCCGCGGGCGTCGTTGAGCATCACCGCGAGGCGGGCGTAGGGCTCGCCGAAGGCCTCGGCGATCTCGCGTTTCATCCGCTTCGCCAGCGCCGGTGAGGCGCCGGCCGTGGAAATCGCGATCGCCAGCGGGCCGCTGCGCACGATCGCCGGCAGGATGAAATTGCAAAGCGGAGGCACGTCGACGACGTTGACCAGCATCGAGCGCGCCTCGCCGTCCTCGGAGACGCGGATATTGACCTCGCTTTGGTTGGTCGCGGCGATCACTAGAAAGACGCCCTCGAGGTCGGCAGCTCCGGCATACTCGCGCCGCTCCCAGGAGATCGAGCCCTCGTCGGCATATTCCTGAAGCGCCGGCAGCGCATCGGGGGCGATCAGCGTCACGTCGGCGTCGCAGAGCAGCAGTCCCTCGACCTTCTCGAGGCCGATGTCCCCACCCCCGACCACAACCGCGTTGCGCCCCTTCAGCTTCAGGCAGGCGATGTAGAGGGGTGTCTCGAGCATGTCGCGCACGCAGGACTGGTCGCAGATCCCCTTGCGGAACTGGCACACGCACTCTTTGCCTGCATAGGCCTGGGCGGGCATTGGGTCAAAGGTTAGAAGCCGAGCGGCGGCGGCGGACGGCGAGCACGGCGGCGGTGGCCAGCCCCGCTCCCAGGACGACGATCAGCGCCGCCAGCACTCCCGGCAGCGCTGGCCCTGTGTCAGAAGCGTGAACGACGAGTGGGTGGGGGGCAGCCGGACCCGGCGAGCCGTCGGCCGCGGTCACCTCGTTCTTGGTCGCGGCCGCCGCAGGTGCGGTGCCGCAGCCGGCCGCGATCTGCTCGAGTGCCGCGTTGATCGCATCGGAGAATCCCGGGTCGTACTCGCGAACGTCGGCCGGGATGTCGGTCAAACCAGCGCCCAGCTCGCTCGCCGAGTAGGTGCAGCCGTCGATCACGCCGTCGGCGTGGTAGTCGTCATAGAGGGTCTGAAAGTCGGCCTGTGCGGGGGCCGCCGGCAAAAGCGCGGCGGCGGCGATGGTCAGCGTCGCGAGAAGGCGGGGGCGCATCGCGGCAACACCTTAGGGCCTCTTGCCTGCGGTCAACTAGATTGGGCGCGATGGAAGCGGTGACTGTGGCCGGGCGGCCCCGTTTGGCGCGTTTCCGGGAAGCGATCTCGGCCTGGGGCCTCGGCGCCTGGCTACTGGCGCTGCTCGTCTTCGCGGGCATCTTTGCCGCCTTCAACAACGGGGCGACGGCGATTCCCCAGGAGAGCAGGTTGCAGGTTGGCATCGCCGCCATCGGGCTGGTCTGCGGCGTTGGTATCGCCGCCGGTGCGCTGCGGGCAGGCCGGGCGTCGCTGGCCTGGTTCGGTGTCGCGGTGCTCGCCAGCTTCGCTCTGTGGAGCGCGCTGTCGACGCTGTGGTCGGCGGCTCCGGACCTGAGCTGGCTCGCCGCCAACCGGGCAATCGTTTACTCGGTGGTGGTGGCGGTGGCGATCGCCGCCGCCTCGAGCACGCGCGCCGCGCCCCGCGGCGTCGCTATCGGCATCTCGGCCGCGGCACTGCTGGTCGCGCTTTACGCGCTGGGCGGCAAGATCATCCCGGGGCTGCACTTCGCCTTCTTCGACCTCAACCCCGGCGACGAGTTCGCCCGCGTGCGGGAGCCGATCGGATACTGGAACGCGGTCGGGATCCTCTGCGTGATGGCGGCGCCGGTATGCATCTGGCTCGCCGCCTTCCCGGAGGCCGCGGTGCGGCTGAGGATCGGTGCGCTGCTGGCGCTGACCGTGTTGGTGCTCACCACCGCGACCACCTACTCTCGCGGCGCCCTGCTCGCCTATGTGGCAGTGCTGGCGGTGATGGTCGGCGCCGGTCCGCAGCGTCTGCGCCGCCTCGCGGTCGGAGTCGGCGCGATCCTCGCCGCGCTGCCCTCGATCGCGGTCGCGTTCGGTCTGCACAACCTTTCGGCGGGAGGCCTGTCGCTGCACGACCGAGCGAAGGGGGGAGCGATCCTCGGCCTGGTGCTGCTGCTCAGCCTCGCCGCGGTCGCGATAGCCGGGCGCGAGCTGTTGCGCATCGAGGGCAGGGTGGGCTGGACCGCGCGCCACTCGCGCCTGGTCTGGCGTGGGCTGGCGGCGGCTGTCGCCGGCCTATTGATCGTCGGTGCCGGCGCGCTGACCGTGTCCAGCCGTGGGCTGACAGGCGAGATCTCCCATCAGGCCGACCTCTTCAAGCAGCCCAAGGCCGGGCCCGGGAACGATCCCAGCCGCTTGATCTCCTCCAATGGGTCCAATCGCTGGATCTGGTGGCAGGAAGCCCTCGGCGCCTTCAGCGACAAGCCATTGGGCGGCTGGGGGGCGGGCTCGTTCCCGGTCGTCCGCTACCTGTACCGGCGTTACGACGCCCCGGTTCGCTCCACCCACAGCGTCCCGCTCCAGTTCCTCTCGGAGACCGGGTTGGTCGGCGCTTTGCTGGGGCTCGGTGGCCTGGCGCTGTTGGGTGCCGCGGCGGTGGGCAGGGTGCGAGCTTCGAGCGGTATCGAGCGCTCGGCGCGATTGGCGCTGCTGGCAGCCACCACCGCCTGGGCGGTCCATTCGCTGGTCGACTGGGACTGGGAGATCCCGGCGGTGACGATCCCCGCGTTGGTCGCTGTCGCTGTCGCGGCGGCGCCGTCGCCGGTCGGCGACCCGCCGCCCGCCCGCAGGCCGGCACCGATCCTGCTCGCCGTGGCCAGCGCCCTGGCCGCGGTGCTTCTGGTCGCCTCGGCGGCGTTGCCGTCGTTGGCGGAGACGAAGCGGGTGGAGTCGCTTCGCGACGCCGGTAGCGGCTCGTTTGGCGCTGCCGCGTCCGACGCCGACCTCGCGCACAAGCTCGATCCACTCAGCGTCGAGCCCCTGTTCACCGAGGCGAGCATCGCCCGCAGCCGCGGCGATGACGCGGAGGCGGCATCGCTGCTCGCCGAGGCGACGCGATTGCAGCCCGACAATTTCGAGACCTGGCAACGCCTGGCGAGCCTCGAGGCGGCGCTCGGCGACTACGCCGGAGCGGCGCGGGCGATTCGTCGCCAGGCCGATGACAACCCGCTCGCATTCCAGGCCCGTCCCAACGTCGCCGATCTCCTCTATCCGCTCGAGGTCCCCCCGCAGCAATCGCCGACCGCTTTCGGCACGCCGCCGCCCTAGGGAAGTGCGACCTGCTTGTCGCGCTAAGAAGTGATCGTCAACTCAAGGCGCTCCCGCTGGGCGGTCGGAGAGCTGCCGTTCCCGGGCTCGAGCAGCGAAGCGAAATACTCCGACAGGGCATCGAGAAGCATTTCCTTGGCCTTCTCCGCGGAAGGTGCCGCGGTAATCACCTCGGGCAGCTCTTCAATGCGTGCTTGTACCCAACCGTCCTCAACGATCTCGTATACCGCGGTCAATGAGAGCGCCTTGGCCATAGCCCATAAAGAGTAGTCACCGCTAGGCTCGGAAGTGCAGGGATAGCGCCGCAGGCGCCCGGCGTTCCGCCGATGGGCCTCTATCTATTGGTTGCCCAGTGACGATCCGGGTAGCGCTGGCATCTGAGCTAGCAAGCGACTTAGCAGTGAGCTGTCACTGTGCACGCACTAACCCGTGCGCCGTGACGAACGAAGTGACGTTCTTCCCGCCATAGAATGGCGAGCCCCATGGCATAGTTAGAAGCCATGAGCAGCAAACGAGCCACAGCCCAAAGCACAGTCGAGGTTCTGCTCGACAACTCCTTGCGGGACCATCTTCCGCTTGCCAAGACCTTCGTTCAGCATCGCGACAAAGACGATAGAGGAGTTCCCGGACCGCTCGCTCGGTTCGTTTCGTCTCACCACGAGCGGGCACTGCAGCAGTACATGCTCGCCCACGCCGCCGCCAGCGGTGGTGAGTGGGACGTCGCCCATGACTCCCGGGTGTGGGCCCGGGCACTCGGACTCTCCGAGAAGCATGCGAGCTCTCAGAATGCGATTTCGCGCAATTGGCGCTGGCTTGAGAATGCTCGCTTGCTTGAGCGTTCGCGAAGTGGGCGAAAGAGCCGCATCACTCTCCTATATGACGATGGCTCCGGGGACCCGTACGAGCATCCTGCGGACCGGGGAGAGAAGTACTTGCAGGTGCCATATGCCTTCTGGCGTGAGGAGTGGAACCGGGCTCTCGACCTTGCGGCTATTGCCGTACTTCTTATCGGCCTGCATGAGAAACCCGGTTGGTTCGAGCTCGTCGCCGACCGGGTGCCCGAGTGGTACGGGATCTCCGTGTCCAGCTTCAGCAAGGGGTTCCAGACCCTCCGCGGACACGACCTAATCAAGCGGAAACGCGACCAAGTGGCTGCCGAACTGGCGCCGAAGGGTTACACGTTCAAGTACTCGTATCGCCTAGCCGGCCCATTCGAGCGCCCGGCGCGGAAGACGGGGAATAGTTGATCAAGCTGCGCGACTTGGAGCGGCATCTTCGAGCCCACCGGTGTCGACGGGTACGGGAGGGAAGGAAGCACTCCATCTGGGAAGGGCCAGGCGGTCGCAGCACTGTGCCTCGTCACCGTGAGCTTCCGTGCAGCACGGGCCGCGCAATTTGTGCTCAGCTCAGCGTGCCCCATTGACCTAACGCGTCAGTCTGGCGAGTTCAGACCGATTCCAGCGTCTGCGCCAGACCCTCGCGCAGCTCGGTGGCCGGCCGCCAGCCAAGCTCCTCGGCGGCGCGCGAGCAGTCGAGCGCGATCCGCTGCACCTCTCCGGTGCGCGGCGCTGCAAACTCGGGCTCGAAGTCTTCGACGCCGCCGAGCTCGCGCAGCAGCTCGACCAGCTCGAGGACGCTTGTCTCGCGCCCGGTGCCGATGTTGAAAGCACCGCTCGCCTCGCCCGATGCCGCGGCCAGCGTCGCGTCGACCACGTCGGCGACGTAGACGTAGTCGCGGGTCTGGGTGCCGTCGCCGTAGACGGTCGGTGCCTCGCCGCTGCTCAGCTTGCCGCAGAAGATCGCAACCACACCCGCCTCGCCCAACGGGTCCTGACGCGGGCCGTAGACGTTGCCCAGCCGCAGGATCACCCCCGAGAGCCCATAGAGGCGCCTATATAGAGAGACGTAGCCCTCGGCGGCGAGCTTGCTCTGGCCGTAGGGGGCGAGCGGCTCCTCCGCCGCGTCCTCGCCGAGCGGCAGATCCTTCCCCTCACCCTCGCCGTAGATCGCGCCGCCGGTGGAGACGAAGACGAAGCGCTGCGATCCGGCCTCGCGCGCTGCCTCGAGCATGTTCGCCGTTCCGCCGACGTTGATCTCGGCGTCGAAGGCCGGATCGGCCACCGAGCGGCGGACGTCGATCTGGGCGGCGAGATGGAAGACCAGCTCGGGCTTTTGCTCTTCTGCCAACGCGGTCATCGCCGCGTTGTCACGAACGTCCGCCTCGACCAGCTCGGCGCCGCCCTTCAGGGCGGCGGCCAGGTTCTCGTGCCGCCCGGTCGAGAGGTCGTCGACCACCGTCACCTCGTCGCCGCGCGCCAGCAGGGCATCGACCAGATTCGAGCCGATGAAGCCCGAACCCCCTGTCACCAGAGATCGCATAAGTGGGCATTCTGCCTGCCTTCGCGGGCGCTTTGGTGCAGGCCGCCTCAATTGACCCTGTTGAGCCGATTGCTACCCTCGCCGACCCAATCGAGAGTTTGAGTGTCGATGCGACTGATAGTCACCGAAAAGAACAACAGCGCCAAGAAGATCGCCGAGATCCTCGGCGGCAGCCCGAAGGCTGACAAGAGCTACAAGGTCCCGTTCTACACCTGGTCCGACGCCGGCGGCGAGCAGATGGCGATCGGGCTCAAGGGCCACGTGCTCAACCCCGCCTTCCCCGAGGAATACTCGAATTGGCAGAAGACCGATCTGCACGAGCTGATCGATGCGGAGCTGATCAAGGAGCCGACCGACAAGAACGTGGTGCGGGCGGTTCGCAAAGTCGCCAAAGATGCCGACGAATTGGTGATCGCGACCGACTTCGACCGCGAGGGAGAGCTGATCGGGCTCGAGGCGCTGCAGGAGATCCTCGAGGTCAACCCCGACCTCGAGTCGAAGGTGAAGCGGGCGCGCTACTCGGCCCTGACCAGGGAAGAGATCGAGCGCGCCTTCTCGGAGCTCGACGAGCTCTCCTTCCCACTTGCGCACGCCGGCTGGGCGCGGCAGGACATCGACCTGCTCTGGGGCGCAACCCTGACCCGTGCGGTCTCGCTGGCGACGCGGCGCTTCGGGTCCAACTTCCTTTCGGTCGGCCGGGTGCAGAGCCCGACCCTGGCGCTGGTCGTCGAGCGCGAGCTGGAGCGTCGCGCCCACAAGGCGGAGCCGTACTGGGAGGTGCTGGCGAACTTCGAGCACCCCGACGGCAGCTTCGAGGCGCACCACGAAACAGACAAGTTCTGGAAGCGCGACGAGGCTGACGCCGCGGTCGCCGGCACCAAGTCGCCGGGAGTGGTCAAGGAGGTCGCCTCGCGGCGCAACACCCGCAAGCCGCCGACCCCCTACAACACCACCGCCTTCACAACCGACGCCTCGAGCCGGCTCTCGCTCACACCGTCGCGCGCGATGCGGATCGCCGAAGAGCTCTATATGGACGGGTTCATCTCCTACCCGCGCACCGACAACACCGTCTATCCGAGCTCGCTGCCGGTCAAGGAGCTGGTCACCTCACTCGCCAACATCCCCGACTTCGAGGCCGCCAAGCCGCTGCTCGACGGACAGCTTCAGCCGACCCGCGGCCGCAAAGAGACCACCGACCACCCGCCGATCTACCCGACCCAAGCGGTCTATCCGAGAGAGCTCGAGGGGCCGAAGCGCCGCGTCTATGAGCTGGTCGCACGGCGCTTTCTCGCCACCTTCGCGCCGCCGATGATCACCGAATCCACCCGGGCGGACATCGAGGCCGGTTCGGAGACCTACTTCGTGCGCGGTTCGGTCGTCGTTGACCCCGGCTTCGCCGCGATTTACACCTACGCCCGCTCCTCCGACGAGGAGATCCCGAAGCTCGAAGAGGGCCAGGAGCTGCCGCTCGACGGCGAGCCATGGATCCTCGACAAGGAGACCCAGCCGCCGGCGCGGCTGAGCCAGGGCAAGCTGGTCGAGATGATGGAGGAGCGCGGCCTCGGCACCAAGGCGACCCGCGCCGACATCATCCAGAAGCTCTACGACCGCGGCTATGTCTACGCCAATCCGCCGATTCCGTCGGAGACCGGGATCGCGATGTACGAGGCATTCAAGAGGTTCGTTCCCGAGATGGCGACGCCGGAGATGACGGCGCGGCTCGAGGGCGAGATGGACCAGATCGCCTCCGGCGAGATGACCCGCGACGACGTGGTCGGCGACAGTCGCAAGCTGCTGCACAAGACCTATGACGAGATCGACGAGAGCCGCGAGGACCTCGCAAAGGTCGTCTGGGCCGGGATGGACGAGGACAAGTTCCTCGGCCCCTGCAAGGTCTGCGAGGAAGCGGGACGGAAGCGCGACGACGGCGGACCGAACCGGCTGCGGATCATCGAGTTGAAGGGCGGCAAGCGCATGTACGGCTGCGAGGGCTGGATCAAGGACGATCCCGAGTCCCCCGATTCGTGCCCCGTCAGCGGCCCGCTCCCCGGCCGCGGTTACGACCTCTGGCGCCTCGAGGAGCGCTGCTCGGTCTGCGGCGAGATGCCGCGCCTGAGCGTCAAGAGCTTCCGCGGGCGACCCTGGAAGCTCTGCCTCAACGACGACTGCCCGACCATGGTCGAGATGCGTGAGAAGCGCGCCGAGCGTGAGGCCGCGAAGGCGGCAAAGGCCGCGGAGGGCAACGGCGCCAAGGACGGTTCCGACCTCGCGAAGGAAGCCGACGGCGACGGCAAGGCGGACGCCGCGAAGATCGCCGGCGCGGCCTCGGCGACCCGGACGCGCCCCACACGCGCCAAGCGCGCCTCAAACGCCAAGCGAACCGCGAAGCGCTAGCGGCGGCGAGCCGTGTTTGTCTCGCTCGAGGGGATCGACGGCTCCGGAAAGAGCACGCAGGCGAAGCTGCTTGCCGAGGCGCTTGGCCCCGAGACGGTCCTTGTCCGCGAGCCGGGCGGTACGGCGGCGGCCGAGCGGGTGCGGGAGCTGCTCGCCGACGGTGAGCTGGAGCTCGACCCGATGGCCGAGCTGCTGCTCTTCTGCGCCGCCCGCGCCGACCTCGTCCGACGCGCGATTCGCCCGGCGCTGGAGGCGGGTCGTGACGTCGTCTCCGATCGCTTCGCCGATTCCAGCGCCGCCTATCAGGGCGGGGGCCGTGGCCTCGGCATCGATCTCGCCGAGCGGCTCAGCGATGCGGCGGCGGAGGGACTGCGACCCGACCTCACGCTGCTGATCTGGATCGATCCCGAGCAGGCCGCGCAGCGAAGTGGCGGCGAGGACCGATTCGAGGCCGCCGGGCTTGAATTTCAGCGCGCCGTCGCATCGGCCTATGAGGAGATCGCCGTCCGCCACGCCGATCGCGTCGTCAAGGTGGACGGGAGCGGTAGCGTCGAGGAGGTGCACGCCCGCGTGATGGAGGCGGTCGAGGCAAAGCTCGAGGAATGAGGAATGAGGAATGAGGAACGTTGAACCCCGCCGTCTCAGATCTGCCCGACGCCCTCGCCGCCGCGACTGAGCACCAGCCTCGAGCCCGCCTTGCGCTTGGCGCAGCGCTCGCCGCCGGCCCGGCCCACGCCTACCTATTCCGCGGCCCGCGCGGCGCCGGCAAGCGGGCGGCGGCACGGGCCTTTGCCGCCGAGATCCTGGCCACCGGCGCCGCCGACCCGGAGGCGGCGCGCCGCCGGGCGCTGCTCGATCCCTCCCCACACCCCGACCTCGTCTGGCTCGTGCCGCGCGGCAGCCAGCACCTGGTCGAGGAGCTGCGCGACCAGGTGATTCGCGCGGCCGTCTACCGTCCGTTCGAAGGTTCAAGCCGCGTGTTCGTCATCGAGCAGGCCGAGGCGATGGGCGAGGAGAGCCAGAACGCGCTGCTGAAGACGCTCGAGGAACCGCCCGAGTTCGACCACCTGCTGTTGCTGACCGCCGAGCCCGAGGCGTTGCTGGAGACGGTCACCTCGCGCTGTCAGGAGGTGAGCTTTGCCCCATTGCCTCCCGAGGCGGCGACCGAGGCTCTGGCCGCCGAGGGGTCGGCGGAGGAGGTGGCTGCGGCGGCGCGGCTGGCGGGCGGCGACGTCGAGCGCGCCCGTTTTCTTCTCAGCGAGCCCGGCCGGCGGCTACGCGAGGAGGCCGAGGCGCTGGCCCGCTCGGCGGCCGACCCGGATGGCGGCGGCGCTCCCTGGAAGGCGCTGCTGGAGGGGGCCGAGTCGGCGGGCACAGAGGCCGAACACGAGGCCCGGGCGAGGCTGGAGGACGTTGACGCGGGACGACCGCGAACGGCCCGGGAGATCGGCGAAGAGGCGCGGCGAGTGGGGCGGCGTCGGCGCACCGAGGCACTCGACCTGGGCCTCGAGCTGTGCGCGGCCTGGCTGCGCGACCTGGGCGCGATCGCCGCCGGTGCCCCCGAGGTGGTGAAGACCCGCGACAGAATCGAAGAGCTGACCCGCGAGGCCGAAGGTCTGGACCCGGCTCGCCCACGCCGCTGCGTCGAACTGGTCCAGGACACGCGCCGGCGCCTCGACCTCAACGTCTCCGAGGAGCTAGCGCTCGAGGCGCTCTTCTTCCGCCTTCAGCGAACGCTCCGCGCCCCCGGCACCGCCGTCTGAGCCGGCCCCGTCCTCGCGGGCGCTCTCCAGCGCCTGCTCCTGTGCGAGGCGGGTGATCTGCTCGGCCTGGCGGGAGAGGATGACACTGAAGCTGAGCGCCAACCCGAGCAGCAGCAGGAACAGCAGCGAGAACAGGGCGATGGTCACGTCGCGGACGCCGAGGGCGTTGGCGAGCACCCGCAGCAGGTCGGGGAAAGTGGCGCCGGCGAGCATCGCTATCCCGGCAACGAACCAGATCACGCTGTAGCGCTCCTGCAGGCGGTGGCGCCGGATCAGCTCCAGGATCATCACCATGAAGGCGATCGCCAGCACCGCGGCGACGATGCGCGCCTGCGAGGTGAGGCGCACAACCGGCTCGGCGGCCAGCAACTGCGGCAGCATGTCAGCGCTCCTCTCGGACCCTGGGCCGGAACTGTCCGACGAGCAGCACGACCAGGGTCTTGAAGATGTAGAAGGCGGAGCGCACGGGGGTGAGGAAGGAGCGCCCCTCGGAGCGGGACAGCATCCGCACCGGCAGCTCCTCGACCCTCAACCCCTGGAGCACGGCGCGCTGCACCGACTCGACCTCGGCGAACTCGGGCGAGTAGTGCTCCTTGAAGAGCGCCATCGCCTCGCGGTTCACCGCTCGCATGCCGCTGGTCGTGTCGGTGAACCGCTGCCGGGTCGAGAGGCTGACGATGAGCCGGAACAGGTGCTGGCCGGTGCGACGCGAGATGCTCGCCCGGTAGTCGTCGTCGCGGGCGACGCTGCGATCCTGGTAGCGCGACCCGATCACCATGTCGGCCTTGTCGGCCTTGATCTCCCCGACCAGACGAGCCAGCTCGGTCGCCATGTGCTGACCGTCGCCGTCGAGATGGGCGCAGATGTCATAGCCGCTTCGCAGCGCGTACACGTAGCCAGTCTGCTGCGCCGCGCCGACGCCCTGGTTGAAGGGCAGCGAGGCGACCCGCGCTCCGGCGGCGTGCGCCCGCTCGACCGTGGCATCGGTCGAGCCGTCGTCGACGACCAGCACGTCGGCGTCGGGCAGCGCCTCGCGCACCCCTTCGATAACGCCTGCAATTGATGCCTCTTCGTTCCAGGCGGGGATGAAGACCAGTGTTCGCACCAGCCGATTCTCCCATGCGGGTAAGCCGCCACCGAGCAGCCAATCGGCCTGCCCGGCTTGAGCTTTGTGTTAAGAAAGACTCAAATGGCGCGACGGATCCGCCTTCCGAGGGTCTCCGACCGGCCGCGGCCATGGATCGGCATGCGTCTGTGGCTCGGTTTCGCCTTCGCGTTGGTGGGAGCGATCACAGCCGTCACGGTCTACCGCTTTGTCCACGACTCCAACGAAACCGTGATCTCCCAGCGGTCGACCGAGCTTGCCGTCGGCCGCACGATTAACCTCGCCGATCAACTCGGCACGGCCCAGAACTCGGCCGAGGTGATCAGGGCCAGCAAGGACACCGGGTTCTCGGCTTGGTACTTCAACCGCGCCGGTCGCCTCCTCGAGCCGCGTCCCGCCGGCCCGACCCTTGGCCGGATCGACTCCCGGCGCAAGGCCGTGGCGGAGGCACTGGTCGGAGGCCGCTTCACCGGCCGCGCTCCCGGCGGCGTGACCGTCGTCGCAGCTCCGGTCTACCGTCACAACAGCCTCAGCGGCGCCGTGCTTGGCCGCTACTCGCGGCCCGAGGTCCTGCAGAGCGCGATCGACCGTCTCCGCAACGACAGCCTGCGGGCTTTGGTGGTCGGTGTCTTCATCGCGATCCTGATCGGCTTTTTGGTCGCCTCGCTGATCACCTACAGGATCCGGCGCCTGGCGCGCAGCGCCGAGAACATGGCCGCGGGCTCGCTCGACGTCCCGCTCCAGGTCGGGGGCCGTGATGAGGTCGGGGACCTGGCCCGGGCGCTGGACAAGATGCGGGCGGCGCTCCAGGACAGCTTTCAGGTCCTCTCCTCAGAACGAGACAAGCTGGCCGCCATCTTCGACGGCCTCAGCGACGCGGTGATGATCGTCGACAACGACGGCACGGTGCGGTTCTCGAACCGTGCCGCGGCCGAGCTTGTGACCGAGGAGGGCGCCCCGCCCGCGGCGATGGTCTCGCACCTGCGTAAGGCGGCGGAGCGTGGAGGCGCGGAGGCACCGGCGCTTCGGATCGGCGACCGGGTCTACGGACTGCAAGCGCGCGACCTTCCCGCCGAGCAGGGAGTCCTGGTGGTCGTTCGCGACCGCACCGAGGAGATGCGGCGCGAGCTGGCCGAGCGCGAGTTCGTCTCGAACGCCGCGCACGAGCTGCGCAATCCGCTGGCTGGGATCTCGGGCGCGATCGAGGTGTTGCGATCTGGCGCCAAGGAAGACCCGGAGGCCCTCGAGCACTTCCTGAGCCGGCTCTCCGAGGACGTCGAGCGGATGAGCCGGCTGATGCAGTCGCTTCTGACCCTCGCCCGTATCGAGGCGCTTCCCGAGGGCGAGGCGGAGGTCGTCGACGTGTCCAGCGCCGCGGCCGATGCCGTTGCGGCGGCGGCGCAGGAGGGGATCGACGTGAGGGTGGACGTGGAGCCGGGCCTGGCGGCGGAGGGCGACCCGCTGCTTCTGCGGCAGGTCCTGGTCGGGTTGCTTTCCAACGCGGTGAGGCACACCTCGACGGCGGGCACGGTCATCCTCAGGGGTCGGCGCGGCAACGGCGATGCGGTGATCGAGGTCGTCGACACCGGCACCGGCATCCCAGCCGAAGAGGTCAACAGGGTCTTCGAGCGCTTCTACCGATCCAGCGACGCGCTCGCCCACGAGGGCTTCGGCCTCGGGCTTGCGATCGCGAAGCGCATGGTCCACGTGATGGGCGGCTCGATCGGAGCCTCCTCCGAGGAGGGCCACGGCAGCATCTTCTGGGTGCGCCTTCCCGCAGCCGAACCAGTACCCACGCCGGTCGCCTAATGATGAGCCAGGGACGGATCCTGATAGCGGACGACGAGCCTTCGGTGCGCGACTCGGTCACCTACGCGCTCCAGCAGGAGGGCTACGAGGTGACGCCGGCCGTCGATGGAAACGACGCCGAGAGCAAGCTCGCCGTGGACATGCCCTTCGACCTGCTGATCCTCGACATCATGATGCCCGGCCCCAGCGGCCTCGACATCTGTCGGGACGTGCGGTCGCGCAGCGCCGTCCCGATCATCATTCTCACCGCCAAGGATGCCGAGGTGGACAAGGTGGTCGGGCTCGAGGTCGGCGCCGACGACTACGTCACCAAGCCATTCTCGGTCCGTGAGCTTCTCGGGAGGGTCCACGCCCAGCTGCGCCGGCGCGAGCTCGACCGCACGCCGAGCACGGAGACGACCCGGATCGAGGCGGGGGCGGTGTCGCTCGACCTCGTGCGCCACGTGGTCACGGTGCGGGGCGAGCAGGTCAACCTGACCCGCTCAGAGTTCCAGCTCCTGCGGCTGTTGGCCGGTCGCCCGGGCGAGGTCTTCCGCCGCCACCAGATCATGGAGGAGCTGTGGCAGACCGAATTCGACGGCGACGTGCGCGCCTGCGACGTCCACATCTCCAACCTGCGTCAGAAGGTCGAGCTCGACGCCCAGCGTCCCGAGATCGTGGTCACGGTGCGCGGGGTGGGCTACAAGTTCGCCGCGGGCTAGGCGCTGGTCGCGGAGCGGCTGGTCGCGCCTTGATCGGGCTGCGCGACGACCTGCTCGAGCGCTGAGAGCGACTGGTTCAACCAGCGGCGGAAATAGAGCTTGGCGATGGTGGCATTGGCGATCCGGTCGCTGACCCGGATCGGGTCCATGCCGAACTCGACGTCTACGAAGGTGTTGCCCTGTGCCTCGGTCAGCAGCCAACGCGCGTAGGTGCCGGTCTTCGTGCAGCGCATGTGGATCTCACGCAGGTCGTCGAGGCGCTCGATTTCCATGATCGTTTCAATCTTCCCCATCGGCTCTCGGGTGACCTGGGCGTAGTTGCTTCCCTCGTCGAACTCCTCGCCCCGCACCTCGATCACCCGCGGCCACCATTCCGGGTGGCGACGCGGGTCGCCGACCAAATCCCAGACTCGGCTGGGCGGGGCGTTGATTAGCGCTTGGCTGTGGCAGACCGACATCGGAGGACCGCTATGAGTCTCCCACTTGGCGCCGCAAGCCTCCAGTTTTGAGGATGGAAAGTCGCTGCACGGGCGGTAGGGTCCGCACTGTGAAGCGAGTCCTGCTGCCGATGCTGCTTTTTCCCGCCGTGCTGGCGCTTGCCGGCTGCGTCAGCATCTCCGACCCTCAAGAGGGCGTGACGGTCCCCAGCCCCGTTCACGTCAAGGCCGTCGTCCCCGACGGCAGCTGGACCGTCAAGCCCGGCGACAAGCAGGCTCGAGCCGAGGTGCGCATCGACGGAACGCTGAAGGAGACCTTCACGGCCCCCAGCGGCGGCGCAGACTCGATCAGCATCGACCGCAACTACCCGCTCAGCAACGGCGCCCACACGCTGACGATCACTGGATTCGAGAAGGACGGCGACACGACCCAGGACACCCGGCACTTCACGGTCGGTAATCCGGCGATCAAGAACGTGGTCTGGATCTTCTTCGAGAACCACGGCTACAACCAGGTCCGCAACGTGGGCGAGTTCAAGACGCTGGCTGACACCTACGGCGACGCGACCAACTTCTTCGCCCATACCCACCCATCGCAGCCGAACTACGTCTATGCCACCGCCGGCCAGACCTGCGGCATCACCTCAGACGCCCTCGCTACCTGCTCGGCGGAGAACATCTTCCACCAGGTCGGCGACTCGCAATGGCGCTCCTACCAGGAGTCGATGTCGGGCAACTGCAACCGCACCACAAGCGGCCCGAGTCCGGTCAAGCACGACCCGGCGCGGATTTTCACCAACGTCAACTGCGCCGCGAACGACCTGCCGCTGCCGGCAAGCCCGAGCTTCGATCGCAAGTTCACCTTCGTGACGCCGAACCTCTGTAACGACGCCCACGACTGCTCGATCCAAACGGCATCGGACTTCTTGGCCTCGTTTACCCCCAAGGTGCTCAACTCGCCCCAGTACAAGGCGGGCCAGCTGCTCTACGTCGTCACCTTCGACGAGGACAACGGCAGCGAGGGAAACCACGTCTACACGACGCTCGTGCACGAGAGGGCCCGGGGCAAGAAGGTCGGCACGAGCTACAACTTCTGCAACCTGCTCGCCACCACCGAGGACCTGCTCGGCGTCGGTCGCGCCGGCTGCGCGGTCGGGGCCGCGTCGATGAAAGCGTCATTCGGCCTCTAGGGACGAACGACTACCGCAGTTAAGCCGGCGAGCGGACTCGAACCGCTGACCCCTTCATTACGAGTGAGGCGGGGAGGTGAAGGGGTGGCGGACGGCGAGCAATTTCGCCTGCTCAGGGGCCTAATTGGCTTCCCAGCGTCGACGAGCAATCCCGCTCTTACACCCGCAAATGTTCGGGATCAGTTCGGAGTGCGCGGCGCGAGGAGGGGGCGTTACCTCCAGATTTGGATCCGGATGCCAAAAGGACTTCCCGGGCTACGGCGCTTGGCTCCGCGCTCCAATGGGCGACTGGTTCATATCCAGTCGCCCCGACTGATTCAGATCAGCCTGTCAGGCATCGCGAGTGCCTGTGACGGTTGCGCACCGCGCCGCACAGGCCCGCACCGTGCGCCGCGAGTGAGACACAAGCCAGACACACCTGACGGCTTTGTGAGACACACGAGAGCCGGCGTGCGCCAGCGTTCATCTGGAGGCGGTTAGGCGTGGGCCGCAGTGGTGACGGGAAGACCGAGCGTCATCCAGTCGTGCATACCCCCGCGGTAGTAGAGGATCGAGTCCGGCGCATGCCCAGCATCCAGAAGCGAGCGAATGGCGCTCGGTGTTGCCGCGCACTGCGGCCCGTTGCAAAAGAAGACTGTCTCGAGATCAGCAAGCAGTTCGTGGCTGTGTTCCAAGATCTCAGGGTGGGGGATGTTGCGGGCGCTCGGGATCGTGGAGCCGACGTAAAAGTGCTCCAGGCGAGTGTCGATCAGTGCTAGCCCACGCCTTAGGTGCTCGATGACTTCGAGCTCGCCTACGGTTCGCACGCCGGGCGCCAGCGCCATCGGATAGATCTCGCCCCAGGTCGCGTCGACGACAAAGAGACCGTCGCTGCCCTCGATGGGCTCGGGAACCCTGATCGGATCTACTCGGCGCGCCGGCCGCTGATCGATTTCGACAGCGTGGCTGTCGGGGCCGTGTTGACGGATAGGTCCGTGGGTCACACTCGTTCTCCTTAGTCGCCTCTCTTATCGGCGTGCTCCAGCGGCAGACCCGCTTTCTCCCAACCCTTCCAGCCGTCCAGAATCTCGGCCGCGCCGCGCCAGCGGGTCAGCTTCGAGCGCTTGGCGTGCTGGCAGAGATAGATCGTTCCCCGGCCCTCTGGCCAGACCAGATGGCGCAGGAGCGAGACGCGCCTCGCGCCGGGCGGCCAGCCGTACCGGCGCCGTTCGAGCTCGGTTCTCAGGTCCAAGATTTGCGCCTTGCCGCGCCCCTGTGCCTCCCAGGCCTCGCGGGCGCTCACTTCTCGGAGGTTGGGTGCGGTCATGGGTCCTAGGCCTTTCCGGTTCGAAGTCCGGTCGATCAGGGGCCGCGCTGTGAGCGCAGGACGGCGACCATCAGCTCCATCGCGGCGGCGACGTCCGGGCTGCGGAGGATGTGGATTGCCTCTCGCAGCTTCATCGGCTCGGTGCGGTCTCGGAAGCGTGGGTAGGCCTCGCTGATCGCCGCGGGGGCGTCCATTGCCAGCTTGAAGCCGCCCTCGTAAGGGATTTGGCCCAGCGTTCCCATCAGCATCATCAGGTTGGCGACCATCGTCATCACGTCGGGTCGGGTAAGGGCGCTGAAGTTCTCGTCGAACTCCTCGAGGATCGAGTTCACGCCGGCCAGCAGGCCGCTGTCGGCGAGGCGCTCGACCATCTCCAGCGCCTGCTCCACCTGTCCGGCATTTCGCGCCAGCCGCTTCTCAAGCCGCTCCAGCGCGGCCCGCTCGGCGGGCGTCAGGGGCGTGCTGTCTTCCGCCATCGCCTCAGCCTCCGAAAAGGTTTGCGAACCAGTAGGCCTCAAAGCCGGACTTGACCGCCCTGAAGGCCCGCATCCCGCCGAGCATCCGACAGTCGGGCACCGTCGTGCGGCCGCAGAGCTTGTCGGTGAAATCGCACCACACTGCTGCTCCCTCATAGCCGGTGTCCATCACGCAGACGCCGACCATGTTGTAGAGCTCGCCGACGTAGGTGCCGCGCACCTTGTCGAGGATCTGCGCGACGACGTGCTCGGCCTGGAAGTGCGCGAAGACGCCGGCCATGCCAAGGCCGATCGTCGGGGCTGCGACGTCGCCGATCCCCCAAACGTCCTCGAAGTCGGGCGAGGCCATCGAAGGCAGCTTCACGTCCATGTAGCCGCCCTCGGCGACCATGCCCGACTCGCGGATCACCTGCGGCGCCTGGTGAGCGGGGACCACGAGCGCGAGGTCATAAGGAAGCTCGCGCCCGTCCTTGGCGCGCAGCACCTTGTTTGCCGCGTCGTGGCGCTCGAGCTGAAAGCCGCCCTCAAAGCTGACCTGGCGCTGGTCGAGGAGGCGGCCAAAGCCCTCGACCATCAGGGGGCCGAAGGTCTCCATCGGACGCTCCCAGGTGTGAAAGACCGAGATCTCCGTTCGCTCGGACACACCGCGCTGCTCGGCCAGATAGCGCAGCATCATCGCCACCTCGAAGGGAGCCGGCGGGCAGCGGTAGGGCCAGGACTCGACCCCGACCACGACCCGGCCTCCGTCAAACCCGGCCAGCCGCTCCCTTGCCGCGAGGGCGTGATCCAGCTCCCAGGGCGCCTCCAATCCGGCCAGGTCCGCGGAGCGTCGCAGCTCAGCGCCGAGCGAGACGATCAGATAGTCATAGTCAAAGCCCCCAGAGCCGGTCTCGACCCGGCGTGCCTGTGGGTCGATCGCCGTGACCTCAGCGTTTACGACCTGCGTCCCGTAACGCTCCGACAGGATCGAGAGCTCCCGGCGCACGTCGGCAGGCTCGCGCTTGCCGGTCATCACCCACAGATAGCTCGGCCGATACTCATGCCAGCGGCTGCGGTCGATCAAAACGACCTCGACCTCCCCCTCCTTTGACCAGCGCTCGAGGCGCTTGGCCGCCACGGCGCCGCCGCTGCCGCCGCCGAGGATCACGACGCGCTTCATCAGCCCACCCGGGCCGGGATGTCCGCTGGTGCGGAGGGCACCGCAGTCGCGCCGTCGGTCGGTGGGCCGGTTCGCTCACCCTCGGAATGGCCGTGGCCGAAGTGCACGTCGGGCAGGATTCGGTCAAGCCAACCCGGCAGATACCAGGCGGCCCGCCCGCTGAGTCGTAGGAAGACCGGCAACAGCAGCAGTCGCACCAGGAAGGCATCCAAAAGCACCGCGATGCCGAGGATCACGCCCATCTCCTTAGGCGGCAATGGTCCGGAGAGGGCGAAGGTGAAAAAGACGGCGACCATCACAGCGCCGGCGGAGAGGATCACCCGACCGGAATGCGCCATCGCGCCGATCATTGCCTTGCGTGCGTCACCGGACTGCTCCCAGTGCTCCCGTGCCGAGGAAAGCAGGAACACCGTGTAGTCCATCGCTATCGCGAAGATCATCGCGAAGAAGAAGACCGGACCCCAGGCGTCGAGGAAGCCCTGCGGCTGGAAGCCGAGCAGGCCGGACAGATGACCGTCTTGGAAGATCCACTTGGCGATCCCGAAAGCTGCGCCGACGGCGAGCAGATTCGTCAGCACTCCGATCGCGGCGATCAGGGGCGCCTGGAAGGCGACCAGCAAAAGCATGAAGCCGAGGCCCAGCACGACCCCGATCACCAGAGGCGTCTTGGCCGCCAGTGCGCTCTCGAGGTCGTGATTCTCGGCGGCAGCACCGCCGACCAGTGCAGATGCGGGAAGGGTGGAGCGAAGGCGATCGACGGTTCGCCCCAGTGCCGGAGTCGAGGGCCCGCTCGCGGGGATCGCCTGAATCAGCGAGCGGTCACCTGGACCAATCCGTGGGGGCAGCACTGCGGCGATGCCGGGGTCGCGGTGCAGCACGAAGGCAACCCGAGCGCTCTGTGCGGCTGGGGCGACCACCTGCAGGGCGCCGGGAGCCCCGGGGCCGAAGGCGCGAGTGATCTGCCGGTAGCCGAGGCGGGAGTGATCGCCGTTCGGCACGACCTTGATCGAGGGCATCCCGGTCCTCAGGTTGAGCACCGGCAGCGCCAGCCCGACCAGGGCGATCAGCGCGATGCCTCCGAAGACGAGCGGTCGGCGCCACAGCGTCTCACCCCAGCGAGCGAACCTGGCCGACCGGTGCTCTCCGCTGTGGGCCCAGGGCAGGCCGATCTTGTCCACGCTCGGGCCCAGCTTCGCCAGCACCGCGGGCAAAAGCGTCAGCGTCGCTGCCAGCACGAAGATCACCGAGATCATGATCCCCAGCGACATCGAGCGGAAGGCTGGGCTGGGAACGAGCATCACCGCGGAGAGCGAGACCAGCACCGTCAGCCCGGAGAAGAGCACCGCCTTGCCCGCGGTGTCCATGGTTGATGCCACCGCGTCGACGGGCGCCAAACCCTGGCCGAAGTGGGCGTTTCGGAAGCGCATCACGATGAACAGGGCGTAGTCGATGCCCAGCGCCAGGGCGAACATCAGCGCGAAGTTCATCGCCCAGATCGAGATCGGCGACAGAAGCGTCCCAAGGTAAAGCACGCCGGCGGATGCGATCAGGCCGACGATGGTCAGCATCAGCGGCAGCCCGGCAGCCACGAGCGAGCCGAAGGCGAGCACGAGGATCAGCAGGGTCACCGGCCAGGAGAGGAACTCGGAGCGCAGCATCGCGTCGCGGTTTGCCTGGTTGAAGTCCGACCACATCCCCGAGGCGCCGGTGAGGTTGACCTGAATGCCCGGCGCCGCAGTGGCTGCCAACTCGCCCTTGAGGCCGTCGGCGGCGGCGACCATTCCGTTCGGGTCCTTGGCGGCTCCCGCCCCGATCACGGCGGTGTGGCCGTCTTTGGAGATTGAGACGCCGCGGCGGGGTGCAGTGACCTGCCCGACTGCAGAGTCGCCACGCAGGACCCGCTCGGCCCGCGCGAGGCTGCGGCGGAAGGCGGTATCGGTCGCGGTCAACTGCCGGGAGTGGACGGCGACCTGCAGGGCATAGGAGCCCGCACCGGGGAAGCTGCGGTCGATCTGCTGTCTAGCCCTCACTGACTGCGAGCCGTTGGCCTGCCAGCCGGCTCCCGAAAGGGCGGTCTCGACGCGGGGCGCGAGGATGCCCAGGCCGATTGCGATCAGGGCCCAGGCCGCGAAGATCCGGCGCCGGTGGACCGCCGCCAAGCGTCCAAGCCGCCCGACCGGACCGTGCTCGCTCATGGCTCGCCCGCGCCGCGGAGGCCAAAGTAGCGCCGCAGGATCCAAGAGCTCGGGCAGTTTCCGACCAGCACGAAGGCGAGCTGGTTGATTGCGACGAATCCGGTCAGCAGCAGAAACCAGGGGCTGATGAGTGCGCTCAGCAGGGCGCTGAGGCCGGTCATCGTCCCTGCCATCAGGAAGAGGACTCGCTCAAGCGGCCAGCGGGCAGGAGTGGGGGAGCGGTACGCGGTCATTCGCCTGCGTCCAGGAGCGCGTCCATCTCGTCAAGGCGCCGGCGCAGCCCGCCGCAGACCTCCTCGCACAGCGAGAAGACCGTCGGATCGACGATCGAGAAAAGCGAGAAGTTCCCTTCCTTGCGCCGGCCGACGATGCCGGCGCGCAGCAGCACGCCGAGGTGCTTGGAGACGTTCTGCTGCGAGGCGTCGGTGGCCTCCTGGAGATCGTGGACGGTTGCCTCTCCGTCACGAAGGGCGTCGAGCAGTCTGATTCGCATCGGCTCGCCAAGGACGCGAAATCGCTCAGCGATCAACTCGACCAGCGGGGCGGGAAGCGGGTGGGGGACGGCGGTTGATGTGTTCATGGCCAGCACCATAACACAACTATATCGTTGTGTGATATTTTGGTTGTGCAATGTCTATGAGCGCAAATGCCAGCCGGGTTGGCAAGACCCTGAAACACGAGGTCGATGTCAACGGCCGTCACACGATCTTCACCGACGAGCCGACCTCGCTCGGTGGCACCGACCAGGGTCCCGCCCCGCACGAGCTGCTGCCGGCGGCACTTGCGGCGTGCATCTCCACGATGATCGCGATGTACGGCGAGAGGCGGGGCTGGGAGATCGGCGATGCGTCGGTGGACGTCGACTACGACACCGAGTCGACGCCGCGCCGCTTCGTGGTCGCACTGCACCTGCCCGACGACCTTTCTGCCGAGCAGCGGCGGCGCCTCGAGCGGGTGGCCGAGACCTGCCCGTTGCGGCGGGCGCTCGAGACTGGGTTCACCTTCGACGAGCGGCTCGTCACGGAGCCACCCCGACCACTCCGCGTCCGCGCGGGCTGAGCGATCGCACACCCGGGCCCGTTAGATGCTGGCAGGTGTCGCCGCCAACCGCGGAGCGAGCGAGCGTTGGGCGAAGGTCGTAGCTTCGGGCGCGACCCCGTATTTGGCCTCGGCTCGGTTGGCTGTGCCTCTTCGTTTAACGACCGGAACACCGCCCGCATCAATCGCCCGCTGCAAACCGTTCTGGCGCTTCGGTGAACGCATGGGCGCAATCAATCGAGCAGAAGAAGTACTGAACCTCTCCGTGGCGCAAGGAGCCCGCGGCATCCTCCGGGTCAACGGCCATCCGACACACGGGATCGATCGGCAGTCCGGCCTCGTCGTGGGGCGAGCCGCGACTCGCGCGAAGCAGGCGCAGCGGCTCGGAGATGTTGCGCAAGCTCACCCGGCCGTGCTCGCTGAGGGCAAACTCTGTCTGCTCGCCCGCGGCTTCGGCTGTGGCTTCGGTCAGCAGCACCTCGTTACCTGAAGCCGCAGCCGCCACCCGGGCCGCCAGGTTGACGGTCCCGCCAAACCAATCGCCGTCGCGCTCTTTGGCGGGGCCTGTGTGCATGCCAACGCGGACGACCGGAAAGCCGGGACGGCCACCGAGCTCACCTGCAATCCGTACCCCTAGCTCGATCGCGCTGGCCGGGTCCTGGCACCGAATCATCACGGCGTCGCCGATCGTCTTGATCTGCTCAGCGCCGTACCCGGCGAGCAACTCGCGGACGTCAG
Source organism: Solirubrobacterales bacterium (assembly GCA_038317345.1). GTDB lineage: Bacteria > Actinomycetota > Thermoleophilia > Solirubrobacterales > 70-9 > Mayfieldus. The sequence goes on from JBBQBH010000028.1 coordinate 24,525, forward strand.
AGAAGAATCCCCCGACCAGATCTACGGCCTCGTCATCGCCATGAGCCTCGGTTAAGGCGGTAAAGCCGGAAAGGTCGGCGAAAAGGAAGGTCTGATCGCTCAAAGGATCGGGCTCCACGACGGTCTAGCGCGAAACCAGCCGCCCGACCGCGCTCATCAGCTCGTCGGCCTTCTTTGCGCGCTGCTTGGTCGTGCCCTCCTGCATGCAGTGGCGAACATGGTCATCCAGTAGACCAAGAGCGATGCCGTTAAGCGCCGCTTCGGCCGCTTGGATCTGCGTAAGCACATCGATGCAGTAACGGTCTTCCGCGATCATGCGCGTCACGCCACGTACCTGTCCCTCGACTCGCGCCAGCCGCTTTAGGAGTTGCTCTTTGGAAGCCATGTAACCGGGATTTGTTGTCATGGCGCTCAATATACCCTGGTAGGGTATCTGGGTCAATGGCAATTCGAGTCCGGAGGACCGGAGTATCGGCGATGTCCTGAGCACGATCGGAGACGGCTTTAAGCAGTCTTTCCTGATGGCCTATGAGGTCTGGTGGGCTTTGGTGTTGGGCTTTGCGATCTCCGCGATCGTGCAGGCTTGGGTGCCGCGAGGGCGGATCGAGAACGCCCTTTCAGGCAGCGGGCCCGGGCCACTTGCCAAAGCGACTGGACTCGGCGCAGCTTCTTCGTCTTGCAGCTACGCGGCGATCGCGATCGCCAAGTCGCTGTTTCAAAAGGGGGCTTCCGCAGCGACGGTGCTGGCCTTCCAGTTCGCCTCGACCAATCTGGTCTGGGAGCTGGGACTCGTGCTATGGGTGCTGATCGGCTGGCAGTTCACGCTCGCCGAGTACATCGGCGGCATCGTGATGATCGTGCTGATGGCTGTGGCCCTGCGGCTTTTCGTCTCACCACGGCTCGAGGAGCAAGCTCGCGAGCACGCCCAGGCCGCGCAGGCCGACCATCAGCATCATGCTGCCGGCTCGCAGCTCAGCTGGCGCCAGCGCCTGACCTCGACCGAAGCCTGGTCCGATGTCGCCCACAACTTCCGCGGCGACTGGCAGATGCTGTGGAAGGAGATCACCATCGGGTTTCTTCTGGCCGGATTCATCGGCCTGCTGGGCAACGCTTTCTTCAACGGCCTGTTCATCCAGCATGCGCCGGCGGCGCTGAGGACGGTCGAAAACGTCGTCGCCGGGCCGCTGATCGCGGTCCTTAGCTTCGTCTGCTCGGTCGGCAACGTTCCCTTGGCGGCGGTGCTCTGGTCCGGGGGCATCAGCTTCGCCGGGGTGATGGCCTTCATTTTCGCCGACCTGATCGTGCTGCCGATCGTGGTCGCCTACCGCAAGTACTACGGCTGGCCTTTCGCCATCAGGATCACCGCACTCATGTTCGTGACCATGGTCATCGCCGCCCTGATTGTCGACGGGCTGTTCAGCGCCGCAAATCTGATCCCGACTACTCGCCCGAGCCGCGGCGACATCTTCGGCTCCGTCCAGTTGGATTACAAGCTGTTCCTCAACCTCCTCGGCCTAGTGATCTTCGCCGCTTTGTTCTGGCTCACCGCCCGCCGCGGGGCGACTGACCCGGTCTGCGGGATGAAGGTCGACCGAGCCAAGGCCGTCCGTAAGGAGGTCGCGGGAGAGACCTACTACTTCTGCTCCGAGCACTGCCTGCACGCCTTCGAGGCGGAGCCGCGGCGCTACCTGGAGAAGGAATCGGCCTCCGAGCCCTCGGTCGCCCATGCCAACTGACGCCCCGAAGACGGCTTTGGTCGCTGATGCAGACGGCCGGGGGGACCGCATTAGGCGGGACCAGCCGAGCGATGACGCCATCCGGGCGCTATTCGGGCGCCAGGCGCGACGCGGCTACTACGACCTGCTGCCGACCCTGGGCGGGCTGGGGAGCCGCTCGCCGATCCGCCGACGGATGGTGGCAAAGCTCGGCCTGCGAACGGACGATCGCGTTCTCGACATCGCCTGCGGCACGGGTCTCGGCTTTGCCGCGCTCGAATCGGCGCTTGGCCCGGATGGCGAGATCGTCGGAGTCGACTTCACGCCTGAGATGCTCGCCCGCGCAGCCCGGCGCACTGCCCGCAGGGGATGGAGCAACGTCCGGCTCGTCGAGGCCGACGCGCGCACCCTGCCGTTTGGGGACGGCGCCTTCGCGGGCGTTTGCAGCACGCTTGCCCTGGGGGGCTCCGACTGGCAACGCCTGCTCCACGAGGCCCTGCGGGTCCTCGCCCCCCGGTGGGCGCATCGCGATGATCGACGCCACGCCGCTTCGAGGTCCCTGGAAGCTGGCAGAGCGACCGCTGGTGGCGTTCGAGCGCCGCGTCGCCGCCTGGGAGCCGCCCCAACCACCGGTCGAACAGGTTCTAGATCAGCTCGTCGAGCACGCCACCGTCGAGTCGGCCCTCGGCGGGCTCTGGGCGACCTTCGCCGGCCGAAAGCGGCCTTAGCGCTCGCCGCGGCTCATCGCCGCCATCATTACTCCCATCATCACCACGCAGGCAACGACCGGGAGCAGCGCTGCCAGCCGAGCTCCGCTGGCGAGGAGGATGACACCGATCAGGACCATCGGCGCGCACATCGCCAGGTGCTTGAGGTGATGTTTCACGCCCCCAAGACTAGCGGCGTGCTCCTACGGCGCATCGGTGAAATCATTCGATTGCCTTGCGGCGGATTACGGATGTGACTGGCCGCCTTTGCCGCTCAGGATCGCTGGCCGACGGCGCGGCGCAGGATGACGGAGATAGCGGCGGTGAGTACGGCAATCCAGGCCAGGGAGAGCACGAGTTCCCACCCTGCCTGAAAGCTGTTGGAGAAAGCACCACCGACCATCAAACGGGAAGGCCCATAGCCAGGAAGCACGACGGCCCAGCCGTCGGGGCTGCCGTCGCCGAACATCGGGTTCTGGACGATGCCGAGATCGGTCATCGCCAAGAAGAGCATCAAATAGGTGGCGGCGAGCTTGTCAAGCACGGCTCCCGCCAGGGCGCCGAGCGCGGCATAGATCAGCCCGATCAGGAAAAGCCCGGCCAGAAAAGGGGTCCACAGGGCCGGGCTGAAGCTGATCGCGGTGACGATCGCTGAGACAGCAACGACCAAGGCGGTCGCCGCGCCGACGACGATCAGGCGAGCGCTGATCGCCTCGCCGGGCCGAAATCCGGCGACAACGAGTCGCCGGTCGCCTTGGAGCGCCGACTGCATGACGAAGACACCGACGAGCGCGGCGACGAATGCGATCGCATTGCCAGCCATCACCGCCCCATGGATGTCCTTCATGGTCGAGGTGATGACATCACCTCCCGGGAGTCCCACCTGTTGTGGAGTTGCCTGGGTGATGGCGATGCTGCGGGTGATGACGTACGCGGGAACCGTAAGCCGAGAGTGCAGCGGCCGTTCCGCTGCAGCACTCTGACCACCTGCGCCCGAGCGTCGGGCATTGCTGGTGTCGCCGACATGCGGAAGCGCGCCGAGGACGGAAATCCAGGGGCCGCTGCAGGCGGCGCGAACGCGGTGCCGCGTCCGGATCACGTCTCGCCCTTGGCGCGTCGCGCGACGGCGGCCAGCGCCTTGCGCCGGATCAGCGGCCGAGCGCCACGGAGCTATCGTCCTCACAGGGTGACCGACCAGCACTCCCCAGTTCAGCCAGGACGCCCGCCCCGCCCGATCCTCGACGCGTTCTTCCTGCCGCGCGGACTACTGGGCCGCATCGGCGGTGTGCTGATGGCCCGCGGCCTGCCCCAGCAGCGTGAGATCGCCGACCTGCTCGCGACCCCGGGCACTGACCTCTGCGAGGTCGGCTGCGGCCCCGGCGTCCTCGGCGCCCTGCTCGCCCAGCGGAATCAGCAGCTCCGCCTATACCTGGTCGACCCTTCCCCGGTCATGCGCTCCCAGGCCGCCCGCCGCTGCCGGCGGTGGCAGAGCGCCGGCCGAGTCGACATCTCTGCCGGGACCGCCGACCAGCTTCCCCTACCCGACGCGGCCTGCGACACGGTGGTCAGCGTCAACACCATGGTCATGTGGCCGGACTTGGCCGCCGGCCTACGCGAGATCAAACGGGTACTCCGTCCGGACGGTCGCCTCGTCCTGTCCTGGCACTCCGCGACCGCTCCGTCACGCACCTCGCGGCGGCTCGCGCTCTCCGACAACGTCATCCGCACGCTGAGCGACGCGTTACGCGCCACCTTCGGCGACGTCCAGAGGCATGATCTCACCCACTCCGGCGTTTGGCAGGCGCAACGACACGAGTAGAGGCCGACAGCGTTGGCCTGCTGGCGGACGCTTCGGCCGGTCTCACGCGGTCCGCAGCAGGAACGCCCACCGCACATCCAGCCGGTTGGTGGCGGCCGTCGTGAGCTCCGTGATCCGCGGGTGTCCCGTTTGACCGCCCGCACATCTGCCCGGTGCGGGGGTGGCAACCGGACGCCCCAGCCCCTTTTCGAGGAATGCGATCATCTGGGTTCGTCGGCTCGAGGCGATCGAATCGGACGAGGTGCGAGCGTCATCGCCAACCGTCAGCTCGCTATCGCAAAGCGCGAGAAGCAGAAGTGCTAATTTGAGCGGCTTTACTTTTGCAACGCGACGACGGTGGTGCGCAGATGTTCGGGATTTGTTCGGGCGCAGACCAGTACGACTGCTTTCTTGGAGTTCGGGATCGCTCTGGAATGGGAAGCCGGCGCCCGGACTCGAACCGGGGACCCCTTCATTACGAGTGAAGTGCTCTACCAGCTGAGCTACGCCGGCCCGGTCAGGGATTCTAGGAGCTGACCCAGGCGTCGGAGTTCGGGTCGAGTCTCTGGTTCCGTCGCCGGCGGCGCCGATCATGCCGGTGTGGAAGCGAATTCCAAGCCTGGCAGGTTCCGCTGGAGTCGCGACGATCTCGAGTTCACTCGCATCGTCGCCTTCAGCGACGGCGTGTTCGCGATCGCGATCACGCTGCTGGTGCTGAACCTGAACCTCCCCAATCACCTGGCAGAGGGCAAGAGCGTCGCCGATGCGATCTGGGACGAGAACGGCAACCTGTTTGCCTACGCACTCAGCTTCGCGGTGATCGCCCGTCTCTGGCTCGTCCACCATCGCTTCTGCGCCGAGATCACCCACTTCGACGGCAACCTGATGGCGCTGAATCTGGTCTACCTGGGCTTCGTCGTGTTGGTTCCGTTCATCAGCGATGTGCTGGGCAATCACAGCGGTGATCCCGGCGCGGTGATCGTCTATGCGGGCGTTCTGGCGGTGGTCAACTTCCTCGGCGCCGCGATGTTTCTCTACGCGGCGCGCGCCGGTCTTACGGTCGAGAGCTTCGTCCGCTACCTGGAAAAACCAATTCGGCTCCGCAATGTGGTCGGCGGCATCGCCTTCACGCTCTCTATCCCCGTCGCGCTGGTCAGCACCACCGCGGCAACACTGATGTGGCTTGCCCTCTTCTTCGTCCCGGGCCGCGATAGCGGCGACTAGCGGTCCCGCGGAGCCAATAGCTGGTCGCGCTCGGCGAGTCGGTTCTTGCGCCGTACCTCGGCCTCGCGCTGGCGCCTCACCTCGTCCTCGGTCTCGGGCAGCAGCGCGGGCACCGGCTTTGGCCGGCCCTCCTCGTCGACGGCGACCATCGTCAGGTAGGCGGTCGAGGCGTGGCGGATCTCGCCGCTTTGCGGGTTCTCCGCCTCGACCTTGACCCCGACCTCCATCGATGTGTTCCAGGCCGCATTGACCTTCGATCGGAAGGTGACCAGCTCGGCGATGTAGATCGGCGTCAGGAACGTCATCCGGTCGACGGCGGCGGTGACGCTGCGAAGGCCGCAGTGGCGGATCGCCGCGATGCCGGCCGCCTCGTCGCAGAGGCGCATAACGACACCTCCGTGGACGAACCCTGCCGCGTTGGCGTCCCCCGGCCCCATCCAGCGGACCAGGATCGATTCCGAGTCGGAGGCCGGCTTCGATTCCCTGGGAGGTTGCTCGGCCACGGGGCGATGCTATCCGGGCGTCAGCAGCGAGGGCGCTAGCGCGAAGCCAGCTCCCGTGCCCGGGCAAAGACCTGGTCCAGCATCGGCTCGGTGAGCTTGCCGGTGAAGGTGTTCTGCTGGCTGGGGTGAAAGCAGCCGAGCAGCGTCCAGCGACCAATCGACGTCTCGGCTCCGTGAGTGAAGCGCGGCTTCGGTTTCGGCACCGGCTCGCCCAGCGCTCGGACCGCGCGCAGTGCCCCGTCCCAGGCAAAGCTCCCCAGCGCCACCAGCACCCGAGAACGCGCCAGCAGCTCAAGCTCGCGCTCCAGGTAGGGAAGGCAGTTGTCGCGCTCGGCTGGGGTGGGGCGGTTGGCGGGCGGCGCGCAGCGGTTGACCGCGGTGACGTAGGCGCCCCGCAGCCGCAACCCGTCGCCGCGCCGCTCCGACTCGGGGCGGTTGGCAAAGCCGCTGCGGTGCAGCGCCGCGAACAGCCAGTCGCCGGAGCGATCGCCGGTGAACATGCGCCCGGTTCGATTGCCGCCGTGCGCCGCCGGTGCCAGCCCGATCACCACGACCTCTGCCGCAGGGTCGCCGAACCCTTCCAGGGGCTTGGCCCAGTAGCGCTCGCCCTGGTAGCGGCGCGGCGGGTCGGCGGCGACCTCTTCCCGCCATTCGACCAGGCGGGGGCAGAGACGGCAGCGGTGGACCTTCATTGCAAGCTGCTTCAGGTCTGCGGGCTCGCGTTCTCGCGTCACGACACCATCATGCGGCAGACAGTCGCCGGGGCGGCAGGGAGACAGCGTTGACGGGTGGATGCCGGGCGTGCTGGAGCGCACCGTGCCCCACATCAGCATCGAGGACGATTCGTTCCTGCGGCAGCGCGACGCCGCGGCCGCGGCGGTCGGTAAGCCTGCCGCCGGAAGCTGACCGGCGCCCGGTCATACTGACGGCGATGTTCCCGCTCAACCTGCCGAACGCGCTCACGATGCTGCGCATCCTGGCGGTGCCGGTGATCGTCGTCGCGCTGCTCGGCGAGACCCCGAACGGGGACGCGCTTGCGGCCGGCGTGTTCGCGCTCGCGGCGCTCACCGACGGACTCGACGGTTACTTCGCGCGCTCGCGTGACGCCGTCACCACGTTCGGCAAGCTGATGGACCCGCTGGCGGACAAGCTGCTGATCGTCGCGGCTCTGGTATCGCTCGTCTCGCTGGACCGCCTCGCCGCCTGGGTGGCGATGGTGATCATTGCCCGCGAGCTGGCGGTCACCGGGCTCCGCGCCGTGGCCGCCGAGCGTGGGATCGTGATCTCCGCCAGCCCGCTCGGAAAGGTGAAGACGATCCTCCAGGTGGCGGCTGTGATCGCGCTGATTGCCGCCGACCCCTCGCCGGTCTGGGTTGACGTGCTGGTCTACGTCGCCGTCGCGATGACGGTGATCAGCGGCCTCGACTACTTCTTCGGGCTGCGCAAGCAGTTCGAAGAGCAGGCGCAGAAGCGAGCGGGCGCGAAAGCCAAGTCCGGCAGCGCCGGGGTCAGCTAACCGGCGACTCCAGCCAGTCGCGCATCGTGAGGTGGTGCGGGAGGTGCTCGCCGCTTTCCAGCTCCCGGCGCAGATCGGCCGCGGTGCCGTAACGCTCGGCGACCACGTTGTGGCGGTGGATCGTCTCCAGGTTCTCCTGGCGCGCCATCACGAAGGCCTCGTCGTGAAGGCCGGGGTAGGCCTCGATCACGCGGCGGATCATCTCCCGTGCGCAGTCCTCCACGAAGCGCGGCTGTGCGTGTGCCTTCAAGACCACCGCCAGCTCGTCGGGACGCTTCAGCAGGCCGTAGATCTCCGAGCTCATCGACTCCTCGACTATTCCCAATAGATCGCGCGCATCGACGTCGGCCGGCCAACCCTCGGGGCAACCGACGTAGAGCGTGCCGATCCCGCGCTGGTTGTGGGTGGCGATCGGCACCACCTCGATCACGCGCTCGATCTGGTCGGCGTCGAACCCCTGCTCGGCGAGTCTCTCGCGGGCATGATCGGCGACCATCTCCTGAGCACACGGACAGGCGGTCATCCCCTGCGCCTGCACACCGCGCAGGGTGCGCAGGCCGCGCTCCGAGGCGACCGCCGTCCCGAACAGGGTGTAGATCTCCTGGGTGCGCTGGCCCGACTCGGGCGTGACCACTGTCTCGGGGTAATGGGCGGTCACGCTCACCTCGGAACGCAGGCCGCCCTGGCGCTCGCGGATTCGCTCGGCGATATGGGCGGCGAGGGTCTCGGCGCGGAACGCCTCGCCGAGCACCACCTCGTCGATCGCCTCGCCGACGACCTCCTCGAATCGGGACATGTGGACGCCGGCCTGCTGGGAATTGAGGTCGACGAAGCACTCGAGCTCGGCGTGGTACAGCTCCTCGGTCCCGTTCGACTTCACCCGCAGGACCTTCTCGATCCCAGTGACGCCCACCCGCGAGAGGCTGATCTCGGTGGCCGGGCGCCCGGACTGAACGTCGCGAGCGGCGGGGGAGATGGTCGTTTCGCTGCTGCCCATGGACATAGGAAGGGTAGGGAAATCGGGCCGTCTCTATACTCGGCGCGGTTCGAGCCTGAGGAAATCGCCTCTGGCTCGGCTACTGGAGGTTGTAAGGGAGTGAATGCGATCGAGCAGCTAGGGGGGGCCCTGGCGGAGACGTCTTTCGGCGATTCGGAGGAGCTTCGAGGCCTGATCTCGCTGGGGCGCGACCAGGGCTACCTCACCTTCGAGCGGATCGCGTTCACCCTCGAGGAAGTCGACGTCTCGAAGGAGCAGCTCTCCCAGCTCCACAGCCACCTGATCGAGCACGGGGTGGACGTGATCGCCGAGGACGGGGTGAGCGCCTACAAGGAAGAGAAGGTCGCGGAATCGGAGTCGCGCCGCCGCCCGGAGTTGGATCTGACCGTCGAGCCCAGCCTCGACTCCCTGCGCCTCTACCTGCGCTCGATCGGACGGGTCGAGCTGCTGACCGCCGACGAGGAGGTCGAGCTGGCAAAGCGCATCGAGCGCGGCGACATGGTCGCCAAGCGCCAGATGGTCGAGGCCAACCTGAGGTTGGTCGTCTCGATCGCCAAGGGCTATCTGGGCCGTGGGCTGAGCTTCCTGGACCTGATCCAAGATGGCTCGCTGGGCCTGATCCGTGCGGTGGAGAAGTTCGACTACCGGCGCGGCTACAAGTTCTCCACCTACGCGACCTGGTGGATCCGCCAGGCGGTTACCCGGGCGATTGCCGACAAGGCGCGCACGATCCGCATCCCGGTGCACATGGTCGAGAAGCTGAACCGCGTTGCACATCTCGAGCGCCAGCTGGTGCAGCGACTCGGCCGCGAGCCCGAGCCGGAGGAGATCGCCACCGAGCTGCGCTGGTCGGCGCGCGAGGTGCGCGACATCATTCGCGTCGCGCAACTGCCGATTTCGCTGGAGAAGCCGGTCGGAGACGAGGGCGAGTCCGAGCTCGGCGACTTCGTCGCCGACGACGGGGTGATCGAGCCGTTCGAGGAGGCGAGCGAGCACCTACAGCGCGAGGGAGTGCACAAGGCGCTCGACGTCCTGCCCGAGCGCGAGCGCCAGGTGATCGAGTTGCGCTACGGCCTCTCAGGCATGGAGCCGCTGACCCTCGAGGAGGTTGGGCAGGCCTTCGGCGTCACCCGCGAGCGGATCCGCCAGATCGAGAGCAACACGCTGAAGAAGCTCCAGCAGCTGCCCGAGGCACAGGTGCTTCGGGAGGCGAGCTAGCCGCTTCGGCCAGGGGCGCCTCGGTTGGCGGCACCGCGTGCTCGGGTATACGATCGGGCGAGGAGATAGAGTCGGCCGGCGGCCCGGAGCCCGGCAGCTTTTATCGCAACAGCGGTTCCTGCCTGGGCTCAAACGACCAACCCCGGCTTTACCGGGGGGCGCGGCGTCCGGGCCCGGCCGTCTGAATGCCGGCACAAACGTCGCGTCCTACGTGACCGGCACGAACGTATGTTCCTAGGCATGGATCGGCTCCTCAACCGCCGGCAGCAGGGCGACCTGGGCGAAGCCTCGGCGATCGAGTGGTTGACGCGACAGGGGGCGACAGTCTCGGTACCGCTGGGACATAGTCCCGACTACGACTTGATCGCTGAAGTAGGCAGTCGACTCTTGCGAGTACAGGTCAAGACATCGACGTTCAAGCGGAGCACACCTGATGGCCACGAGCGCTGGGAGGTTTCGGTC